>CAWGHQ010000009.1:0-166219 GCA_963822495.1 uncultured Actinomycetota bacterium | reverse complement strand
CAGGCCCAGCTCGCTGGCGCAACGCTCAGCGATGGTGAGTCCGAAGAACCCGGAACCGGCGATGACGAGATCAGGTGCTGACACGGTCGGTCAGTCTACGGACGTCGATGCCGCAGACCGCATCCGCCGCGCGTCACGCACCGCCCGGATCACGTTCCTCGCCTCGGCCCGGCCCCCGCGCACCGGGCTCAGCACCACCACGCCTGCCGCGATGAGCCAGGGCTTGGCCCGCACGGCGGCGTTCTCGCCGTAGCGCAGGTGCACCGCGAAGAGGTTGCGGTACATGTAGTAGCCCTTCCAGCCGGTGACGTCGACCTGCTGGTCGAAGGCCAGCTGTCGCACCAGCACCGCGTCGCGCAGGCCCCAGATCGTGAAGCCGGCCCGTCGGGCGCGCAGGGCGAAGTCGACGTCGTCGTAGAAGATGAAGAAGGTCGGGTCCGGCAGGCCGACCCGCTCGATCACCCGGCGACGGACCATGAACCCCTCGAAGGCGACGTTCTCGAGCACGACCCGCTCGGGCATCGCGGCCCGCTCGCGGTAGGTCGACTCGACCGAGGCCGTCTTGGGCTTGAGCGCCAGCGGGTTGACCAGGTCGAAGCGCAGCGCCGCCTTCTCGCACAGGGCGCCCGTGAGGTCCTCGCGCACCGCCATGAGGCAGTCCTCGTCGGCGGCCATCAGCACCCCGAGGCAGCCGGGGTCGGGGACGACGTCGTCGTCCATCAGCCAGATCCGGTCGAAGCCACGCTCGTAGGCGGCACGCATGCCGGCGTTGAACCCACCGGCCCCACCGAGGTTGTCGGGGCTGGTGATGACCTCCAGGGCGAGGTCGAGCCGCCCGCTGGCGGCAGCCAGGACCTCGGCGGTGTGATCGGTGCTGGCGTTGTCGACGACGATCACGGCGTCGGGCCGGTGGTGGGAGGCCCGCAGCCCGCCCAGCATCCGCTCGAGGAGGTCGGCGCGGTTGTAGGTGACCACGACGACGGCGACGGACTCGCTCACCTCAGGTACCGCTCGTGGCCGGTGAAGTCGCCGCGGAGCCCCGCCAGCGCCGCCCGGGCACTGAGCGCCACCCGCCCCGGCTGGGGCCGGGTGAACAGGTAGAACCACACCGTCTTGACCCAGAACATGAGCACGTGCGGCCAGCCCTTGTACTCGCGCAGGTTCAGGGTGTTGTTGCGGGCCATGCAGTAGGCCTTGAGCTCGCTCGGGCTGTGGTTGTAGGTGGTGCGACCGGCCATCATCGGCGTGCCGAGGTCACCGACGGAGGGGTGGTGGACCCGGGCGCCGACGACGGTCGCGATCCGGGCGCCGGCCGCCTCGGCGCGCAGGCGGTACTCGTGGTCGTCGCCCCAGATGAAGTACTCCGAGCGCGGGAGGCCGATCCGCTCGACCAGGGCGCGGGTCAGCAGCACGCCGTTGAACGGGATGACGATGTCCTCGATGCGGCCGTCGGAGCCGCCGGCGCGCTCGGCCTCGTCCAGCCGGCGTACCGTCCGCGTGCCTCCCGGCAGCCGGATCGGGAAGACCAGGTGCGTCGGGTCGTCCTCGTCGACGACCAGCGGACCCCAGAAGTCGAGGTCGTCCTCCTCGAGCAACCGCGCCAGGCAGCCGGCCTCCGGGAGACCGTCGTCGTCCATCAGCCAGGCCAGGTCGTGCCCGCGCTCGATCGCCCACGCCAGGCCGTCGTGGAAGCCGCCGGCACCGCCCACGTTGCGCTCGAGCGTGCGCGCCACCACGCTGGGCCCGTCCAGCCCCTCCAGCCCGTCCAGCCACGCGCCGGTCCCGTCGGTGGAGGCGTTGTCGACGACCAGGACCTCCGCGAGCCCGGGGACCTCGGTGAGCCGCTCCAGCAGGCGTTTCAGCAGCGGGAGCCGGTTGAAGGTGACGACCACCGCTGCTACTGGCACGGCCGCCACCCTAACGGGAGCGTTAGCGTGGCCGACGTGGACACTGACGCCGTGCTCGGCCTGCTCCAGGACGTCGCGGCTCGCGTCATCACCCCACGCTTCCGCTCGCTGGCCGCTGAGGAGATCTCCGAGAAGAACCCCGGGGACCTGGTGACGATCGCCGACCACGAGGCGGAGGTCGAGATCACCACGGCTCTCCAGCGCGCCTACCCCGACGCGGTGGTGCTCGGCGAGGAGGCCCACGCCACCGACCCGTCCGTGATGGCGCGCTTCTCGGCCGCTGAGCACGCCTTCACCGTCGACCCCGTCGACGGCACCAAGAACTTCGTGCACGGCTCACCGGACCACGCCGTGATGGTGGCCGAGCTGCGCTCCGGCGAGGTCGTGCGCTCCTGGATCTGGCAGCCGCAGCACGAGGCGGCCTACGTCGCCGAGCGCGGCGCCGGCGCGTGGCGCAACGGCGAGCGGCTGACCTGCACCGAGCCCGGCAGCGACCCGGCCTCCTGGCGGCTGCGCTCGTCACGGCGCCCCTGGCTGGGCCACCGCCTGCCGGGCACCTCCCCGGTCGAGCTGACGTGGGTCTGCTGCGGGGTGGACTACCCGAGCCTGGTGGGCGGGCTGGCCGACGTGCTGCTCTACGGCAACGCCCTGCCGTGGGACCACGCCCCCGGCTCGCTGCTGCTCACCGAGGCCGGCGGTGCACTCGGCGTTGCCGACGGCTCGGCCTACGACCCCACCCGGCCCCACCGGCAGAAGGCCGGCGGTGCCCTGGTCGTGGCGGCCTCCGCCGAGGTGCACGACCGTGTGGTGGCCGCACTGCGAGCCGGCGGGCTGCGCTGAGCCCACCGGGCCCCGGCGGCGACCGAAGAACGTACAGTTCACCCCTCGTCACGCCAGCCCCGGCCCGCTGACCTGCGACGATGGGGTGGGGTGAGGGTCCGAGACCGGGGACTGTACGTTCTTCGGTCGGACCAGCGTCTCCAGTCACGGAACCGCGCTCGGCCACTCGCGGGCGGTGGCCTGGTCGGGGTCTCCGGCCAGGCCCACCGGCTCGCTCTCTCCGTGGTCGACGCGCTCGGCTACCTCGACCACAGGGTCGACCCGGGGCGTGGCAGGACCGAGGAGGTCCGCGAGGCCCATCTCAGCAGGACGAGGCGAGGTCCCCGGACTGGTTCGCGGCGTACCCCTCGCTGAGAGAGCCGATCGAGCCGCCCGTGACAGACGTCGGTCCCCCCTGACCGCCACCACCGCCACCGCCGCCACCGCCGTCTGGCGGGGCGGGCGGGTTCTCGGACCGCTCGATCGTCTCGGTCACCTTCTGCTGGACCAGGGCGATGTCGGGGTCGGCGGTGTTGATCATGGGCGGCACCAGCGACAGTGTCGAGATCTTCTGGCTCTTGGCCTTCAGGGCCAGCGACATGAAGGTGTCGAGCTCGGAGGCCGGCAGGTCGGTCGAGATCAGCTCCGAGGACGCGGCCGCGATGTCCTCGAAGTTGCTGACCACACGTTGGGGGGACAGCTGCTGGAGCATCGCGGCCATCACGCACTTCTGGCGAGCCATGCGCGAGTAGTCGTCGGAGCCCTCGCGGGCCCGGGCGTA
Organism: uncultured Actinomycetota bacterium; assembly: GCA_963822495.1. Classification (GTDB taxonomy): domain Bacteria; phylum Actinomycetota; class Actinomycetes; order Propionibacteriales; family Nocardioidaceae; genus Nocardioides. The sequence goes on along the minus strand of CAWGHQ010000009.1, from coordinate 162,712 downwards.
CCAGAGCGTCTGCATGCCGTCGAGCTTGCGGGTGCCGACGGGGATGTAACCCACGACGTCGTCGCCCAGGCCACCGACCGGGATCGGCTCGCGTACGGTCAGCGTCACTCCCCCCACCGCGTCGACCAGGTTCTTGAAGCCCTCGAGGTTGACCATGGACCAGTAGTTCACCTTCAGACCGGTGATGCCCTCGACGGCCATGACGGTGGCGTCGATGCCAGGAGTCTCGGAGTCCCTGAAGAGCTCGGTGTGGTCCTCGGCCCAGGTCGAGACGCCGTTGAGGTAGTCGGCGTCGAAGCCTTCGGGAAACTGCTCGTCCATGACGCTGCCCGCGACGAAGGGGAAGCTCTTCATGTTGCGCGGCAGCGCGATGAGCACGGTGGCGCCGGTCACGGCGTCGATCGAGGCGACGGTCATCGAGTCCGGGCGCAGCCCCCAGCGCCCGTCGCCGGAGTCGCCGCCCATGAGCAGCACGTTGTAGCGCCCGTCCGTGGACGCCGTGGCACTTCCGCTGCCGAAGGTGGTGATGATGAAGTCGCGCTGGACCCCCACCAGGTGGGCCCCGAACAGCAGCACGCTGGCCACCCCCAGGCTGAGCAGCCCGTTGACCCCCACCACCGCGCGGCGATGCGGCATCGCCAGGGTCAGCGGCTGACCCAGCCGCCAGGCATCGACGAACAGGTACGCCCAGCCGACCGCACCGGCCATCAGCCCCAGGCGCAGCACCAGCAGCAGGAAGGTGTTCGCGCCCAGGGTGAAGACGAGGCCGTGGTCCAGCAGCACCGCCCCACCGATCAGGACGACGACGACGACGAGCGCCAGCCAGGTCCGTAGGGCGATGCGGCCGACCCGCCGGTTGCCGGAGAGCAGCTGGGCCGAGCCGGGGGCCACGAGGGTCATCGCCATCAGGCACATCGCGCGTCGGAACCGGACGCGCGCAGCACGCTCCGCGGTCGAGAACCGCGCGGTCGTGGGCATCGGGAGAATCCTCGCTTCGCACCGGGGGAAGTCAGTACCGCGCAAGTATCACCAGTCACACGGGCAACAACGCCTCCGACGCGCCGGTCCCGGGGCGCGGGGTGGAGACGTCACCCGACGGGAGGGCCGGGTCAGGCGTGGCGGCGGGCCTCGTCGATCTCCGTCTTGCGCGCCAGGCGGTGTGCCCGGCGGATCTCGGCCTCGCGGCGTCGCCGCCGGTCGGCGTCTGTCTCGCTGCTCAACGGCGGGACCGCCCGGGGGTGCCCGTCGGGGTCGACGGCGACGAAGACGAAGTAGGCCGAGGCGACGTGCAGCCCCTCGGCGGACGGGTCGTTCCACGGCTGCGCCTCGATCCGCACCCCGATCTCCATCGAGGACCGCCCGGCCCAGTTGACCTGCCCCAGGGTGCGGACGATGTCCCCCACGTGCACGGGTCGCAGGAAGACCATCTCGTCGAGGGCGGCCGTCACCGACGGACCGCCGCTGTGCCGCTGGGCGACCGCACCGGCGGTCGAGTCGGCCAGCTTGACGATCTCCCCACCGTGCACGTTGCCCAGCAGGTTCGCGTCGCCGCTGCTGGTCATCTTGGCCAGGGAGACCCGGGCGTAGGCGGTCGTGCGCGCCGAAGGCACGCGGGGCTCGTCGCGCGGCTCGGACACAGGTCGCACGGTAGCGTCCTGCCCATGGCTGAGCGTCCCCCCTCCAACAGCTCCCGCAGCGGTCCTGGCGCCGGAGACGGTGACGGCGGTGGCACCGGGTTCGGCTGGATGTACGGCGACCGCGCACCCGTCGACCCCGACGCCACGCGAGCGATCCCGCAGCAGGCACGTCCCCAGGGCGCGCCGACCCCGCCTCCTGGCGACGAGACCCGTGTGCTGCCCACGACCTCGCCCCGTCAGGCCCCCCCGCCGGTCCGACCGGCGCCGACCCCCGGCGGCCCGTCGGGTCCCGCTGGGCGCGGGCCCGGCAGGACCGGCGGCCGACGTCGTCCGCGGTTCCGGCTGCGCTACCTGTGGATCCTGCTCCTGCTGTGGATCGTGTTCCTGGTCGCCGTGCCGTTCTTCGCGTGGACCAAGGTCGACAAGGTCGCCTTCGAGCCGTCGGGCGACCGGCCGGCCGACCAGCCCGGCACGACCTATCTGATGGTCGGCAGCGACTCCCGTGGCGACCTCAGCGAGGCCGAGCGGAAGGAGCTCGGCACCGGGGACGCCGCTGGCCAGCGGACCGACTCGATCCTGCTGCTGCACACCGGGTCCGGGCCGAACCTGCTCATGTCGATCCCCCGTGACTCCATCGTCGAGGTCCCGGGCCACGGCACCACCAAGGTGAACGCCGCGTTCGCCTACGGCGGCCCCGAGCTCCTCGTGCAGACGCTCGAGAACGAGACCGGCATCCGCATCGACGACTACGTCGAGATCGGCTTCGGTGGGTTCGTCGACGTCATCGACGCCGTCGGCGGGGTCGAGATCTGCCCCACCGAGGCGATGAAGGACCCGCTGGCCAACCTCGACGTGAAGGCAGGCTGCCAGGAGGCCGACGGCCCCACCGCCCTGGGCTACGCGCGGTCGCGTCACACCTCGGGACTGGGAGACATCGATCGCGCCAAGCACCAGCGCGAGGTCATCTCGGCGATCGGCAGGAGTGCACTGTCCCCCTGGACCGTGCTCAACCCCTTCCGCTACTGGAGGCTCAACCTCGGGGCGACCTCCGCCATCGCCGTGGGCGAGGGCATGAGTCCGCTGCGGGCCGGCATGTGGGCCATCGCGATGACCAGGGTCAACGGCGACAGCGGCCTGACCTGCGGGGTGCCGATCGCAGACCTCGCGGTCAACTGGGACGCCGACCGGGCACCTCAGATGTTCCAGGCGATCATCGACGACGACACCGAGAGCATCCCTGCCGAGCTGTGCACGCCGAGCGGCATGGCCCCGCAGTGAGCGCGTCGTACGACACCCTGCGCTTCGAGCTCGACGACGACGGCGTGGGGACGTTGCACCTGCACCGCCCGGAGGCGCTGAACGCCTTCACGGTGACGATGGCGCGCGAGCTGGAGCAGTTCTTCGCCCACGACGCCCGGGACGACGCCGTGCGCGCCGTGGTCGTGACCGGCTCCGGCAAGGCGTTCTGCGCCGGCATGGACCTCTCGGCGCAGGGCAACGTCTTCGGGCTCGACGAGACCGCGGCACCGACCCCGGAGGACCTGCGGGCCCACCTCGAGGAGAACCCGTACCACGACGGGGTCCGCGACACCGGGGGTCGCGTGACGCTGGCCATCCATGCGCTGCCCAAGCCCGTCATCGCCGCGATCAACGGCGCGGCGGTCGGCATCGGCGCGACGATGACCCTGGCGATGGACCTGCGCCTGGCCTCCACCCGGGCCAGGATCGGCTTCGTCTTCGGAAGGCTCGGCATCGTCCCGGAGGCGGCCTCGAGCTGGTTCCTGCCGCGCATCGTCGGCGTCCAGCAGGCCCTCGAGTGGGTCTACGCCGCCGACATCCTCACCGCGGAGCAGGCTCTCGCCGGCCGGCTCGTGCGCTCGGTGCACGAACCGGACGACCTCGTCGCCGCCGCTCAGGACCTGGCCCGCTCGTTCGTCGTCGACCGCTCCCCCGTGGCGCTTGGCCTTGCCAAGCAGCTGATCTACCGCAACAGCGGTGCCGCCGACCCCCTCGAGGCCCACCTCTCGGACTCCCTGGCGATGTTCCACGCCTCGTTCGGCGACGGCCGCGAGGGTGTCGCCGCCTTCCGCGAGAAGCGAAGGCCGCGCTTCACCGGCCGGGCCTCCGACCTACCCCGCATCTTCGACCACCCGCCCTCCCTCTGACCCCACACCCCGCCACGGCGCTCCGGGACCAACCGCAGCCCGCGCCACGATGGTCGAGACCGACCCCAGCCCCCCCGGGTGGTTGAGCAGCGAGCGCAGGCTCACGGTGGTCGAGGAGCGAGCGCAGCGGGCCCGGGGTGGTTTAGGTGCGGTGGTGGAAGAGGACCTTGTTCTCGGCGGTGGTGGTCATGGTGTAGGTGGGGTCGTGGGCTCGGGCGTGGTGGTGGGGACACAGCAGTCGACCATCGGCGAGGTTGGTGGTTCCGCCCAGCGACCAGGGGTGGTCGTGGTGGGCGTGGCACATGAGGGTGGCCAGTCACAACCCGACGCGGTGCAGCCTTTGTCGCGGATGTCCAGGGCGGTGCGGATGCCGCCGGTGTGGAACCGGGAGGCGCGGCCGACGTCGAGGACCTCGCCCTTGCCGCCCAGGACGGCGGGGATGATCCTGGCTTCGCAGGCCAGGCGTCGGGCCTGGGTGGCGCTGATGCGTCCACCGGTGTCCAGGACCGCGTGCCCGAGCCCGGACAGGAGGTTCTCCAGGGTGATGGTGACCACGATGGTCGCGCTGGTGCGCCCGGCTTTGGGCAGCCCGTGGGCGGGGAGGGTCTCGAGGAGCTCCGCGAACGCCTCACCCAGTCGCTGCGGTGTAGGCCTGCCCGGGGTGTAGGACCCAGGCCCCTCGACGGCGTGGCGGTGCTTCGGGGCGGCGATCGCCTGGAGGGCCTTGGTGAGCATCTGGGCCTGGGCCTCGGGCAGGGTGAACCGCCCATGGACCGAACCGTTGCCGTCGGGGGTCATCGTGAGGCGGCGCTTCTGCGCCGCGAGCGCCTCGGCCCTCTCGAGGTTCTTCCGTTCGCGTTCCTCACCGACCTGCGGGGCGATCGACCGTGAGGACGTGCTCGCCCAGGACCCGCAGCGCCTTCGCGTCGTGGATCGCGGCCTCAGCCAGGAGCACTTGTTCGGCCTTGCGGATGAGGGTGGGGTCGAGGTCGTTGGGGAGGTCCTCGATCGCTGCCACGATGACCCGGGCCTGGTCCAGGTTCAGTCGCACCGGCCGCCAACGCCTCCCGGGTCAGCGACCGGGGCCCGTCCAGGGCGAGGGCGAGGCGGACCTTGCCCGCGGCGCCACCGCGGGTCTGTCTGGTCGCCAGCGCCCACCACACACCGGTGGAGGTCGCCCCGGACTCCTCACCGACACCGACGGTGTCGGCGTGGGTGGCCAGCTTCAGCTCCAGCTCCGCGACCTGCGCCACCAGAGCCGTGGCCTGGACCAGGGCGGCCCGGGCGGCTTCGGGGTCCAACGCGAATGCCGGGCGGGCCGAGAGCTCGGCGACCTGGGCGCGTAGTGCGCGGACCCCGGCGAGCAGGGGGTGCTCGGTCCCGGTGTCGGTGGTGGTGGCCATGGACTCATTCTCGCACCGTGCGCCGACAGTACCTGCTGCTCAGAGGGGGTTATCCACACCCGAGCAGGTAACAATCGAGTAAACGTTCGATGAGCGATGGAATGGGGCGATCCCGCCCGGGACCTCGCCGCCCCCTCTCGCCGGAGACCGGGGACCTCAGCCAGTCGCCTCGGGCTCCGTGCATGCAGTGCTCGTCGCCCTCAACGGCTTCCACGGTCTTCCCGTCGAGACCCTGCTCGTCGCCTGGGACGACCACCGGGCAACGGTACGGACCTCCGGCGGTGCGCTGCAGTGGTACGCCTACCGCAGCCGCCAGGCCTACCCCTGGCAGGGCGCGATCCTGGTCGAGCTCCTCGCCGGAAGCGTCCTCCCGCGCGAGACGACAGCCACGGCGAGGTCGTTCGCGCACCGGACACGGGTATCATCCTTCGCGCCTCCGGTGCGCGAATCGAAAGGAGTCGCTGGCTGCTCGAGCCAGCCGATGTGACGCCTCCGGTCATTTGAGCTCAGCAGGTGCTCAGCTCAGAGGCTCGACGACCGCCCGCCGGGCACCAGCACCCCGTCGAGGAGTCGCTGGAGCTCGTGGAAGTGGCGCTCGGCGGACCTCTCGTCGTACATCGAGGTGTCGGCCATGGTGTAGCCGTGGGCGGCACCCTCGTAGATCTCGTTCAGGTGGGGGCGACCGGCGTCGGTGAGCGCGGCCTCCAACGTCGCCACGGCCTCGAGCGGCATGGAACGGTCCTGGTCGGCGTGTCCGAAGGTGTAGGTCGCGGTGCTCGCCGCGAGCAGGAGGTGCGGGCTGGCCTCCTCGTCGGTGACCAGTCCCCCGGCGTGGAACCCACCGACCGCCCCGACGATCCCCGGGAAGGCCGCCGCGGCCCGTACCGCGAGGCGGGCGCCCATGCAGTAGCCGGTCACGCCCACCGGACCGTCGCCGGCGCGCCCGAGCAGCGTCGCCATCCACGCCTCGGTGTCCGGTCCGGACAGGTCAGGGGTCAGGGCGCCGACGCGGTCCAGGACCCCGCTGGCGAAGAACGCCTCGCGGGACACCAGGCTCGCGCAGGTCAGCCGATGGCGCGAGGTCCGCGGCCGAGCCGTCCCGGTAGAAGACGTGCGGCACCAGGACGGTGTAGCCCCAGGAGGCGATCCGGTCGGCCATCTCACGGATCTGGGGCCGCAGGCCGATCGCGTCGACGAAGAACAGGACCCCCGGTCGGCCGTCCCCACCCACCAGGTAGGCCTCGGCCGTTCCGTCGGCGGTGGTCACGTGCAGGTGCTCCCCGGTGGTCATGGCCGGCACCGTAGCCGCCGCCGGGACCCGCCAGGAACACCCGTGGCCGCGAGGCGGTTGTACTCGGTGGACGACCCCTACGAGAGGATCACCCCATGGCCACCGTCGATCTCGAGGCCGCGACCTTCGAGCAGCTCGTGACCGAGCACGACATCGTGCTCATCGACTTCTGGGCGGCCTGGTGCGGCCCGTGCCGCCAGTTCGCGCCGGTCTACGAGCAGGCGTCGCAGGCCTATCCGGGGATCGTCTTCGGCAAGGTCGACACCGAGGCGCAGCCCGACCTCGCCGCCGCCGCCCAGATCACCTCGATCCCCACCCTGATGGCCTTCAAGGGCGGCAAGCTGGTCTTCGCCCAGCCCGGCGCACTGCCGCCTGCTGCGCTCGAGCAGGTCATCAGCGCCGTCAGCGAGCTCGACACCACCGCCGTCGAGCAACCGCCCAGCGACGGCTGAGCAGGTGACCGACCCGACCCAGCCGGTGCGGCCCCGCCCCCGCCACCTCCAGGACCCGGCCAACCTGCAGCGGGACCGCAACGAGTCCCCGAGCCTCACGCGGGTGCAGACCTGGGTGATGTCCGTGCTGGCGGTCACCACGATCCTGCACCTGTGCGTGGGGCTGATCATCGCGGCCGCCTTCATCGACCCGGTGATGACGCTGGAGCGCGTCGGTCTGCTGGTCATCGCCGGCGCCTTCGGCGTGGTGGCCGCAGCGGCCGGACTCGCCATCCACCGGCACTCCCTGCCGACCTGGTGGCTGCTGCTCGGCGTCCTGCCTGCCGTGGCCGGCGCTGCGGTGATCCTGTGAGCAGCCTCCGACCACTGGCTCCCCGGGTCGTCTTCGCCTGCCGCGCGAACGGTGGCCGCTCGGTCGTCGCCCGAGTCCTCACCGAGCACTACGGCGCGGGAGCAGTGACCGCGCTCTCCGCCGGCACCGAGCCGGGCGAGCGAGTCCACCCCGAGGTCGCCCGGGTGCTGGAGCAGCTGGGGCTGGACACCTCGAAGGAGCAGCCGACGCTGCTCACTCCCGAGATGATCGCCGCGAGCGACCTGACCGTCACCCTGGGCTGCGGCGAGAGCTGTCCCCTCGTCCCGGGCGCCACCTACCGCGACTGGCCGCTCGAGGACCCGAAGGGCCAGGACGAGACCACCGTGCGCCGGGTGGTCGCCGAGATCGACGCGCGGGTGCGTGACCTGCTGCTCGAGCTGGTGCCCGGCCTCGCCCTGCCGCCGTCCCTGATCGACGCGGCAACAGGCTGAGTCCGCGCGCTACTGGCCGCCGGCCGGCAGCGCGGTGAGGACCAGCTCGGGCCGCTCGCGCTGCACGGAGGCCACCCGCCACTTGTCGGGGAACAGGGCCAGGTGCGTGCCGTCGGAGCGTGAGAGCAGCTCGACGCCGCGCAACCCGCTCGCCAGGGACACCTGCTCGGGGGCCACCACCCGGGCCAAGGAGTAGTCGAGCCGCTCGAGCACCACCGGTGCGTTGTACTCGCTGGCCATCCGGGCCGCGACCACCTCGAACTGCATCGGTCCGACCGCGGCCAGCACCGGCGACTGGACGCCACGCAGGTCCGAGCGGAGCACCTGCACCACGCCCTCCTGGTCGATCTGGTCGATGCCGCGGCGGAACTGCTTCCACCGGCTGGTGTCCTGCACCCGCGCGGTGGCGAAGTGCTCGGGCGCGAAGGTCTCGATCGGTGGGTACTGCACCGCTGGACCTGCGTAGATGGTGTCGCCGACGCGCAGGCTGGTGGCGTTGACCAGCCCCACGATGTCGCCGGGGTAGGCCCGCTCGACGGACTCGCGCTCGCGGCCGAAGACGGTCTGGGCGTACTTGGTGGCGAACGGCTTGCCGGTGCCGGCGTGGGTGACCACCATCCCGCGCTCGAAGACCCCGGAGCAGACCCGGGCGTAGGCGAGCCGGTCGCGATGGTTCGCGTCGAGGCCGGACTGCACCTTGAAGACGAACGCGCTGAAGTCGTCGTCCACCTCGCGCTCGCCACCGTCGAGGGCCGCGGTCGGACCCGGTGGCGGGGCGATCGCCAGCAGGAGGTCGAGCAGCGGCGCGACACCGAAGTTGAGCAGGGCCGAGGCGAAGAGGACCGGGGTGGTGCGCCCGGCCAGGAAGGTGGCCTGGTCGTGGTCGGCGCCGTCGGCGGCCAACAGCTGGTGTCCCTCGACCGCGTCGTCCCAGACCGGGCCCAGCAGGTCGTGGGCGTCGGCGGCGTCGTGGTGCTCTTCTGGCGCCCGCGTCGCGCCCCCCGCCGTGCGCGAGTAGGCCACGAAGTTGCCCGTGCGCCGGTCGAGCACCCCGCGGAAGTCACCGGACTCCCCCACCGGCCAGGTGATCGGCGTCGGACGCAGGCCGATGCGCTGCTCGATCTCGTCGAGCAGCGCGAGGGGGTCCAGGCCCGGCCGGTCCCACTTGTTGATCACCGTGATCACCGGGATCCCTCGGTGGGCACACACCTGGAACAGCTTCAAGGTCTGCGGCTCCAGCCCGCGCGCGGCGTCGACGAGCATCACCGCGGAGTCGACGGCCGAGAGCACGCGGTAGGTGTCCTCGGAGAAATCGGCGTGCCCGGGGGTGTCGACCAGGTTGACGACGTGGCCGTCGTACTCGAACTGCAGGGCCGCGGAGGTGATCGAGATGCCGCGCGCCTTCTCCATCTCCATCCAGTCCGACACGGTCGCCTTGCGTCCCGACTTGCCGTGGACCGCGCCGGCCTCGACCAGGGCCCGGGCATGCAGGGCCAGCGCCTCGGTGAGGGTGGACTTGCCCGCGTCGGGGTGGCTGATCACCGCGAAGGTGCGGCGGGGGCGTCGGTCAGGGGCGTCGGACATCTCCACCAGCCTAGGTTCAGCCGGCCTCGGACCCGGCATCGCCGCCGGCGCCCCGCTCCGTCGCGGCGGCGCGGTGCGAGGTGCCTCAGGCGCGGCGCGAGACGGCGACACCGACCAGGGAGAGCGCCGTGGTCAGCCCCAGCACCGCGACGAAGGGCGCACGGTCCGCGGCGGTGCCGACGGCGGTGAACGCGAGCCCCACCACGGCGACGGCGACCGCCGCCCCCACCGAGTCGCTGATCGTGATCGCCGAGGTGGCGGTGCCCCGCTCCTGGACGGCGGTGCGCTTGAGGACCGCGGAGGTGATCCGGGGGAACATCAGCCCCATCCCGGCCGAGGCGAAGAGCCACCCGACCCCGACGAGCACGCCCGGCAGGGCCAGCACGGCGATGACCAGGACCATCGTGATACCGACCGCGAGCAGCAGCGCTCCCGTGCGCAGGGCCGCCTCGTCGGGCAGCCGCTCGCCCAGTCGACCCTGCACCTGGGAGGCCGACGCCCAGCTGAGGGTGGCCACGGTCAGCACCAGCCCACTGACCCAGATCGCCGCGCCGTACTGCTCCTGGAGCAGGTAGGGCAGGTAGGACTCGCTGGCGAAGAAGGCACCGGCGACCAGCCCCCGCAGTCCGATCACCGACGGCAGGCCACGAGCGCCGCGCAAGGTCCCTCGCGGGAGCAGCGGTCGCACGGCGGCCAGCGCGGCCGCGACCGCGAGGACGGCGACCACGACCGCGGCGGCACCGGGAAGGCTGCCGGCCAGGTTCAGCGCCACCACCGCGACGGAGACGGCCACGGCCAGCCCGAGTCGTCCGAGGTCGCCGGGGCCGGCCCGACTGCCGGCGTCAGGGTCGTCGTCGCCCCGCGACGGGACCGAGCGCAGGGTGGGCACCAGCAGCGTCAGGGCCGCGACGGCGATCCCCACGACCCCGAGGAACACCCAGCGCCAGCCGACCGTGTCGGCCACGACGCCGGCCAGGAAGGGGCCGATCAGCCCGGGCAGCACCCAGGCGGCCGCGAACAGGCCGAGGATCCGTGGTCGGTCGACCTGCTCGTAGACCTGGGCCACCAGCACGTAGACCGCGACGATGAGCCCGCCCAGGCCGAGGCCCTGCGCGACCCGACCGAGGATCAGCCACGTCATCGTGGGCGCCAGGCCCGCGGCGAGCAGGCCGAGCGCGAAGAGCGCGACCGAGGCCAGCAACGGCCGCACGGCCCCGTGCCGGTCGGCCCAGGACCCGGCGGCCACCATGCCGACGACGCTCGCGGCCAGCGTGGCCGAGAACGCCACGGCGAAGAGCTCGCGCCCCTCCAGGTCGGCGGTCACCGTCGGCATCACCGTCGCGACCGCGAGCGCCTCGAACGCGGCCAGGAAGATCAGCGCGACCGAGCCCACGGTCGCGCCCCGGTAGTGGGGCGCGAGGAGGGAGGTGGGCGTCCTCGCGAGGTCCTCGGTCGTCACCACGACACGCTAGATCCACATGCTGCCGAACTCCCAGTCGGGGACCCGCCCCCCTGCGCACGGGCGTGGCTCATGCGAGAGGGTGTGGCACGCTGCGGTGGTCGCCGACAGGATCGACTGCTCGACCCGCGCCCGCCACGCCCGGGTCGAACTGCGGCTCAAGTGCCGCTACGAGCAGGCCGATGCTCTTCCAGACGGCGCCACACCCCCGTGTGGACGCCGTCGCCCCAGGCCCCCCAGGCCCGCGTCGCCGCACGACCCCCCTCCCCCCATCCCCGGCCCCCCCGTCTGGACACTCCCGTGAAGACCGTCACGCGTGCACTCGTCGCCACCCTCGCCCCCCTCTCCACCGTCGCAGTCCTCGCTGTCGTGCCGACCTCGGCCCAGGCGGCCCCCGTCGTCACGACCGCCCCGGCCACCCCGCTCGCTGCTGCCTCCGCCGCGGACGGGCTCGCCCGTGAGCCCGCGCTGGGCATCTCCCCGCGCACCTTCGTCGGCGGGCAGCTGCTGACCTGGACCGGCGACCTCGGTGTCACCGGCCGCCGCTCGATCCACCTCCAGCTGAACATGGGCCGACCGGGCGACACGTGGAACGACGTGGAGGGCACCCAGCGCACCACCGACGCCGACGGCAGCTTCGACTTCACCTACCTCGCTCCGTCGATGTTCAACATCCGCTACCGCGTCATCGGCGACGGTCACGCGACCCCCCCGGTGCTCTTCAACGCCTACTCCCAGGACCTGACGCTGACCTCACCCTCGCGGCCCGTCCCCGGCAAGGCCTTCCCCCTCGTGGTCGACACGACCCCGGAGCTGGCCCGTCGCCCCGACGTCCCCGGGCCCGTCTTCCCCGGCCGCACCCTGACGCTGCAGAAGCGGGTCCTGACCCCTGAGTCGGCGCTCGGCTACGCGAACACGTGGCAGAACGTGGCGACCACCCGCACCGACGCCGACGGGATGGGCCGCTTCACGCCCACCGTCGACCGGCCGGGCACCGTGGTCTACCGGGTCCGTCAGGAGAACTGGAACGCCGACGGCAACCGGATCGGCTGGTTCCCGTCCTTCCCGACGCCCGTGAGCGTGCGCACCGCCGCCGACTGGCGCACGCAGCCCTCCGCGCGCGCCACGCCGGCCGCCATGACCACCTCGACGGTCCCCGACCCGGCGCTGCGGCCCGGACCGACGCACAGCGCCGGCACGAACTCCTCCTCGACCTTCGGCTGGGGCCAGTCGCTCTTCGACTTCGCCTGGAACTACGGCCAGTCGCTGAGCGACGGCCCGTACCGCGGATCGCGGATGGGCGGATGGTGGATGGACACCACCGCCGGCGCCGGCCGCGTCAGCCTGCACAACGGCGGGCTCACCCTCGACTCCCAGCGCGACAACGTCGACGGACCCGGCGACGTCGGGACCACCCGGGCGACCCTGCGTGAGAACGCCTCCCCCTACGGCCGCTGGGAGGTCCGCCTGCGGATGAAGTCCACGGAGAACACCACCCGCGACTACCGGACCCTGGTCCAGCTGGTCCCGGAGAAGGCCTCGGACTACGCCTGCGGCGCCCACAACATCACCATCGCAGCCCTGAAGGCCCACGACTCCGCCATCCGCTTCAGCGCCCGGTCCGCCGAGCAGGGCAAGCGCTGGGTCGGCACCGCCAACGATCTCAAGTTCCTCGACCAGACCCACCACTTCGGCGTGGAGGTCGCTCCTGGCCACGTCAGCTGGTTCCTGGACGGTCGCGCGATCGGGTCCGTGCCCAGCGCGGCCGCCTCTCCCGACGTGCCGATGACCGTGCGTCTGAGCATGGTCGGCAAGGGCACCCAGGAGATGAATCGAACCCAGGCCATCGCCGACTGGGTGCGCGGCTTCTCGCTGGCCCCCGGCCGCCAGGTCTCCGACGGCCCGGCCATGACCACCCACCGCTACCACGCGGGCTGCTGAGGCGCCCCTCAGAGCTGGCTCTGCACCCCGGCGAGCAGCTGACGGGCGATCACGATCCGCTGGACCTGGTTGGTGCCCTCGTAGATCTGGGTGATCTTGGCGTCGCGCATCATCCGCTCCAGCGGGTAGTCGCGGGTGAAGCCGTAGCCGCCGAGCACCTGGACGGCGTCGGTGGTGACCGCCATGGCCACGTCGGAGGCGAAGCACTTGGCCGCGGAGCCGAAGAAGGTCAGGTCGGGGTCGCCGCGCTCGGAGCGGCCGGCGGCGGCGTAGGTCAGCTGGCGCGCGGCCTCGACCTTCATGCCCATGTCGGCCAGCATGAACTGCATCCCCTGGAACTCCGCGATCGACTTGCCGAACTGGCGGCGTTCCCGCGCGTAGGCCACGGCGTGGTCCAGGGCCCCCTGGGCGACGCCGACGGCCTGCGCGGCGATGGTGACCCGGGTGTGGTCGAGCGTCCTCATCGCGAGGTCGAAGCCCTCCCCCTCCCTGCCGATGATCCGGTCGCCGGGGATCCGCACCCGGTCCAGGTAGACCTCGCGGGTCGGGGACCCCTTGATGCCCAGCTTCTTCTCGGGGGCCCCGAACGAGACGCCCTCGTCGGACTTCTCCACCACGAAGGCGGTGATGCCGTGGGTCTTCCGCTCGGGGTCGGTGACCGCGAGGACGGTGTAGTACTCCGAGACGCCGGCGTTGGTGATCCAGCGCTTGACCCCGTCGAGCACCCAGTCGTCGCCGTCACGCACCGCCCGCGTCCTCATGGCCGCGGCGTCGGAGCCGGCGTCGGGCTCGGAGAGGCAGTAGGAGAACCCGCCGTCGCCGGCCGCGAGGCGGGTGAGGTAGGTCTGCTTGAGCTGCTCGCTGCCGGCGATCTGCACCGGGAGGGAGCCGAGCTTGTTGACGGCCGGGATCAGCGAGGCCGAGACGTCGGCGCGGGCGACCTCCTCGATGACCAGGCAGGTGGCCAGGGCGTCCGCCCCGGCTCCGCCGTACTGCTCGGGTACGTGCGGGGCGTGGAAGTCCGCCGCCAGGAGGGCTGCGGCGGCCTCCTCGGGGTAGCGGGCCTCCTCGTCGACGGTCGCCGCGTAGGGGGCGACCTTGGCGTCGCACACCGCTCGCACGGCCTCGCGGATGGCACGGTGCTCCTCGGACAGGTCGTAGAGCGGGAAGTCGTTACTCACGAGTAGCAGTCTAGGTTCGCGCTCATGACCTCCTGGCAGGACCCCGCCGCGATCGGCCTGATGCTCGACGAGTGCACGACCTGGGCGGTGGTCGGCCTCTCCGGCGATCCGAGCCGCACGGCCTATGGAGATCGCCGCGCTGCTGCAGTCCCGCGGCAAGCGGATCGTGCCGGTGCATCCCTCCGTCCCGATGGTGCTCGGTGAGCAGGGCTACGCCACCCTGGCCGACGTCCCCTTCCCGATCGACGTCGTCGACGTCTTCCGGCGCTCCGAGGCGGCCGGGGAGTTCGCCGACCAGGCCGTGGCGATCGGCGCCCGAGGGGTCTGGTTCCAGCTCGGGGTCGTCGACGCCGAGGCCTTCGAGCGGACCACCGGGTCCGGCGTCCCCATGGTGATGGACACCTGCCCGGCCATCGAGTGGCGTCGCCGGGGGTGAGCGCGCCGGCCTCCTCGCCTCCTCCGTGGCAGACTCGCCGGACGGGCACCACCTCCAGACCGCCGCCTAGAAGCCGGCGCGACCGCCGCGGCTTCCCCGGGTCGCGCCGCGCACGGCCTCCCCCCTGGCCTGCGCACCGCGTCTCAGGTCGTCCTGGAAGGCGCTCATCCGCGCCCGCAGGTCGAGGTCGGTCGCGGCCAGCACCCGCACCGCGAGGAGACCGGCGTTGCGGGCGCCGCCGATGGACACGGTGGCCACCGGCACCCCGGCCGGCATCTGGACGATCGAGAGCAACGAGTCCATGCCGTCGAGGTGGGTCAGCGGCACGGGCACCCCGATCACCGGCAACGGCGTCACGGAGGCCAGCATGCCCGGCAGGTGCGCGGCACCACCGGCGCCGGCGATGACCACGGCGAGGCCGCGGTCGGCCGCACTCTTGCCCCACGCCAGCATCTCCTCGGGCATGCGGTGCGCCGAGACGACGTCGGCCTCGTAGGCGACGCCGAGCTCGTCGAGCGCGTCGGCGGCCTGCTTCATCACCGGCCAGTCGGAGTCCGAGCCCATCACGATGCCGACCTGCGGCCCGTCCTGCCCGTCACCGTGCTGGGTGGTCGACTCGCTCATCGCGCTCACTCGCTCTCGTTGCCGAGGTCGCCGGCGAACCAGGCGGCGGCGTGCCGCGCCCGGTCCAGGCAGTCCTCGAGGTCGTCGCCGTAGGCGTTGACGTGGCCGACCTTGCGCCCGGGCCGCAGGTCCTTGCCGTACAGGTGCACGCGCAGCCGGGGGTCCCGGGCCAGGGCGTGGGGCAGGCCGTCGTAGAGCCGACCGACCCCAGGGTCCGCGCCGCCCAGGATGTTGACCATCACCGTCCACCTCGCCCGTGGTGCCGGGGACCCGAGCGGCAGGTCCATCACGGCCCGCAAGTGGTTCTCGAACTGCGAGGTCACCGCTCCGTCCTGGGTCCAGTGGCCGGTGTTGTGCGGTCGCATGGCGAGCTCGTTGACCAGGAGGTGCCCGGCGCCGCCCGACCCCGCCACCGGTTCGTGCGTCTCGAACAGCTCGACCGCAAGGACGCCGACGACGTCGAGCTCGCCGGCGACGCGCAGCGCGAGCTGCTGGGCGTGCGTCGCGACGTCCGGGTCGAGGTCCGGGGCCGGTGCGACGACCTCGTGGCAGATCCCGTCGCGCTGCGTCGAGGCGACCACCGGGTACGCGGCCGCCTGACCGCTCGGCGAGCGCACCACGAGGGCCGACAGCTCGCGGCGGAAGTCGACGAGCTCCTCGGCCAGCAGCGCCACGCCGGCGGACTCGGCCGCCCGGAACGGCTCCGCGCACTCCTCAGGCGAGCGGACCGTCCAGACCCCCTTGCCGTCGTAGCCCCCGCGGGTCGTCTTGAGCACGCACGGGAAGCCGAACGCGGCGACCTCCTCGGGGTGGGTCACCAGCGCGTGGCGCGGGCACGGCACGCCCATGGCACTGAGGCGGCTGCGCATGACGGCCTTGTCCTGGGCGTGGACCAGCGCGTCGGGCCCGGGGCGCACCGCGAGGCCGTCGGCCACCAGGGCGTGCAGGTGGGCGGTCGGCACGTGCTCGTGGTCGAAGGTGACGGCGGCGCAGCCGCGGGTCACCTCCCGCAGGGTGGCCAGGTCGCGGTAGTCGCCGACCCGCTGGTCGGGGATCACCTGCGCCGCCGAGACGCCGTCGGCCTCGGCCAGCAACCGCAGCGGGAGCCCGAGGGCGATCGCGGGTTGGGCCATCATCCGGGCGAGCTGGCCCCCACCGACGACGGCGAGGACCGGGGCAGGCTGGGGCACGCCGAAACCCTAGGGCACCGGTGCCCGCGGCCCCGACGCGACGGCACCGGTCGGGTGTCAGGCCACCGGCTGGACGAGCACGGGCGGGGCCGTCTCGCAGCGCAGGCCGCGACCGCGCAGGGTGGTGATCAGCTGGGGTCGACGGGCGTCCTCGCCGAGCTTGCGTCGCAACCAGCCGAGGTGCACGTCGACGGTCTTCGAGGAGGTCCACCAGGTGGTCTGCCAGACCTCGCGCATCAGCGTGTCGCGGGTGACCACCTCGCCGGCGTGGGCCACCAGCAGGCTCAGCAGGTCGAACTCCTTGCGCGAGAGCGCGACCTCCACCCCGCCGCGCCACACGCGGCGCTGGTCGGGGTCGACGCGGACGTCCTGGACCTGAAGCACCCCTTCAACCTAGGCGCCTGCGGGCCCCGCGGCAGGCAGCCGCACATTCTGGTCCCGGTGGTCTGGTCACCGCGGCGCGGCAGGCGGCCCGGCTCAGCGACGCCGGACGACCAGCGGCTCGACGAGCCCGAAGCCGCGCACGGGGCGCGCCGGCAGGCGCCGGGTCTCGAAGTCGTCGCTCGGCAGGCGTTCGGCGGTGGCGGCGTCGATGATGATCCGGTTGCGCCGGGCCACGGCCGTCAGCCGGGCGGCGAGGTTGACCGGGGGTCCGAAGACGTCACCGAGGCGCAGGACGACCGATCCACTGGCCAGGCCGAGGCGGACGTCGGGCATCCGGGCATCGCGCCCGATGACGTTGATGATGCCCTCGGCGGTGTCGTAGGCCCGGATCGCGTCGCTGTTCACGAACAGCACGGAGTCGCCGATGCTCTTGATCACGCGGCCGCCCTGCTGGGCGACGACGTCGGCGCACCGGGACTCGAAGAGCTCGACCAGGTCGCCGACCTTCTCCCGGGAGATCTGGTTGGACAGCGCGGTGAAGCTGACGATGTCGGCGAAGCCGACGCTCACCTCGGTGGTGTGCAGGTCCTCCGCGTTGGCGCCGAGGGCCTCGATGCGCGCGAGCGCGGCGGCCAGGTGCCGTCGCCAGGCATAGACGAGGAGGTCCTCGAAGGCGTCGCTCAGGTCACCGACCAGCCGCGTGGCCTCCCCCACCCGCTCGACCGAGTCCGTCTCCGGGGTGTCGTGCTCCTCGATGCGGTGCACGAGGGTCCCGACCTCCCAGTCGGCCAGCCGGGCCATGGTCTGGCCGATGGCGCGGGTGGTGGCCACCGCCAGGTCGAAGTCGAGCAGCCCGGACTCGACGTGACCGGCCAACGCCGAGAGGGTGTCGGCGTCGGACTGGGTGAAGGCACGCGCCGCACCGTGCTCGGGGAAGCCGAGGGCGCGCCACAACCGTCGGGTCTCCTTGACGGGCACCCCGGTCTGCTCGGCGAGCTCGTCGGCGTCGAAGACCGGCTGCTCGCGCAGGACGGCACGCTCGGTGGCGTCCTCGGGGTCGGGCAGCCCGTCCGGCTGCAGCTCGCCGCTCAGTGGCCGGCCTCGGGTCCACGGGGGCGCTGGTCCAAGCCGTGCAAGAGGTCGTTGAGACGGCGCTGGGCCTCGACGACGTGGGGGATGTCGGGCAGCATCACCTGGCCGTGGGTGCTGGCGTCGCTGATCACCAGCGTCCCGCAGCCCAGCATCCGGTCGATCAGGTCGCGCTCGTAGGCGACGTCACTGATCCGGGAGAGCGGGATGTCGTGCCCGGTGGTGGTGATGACCCCCTGCCGGGTGATCAGGCGGCGGTCGGTGACGGTGTAGGTCGCGGTGAGCCACTCCAGCAGGGGCCACACGAAGAGCCAGAGCACGCCGATCGCGACCAGGGCCCACACGACCCAGCCCGCGACGTCGTTGTCGACCAGCACCTCGCCGGTCACGCCCACGGCGAGGAGGACCACCAGGGCGAGCACCGGCAGGAGGAGGGCCTTGGGGTGGGTGCGCTCGGAGACGACGATGCGCTCGCCGTCGTTGAGGTGCTTGGGTGAGAGGGCCACGCTCGCAGTGTGTCAGCCCGCGGGCCGCACGTGCACCACGTCGCCGACCGAGACGGCGACCACGCCGTCGTCGTCGCGGCGCACCACCAGCCGCCCTCCGGCGTCGACCGTCGTCGCCTCGCCCACGAGGTCGCTGCCGTCGGGCAGCGCGACCCGGACCCGGCACCCCACGGTGACGCAGGCCATCGGCATAGGCCCCGAGCAGCCGGGCCGCCGCCTCGTCGCCGCCGTCGTGCCACGCGTCGTAGGCGGTCCGCAACGTGGTGAGCAGCCGCACCAGGACCGCCGAGCGGTCCACCGGCTGGCCCGCGACGATCGCCAGCGACGTCGCCGTCGGGACGGGCAGCTCGTCGGCCCGCAGCCCCACGTTGAGGCCCACCCCGATCACGGCCGCGGCCCCCTGGGGGGTCTCGACCCGCTCGACGAGGATCCCGGCCACCTTCGCGGGTCCGATGAGGACGTCGTTGGGCCACTTCACCGCCGCCTCGAAGCCCTCGGCCCGCAGGGCCTCGCTGACGGCGAGACCACTCAGCAGCGGCAGCCACGGCCACGCCCGGGCCGGACGTCGAGGTCGGACCAGCAGGGAGAAGGTGAGGGCGGTGCCTCGCGGCGTCAGCCAGCGCCGGTCCAGGCGCCCGCGTCCGGCGCTCTGGTGCTCCGCGACCACCACCAGCCCGTCGGGTGCGCCGTCGATCGCACGTCGGGAGGCCTCCTGGTTGGTGGAGGGGGTCTCGTCCACCACCAGCAGGTGCAGGCCCGGCCGGTCCCGGGTCCGGGAGGCGAGCAGGTCCCGGTCCAGGAGCGGCCTGTCCCCCGGTGGGCGTGCGCCCGGCTCCGCAGTCACGGGCACTACATTGACGCAGGACCCCTGCGGAGACCAGCGGCGGGTCCCCCACCGAGAAGGAGACCGGCAGCAGTGAGCGTGCAGCCCGACGAAGGAACCGACGTCCCGCCCGCGGAGATGGACCTCGACCTCCACACCACGGCCGGCAAGCTCGCCGACCTCGACCGCCGCCTCGACGAGGCGGTGCATGCCGGCTCGGCCAAGGCCGTCGAGAAGCAGCACGCCAAGGGCCGCCAGACGGCGCGCGAGCGGATCGAGCTGCTCTTCGACGACGGCTCCTTCGTCGAGCTCGACGAGCTGGCCCGCCACCGCTCGGTGGCCTTCGGCCTGGAGAGGAACCGGCCCTACGGCGACGGCGTCATCACCGGCTACGGCACGGTCGAGGGTCGCCAGGTCTGCGTGTTCTCGCAGGACTTCACCGTCTTCGGCGGCTCGCTCGGCGAGGTCTACGGCGAGAAGATCACCAAGGTGATGGACCTCGCCCTCAAGACCGGGTGTCCCATCGTGGGCATCAACGAGGGTGCCGGCGCCCGGATCCAGGAGGGCGTGGTGTCCCTGGGGCTCTACGGCGAGATCTTCCGTCGCAACGTCCACGCCAGTGGCGTGATCCCGCAGATCAGCCTGATCATGGGCTCCTGCGCCGGAGGGCACGTCTACTCCCCCGCGGTCACGGACTTCACCGTCATGGTCGACGGCACCTCGAACATGTTCATCACCGGGCCCGACGTGATCAAGACCGTCACCGGCGAGGACGTCACGATGGAGGAGCTCGGCGGGGCGCGGACCCACAACACCAAGTCCGGCAACGCCCACTACCTCGGCAGCGACGAGGAGGATGCGATCGAGTACGTCCGGGCGCTGCTGTCGTTCCTGCCGCAGAACAACCTCGACGAGGTCCCCGCCTACGACGACGAGGCCGACCTCAGCGTCGGCGACCTCGACCGCGGGCTCGACACGCTCATCCCCGACTCCCCCAACCAGCCCTACGACATGCGCGACGTGATCGGCGCCGTCCTCGACGACGAGGAGTTCCTCGAGGTCCAGGAGCTCTTCGCGCCCAACCTCGTCGTCGGCTTCGGCCGCGTCGAGGGCCACTCGGTCGGCATCGTCGGCAACAACCCCTCCCAGCTGGCCGGCACGCTGGACATCGACGCCTCCGAGAAGGCGGCCCGCTTCGTGCGGACCTGCGACGCGTTCAACATCCCGGTCCTGACCTTCGTCGACGTCCCTGGGTTCCTGCCGGGCACCGACCAGGAGTGGAACGGCATCATCCGTCGTGGCGCCAAGCTGATCTACGCCTACGCGGAGGCCACCGTGCCCCTCGTCACCGTGATCACGCGCAAGGCCTACGGCGGGGCCTACGACGTGATGGGCTCCAAGCACCTGGGCGCGGACCTCAACCTGGCCTGGCCCACCGCCCAGATCGCGGTGATGGGCGCTCAGGGCGCGGCCAACATCCTGCACCGCAAGGAGCTGGCCACGGTCGAGAAGGACGGCGGGGACGTCGAGGCCCGGCGCGCCGAGCTGATCGACGACTACGAGACCACCCTGGCGAACCCCTACATCGCGGCCGAGCGGGGCTACGTGGACGCGGTGATCCACCCGCACGAGACCCGGATCGAGGTGGTCCGGGCGCTGCGGCTGCTGCGCTCCAAGCGGGAGACGCTGCCGGCCAAGAAGCACGGGAACATCCCGCTGTGACGACCCCGGAGCCCCCCGTGGAGCAGCCGGTCCTCCGGGTGGTGGCGGGCGACCCCACGCCCGAGGAGGTCGCCGCCCTGCTGGCGGTCGTCGCGCTCGTCGGTCAGGACACGACCACTCGGCCGCCGCGGCGGCCGACGTGGTCGCAGCCGGGGACGGCGGCACCGCGTCGCCCTGGCCCACGGACCCGGAGGGTGGCGGTCCAGCGGGCTGCCCCGCTGACGTCCCGCCGAGGTGGCGGCCGTCGTGTGCCGACGTGGCGGCCGTCGCGTGCCGAGGTGGCGGTCGTGACGGCTCTCGTGCGGCCGGTCAGCCCAGCGCGGAGCCCTGCTTGTACTCGGCGAAGGACTCGTTCCAGTCGCCGTAGCCGTTGTCGAGGGTCATCGGGCGGTCGGTGCCGGTGTACTCGACGACGTCGCCGCGCAGCGTCATGTCGAAGAGCCACCCGGCGTTCTCCGTGCTCATGCCGGTGCACCCGTGCGAGACGTTCGCCACGCCCTGCGAGGAGACCGACCAGGGTGCGGCGTGGATGAACTCGCCGGTGTAGGTGAGCCGCATCGCGTACTGCACGTTGTCGATGTTGTAGCCCTCGGAGCTGTCGTTGTCGATGCCCACGGTCTCGGAGTTCATGGTCTTGCTCTCGAACTTCTCGACGATGACCTTCGTGCCTGACCGGGTGGTGAACCCGGCCTTGCCGGTGGTGATCGGGATCGTGCGCAGCAGGGTCCCGTTCGAGAACACCCGCATCTGGTGGGTCGCGGCGTCGACCTTGTAGACGTGGGCGTCGCCGACGTCGAAGGCGACCTTGCGGTCCTCCTGGCCGTAGATGCCGTTGCCGGCGTCGACCCCGTTGACGTCGACGTCGACGTCGACGGAGGTGCCGGGCTTCCAGTACGACGCCGGGCGGTAGTGCGCCTCGTAGTCGCTGAGCCAGTGCCAGGTGCCTCGCTGCTGCGGCGCGGTGGTGACGCTCATGTGCTTCTCGACGTTGGCTCGGTCGGTGACCGGCACGTCGAAGCGCACGACGACGGGCATCCCGACCCCGACCGTCTCGCCGCCCAGCGGCGCGACCGAGGGGTAGGTCTGCTGGTCCAGGGTCAGCGCCTGGGTGGTGAAGGTCGAGGTGTCGCGGACGACGGCGCCGTCGGAGCCCTCGGCCACCGTCTGGACGTCGTAGGAGACGCCCGGCTCGAGCCCGTCGCTGGAGGCCCAGGAGGTGGCGCGCTTGTTCATCGACCCGGCGAGGTCGCCGGCCGGCGAGGTCACGCGGACCTTGGTCAGGGTGCCGTCGCTCACCTGGACGTCGACGGGGGTGTCGACGGCGACGCCGGTCGCGCCCGGCCGGACGCTGGTGCGCACGCTGGCGGCCGGGACCTCGTCGGCCTCGTTCCCTCCGCCGCCGGTGGAGGAGGAGGAGGAGGTGGTGTCGCCGGTGGAGGCGGAGCGGCCACCGGTCGGTTCGCTGGACTCGCTCTGGCAGGCCGTCAGACCCAGGCAGAGCATGGCGGCGGACACGAACACTGCGGTTCGGTGGACACCGGGCCGGCGCGGACGCACGAGGCCGAGGGACATGAGCGGGCTCCCCACGAGAAGGATGGGCTGATGGTCGTCAGCTGGATCGTCGCGACTCCTCGAGCCACGACCGCCAGCGTAACAACCGGGGCCCAGGAGACCTCATCCCTGCGCCGTGACACGCAGCACGCCGGCCCGGAGGTGCTGGCGCGCACCGGGGTGGACCTAGTGGGCGTGCTCCCCGCGGTAGAACTCGAAGATGAGGCCACTGAGGGCCACCGCCCCGAGCAGGGCACCGATGATGAACATCCACCAGGCCGTCATCGCGATGGCGAACACCATGGCGCCCAGGGTGAGCCCGCACCACAACGGCCACCACGAGTAGGGCGGGAAGAAGCCGAGCTCTCCGGCACCGTCGGCGATCTCGGCGTCCTTGCGGTCCTCGGGGCGCGGGTCCATCCGGTTGGCGTGGAAGCCGAGGTAGAGGGTGACCATCGCGACCAGGAGAGTCGTCATGGTCAGCGCGGACGTACCGGTCCAGTCCCCACCGCTCGCGCCGGCCGCCGTGACGAACCAGTACGCCGGGGTCACGAGCACCAGGAAGACGGTGCAGATCCCGAAGATCCAGGCCTCTGACTTCACCGGTCGCTCCCGTCCGTGCTGGTGGTGCTGGTGGTGCCGCCGTCGCGGCGGTCGTTGACCACGTCGGCGCGACCCTCCATGTCCGGGGCGTCGGAGGGCCCGTCGCCGCGGACCGCGGGATTGTCCTCGATCTCCATGGCCACGATCTCGGGGTGGTGCAGGTCGAAGGCCGGCGACTCCGAGCGGATCCGCGGGATGGTCACGAAGTTGTGTCGCGGCGGCGGGCAGCTGGTGGCCCACTCCAGCGAGCGGCCCCAGCCCCACGGGTCGTCGACCTCGACCTTCGGGCCGTTGCGCGAGACGTAGACGTTGTAGAGGAACGGCAGCGTCGAGGCGGCCAGGATGAAGGCCCCGATGGTCGAGACCTGGTTCAGGCCCGTGAATCCGTCGCTGCTGAGGTAGTCGGCGTAGCGGCGCGGCATCCCCTCGACACCGAGCCAGTGCTGGACCAGGAACGTGGTGTGGAAGCCGACGAAGAGCAACCAGAAGTGCAGCTTGCCGAGCCGCTCGTCGAGCATCCGGCCGGTCATCTTGGGCCACCAGAAGTAGAACCCGGCGAACATCGCGAACACCACCGTGCCGAAGACGACGTAGTGGAAGTGTGCGACCACGAAGTAGGAGTCGGAGACGTGGAAGTCCAGCGGCGGGCTGGCCAGGATGATGCCGGTGAGGCCACCGAAGAGGAACGTGGTCAGGAAGCCCACCGACCACAGCATGGGGGTGTCGAAGGACAGAGATCCCCCCCACATCGTGCCGATCCAGTTGAAGAACTTCACCCCTGTCGGCACGGCGATCAGGAAGGTCATGCCGGAGAAGAAGGGCAGGTTCACCGAGCCGGTGACGAACATGTGGTGCGCCCACACGGCCACGGACAGGATGGCGATGCCGAGCGTGGCGCCCACCAGACCCACGTAGCCGAAGATCGGCTTGCGGCTGAAGACCGGGAGGATCTCGGTGACGATGCCGAAGAACGGCAGCGCGATGATGTAGACCTCCGGATGGCCGAAGAACCAGAACAGGTGCTGCCAGAGGATCGCGCCTCCGTGCACGGTGTCGAAGACGTGCGCGCCGAGCTGGCGGTCGGCCTCGAGCGAGAGCAGCGCGCCGGCCAGCACGGGGAAGGCGATGAGCACCAGGAGGCTGGTGACCAGGGTGTTCCAGACGAAGATCGGCATCCGGAACATCGTCATGCCGGGGGCCCGCATGCAGATGATCGTGGTGATGAAGTTGACCGCACCCAGGATGGTGCCGAGCCCTGCCATCCACAGGCCCATGATCCACAGGTCACCGCCGACCCCGGGCGAGCGGATCGAGTCCGAGAGCGGCGCGTAGGCGAACCAGCCGAAGTCGGCCGCGCCCGTGGGTGTGAGGAACCCGGAGGCGGCGATGAGCCCGCCGAAGAGGAAGAGCCAGTAGCTGAACATGTTCAGCCGCGGGAACGCGACGTCGGGCGAGCCGATCTGGATCGGCATGATCACGTTGGCGAAGCCGAAGAACAGGGGCGTCGCGAAGAGCAGCAGCATGATCGTGCCGTGCATGGTGAAGAGCTGGTTGTAGAGCTCGTCGTTGACGATCTGCGAGCCGGGGAAGGCCAGCTCGGAGCGGATCAGCAGGGCCATCACCCCCGCCACGAGGAACCAGGCGAAGGAGGTGGTCAGGTAGAGCTTGCCGATCAGCTTGTGGTCGGTGGTGGTCATCAGGCGCACCAGCTGCTGACCCAGCGGCTTGCGGGCCGGGACGTAGGCAGCGGTGGGGCGTGCGGCGGTGGCGGTCACTGCTATCCCTCCTCGGTCGGCTCGAGCCCGACCTGGGTGTCGGCGAACGACCCACCCAGGATCGGCTCGTCGGAGATGTTGCCGCTCTCGGCCTGCTGCTGCAGGTAGGCGTCGTACTGCTCGGGCGAGACGATCTTGACGTTGAAGAGCATCCGCGAGTGCGAGACGCCGCAGAGCTCGTAGCACTTGCCGGCGTAGTCGCCCTCGGTCTTCGGCGTGACCTGGAACTGGTTCTCCTGGCCCGGCACGACGTCCATCTTCATCACGAAGCCGGGGACGCCGAAGTCGTGGATGACGTCGGGTGAGTGCAGGGTGAAGCGGGTGGTCTCCCCCACGGGCAGCACGAGGGTCGGGATGTAGTTGCCCGAGCCGATCTCGTAGACGTTCCGTCCGTCGACGGAGTCGGGGTGGTTGAACGTCCAGGACCACTGCTGACCGACGACGGTGACGTAGTTGTCGGGCGGCGAGTCGTCGAGCAGGACGTTCTGCACCCGCACGGTGTGGGAGAAGAAGACGATGACCATGATCACCGGGAAGACGGTGTAGAAGATCTCCAGCGGCAGGTTGTAGCGCGTCTGCACCGGGATCTCGTCGTCGCTGCGGCGGCGGAAGCGCCACACGGCGTAGAGGATCAGGCCCCACACCGCGACCCCCACGATGAGCGCGGCGATCCAGGCGCCCTGCCACAGGGCGAGCGTGGACTCGCCCTCGACCGTGATGGGGTCGGGCATGCCCAGGCGTGCCGCCTGGGAGTCCGAGGAGCAGCCGGCCAGGACGAGTGCCCCGCCGAGGAGGAGCAGCACGAGGACCGCGCCACGCGCACGACGCGCGGCGGGAACCCGGTGCTCGGGGAGTTGCAGACCCACGGATAGGCCTTCCTCTCAGGAGGTCACGAACTGCTCGAAGAGTACGCCACCGGGGCCGGACGGGCGCCACCCCCACCGGTCCGACGACCGGCTAGGTTGCGCCGGTGAGCGCCTACCTGGACGCGGCCTCCTCCGAGCCGCTGCACCCGGCAGCCCGCGAGACCCTGCTGGCCGCCCTCGACGCCGGCGGGAGCGCTCACGCCGACCCCCGCCGGCTGCACGGCTCCGCCCGTCGCGCCCGCCTGCTGCTGCAGAACGCACGCGAGGTCGTGGCGGAGTCCTTCAGCGTCCGTCCAGACGAGGTGAGCTTCACCTCGTCGGGCACCGAGGCGGTCCACCGGGGCCTGCTGGGTCTGCGGGCGGCGCGCCGCCGCGCCGGCGAACGGGTCGTCCACACCGCCGTCGAGCACTCCGCCGTGCTCCACGCGGCTGCCTGGGCCGGGCCCACGGAGTCCGTCCGGGTCGACGCCCAGGGCCGCCTGGACCTCGACGCCTTCGTCGCGGCCGTCCGCCGTCCCGGCGTGGCCGTGGCAGCCGTCCAGGCGGCCAACCACGAGGTCGGCACGACCCAGCCGGTCGCCGAGGTCGCCGAGCGCCTCGGGGAGGTGCCCCTGTTCGTGGACGCCTGCGCCGCCGCCGGGCGCGCGGCGCTGCCCGACGGCTGGTCGGCCGCCGCGGCGTCGGCCCACAAGTGGGGCGGGCCGGCCGGGGTGGGCGTCCTGCTGGTGCGCAAGGGCGCGCGCTGGCGCTCACCCTTCCCGCCCGACGACCGGGTCGACGAGCGCGCGAGCGGTTTCGAGAACGTGCCGGCGGCCTTGGCGGCCGCCGCGTCGCTCCAGGCCGTGGTGGCCGAGCGTGAGGAGACCGCACGGCGCCAGCACGCCCTGGTCGACCGGCTGCGCGTCGCCGCCGCCGCGGTGCCCGACACGGAGGTGGTCGGCGATCCGGTGGACCGGCTCCCCCACCTGGTCACCTTCTCCTGCCTCTACGTCGAGGGCGAGGCACTGGTGCGCGCGCTGGACCGGCGGGGCCTGGAGGTGGCCAGCGGCTCGGCATGCACGTCCTCGACCCTGGAGCCCAGCCACGTGCTGGCCGCGATGGGGGCCCTGACCCACGGCAACGTCCGGGTGGCGCTGACCCGCACCACCGCGGCGGTCGACGTCGAGGCGCTGTGCGCCGCCCTGCCCGAGGTGGTGGCCGCGATCCGCGCCGAGGTCGGCCTGTGAGCAGCGCGGCGCCAGGGCCTGCGGCCGCACCGCCCGACCTCGAGCTGGACTGCCGGACGCTGCGCTGCCCGCTCCCGGTCATCGAGCTGGCCCGCCACCTCACGGACGTCGCGGTGGGAGGCGTGGTCGCGGTGGTGGCCACCGACCCCGCGGCCCGCCACGACGTCGCGGCCTGGTGCCGGATGCGAGAGCAGGAGTACCTCGGCGAGGACGCCGCCGACGACGGCGCCCCTCGCTACCGGGTCCGCCGCCGCGGGTGAGCCGCTTGCTGGCCCGCTCCACCGGGCTCGACCAGCTCTCGGGCCCGTCCTAGGTCAGGTGCGGGGCCACGTCGGCCGCGGTGGCGGCTCCGTAGGAGGCCTCGAGCCGGCCCAGGAAGTGCTCGGCGCTGAAGGAGTACTCCTGGGTGCCGACGGTCTCCACCACGTAGGCCGCGAGCACGCAGCCGACCTGGGCGGCCCGCTCGAGCCCGAGGCCCCAGCTCAGAGCGGCCAGGAAGCCTGCACGGAAGGCGTCGCCTACCCCGGTGGGCTCCACCGGGGCCACGTCGGTCGCAGCCGGCACGACGAGGTCGGGCTCGCCGTCCCGGCTCAGGCGCACGCCCTGGGCCCCCAGCGTCGTGACGACCAGTCCGACCCGGGAGAGGATCTCCTGGGTCGACCAGCCGGTCTTCTGCTCGATCATGTGCGACTCGTACTCGTTGGAGAACGAGATGGAGGCCCCGTCGACCAGGGACCGGATCAGCTCGCCGTCGGAGAAGGCGAGCTGCTGGGAGCAGTCGGCGATGAAGCGGTACCCGCGCTGGCGGCACTCCTGGGTGTGCCGTCGCATCGCCTCGGGGTCGTCGGCGCTGACCAGCACGTAGGAGGGATCGCCCACGCGGGCCACGATGGGGGCCAGCTCGATCAGCCGGGCCTCGGCCATCGCCCCGGGGTAGAACGAGGCGAACTGCGCCATGGAGGAGTCGGTGGTGCACACGAAGCGGGCGGTGTGGGCGGTGGTCGAGACGTGGACGGACTCACAGTCCACGCCGTGCCGCTCGAGCCAGGACCGGTAGTCGGCGAAGTCCTCGCCGGCCGCGCCGACCAGCACCGCACGGACCCCGAGCCGGCCGAGGCCGAAGCACATGTTCGGCGCCACGCCGCCGCGGCGGATCTCGAGGTCCTCCACGAGGAACGACAGCGAGATCTTGTCCAGCTGCTCCACCACGAGGGAGTCGGCGAACCGGCCCCCGAAGGTCATCAGGTGGTCGGTGGCGATGGAGCCCGCGATGAGCAGCGGGCCGGACTCTGAGGAGGGCACGGGACCGCACCCTACCGAGGGAGCAGGCCCACCCTCGTCATCGCCGCGGTCGTCACCGTCAGTGGAAGGAGTCCCCGCAGGCGCACGAGCCGGTCGCGTTGGGGTTGTCGATGGTGAAGCCCTGCTTCTCGATGGTGTCGACGAAGTCGATCATCGCGCCGCTGAGGTAGGGCACGCTCATCCGGTCGACCACGACGTGGACACCGTCGAAGTCGGTGACGACGTCACCGTCGAGGGTGCGCTCGTCGAAGAACAGCTGGTAGCGCAGGCCGCTGCACCCACCGGGCTGCACGGAGATGCGCAGCTGGAGGTCGTCGCGACCCTCCTGCTCGAGGAGGCTGCTCACCTTGCCGGCGGCCACGGCGCTGAGGTTGATCTGGTCGGTGCGGCGTTCGGTTGCGGTCTCGACCTGCTCGGTCATGAAGGACTCCCAAGGGTTCGAGGAAAGGTCTGGTCCGGTCTCAATGCTCCCACACGGGGGGTTATTCCGGTCGGTCCGGCGGGGACCAGGTGCGGGCGACCCGCTCGGCGAGGTCGGCCACGGCCCCGGCCGGGTCGGCGAAGGCACGCTCGCTGCCGACCAGGTCCACGACCGCGTAGGCCGACTCGACGCCCAGGGCGCGCATCTCCCGGGAGCCGACCAGCACCTGCCCGGCCAGCACCACGCAGGGGCGCAACGACTGCGCCGCGACGTCGGCGACGCCGGCCGGCACCTTGCCGGCCCGGCTGGAGAAGTCGAAGGCCCCCTCGCCGGTGAGGACCAGATCGGCCCCGCGGGCGCGAGCGAGCAGGTCGACCGCCTCCGCGACCAGGCCGATCCCGGGGGTGCGGCTGCCGCCCAGCAGCAGCAGCGCGAACCCCAGTCCGCCGGCCGCTCCCGCGCCCGGCTCGAGCGCGGTCCGCCGGTCGGTGGCGGCCGCCAGCTGCTCGAGCCAGCCGTCCACCACGACGAGTCGCTCCTCGCTCAGGCCCTTCTGCGGGCCGAAGACCTTGCTGGCTCCGAAGAGCCCCGTCAACGGGTTGTCGACGTCGCTGGCCACGACCAGCTCGACCCCGCGCACCCGCGCGCGGGCGGGCTCGAGGTCGACCCGGCCGATCCCGGCGAGGCCGGCCGGCCCGGCGTCCAGGGCGACGTCGGCGCTCGCGCCCAGACCGGCGAGCAGGCCGGCCCCGCCGTCAGTGGTGCCGCTGCCGCCGAGCCCGACCACGACCCGGGTGGCGCCGGAGTCGACGGCCGCCGCGACCAGCTCGCCCACGCCGCGCGTCGTGGCGCTCTCGCCGCCCTCGCCCCCGGTCAGGTGGAGCCCGCAGGCCTGCGCGCTCTCGACGTAGGCGCTCTCGGCGACACGCAGCACCGTGGCCGGGGTGGGGTCGCCGCCGGGGCCGGTGACGGTCACCGCCAGCAGCTCGCCGCCGAGCGTGGCGTGCAGGACGTCGACGAAACCGGGGCCACCGTCGGACATCGGCGCGAGGTCGACCTCGTCGGCGGGGCTGTGGCGCTGCCACCCGAGCGCCATCGCGGCGGCGGCCTCCACCGCGGTGAGGGTGCCGGCGAACTTGTCGGGGGCCACGAGAACTCGCATGCGCGCCATCATCGCTGATTCCTAGGCTGACCGGGTGACCGTCACCGCCCCCGACCTCCGCCGGATGCACCCCGCCGACGTGCCGCTCGCCGAGCGGCTGTCCGCCGAGAGCTTCTACGACCTCGACCTGCGCACCGGCAGGCCGGTGCCCGAGCTGCGACCGGCCGCCCACGCCGCGGTCTGGATCGCCCGGACGGAGCACTTCCTGCGCACCGATCCCGGTGGGAGCTGGGTGGTCGAGGACGACGACGGCCTGGTCGGTCTGGCCACCTCGGTGGCGCGGGAGGGGACGTGGATCCTGTCCACCTACGCCGTCCACCCGGGCCAGCAGGGACGCGGGATCGGACGGTCCCTGCTCGACGCCGCCCTGGCCCACGGGCGGGACTGTCCCCGGGGCATGCTCTCGGCCTCCGAGGACCAGGCGGCCGTCCGTCGCTACCGGCTCGCCGGCTTCAGCCTGCACCCTCAGATGGTCCTCGAGGGCCAGCTGGACCGCGGGACGCTGCCGCGGGTCACCGGGGTCCGCGATGGCACTCCCGACGACCGCGAGCTGATGGACGACGTCGACCGCGCCACCCGGGGCGCGGCCCACGGCCCCGACCACGCGCTGATGGCGACCACCTGGCGACCGCTCGTCGTCGAGCCCACGAAGCGCTCCCCCGGGAGCGGCTACGCCTATCTGGGTCCCGACGGCGCCCTGGCGCTGCTGGCCGCCAGCGACCCCCGCACCGCACAGGCCCTGCTCTGGACGGCCCTCGCCGCCCAGGGCCGGTCCGAGCGCGACGAGCGCGACAGCGGGGAGGCCGGAGACGATCGCGAGCAAGCGCCGTCGGGGCAGCTGGAGGAACCCGCGCAGTCCGTGGTGCCCCACGTCACAGCGGCCAACCAGTGGGCGATCGACGTCGGGCTCGCGGCGCGCCTGTCCCTGCGCACCGAGGGCTACCTCGCCGTCAGGGGGATGGCCCCACCCTCGCCCTACCTGCACCACGGGGCGCTGCTGTGAGCCCACCTAGACTGAGGCCATGAGCACCGTCGACCTCCCGCTCCTGCCGCTCGGCCGCGGCATCGACCTGTCCTCGGAACGGGGAGTCGAGTGCCCGGGCGACCTGCCCCCGGCCTCCGACCCCGACCTGGTCCTACGGGCGCGCGCCGCCAAGGCCGCGCTGGGTGACCGGGTCTTCATCCTCGGGCACCACTACCAGCGCGACGAGGTGATCGCCTTCGCCGACGTCACCGGCGACTCCTTCAAGCTGGCCCGCGACGCGGCCGCCCGGCCGGCGGCCGAGTTCATCGTGTTCTGCGGGGTGCACTTCATGGCCGAGTCGGCCGACATCCTCACGGGTCCCGACCAGAGCGTGATCCTGCCCGACCTCGCCGCCGGCTGCTCGATGGCCGACATGGCGAGGCTGGGCCAGGTCGAGGACGCCTGGGACGCCCTGCTCGACGCCGGGGTCGCGGACGACGTCGTCCCGGTGACGTACATGAACTCCAGTGCCGACATCAAGGCCTTCTGCGGTCGCCACGGCGGCGTGGTGTGCACCTCCTCCAACGCCGACGTCGCACTCGAGTGGGCCTTCGCGCAGAAGCCGGACGCGGCCGGCGGGGGCAAGGTGCTCTTCTTCCCCGACCAGCACCTCGGGCGCAACACCGCCGTCCTCCAGATGGGCCTGACCCTCGAGGACTGCGTGGTGTGGGACCCCCACCTCCCGCAGGGTGGGTTGAGCACCGAGCAGCTGCGCGACGCGCGGATGATCCTGTGGAAGGGCCACTGCTCGGTGCACGGACGGTTCAGCGCCGAGGTCGTCGACCAGCTGCGCGAGACCATCCCGGGAGTCCAGGTGCTCGTGCACCCTGAGTGCCGCCACGAGGTCGTCCTCAAGGCCGACCTGGTCGGCTCCACCGAGTTCATCATCAAGACCGTCGAGGCCGCGCCGCCAGGGTCGAGCTGGGCCATCGGCACCGAGCTGAACCTGGTCAAGCGGCTCGCAGCGGACCACCCCGACCAGCAGATCACCTTCCTGGACAAGACGGTGTGCTACTGCTCGACGATGAACCGCATCGACCTCCCGCACCTGGTCTGGGCCCTCGAGTCGTTGGTCGCCGGCACGGTCGTCAACCGCATCGACGTCGATCCCGACACCGAGCGCGACGCGCTGGTCGCACTGCGGCGCATGCTCGACCTGCCCGGCCGCTCGCACCGCGACTGATCCCGCGACCGAGCCCCACCCCGGGCCTTGCGGGGGCTACAGCCCGGGAGCACCCCACACGGCCATCCAGCGGCCCATGTCCGGCTCGAGCGGGAGCTCGCCCTCCAGCGCGTTGCGCGCCTGGAGCTCGAAGAGGTTGTCGCGCTCCTGGGGACCGGTGGGCACGAACGGGTAGAAGGTGCCCTGCTTGTACAGGTACACCAGGCCGAGGCGCTGGCCAGCGCCGGCGAACACGACCAGCGAGCACAGCAGCCCGGGCCCGAAGCCGGCCTCCTCGAGGGTGGTGTTGACCGCGTGGAGGTCGGTGCACAGCCCGCCGGTGTCGTCGCCGTCGTGGGTGACGTTCAACCAGGTGAAGCCGAAGCCGTCGGTGGAGACGTCGACGTCGGGAGCGCTCGACGAGGCGGCCAGCAGGTCGACCACCTCACGCTGGGCCTGCTCGAAGCCGGCCCCCGTGGCAGCCCGGTAGCACACCGAGCCGACCCCGGTGGAGCGCAGCCCCATCGACGCCTCGATCGCCAGCGCGGCGTTCGGGACCGCGAACAGGGCGTCGAGCTGGGGCGCCTTGGGGCGGCTGCGACCCAGGATCGCGTCGAGGAAGCCCATCAGAGGGTCGGGCGCCCGAGCTCGGCCTGGATCTGCGCCAGCTGCTCGAGCCGCTGCTCGAGGCTGGGGTGCGTCGAGCTCAGCGTCTTCAGCGAGGCGCCGCTGACGGCCGGGGCGATGAAGAAGGCGTTCATCGGCTGCGCGGAGCGCAGGTCCTTCTTCGGGATCGTGCTGATGTCACCGGTGATCTTCTGCAGCGCGGAGGCCAGCGCCTGCGGGTTCATCGTCAGGTAGGCGCCGGCGCGGTCGGCCGACAGCTCGCGGTAGCGCGAGAGCAGCTTGAGCAGCACGAAGCTGACGGCGTAGGTCACGAGACTGACGGCGAGGACCACCAACCAGATCGGGACGCCGCCGGAGTTGTTGTTGTCGCGCCGGCCCATGCCGCCGAACAGGGCACCGTACTGGGCGCCCTGGCTCAGCATCCCGGCGAGGATGCCGGCCGAGGACGCCGCCGTCATCACCAGCACGTCACGGTGGGCGACGTGGGAGAGCTCGTGGGCGATGACGCCCTCGAGCTCCTCGGCGCTCAATCGGTTCATGATGCCGGTGGTCACCACGACCACGGAGCGCTGGGGCGACCGGCCCGTGGCGAAGGCGTTGGGCATCGCGGTGTCGGCGATGCCGACGCGAGGCTTGGGCATGTCGGCCAGGGCGCAGAGCCGGTCGATCATGCCGTGCAGCTCGGGTGCCTGCTGCGGGGTGACCTCACGGGCCCGCATCGCCTTCATCGCGACGGTGTCGGAGGAGTACCACTGCCACCACACCAGGCCCAGGCCGGCCAGCCCGATCAGCAGCACGACCCCCGGGCCCCCCGAGCGACCGAAGATCACCATGAGGGAGGCGATCAGGGCCACGAAGAGCCCACCGAGGAGGAACAGGACCAGGGTCATCCGGGCGGTGAGCCCGGCGTCGCCGACGAAGCGTGTGCGTGCCATGGGTCCATCATCCCCTGCTCTCCCAAGAGGGAGATGAGAACCGCCGGCGGGCGCGTCGCGACGGCTCAGCCGGGGATGAGCCCCTCGTCGCCCAGCAGGTGCTGCACCTCGCCGATGGTCGCGTCGGAGGGAGGCAGGATCAGGTCGGACTCGTCCAGCGAGTCGACCTCGTGGGCCACCCCGACGGTGCGGACGCCGTCGAGCAGCGTCGCGAGCGCCCGGGCGAACGCGGCGTCGTCACCGGCCTCGACCGCCGTCTCGACCGCCCGGTCCAGCTCGTTGAGGCGGTCCAGGGCGCTCTCGGAGACGTCGTACTGGCCCTCGCCGAGGATGCGCACGATCATGGCCGACCCTCACCCTCACCGGCGCCGGGCTCGAGGGCATCGGGCTGCTCGGCGGCCGTGACCCCCTTGAGGCGGGCCAGCTCGCTCTCGACGTCGGACTGCGAGCTCATCGCCTCGAGCTCGCGGCTGATGTCGTCGCCGCGGTTCGTGGTCGAGGCGTCGTCGAGGGCCCCGGAGGCGATCAGCTCGTCGATCGCGCCGGCACGGGCCTGCATGGTGGCCGTCTTGTCCTCGGCGCGCTGGATCGCCAGACCGACGTCGCCCATCTCCTCGCCGATGCCCGACATCGCCTCGTTGATGCGGGTCTGGGCCTCGGCCGCGGTGTAGTTGGCCTTGATCGTCTCCTTGCGGGTGCGGAAGGACTCGACCTTGGCGCCGAGCCGCTGCTGGGCCAGGGTCAGCTTCTCCTCCTCGCCCTGCAGCTGCGCGTACTGCGCCTGGAGGTCGGTGATCTGCCCGGTCACTCCCGACTTGCGGGTCAGCGCCTCGCGGGCGAGGTCCTCGCGACCCATCGAGATCGCCTTCTCGGCCTGCTGCTGGAGCTTGTCGGACTGCTGCTGCAGCTGGTTCATCTGCAGCTCGACCCGCTTGCGGCTGGTCGCGACGTCCGCGACCCCCCGCCGGACCTTCATCAGGAGGTCGCGCTGGCGCTGGTAGCTGTAGTCGAGGGTCTCGCGAGGGTCCTCGGCTCGGTCCATGGCCGAGTTGGCCTTCGACCGGAAGATCATGCTCATGCGCTTCATCAGGCTCACGGCGACGGTGCCTCTCCAGGCTGGGTGGGACGGGGCGGGGCAGTTCGATGGCGACACTGTTCAAGGGCGGGCCCGAGGACCGGCCGACGCGCCCAGCCTACGGCGCGACGGCAACGGGGGCGAGGGCGAGGGAGCGGGCCGTCCCACCCTGCCCCGGCTAGGATCGAGCAGCCCCATCAGCTGCGAACCCAGAGGCCCCGTTGTTCCGTCGCCGCACGTCCTCCGAGACTCCCACCGCACCCTCCACCGGGGCGCCCGGTCCGCTCACCGAGCCAGGGCCGGCCGGTAGCGCCCGCAAGGGTCGGCCCACGCCCACGCGCAAGGAGGCCGAGGCGGCCGCCCGCGAGCGGGCCAAGGTGCCGCGCGGGCGCAAGGAGGTCGCCGCGGCCCAGCGCAAGTCCCGGCAGGAGAACGCCTCCAAGGCACGGGTGGCGATGAAGAACGGCGACGAGCGGCACCTCCTGCCCCGCGACCAGGGCCCCGTGCGGCGCTTCGTTCGCGACTTCGTCGACAGCAGGCTGGCCTTCCTGGAGGTCGTGCTGCCGGTCGTGCTGATCACGACCGTGCTGACCTACTCGGGGCAGCCGGCGCTGGTCCGGATCGGCAGCTCGGTGATGGTCGCCGTGCTGCTCCTGATCGTCGTCGACGTCCTGCTGCTGCGCCTGCGCCTGGGACGCGAGCTGTCGCGTCGTTTCCCGGAGACGTCCACGAAGGGCACCACCTGGTACGCGGTGAGCCGCTCGATGCAGATGCGGTTCATGCGCCTGCCCAAGAGCAAGGTGAAGGTCGGCGAGCGCCTGCCCGAGCGCTACCGCTGAGAGGACCCCACCCCGCAGAGGCGACCGCCCCGGCTCGGCTCAGCCGAAGTCGCGGGTGGCCGGGGACCGGGTCTTGGCCGCGTCGGTCTCCGGCACGTCACCGAGCACCTCGTCGATGGCGTCGAGGGCCGACTGCTCGAGTCGGACCCCGGCGGCCCGCACGTTCTCGGTGACCTGCTCGGGACGGCTCGCGCCGATGATGGCCGAGGAGACGTTGGGGTTCTGCAGCACCCAGGCCACCGCGAGCTGGGCCAGGCTCAGCCCGGCCTGCTCGGCGATCGGCGCGAGGTTCTGGACGCGCTCGAGGACGTCGTCCTTCATCCAGCGCGAGATCATGTCCGCGCCGCCCTTCTCGTCGGTCGCCCGAGACCCGGCCGGGTGGTCCTGCCCGGGGCGGTACTTGCCCGTCAGCGCACCCTGGGCGATCGGCGACCACACCACCTGGCCGATGCCGAGCTCCTCGCAGGTCGGGACGACCTCGGCCTCGATCACCCGCCAGAGCATGTTGTACTGCGGCTGGTTGGAGACCAGCGGGATCCGGAGCTCGCGCGCCAGCGCGTGCGCGGCGCGGATCTCCTCGGCTCGCCACTCCGAGACGCCGATGTAGAGCGCCTTCCCGCTGTGCACGACGTCGGCGAAGGCCTCCATCGTCTCCTCCAGCGGCGTCTCGTGGTCGTAGCGGTGGGCCTGGTAGAGGTCGACGTGGTCGGTCCCGAGGCGGCGCAGCGAGGCCTCGATCGACTCGGAGATGTGCTTGCGGGAGAGCCCGTGGTCGTTGTGGCCACCGGGACCGGTCGGGAAGTAGACCTTGGTGAAGATCTCCAGGCCCTCGCGACGCTCGTCCTTCAGCGCACGCCCGAGCACGGACTCCGCTGCGGTGTTGGCGTACACGTCGGCGGTGTCGAAGGTGGTGATGCCTTCCTCCAAGGCCTGGCGCACGCACGCGAGTGCGGCGTCCTCCTCGACCTGGGAGCCGTGCGTGAGCCAGTTGCCGTACGAGATGGCCGAGATCTTCAGGCCGCTGGTGCCGAGGTTGCGTGTCTCCATGGACCCGAGCCTAGCCACGCCGACCGACCTGGGAGCATGGCCCCATGCCCACCCCCGGAGCCGACGTCTCGGTGCGCGTCGCCTGGGCCGACGACGCCCCGGCCGTCGCCGCGCTCCAGCTGCGCACCTGGGCCGACCAGTACGTCGGCCTCGTCGCGGCCGAGGAGATCCCGTCGGGCCCGGAGGCCCTCGAGGAGGCGACCGCGGTGTGGCGCCAGGCGCTCGCCCGTCCCGGCGACGCCCGCCAGCGGGTCCTGGTGGCCCTCGAGCGCAACCGCGTGGTCGGTCTTGCGCTCACCGGCCCGGCCGAGGACCCCGACCGCGACCCGGTCGTCGACGGTGAGCTGCTCGAGCTGGCCGTCGACCCGCGGGAGCGCCGGCTCGGGCACGGCTCACGGCTGCTGCAGGCCGCTGCCGACACCCTGGTGGCCGATCGCTTCGAGCGGGCCGTCACCTGGGTGCTCTCCGAGGACGACGCGCGCCGGCGGTTCCTCACCGAGGCCGGGTGGGCCGCCGACTCGGCGCACCGTGAGCTCGAGGGCCCCGGTGGTGCACGGGCCAGGCAGGTCCGCCTCCACACGGCCCTGGCCTGAGTCGCGCGGCACGGGCGGCTGACGGGCAGGTGGACGACGGCGCGATCCGACGGGACGCACTGGGGGTCGGGCTGGCCACCGGCGCCTACGGCGTCTCCTTCGGTGCGGTCTGCGTCGCGACCGGGCTCGACGTGGCGCAGGCGTGCGCGCTGTCCCTGCTGATGTTCACCGGGGCGTCGCAGTTCGCACTCGTCGGAGTGCTGGCCACCGGCGGCGCCCCCGCGTCCGGTGCGCTGACCGCGCTGCTGCTGGGCACCCGCAACCTGTTCTACGGCGTCCGGCTCTCGCCGATGCTGGACTGGCGCGGCGCGCGCCGCGTCCTGGCGGCCCACCTGGTCATCGACGAGTCGACGGCCATGGCGCTCGGTCGCCCCGACCGCGCCACGACCCGTCTGGCGTTCCGTGCCACCGGGTTGTCGGTCTTCGTGCTGTGGAACGCAGCCACCCTGCTCGGTGCGCTGGCCGGGACGGCCCTGGGGGATCCCCGCCGCTACGGCTTGGACGCGGCGGTCGGGGCGGCCTTCCTGGCCCTGCTCTGGCCCCAGCTGCGGGGACGCCGGCCGCTCGCGGTCGGTGTCGTCGCGGCCGCCCTGGCCCTGCTGCTGGTGCCCCACTCCCCCGCCGGCGTGCCTGTGCTGGCCGCCGCCGGGGTGGCCCTGCTCGCCGGGGCCCTCCCGGCGCGCTCCACGGACCCGACGTGACCTGGGCCGCGATCCTGGTCGGCGCGGCCGGGTGCTACCTGCTCAAGCTGGCGGGACTGTGCGTGCCCACCCGGTGGCTGGAGGCTCCCCCCGTCGCCCGGATCGCTGGTCTGCTGCCCATTGCGCTGCTCGCGGCCCTGGTGGCCGTGCAGGTCCTCGGCGGTCCGGGCCGGCTCGTGCTGGACGCACGCGTTCCAGCGCTGGCAGCCGCCGCGGCGCTGCTCGTCCTGCGCGCGCCGTTCCTGGTCGTCGTGACCGGCGCGGCGCTCGTAGCCGCCTCGATCCGCCTCTTCTCAGGTGGCTGAGGGGCAAGCGCCGGCACTCACGGTGGGTTGAGGAGCGAGCGCGGCGAGCGTCTCGAGCAGTCAGGATGGGGGTGCCGGGTGCGGGGGTCTGACCCGTCTCGAAAACTGACGCCGTGTTGGTTGTCGTCACAGGACCTTGATCAGTTCCCATCACTGTCCTGTCCGCCCGACCTGGATAGGTCATCTTTCACCAGCAGTCCCCGATCAACACCACCGGCGCCTGGGCCACCACGAGCTCGAGGCAAACGACCGCGGCTACCGCGAGCTGCTCGCCTGGGCTGCCCAGCACGGCACGATCACCAAGATCGCAGTGGAGTCGACCGGGTCCTACGGGGCCGGCCTGACCCGCTACCTGCTCGCGAACCAGTGCGAGGTCATCGAGGTCAACCGCCCCGAGAAGGCCACCAGGGTCAAGCACCGCAGGTCCGACCGATCGATGCCTAACAGTGCCGCCGAGCCGGTCCTCAGCGACCGCGCGCAGGATCAGCCGACGGCACCGCCGCAAACGCCTCAGCCGGTTTCAAGACCGCCGTGGCACCCGCAGCGCCTTGAAGTTCTGCACCTGTCCGAGCGCTCCTGCGGTGATGCAGCGGCGCAGAAGCGGCAGTTTCACCGGTGAACCGGTGAAACTGCGGATGTCGGGCGCAGGGCGCCCTCCTCCCCAACCCCCGTGGGGTCGCGTGGACGAGGACGACCCCGGTCGGCTCACGGGGAGCCGACCGGGGTCGTGGAGCGGGACCCGGCGCTCGGCCGGGATCAGGGCTCAGACCGTCTGGACGTTGCCGAGGATCTCGAGCACCTCCTGGGAGGTCGACGCCTGCTCGAGGCGAGCGACCTGGGCGTCGTCGAGGAACACCTCAGCGATCTTGCCGAGCAGCTTCAGGTGGTCGTTGCCCGTGGCGGCGACACCGACCACGAAGCGCACCTGCTTGCCCTTCCAGTCCACCGTGTCGTCGTAGCGCACGAACGAGATCGCCGTACGCCGGATCGCCGGCTTGGCTTCGTTGGTGCCGTGCGGCAGGGCGAGCAGGTTGCCCATGTAGGTCGAGACCGACGTCTCGCGCTCGTGCATCGCCTTGACGTAGGCCTCGTCGACCGCGCCCGCGCGCTGGAGCAGCTCGCCCGCACGCTGGATGGCCTCGGCCCGGGACTCACCGCTGACGCCGAGCACGATCGACTCCGGCGACAGCAGCCCCGACTCCGCCAGGCCGGGCTCGCCGTCCGCGGACCCTGACGTGGCAGCGGCCGCCGCTCCCTGACCGTTGCTCTCCTCGATCAGCTCCACGATCTCGTCGTAGCGCGGACTGGCCATGAAGTTCTCGACCGAGACGTGGATCGCGGAACCGGACTTCTGGCGTGCCCGGTCCGTGAGGTCCTGGTGGGTGACCACGACGTCGTAGGCGTCGGTCAGGTTCGAGATGGCCTTGTTGACCACGGTCACGTCGGTGAAGCCGGCGCCGTGGACCTTCTTGCGCAGCACCGAGGC
Source organism: uncultured Actinomycetota bacterium (assembly GCA_963822495.1). Lineage (GTDB taxonomy): Bacteria > Actinomycetota > Actinomycetes > Propionibacteriales > Nocardioidaceae > Nocardioides. Next base: position 123,321 of record CAWGHQ010000009.1, on the reverse strand, counting down.
GCCCATGGCCGAGGAGCCCATGCCGGCGTCGCAGGCGAACACGATGGAGGTGATCCGGCCCTCGGGGCGTCCGCCCCCGGTCAGCGCGGAGGACACCGAGGACTTCTTGCCCTTCATGGACTCCATGTTCGCGGTGGCGCCGGCGAGGTCGCCGTCGTCGTCGCCGCGCTCCAGCTTGAGCAGGAACGCCGCGACCGCGAAGGAGGCCGCAGCAGCGACGACCACCGAGGCCGTCACCCCGATGAAGCTGCTCGGAGGCACTGCCGTCCAGACGGCGATGATCGACCCCGGCGACGCCGGCGAGCGCAGCCCGGAACCGAAGGCGACGTTGGTGGCCACGCCGGCCATGCCGCCGGCGATGACGGCCAGGACCAGCTTGGGCTTCATCAGCACGTAGGGGAAGTAGATCTCGTGGATGCCGCCGACGAACTGGATGATGATCGCGCCCGGCGCGGAGGCCCGAGCGACCCCGCGGCCGAAGAACATGAAGGCCAGCAGCAGACCCAGGCCGGGTCCGGGGTTGGCCTCGAGCAGGAACAGCACCGACTGGCCCTTCTCGGCCGCCTCGCCGGTGCCCAGCGGGGTCAGGATGCCCTGGTTGACGGCGTTGTTGAGGAAGAGGATCTTGGCCGGCTCGATGAAGATCGAGGTCAGCGGCAGCAGGTTGTTGTTGACGAGCAGGTCGATCATCTTCGACGCAGCGGTGCTGAAGGCCTCGACGAACGGCCCGGCGACCAGGAACCCGACGATCGCCAGGAAGCCGCCCCAGATGCCGGCGGAGAAGTTGTTGACGAGCATCTCGAAACCGGGGCGGATCTTGTGCGACCACAGGGCGTCGAGCCGCTTCATCGACCATCCGCCCAGCGGGCCCATGATCATCGCGCCGAGGAACATCGGGACGCCGGCGCCGGCGATCGCCCCCATGGTCGCGATCGCGCCCACCACGCCGCCACGGATGTTGTCGTCGTACATCATCCGGCCGCCGGTGTAGCCGATGAGCAGTGGCAGCAGGTAGGTGATCATCACGCCGACGATGCCGGTGGCCTCGAGCCCCTCGGGCGCGTTGGAGCCCCAGCCGCCGATCTGCTCGACGATGCCGTAGCCGCCGTCCCAGCCCAGCTTGCCGCCGATCAGGGTGATCCACCCGGTCTCGATGAACAGAGCGGTGATCAGGCCCCACGCGATGAAGGCGCCGATGTTGGGCAGCACCATGTTGGACAGGAACGTGCCGAAGCGCTGCACGTGCAGCCGGGCGCCGCCCTTGTCGCGGGTGCTCGGCGCGTCCGGCCGCGGCGCGGTGTGTGTGCTGGTGACCATCTCGGACCCTTCTGCTGCCGGTGCGCCGAGACCGGCGGACCGTGACCGTGGTCGGACCGGCGCACCCTTACTGTGACGCCGGTCACGATTCTGTGATTGTCTTTATATCCTGCCAGCCCACCCCGGTCAAGACCCTCGAACACCACACAAACGGGTACAGAACCACGCAATGTGGGTAGAGATGGGGCCCATCGGCCGCTAGGGTGACGGCAGACACACGCCCCGACCCAGGAGGACACCCATGCTGGCCCTGCGCTTCTACGCCCCCGAGGACGTCCGGTTGGAAGAGGTCCCCGAGCCCGAGTGCGGGCCTGACGAGGTCAAGCTGCGGGTGCGCAACTGCTCCACCTGTGGCACCGACGTCAAGATCTTCCACAACGGCCACCAGAACCTCACCCCGCCGCGCACCATCGGCCACGAGATCGCCGGTGAGGTGGTCGAGGTCGGCGCGGACGTGCAGGAGACCTTCGGCGGGGACTGGGCGGTCGGCGACCGCGCCCAGGTCATCGCCGCCGTCCCGTGCGGCGAGTGCCACGAGTGCGGCAAGGGCTGGATGGCGGTCTGCGCGAACCAGACCTCGGTCGGCTACCAGTACGACGGCGGGTTCGCCGAGTACATGATCGTGCCGAGGCAGGTGCTCAAGGTCGACGGCCTGAACCGGATCCCTGAGAACGTCGGCTACGACGAGGCCTCGGCCGCCGAGCCGTTCGCCTGCGCGATCAACGCCCAGGAGCTGCTCGGCATCGAGGAGGGCGACACGCTCGTGGTCTTCGGGGCCGGCCCGATCGGCTGCATGCACATCCGGATCGCCCGGGGCGTGCACCGCGTCGGACGGGTCTTCCTCGTCGACGTGAACGCCGAGCGCCTGGCCATGTCGGCCGACGCGGTCGGGCCAGACGAGATCATCAACGGCGCGGACGTCGACGTCGTCCAGCGCGTCATGGAGCTCACCGACGGACGCGGCGCCGACGTCGTCATCACCGCGACCGCGGCCAACGTCACCCAGGAGCAGGCCATCGCGATGGCTGCCCGCAACGGTCGCATCTCCTTCTTCGGCGGCCTGCCCAAGACCGACCCCACCATCACCTGCGACTCCAACGTCGTGCACTACCGCCAGCTGCACCTCCACGGTGCCAACGGCTCGGCGCCCGAGCACAACAAGCGGGCGCTGGAGTACATCTCGACGGGCCAGGTACCGGTCAAGGACCTCATCACCGAGCACCTCCCCCTCGAGCGGGCACTCGAGGCCTTCGACATCGTCAAGGCCGGCACGGCGATCAAGGTCACCGTCGAGCCCTGAACCCTGACCCACCGGCCTCTCGCCGCGGGGCGCCAAGCCGGGCGAGATGGCACTCGCCGCGCGTCGAGGTGGCGGTGGCGGTGGCGACGACAGTCGACTGGCGCGGCGGCTGCGCGCTCGGGCCTCACCCGAGGTCGAGCACGGCCTCGAGACCGACGGTGAGGCCGGGTCGGGCGCCGATCGCGCGCACGGCAGCCAGCACACCGGGGGTGAACCCGGCGCGGTCGTAGGAGTCGTGGCGGATGCTCAGCGTCTCCCCCAGGCCGCCCAGGACGACCTCCTGGTGCGCGAGCATGCCGCGGATGCGCAGCGCGTGGACCGCGACGCCGTCGACGTCGGCGCCACGCGCTCCCGCAAGGGCGGTCGAGGTGGCGTCCGGCATCGGCGGGCAGCCGGCCTCCCGCCGCGCGGCCGCGACCAGCTCGGCGGTGCGGCGAGCCGTCCCCGACGGGGCGTCGGCCTTGTCGGGGTGGTGCAGCTCGAGGATCTCGACGGAGTCGAAGAACCGGGCGGCGGCCGCGGCGAAGCGCATCATCAGCACGGCCCCGACCGAGAAGTTGGGCGCCACGAGGACGCCGAGGCCCGGCGCGTCCTCCAGCCAGCCGCGCAGCGTCGCCAGCCGCTCGTCGTCGAAGCCGGTCGTGCCGACCACCGCGTGGAGACGGTGGTCGAGGCAGTAGCGCAGGTTGTCCATCACCACGTCGGGATGGGTGAAGTCGACGACGACCTGCGCCGGCCCGGCCGGGTCCGCGAGCAGCGTGTCGAGGGGGTCGCCGAGGTCGACCCGGGCCACGAGGCTCAGGTCGCCGGCCGTTTCGAGGGCCGCGCACACCTCGCGGCCGACCCGCCCGCGGGCGCCGAGGACGCCGACCCGGTGCGGCGCCGACGCCGCCTGGTTGCTCACTCCTGCCACGGGTCCCAACCTAGCCTCACGCCTTCTGGCAGGGTGGACCCATGGCGGTGGACCTCATCCCGGCTCGGATTCGCTGGGCTGTGGACCTCATGGACATCCAAGCCGACGACAAGGTGCTCGAGATCGGTTGCGGCCCCGGGGCCGCGGCCGAGCTGATGTGCAGCCGCCTCGAGCCCGCTCGGGGCCGGCTGTTCGCCATCGACCGCTCCGAGTCGGGCGTGGACCGGACCCGGCGCCGCAACGCGGCGGCCATCGAGGACAAGCGCCTCACCGTGCGCCAGATCGACCTCGCGACCCTGCGGATCCCGGTCAAGCGGCTCAGCAAGGTCTTCGCCTTCAACGTGAACCTCTTCTGGGTGCGCCAGTGCACCGACGAGGTGGCCCTCCTCCACGAGCGGTTGCGTCCAGGAGGAGTGGTCGGCCTCTTCTACGACGCGAGCCGGCCCGACCAGGTGCCGCAGATCCTCACCGGCGCCTCGGCCGCCCTGGAGGCCGGCGGCTTCCGGGTCGCCGCCGTCCGCAACGAGCGGCCGGCCGTGGTCGGACTGCTCGGACGCCGCTGAGCCTGGCCGCGTGCGGCGTCGAGGGGTCTGCGAGGCCCTCAGGGCCCGACGACGGCGAGCACCTCGGGGCCGGTGTAGACCTCCGCCGCCAGCACGGCGACGTCCTCGAGGGTGACCTCCGCGATCCGCGCCAGCACGTCGTCGACGCCGAGGACCTCGTCGTGGACCAGCTCGGCCTTGCCGATGCGGTGCATCCGCGCCTCGGGGTCCTCCATCCCGAGCACGAGACCGCCGCGCAGCTGCCCCTGTCCGCGGCGCAGCTCCTCCTGGTCCAGGCCCCCCGCGGCCACCCGGTCCAGCTCGAGGCGCACGCTCTCGAGCACCGCGTCCAGGCGCGCGGGCAGGCACCCGACCGACACCCCGACCAGCCCGGTGTCGGCGTAGTGGCTGGAGAAGGAGTAGACCGAGTAGGCCAGCGCGCGCCGCTCGCGGATCTCCTGGAAGAGCCTGCTCGACGTGCCGCCGCCGAGCGCGGTGTTGAGGACCCCCAGGGCGAAGCGCCGCTCGTCGTGACGGGAGAGGCCGGCCGCGGCCACGACCAGGTTGGCCTGCTCGAAGGGCCGCGAGGCCCGCACCTCGCCCGCTGTGAGCACCGGAGCGGTGCCGACCCGCCGGGGCCGACGGGGCTCGTCCACGCCCTCGAGGAAGCCCTGCCTCCCGAAGGCGGCCGCCACCTGCTCGACGACGGCGTCGTGGTCGAGCTTCCCGGCGACCGAGACGACCATCGCCTCGGGTCGGTAGTGGCGTCGGTAGAAGGCCGCGACCCCGTCGCGGTCGAGGGCGGCGATCGACTCGGGGCTCCCGGCGATGGAGCGCCCCAGCGCGCTGGTCGCCCCCCAGGCCTGCTGGGCCACCAGGTTGTGCACGACGTCGTCCGGGTCGTCGTCGTGCATCGCGATCTCGTCGAGGATCACCTCGCGCTCGGTCTCGACGTCGACCTGCTCGAGCAGCGAGCCGGTCGTCATGTCCCCGAGGACGTCCACGGCCAGGGCCAGGTCCTCGGCGAGCACCCGGGCGTGGAAGCAGGTGTACTCCTTGGCGGTGAAGGCGTTGAGCTCACCGCCCACGGTGTCGAGCTCGACGGAGATGTCGAGGGCCGTGCGCTGCTCGGTGCCCTTGAAGAGCAGGTGCTCGAGGAAGTGTGAGCAGCCGTGCTCCTCCGGCGCCTCGTCGCGCGAGCCGACCGCGACCCACACCCCGACGCTGGCCGAGCGGGCGCCGGCCATCTCCTCGGTCACCACGCGCAGGCCGCCCGGCAGGACGGTACGACGCACCGTCGAGGTGACCAGGCCGGCCTCGTCCCGCACGGTCAGCAGCGTGCTGGTGCCGGGACGCCGCAACGGCGCCGACCCGCCCGGCCCGCTCGCGCGGACCGGACGGGTCGTGGCCCCGGCGGGATCTTCCGCCACGAGCTCAGTCCTCCTCGGGGGCCTCGGCGCCGTCCTCGACCACCGGCACGAGGGAGAGCTTGCCGCGATCGTCGATCTCGGCGATCTCCACCTGGACCTTCTGACCGACCGAGACGACGTCCTCGACGGCCTCGACCCGCTTGCCGCCGGCCAGGCCGCGCAGCTTGCTGATGTGCAGCAGGCCGTCCTTGCCGGGCATCAAGGAGACGAAGGCCCCGAAGTTGGTCGTCTTCACGACCGTGCCGAGGTAGCGCTCGCCGATCTCGGGCATGGTCGGGTTGGCGATCGCGTTGACCGCGTTGCGCGCGGCCTCGGCGGCCTCGCCGTTGGTCGCCCCGATGTAGACCGTGCCGTCGTCCTCGATCGAGAGGTGCGCCCCGGTGTCGTCCTGGATCTGGTTGATCACCTTGCCCTTCGGGCCGATGACCTCGCCGATCTTGTCGACGGGCACCCGCACCGTGATGATCCGCGGTGCGTGGATCGACATCTCCTCGGGGGCCTCGATGGCCTCGCCCATCACGTCCAGGATCGCCAGGCGGGCGTCCCGGGCCTGGTTGAGGGCCTTGGCCAGGACCTCGGCGGGGATGCCGTCGAGCTTGGTGTCCAGCTGCAGCGCGGTCACGAACTCGCGGGTGCCGGCGACCTTGAAGTCCATGTCGCCGAAGGCGTCCTCGGCACCGAGGATGTCGGTCAGGGCGACGTACTGGGTCGAGCCCTCCACCTCACCGGAGATGAGGCCCATCGCGATGCCGGCCACCGGCGCGCGCAGCGGCACACCGGCCTGGAGCAGCGACATCGTCGAGGCGCAGACCGAGCCCATCGAGGTGGAGCCGTTGGAGCCCATGGCCTCGGAGAGCTGACGGATCGCGTAGGGGAACTCCTCGCGCGAGGGGAGCACGGGCAGCAGGGCGCGGCGGGCCAGCGCGCCGTGGCCGACCTCGCGACGCTTCGGCGAGCCGACGCGCCCGGTCTCGCCGGTGGAGAACGGCGGGAAGACGTACTTGTGCATGTAGCGGCGGGACTTCTCCGGGGAGAGGGTGTCCAGCTTCTGCTCGAGGGTGAGCATGTTCAGCGTGGTGACACCCAGGATCTGGGTCTCGCCACGCTCGAAGAGCGCCGAGCCGTGCACGCGCGGGATCACGCCGACCTCGGCGTGCAACGGGCGGATGTCGGCCAGGCCGCGCCCGTCGATGCGGACCTGGTCGCGCAGGACCCGCTCCCGCACGAGCGACTTGTTCAGCGCGCGGAAGGCCGCGCCGATCTCCTTCTCGCGGCCCTCGAAGTCGCCGCCGATCCTGCTCAGCAGGCCGTCCTTGATGTCGTCGGTGCGCGCCTCGCGCTCCTGCTTGTCGCCGATCGTGAGGGCCTTGGCGGTCTCCTCGGAGACGGCCGACTGCACGGCGGCGTAGACGTCGTCCTCGAACTCGAGGAACACCGGGAAGTCGGCGACCGGCTTCGCGGCCTCCTTGGCCAGCTCGGCCTGGGCCTCGCACAGCTGCTTGATGAAGGGCTTCGCGGCGTCGAGGCCCTGGGCCACGATCTCCTCGGTGGGCGCCTGTGCGCCACCCTGGACCAGGGTCCAGGTCTGCTCGGTGGCCTCGGCCTCGACCATCATGATGGCGACGTCACCTGTCTCGGTGACCCGGCCGGCGACGACCATGTCGAAGACGGCCTCCTCGAGCTGGCTGTGGGTCGGGAACGCGACCCACTGGCCGTCGATCAGCGCCACCCGGACGCCGCCGACCGGGCCGGAGAACGGCAGGCCGGAGAGCTGGGTGGACAGGGACGCGGCGTTGATGGCCAGCACGTCGTAGGGCATGTCGGGGTCGAGCGCCATCACGGTGATGACGACCTGGACCTCGTTGCGCAGGCCCTTCTTGAACGTCGGGCGCAGCGGCCGGTCGATGAGGCGGCAGGTGAGGATCGCGTCCTCGCCCGGACGTCCCTCGCTGCGGAAGAACGAGCCGGGGATCTGCCCGACGGCGTACATCCGCTCCTCGACGTCGATGGTGAGCGGGAAGAAGTCGAGGTTGTCCTTGGGCCGCTTGCTCGCGGTCGTGGCCGAGAGCAGCATGGTCTCGTCGTCGAGGTAGGCCGTCACCGAGCCGGCGGCCTGGCGGGCCAGCAGCCCGGTCTCGAACTTCACGGTGCGCTGACCGTGCTTGCCGTTGTCGATGACGGTCTCGACCGCCGAGATGGTGGGTTCCACGTGGGTCATGGGTGAGATCGGTCCTTCACTGTTCGCGGAGCGTCCGCGAGCCGGCGCCGACATCGGCGCGCCGCTCGCTGCGGAGGTAGCCGGTCTTCGATCGAGACCCGCAGAGCCACGCCGGGTGGGGGCCGTGGTTCTGCACGTCACTACCGAGGACCGGGCCGGTGGCTCGCAGCTCGCTCCTGAGGAGATGTGCAGTTGTCGTGCGGGAAACACCGAAGGGCCCACCGTCAGGTGAGCCCTCCAGGGGTCAGCGGCGCAGACCGAGTCGTTCGACGATCGACCGGTAACGGGCGATCTCGGTCTTGCGCAGGTAGTTCAGCAGCCGGCGGCGCTGGCCGACGAGCAGCAGCAGGCCGCGACGGCTGTGGTGGTCGTGCTTGTGGGTCTTCAGGTGCTCGGTCAGGTGACTGATCCGAAAGCTGAGCAAGGCGATCTGCACCTCGGGCGAGCCGGTGTCGCCGTCGGTCGTGGCGTACTCGGCGATGATCTTCTTCTTGGTATCCGCGTCGGTTCCGATCGACATCGGGCTCCTCAGGGTCTCGTATGCGCGGCGCACCGGGGCCTGTCCACCCGGGCACTCTGGATCCGCGGCCGTTGCACGGCAGGGAAGGGTCTGGCTGCAGCTGCAGCCGCCGCCCGGGCGGGTGCACCGTTTCGGGCGCGACCCACGCAGGCAACCGGTGAAGACTAGCAAGCGGGCCGCGGGGGCTCCAAGTCGGTGACGCCGCGGCTCACACGGCCGGCGGCACGTCGCGGTTGGTGCGCTCCTGGACGGTCTGGCTGCCGTCGGGGTGCGTGGTGCGCGCCACGGCGCTGTGGCTGCGCCGCGAGTTGAGCGTGATCGCGGTCAGCACGACGATCAGAGCCCCGGCCGCGGCCAGGATCCAGCCGAGCGTGGGGACCTCGAGAGGACCGATCTGCGTGTCGTCGACGGCGAAGACCAGAGCCAGGCCGAGTGCGAGCAGGAAGACGCCGAGTCCGTAACCCATGGGGAAGCCTCCGGTGAGGGGTTGGGGGCGGAACCGGGGTCCCGGCGCCGTGGTGAGCGCACAGTAGCGCCGTGCACCCCTCCGGCACCGGGGTTCGCGCCGATCGGCGCGCCGTTCACCCCTGCGGGCTTAGCCCCGATCCACGCTCAGCCCGTGACGACCTCGAGGACGGCTGCGCGTGCGGCGGCCGGGTCGAACCGCTCGAGGGCGACCTCCGCGGCCCGTCGGCAGGTCTCGTCGGAGACCCCCGCGAGGCGGGCTCCGACCGTCCGCACGGCGGCGGCCGCCATCGACAGCGACGTGATCCCCATGCCGACCAGCACGCAGGCCAGGAGCGGGTCGGCTGCCGCCTCGCCGCAGACCCCGACGGGCTTGCCGGCGCGCCGTCCCGCTGCTGCGGTCATCGCCACCAGGCGCAGGACCGCCGGCTGCCACGGGTCGGTCAGGTGGGCCAGCGAGGTGGCCATCCGGTCCGCCGCCATCGCGTACTGGGTCAGGTCGTTGGTGCCGATCGAGAGGAAGTCGACGTGCTCGAGCACCTGGTCGGCGAGCAGCGCGATGCTGGGCACCTCGACCATGATGCCGGCGCTCAGGCCGCGGCCACGGACCTGGGCTGCGAAGTCCGCGGCCTCGGCCACGGTCGCCACCATCGGGGCCATCACCTGGACCGGGGTCCCGGTGCGCTCAGCGGCCGCGGCCACTGCGTCGAGCTGACGCTCCAGCAGACCGGGATCACCGAAGGAGAGCCTCAGCCCGCGCACCCCGAGCGCGGGGTTCTCCTCATCGGGAAGGGTGGCGAAGGCGAGCGGCTTGTCGGAGCCGGCGTCGAGCGTGCGCAGCACGACCTGACGGCCCGCGAAGGCGTCGAGGACCTCGGCGTAGACGTCGGTCTGCTCCTCGACGGTGGGCTCCTCGGAGCGGCCCAGGAAGCACAGCTCGGTGCGGAAGAGGCCGACCCCCTCGACCGGCTGGGGGGCGGCCCCACGGGCGCTGGCGCCGTCGGCGACGTTGGCCAGGAGCTTCACCGGGGTGCCGTCCGCGGTGGCGCCGGGCCCGGCCCAGGCCTGCGCCTCCCTCCGCTCGACCTGGTCGCGCTCGACGCGGGCCCGCGCCTGGTCGGGGTCGGGCGCCGGGTCCAGGATGCCGGCGGTGCCGTCGACGAGGACGAGCGTGCCCTCGGCGACCGCGGTGACCCCGGCCGCGCCGACGACGCAGGGGATGCCCAGCTGCCGCGCGATGATGGCGGTGTGGCTGGTCGGGCCGCCCCGCTCGGTGACCAGCGCGAGCACCGCGGCCGGGTCGAGACCCGCGGTGTCGGCGGGCGCGAGGTCGTCGGCGATCACGATCGAGGGGGTCTCGGGGTCGGGCACGCCGGGCTCGCGGGCGCCGACCACACGGGCCACCAGGCGCTTCTCGATGTCGCGCAGGTCGGTGACCCGCTCGGCCATCAGGCCGCCGAGCGCGGTGAAGGTCTCCGCGAACTGGTCGACGGCGCCGCGGACGGCGCCGACCAGGTCGGTGTCGGCGGCGAGGCGCTGCCGCACCGCCTTGCGCATGCCCTTGTCGCGCACCAGTCCGGAGCTGGCGACCAGGACCTCCGCGGCAGCCCCCTGGGCGTGGGAGGCCTTCGCGGCGTAGCCGTCGGCGACCTCGCTCACGGCGGCGTCGTAGGCGGCCAGCGCCGCGTCGGCATCGGCGAAGTCGCCTCGCCCGAAGGCCTCGACAGCCTCTCGGGGGACCTCGTCGCGCACCAGCACGACGGGGCCGAAGGCGATGCCGGGCACGACGGGCGAGCCGCGCAGGATCGTGTCGTCAAGGATCGGTGAGCTCGTGACCATGATCACAGGATAAACACGCAGACCCTTGACAGTCCATAGTGAAACCAACTAAAACAACACATATGAAGATTGCGGACGGCCCACCGGCCGATGCCCGGACAGGGGGTGGACCCATGTACGCCGAGGAGCGCCAACAGGCCATCGCCCAGCTGGTCCGCAGCCGCGGGAGGCTCTCGGTGGCCTCCCTCGCCACAGCCTACGACGTCACGACCGAGACGATCCGTCGCGATCTGTCGACCCTGGAGCGCATGGGCCTGGTCCGGCGCGTCCACGGCGGGGCGGTGCCGGCGCACGCCCTGGTGAGCATCGAGTTCGGCCTCGGGGAGCGTGACCGCGCCAACACGCTGGCCAAGGACCGCATCGCGACGGCGGCGCTGGACCTGCTGCCGCCGGCCGGCGCCAGCATCGCGCTGGACGCCGGCACGACGACGGCTCGTCTCGCGGCCCTGGTTCCCCGCGATCTCCCGCTGAGCATCTACACCCACGCGGTGCCCGTGGCCACCCGCCTGGGCACCCACCCCGGCGTCGACCTGCACCTCCTGCCCGGTCGGGTGCGCCCGACCACCCAGGCAGCCGTCGGTGCGGACACCGTCGAGGCGCTGGGCCGACTGCGGGTCGACGTCGCCTTCATGGGCACCAACGCGCTCTCGCTGGTGCACGGGCTCTCGACCCCCGACGCCGACGAGGCCGCCACCAAGCGGGCCATCGTCACGGCCGCCCGGAAGGTGGTCGTGCTGGCCGACGCCAGCAAGGTCGGCCGCGACAGCACGGTCCGCTTCGCCTCGCTGGCCCAGGTCGACGTCCTGGTCACCGACGAGTCCCTGTCCCCCGACGACCGCCGCGACCTCGAGCACGCCGGCGTGGAGGTGCGCCTCGCATGATCCTCACCCTGACCGCGAACCCCAGCACGGATCGCACCGTGACCCTCGCCGGGCGCCTGCGCCGCGGCTCGGTCCAGCGCGCCGAGTCGGTGATCTCCCAGGCCGGGGGCAAGGGCGTCAACATCTCGCGCGCCGCGTTCTCGGCCGGCGTCGCGACCCTCGCCGTGCTGCCCGTGGCACCCGAGGACCCCTTCGTGCTCGAGCTGCGCCGCGCCGGCATCGACTGCGTCCCCGTGGTGTCCTCGGGACCCCCGCGGGTCAACCTGACCATCAGCGAGCCGGACGGGACCACGACCAAGCTCAACAGCCCCGGGCCCGTCCTCGAGCCGGCCACCATGGACCGTCTCGGCGCCGTCCTGGTCGAGCACGCCGCCGCCGCCCGCTGGGTCGTGCTGGCAGGATCCCTGCCCCCCGGGGCGCCGGCGACCTGGTACGCCCAGCTGGTGGGTGCGCTGCGCCGGAGCGGTGCCCGGATCGCCGTCGACACCAGTGACGCGCCGCTGCGCGCACTGGTCGAGAACCTCGTCGCGACCGGCCCCGACGCCTGCCCCCACCTGATGAAGCCCAACGGCGACGAGCTGGCCTCCCTGACCGGAGGCGACCCCGCTGCCATCGAGGCCGACCCGCAGGCCGCCGCGGACGCCGCGGCGACCCTGGTCGACCGGGGCGTCGAGGCCGTCCTGGCCACCCTGGGCGCCGGCGGCGCGGTGCTGGCCACCGCCGAGGGCGCCTGGCACGCCGCACCACCACCGACCGAGGTCGTCAGCACGGTAGGGGCCGGCGACTCCAGCCTCTTCGGCTACCTGCTGGCCGACCTCCGCGGGGAGCCCCCCGCCCACCGACTCGCGCTCGCCGTCGCCTATGGCAGCGCGGCCGCCGGCCTGCCCGGCACCACCATCCCGGAGCCCGCCCACGTCGACCCCGGTCGCGTGCAGGTCTCCGCCCTGCGTCACCCCACGGGAGCAACCACATGACCGATCTGATCACCACCGACCTCGTCCGGCTGGACGAGAACCTCGGTTCCGACAAGCACGACGTCATCCGGGCACTGGCCGACGTCGTCGAGGCCGCCGGGCGCGCCAGCGACCGCGACCAGCTGGTCGAGGACGCCCTGGCCCGCGAGGCGACGTCGTCGACCGGCCTGCCGGGGGGCATCGCGATCCCCCACTGCCGCACGACCGGGGTCGAGGTGCCGACCCTGGCCTTCGCCCGGGTCCGACCCCCGGTCGACTTCGGCGCCAAGGACGGGCCCGCCGAGCTGCTCTTCCTGATCAGCGCGCCCGCCGGGGGTGACACCACCCACCTGACCCTGCTGACCAAGCTGGCCAGGGCCCTGGTCAAGCCGAGCTTCACCGACTCCCTGCGCGCGGCCGAGACCCGCGAGGAGGTCGTGGCCCTGGTCGGCGACGTCCTCGGCGACGCACCCGCGGCGAAGGCAGCGAGCGCGAGCACCGCAGCGAGCGCTCCGCCCGCCGCCACGGCGAGCGCGGCGCCGGCCGCCACCGGGAGCGCGAGCGGCAGCGGACGCCGGCTGGTCGCCGTCACGGCCTGCCCGACCGGGATCGCGCACACCTACATGGCCGCCGAGGCCCTCGAGGCCGCCGCCGGCCGGGCCGGCGTGGAGATCCACGTCGAGACCCAGGGCTCGGCCGGCTCCAAGCCGCTGGCCCCGCAGACGATCGCCGACGCCGACGCCGTGATCTTCGCCGTCGACGTGGGGGTCCGTGACCGTTCGCGCTTCGCCGGCAAGCCGGTCGTCAACTCCGGGGTCAAGCGGCCCATCGACGAGGGCGACCAGATGATCGCCGAGGCCCTGTACCTGGCCGACGACCCGCACGCTGCGCGGGTCGAGGGGGTCGCGGGCTCGGGCGAGCAGCGTGGCGGCGCCGGGGAGTCCTGGGGCGGGCAGATCCGCCGGGTCCTGATGACCGGGGTCTCCTACATGATCCCCTTCGTGGCGGCCGGTGGTCTGCTGATCGCCCTGTCGTTCCTGCTGGGCGGCTACGAGATCGTGAACTTCCCGGAGATCGCGACCGAGAACTCGCTGTTCAACCTGCCGGACACGGCGGCGCTCGGCCTGGACCACGCCCTGTTCGGCTCCAGCCTGCTGGCCTACCTCGGCGCCCTGATGTTCGTGCTCGGCGGGGCCGCGTTCGGCTTCCTCGTGCCGGCCCTGGCCGGCTACATCGCCTACGCCATCGCCGACCGGCCCGGCATCGCCCCCGGCTTCGTCATGGGCGCGATCGCGGTCACCACCCAGTCGGGCTTCATCGGCGGCATCATCGGCGGCGTCCTGGCCGGCGTGATCGCCCACTGGATCACCACCTGGTCGATCCCGTCCTGGGCGCGCGGCCTGATGCCGGTCCTGGTCATCCCGCTGCTCACCACCCTGATGGCCGGCTTCGTCATGGTCGTCGTGCTGGCCCGCCCGCTGGCCTCGCTGATGGGCTCGCTCTCCGACGGGCTGGCCTACATGGGCGCCCGACCCGGTCTCGCGGTGCTGCTCGGGGTCATCCTGGGCCTGATGATGGCCTTCGACATGGGTGGCCCGCTGAACAAGACCGCCTACGCCTTCGCCACCACCGGGCTGGGCACCGCGGCGCTGGCCACCGATGCTCCCGAGCTGAAGGTGATGGCTGCCGTCATGCTCTCCGGCATGGTCCCCCCGATCGCGCTGGCCCTGGCCAGCGTGGTGCGCCCGAACCTGTTCACCCTGCCCGAGCGGGAGAACGGCAAGGCCGGCTGGTTGATGGGCGCCTCCTTCATCACCGAGGGCGCCATCCCGTTCGCCGCGGCCGACCCGCTGCGCGTGATCCCCTCGATCATGCTCGGCAGCGCGGTCACCGGCGGACTCTCGGAGCTGTTCGGCGTGAGCCTGCGCGCCCCCCACGGCGGCATCTTCGTGATCTTCGCGGTGGACGGCGTCTTCGGCTTCTTCGTCGCCCTCCTCGCCGGGGTCCTCGTCGGGGCCGCCTCGGTGATCGCCCTGAAGTCGATGCGCGCCACGTCCTCGGAGGCGGCCGCAGACTCACTCGTCGCCGCCTGAGCCACGCCGCCCGCGTACTGTCCCTGCACCGATCCAGCACCCCAAGGAGCACCCATGCCCAGCAAGTCCGTCGTCGTCGGATCCTCCGTCGGCCTGCACGCCCGTCCCGCTGCGCTGATCTCGGAGGCGGCGGCCGATCTCGACTCCGACGTCTTCCTCGGACTGCCCGGTGACACCCCGGTCGACGCCGCCTCGGCGCTGATGATCATGACCCTCGGCGCCGGCGCCGGCGCCACCGTCGAGGTCAGCGGCACCGACGAGGCCGACGTGGCCACCATCGCGGCGCTGGTCGAGAAGGACCTCGACGCCTGAGCCAGACCCGGGCCGGGCGTCGTCGGCCCTCTCGTCACGCCCCGCTGCCCTCGGGCAGCGGGGCGTTCGCGTGGCTCAGGGGGCCAGCACGGCCCGGGCGTGGTCCACGTCGAGGGCCATCTGCGCGAGCAGTCCCTCGACCGAGCTGAAGGCGACCATGCCGCGCAACCGCTCCACGAAGCTCACCTCGACCTCGAGGCCGTAGAGCTCGAGATCGTCACGGTCCAGCACGTAGGCCTCGACCCGTCGCTCGCGCTCGCCGTCGAAGGTCGGGTTCGTCCCGACGCTGATCGCCGTCGGGAACGACGAGGAGCCTCCCCCGGCCGGGTCCTCGACCCACAACCACCCGGCGTAGACCCCGTCGGCCGGCAGCGCCGACTCGGGGGGCAGGGAGACGTTGGCGGTGGGGTAGCCGAGCTCGCGTCCGCGGCGGTCCCCCACCACGACCGGCCCACGCACCGAGAAGGGCCGCCCCAGCGCCTCGGCGGCCCCGGCGACGTCGCCGGCGGCCAGGCAGGTGCGCACGTAGGTCGACGACCAGACCTGCGGGCCGCCGTCGAGCGCGACACCGACGGCCGTGAAGCCCAGGCGGTCCCCCAGGGCCTGGAGTGCGGCGGTGTCCCCCGCAGCCTTCGCGCCGAAGCGGAAGTTGGCGCCCACCACCACGACCTGGGCGTGCAGCGTGCTCGTGAGCACCCGTTCGACGAACTCGCTCGGCGACCAGGCGGCCATGGCGCGGTCGAAGGGCAGCGCGAGCACGTCGTCGACACCGGTCCGCTCGAGCAGCCTGGCCCGCTGGGCCAGCGGCGTCAGCACCGAGGGCGCGTGGTCGGGTCGCAGGACCGCCATCGGGTGCGGGTCGAAGGTGACCGCGACCAGTCGGAGCCCGTGCTCGTCGGCCTCGGCCCGCGCGCGACCGACGACCACGGTGTGACCCCGGTGGCAGCCGTCGAAGTTGCCGATGACGACCACCGTCCGGCCCAGGTCGTCGGGCACGGAGTCGAGCGAGCGCCAGATCTGCACGGCCCCGAGCCTACTGGCGGCGTCGGCTCAGACGAACACGGCCACGGCCCGCGCCCGGCCCTCGTGCGGGCCGTAGAGGGCGAGCAACGCCCCGTCGGGGGCGAAGAGCGCGGTCGTCGTGGTGAGGTCGAGGTCGAGCGTCCGCCCGAAGGAGACGTCGCGGGCCCCCGCCTCGTCGAGGGTCAGCGCGGTGAAGCACCGGGCGGCGGCCTCGGCGATCGGCACGATCGACACCTCGTCGGCCAGCTCGTCGAGCGTCCGGGCCTCGGCCAGGGTGAACGGCCCGACGGTCGTGCGTCGCAGGGCCGTCAGGTGCCCCCCGACCCCGAGCCGCACGCCGACGTCGCGGGCGATCGCCCGGACGTAGGTGCCCGAGGAGCACCGCACCGAGATCTCGGCGTCGAGGGCCGACACCTCCGGTACCGCGCGGGTCCGGTGGACCACGAGCTCGTCGACGCGCACCTGCCGGGCGGCCAGCTCGACCGACTCGCCCGCACGCACCCGGTCGTAGGCCCGTCGGCCGTCGACCTTGACCGCCGAGACCGAGCTCGGCACCTGGGCAAGGTCACCGACCTGCTCGGCGAAGGCCCGGCGCACCTGGTCGTCGTCGAGGGCGCTCACCGCGGTCGGGTCGGCGACGGCCAGGGGCTCGCCCTCGGCGTCGTCGGTCGTGGTGGCCCACCCCAGCCGGGCAGTGGCGTCGTAGTCCTTGCCGGCCAGCACGAGGTGGCCCAGCAACCGGGTCGCGCGCCCCACCCCCAGCACCAGCACGCCGGTGGCCATCGGGTCGAGGGTGCCGGCGTGGCCGACCTTGCGCGTGCCGGCCAGGCGGCGCACCCGCGCGACCACGTCGTGGGAGGTCAGGCCGGCGGGCTTGTCGACGACCAGCAGGCCGCTCGGCGGTGGCGCCGCGCTGGCGCTCACGCCCGCCCGTCGGGGTCGCCGAGGTCGACCGGCTCGTCGGCGTCCCCTTCTGCGTCCCCGTCGATGTCGCCGTCGGGGTCCTCGCGCGCCACCTTGTAGGGGTCGGCGTCGCCGGCATAGGTCTCCACGCGGCGGGCCGCGACGGCGTCGTCGATCTCCTTGGCACGCGCCAGCACCTCGTCGAGGTGGCGCGCGTTGGCCGGGAGCGCGTCGGGCACGAAGGTCAGCGTGGGTACGTGCCGGATGCCGAGCTGCTTGCCGACCTCCGAGCGGATCAGACCCTTGGCCGACTCCAGCGCCGCCGCCGAGCTCACCAGGTCGGCGTCCTCGCCGAGCACGGTGTAGAAGATCGTGGCCTGCTGGCTGTCACCGCTGACGCGCACGTCGGTGACGGTCACGAAGCCCAGACGAGGGTCCTTGATGCGTCGCTCGAGCATCTCGGCGACCACCACCTGCACGCGGTCGGCGATCCTACGCACCCGGGGATTGCTCATGCTTCATCCTCTCTCGTGACACCAGTCCACCCCGACCCGGCACGGGCTGCGTGAGCCCGCCGGACCGCGAGCGGAGCGAGCCTGGTCCGGCGGAACAGAAGACCAGCCCGGCGAAGCCGGTCCGAGCCTTTCTGTCCCGCCGCAGGCGGGGGGGTCCCGCCGCAGGCGGGGGGGCTTCACCCCCTGGGGATCTCACGCATCTCGAAGGACTCGACGATGTCGCCGATCTCTGATGTCCTGGAAGTTGCGCAGCACCAAGCCGCACTCGAAGCCCTCGCGGACCTCGGAGGCGTCGTCCTTCTCGCGTCGCAACGAGGCGAGGTCGAGGTTGTCGGCGATGACGGCGTTGTCGCGCAGCACCCGGACCTTGGCCTTGCGCTGCACCGTTCCGCTGATGACCATGCACCCGGCGATGTTGCCGATCCGCGACGAGCGGAAGATCTCTCGGATCTCCGCCTGCCCCAGGGCGGCCTCCTCGTACTCCGGCTTGAGCATGCCCTTGAGGGCCGCCTCGATCTCGTCGATCGCCTGATAGATGACCGAGTAGTAGCGCATCTCGACGCCCTGCTTGTCGGCCAGCTCCGTCGCCTTGCCCTGGGGCCGGACGTTGAAGCCGATGATGATCGCGTCGGAGGCCGCCGCGAGGTCGACGTTGGTCTCGGTGATGGCACCGACCCCGCGGTCGATGACCCGGATGCCGACCTCGTCGCCGACGTCGATCTGCGACAGGGCGTCCTCGAGGGCCTCGACCGACCCGGACACGTCGCCCTTGAGGATGAGGTTGAGCTCCTGGCTCTCGCCCTTCTCCATGGAGGCCATGAAGTCCTCGAGCGTGCGCCGCACCCGACGCTTGGCCTGCATGGCCGCCCGCTCGCGGGCCTCGCGCTTCTCGGCGATCTGGCGGGCCATCCGGTCGTCGTCGACGACCAGGAAGTTCTGGCCCGCGCCGGGGACGGCCGAGAGGCCCAGCACCATCGCCGGACGCGACGGGTCGGCCTGCACCATCTCGACACCGTGCTCGTCGAGCATGGCGCGGACGCGGCCGTGGGCCGGTCCGGCGACGATCGAGTCGCCCACGCGCAGCGTGCCGCGCTGGACCAGGATCGTGGCCACCGGACCGCGACCGCGGTCCAGGTGCGCCTCGACGACCAGGCCCTGGGCGTCCTGCGTGGGGTTGGCCCGCAGGTCGAGCGAGGCGTCGGCAGTCAGGACGACCGCCTCCAGCAGCTTGTCGAGGTTGAGCTCGGACTTGGCCGAGACGTCGACGAACATCGCGTCGCCGCCGTACTCCTCGGGCACCAGGCCGTACTCGCTGAGCTGGCCACGGACCTTCGTCGGGTCCGCGTCCTCCTTGTCGATCTTGTTCACCGCCACCACGATCGGGACGCCCGCGGCCTTGGCGTGGTTGAGCGCCTCGACCGTCTGCGGCATCACGCCGTCGTCGGCCGCGACCACCAGGATCGCGATGTCGGTGGCCTGGGCGCCACGGGCACGCATCGCGGTGAACGCCTCGTGACCGGGGGTGTCGATCAGGGTGATGCGCCGCTCGGTGCCGTCGACGTCGGTGGCGACCTGGTAGGCACCGATGTGCTGGGTGATGCCGCCGGCCTCCTTCGCCACGACGTTGGCGCTGCGCAGGGCGTCGAGCAGCTTGGTCTTGCCGTGGTCGACGTGACCCATGACCGTGACCACCGGGGGTCGCACGACCAGGTCGGACTCGTCTCCCTCGTCCTCGCCGAACTCGATGTCGAAGGACTCGAGCAGCTCGCGGTCCTCGTCCTCGGGGGAGACGACCTGGACGTTGTAGTTCAGCTCCTCCCCGAGCAGCTCGAGGGTCGCCTCGTTGACCGACTCGGTCGCGGTGACCATCTCGCCGAGGTGGAAGAGCATCTGCACCAGCTGGGCGGCGTCGACGCCGACCTTGTCGGCGAAGTCGGTCAGCGAGGCGCCGCGCGCCAGGCGCACGATCTCGCCGTCGCCCTTGCGCACGCGCATCCCACCGAGGGTGGGAGCCTCCATCTGCTCGAACTCCTGGCGACGCGCCCGCTTGGACTTGCGTCCACGTCGCGACGGCCCGCCCGGGCGGCCGAAGGCGCCCTGGGTGCTGCCGCGCTGACCGGGACGCCCGCGTCCGGGAGGACCGCTGAACCCGCCACGGCCAGGCGCACCAGCCGGAGCGCCCGGAGCGCCGCGACCGGGGGCACCGGCACCGCCGCGTGCCGGGGCACCGCCGCGGCCGCCGCCGGGGCGACCGGGACCGCCACCGGGTCCGGGACGCCCGCCGGGGCCGCTGCCGAAGGCGGCGGGCGACTTGGGCATCATCGCGGGGTTCGGGCGGGGCATGCCGGGGCGCGGGGCAGCACCGTCACGGCCGGCCGGCGGGCGCGGAGGGCGCTGCTGGTCCGAGGCAGGGGGCTCGGCAGGGCTGGCTCCGGGTGCGGGCGCTGCCGGGCGGCGGCCCATGCCCTGGCTGGAGGAGAACGGGTTGTTGCCGGGGCGCGAGGCGCCGCCACCGGGACGGCCCACGGGCCGCGGTGCGGGCGCCCTGGGTGCCGGCGCCTGCGGGCCGGGTCGCCCAGCAGGCGTCGAGGGCTCGCCACCGCTCGGGGCGTCCTGGGCACTCTCGGCACGCGCGGCCGGAGCCGCCGGCGCAGCGTCGGGCGCCTCGGGGGCGACGGGCGCCGCCGCGGCGGGAGCCGGTGGGGCCTGCGCAGCAGGTTGCGCCGGCTGCGGTGCGCGGCGCGGGCCGGGGCGAGGAGCACCCGTCGCCGGCGCCGGGGCCTCGCTGCTCGTCGTGGCACCGTTCGAGGTCGCGGCCGCAGGAGCCTGGGTGGGCTGGGCCGGCGTCGAGGACGCCACGCCCTGCCCGGTCGCCGTGCCGGTGGGGCTGGCGGTGGGGGCTGCCGGGGCAGGTGCCGGGGCGGCGGCCTTCAGGCCGGCGCCGACCTCCTTGCGGAAGCGCATCTCCGCGGGCAGCTCGATGGTCGAGCTCGCCGACTTCACGAACTCGCCCATCTCCTTGAACTTCTCGAGAACGAACTTGCTCTCGACGCCGAACTCTTTGGCGAGCTCGTGGACTCGGGTCTTAGCCACGTTTCTCCTTCGGTGGCCCGACCCGCGTCCAGCGGTGTGTCGGACCTCTAGTGGTGGTGCAAACTCATCGGGGGTTACTCATCGAGTAGTCATGAGCCGCTGCTCCAGTTCCTGGTCGGTCCTGCTCCGGTCGTGTGCCAGCTGTCGAGGTGCTCGGCCACCGGCGCCGCGTTCAGCCCACCCGGTGCCCTGAGGGCACGGGCGAAGGCCTTCCGCCGCACCGCGAGGTCGTAGCACACGGCCGAGGGGTGCAGGTGCGCCCCGCGGCCGGGTGCGGTGCGCCGCGGGTCGGGCACCACGGCCGCGAGGCCATCGGTGTCCGAGCCGACGGTCACCCGCAACAGCTCGCGCCTGGTGGCCTTCTCGCGACACCCGACACACGTGCGGACTGGGCCCGGACGGAGCGACGGGGATCGTGAGGAGGACACCGGGACTCAGTCTAGCCATGCTGGGGCCCATCACCGAATAGGGCCGTCCGAGGGCGCTCGCCGCGGCCGCCTGACCCGCCCCGGGAAAGTGGTCAGGCCGTCGCGTCCGACCCCTTCTCCCCCAGGCTCTCGACGTCCCCCACTCCCTGACTCTCCTCGTCGGAGTGGATGTCGATGCGCCAGCCGGTCAGGCGCGCGGCCAGCCGCGCGTTCTGGCCCTCCTTGCCGATCGCGAGCGACAGCTGGAAGTCGGGCACGACCACCCGTGCCGAGCGGGCCGCCAGGTCGACCACCCGGACCTCGCTGACCTGGGCCGGCGACAGGGCGCTGGCCACGAGCCGGGCCGGGTCGTCGGACCAGTCGACGATGTCGATCTTCTCGCCGTCCAGCTCGGCCATCACGCTGCGCACGCGCTGGCCCATGGGGCCGATGCAGGCACCCTTGGCGTTGACGCCCGGGACCGTGGCCTTGACGGCCATCTTGGTGCGGTGCCCGGCCTCGCGCGCGATCGCGGCGATCTCGACACTGCCGTCGGCGATCTCGGGGACCTCGAGGGCGAAGAGCTTGCGGACCAGGTTGGGGTGCGAGCGCGAGAGCGTGATCTGTGGCCCGCGCATGCCCTTGCGCACCGAGATGACCAGGCACTTCAGGCGGGTCCCGTGCGGGTACTTCTCCCCCGGCGCCCGCTCCCCCGGCGGCAGCAGCGCCTCCAGCTTGCCGAGGTCGACGAGCACGTCGTCGGGGTTGCGTCCCTGCTGGACGATCCCCGAGACGATGTCGCCCTCCTTGCCGGCGAACTCTCCGAAGCGGAGGTCGTCCTCGGCGTCGCGCAGGCGCTGGAGCATGATCTGCTTGGCCGTCGTGGCCGCGATGCGGCCGAAGCCGGCGGGAGTGTCGTCGTACTCACCGACCGTGGTGCCCTCGCCGTCGACCTCCGAGGCCAGGACCGAGACGTGGCCGGTCTTGCGGTCGAGCTGGACGCGCGCGGAGTCCTGGGCGCCGGCGCTGCGCTGGTAGGCCGTCAGCAGCGCCTGCTCGATCGCGTCGACGAGCACGTCGAAGGAGATCTCCTTCTCCCGCTCGAGCATGCGCAGGATGTTCATGTCGATGTCCATCAGTCGTCCTCCTCCTGGGTCTCGTCGCGGTTCGCGCGGCGGTTGAGCTCCACCTGGACCACGGCCTTGCGGACCTGCTGGTAGTCGATCGAACGGTGGCTGCCGTCGACGTCGATCTCGGCCGACCCCGCTCCCGCGGCGAGGATGCGTCCGGTGGTCTGGAGGCCCTCGAGGTCGGTGACCAGCACGAGCCGGTCGATGTTGCGACGCCAGTGCCGCTCGAGGGTCAGGGGGCGGTCGACGCCGCGCGAGGTGACCTCGAGGGTGTAGGGCAGCTCGCCCATCACGTCGGTGGCGTCCAGCGCCTCGTTGACGGCGCGGGTCGCCTCGGCCACCTCGTCGAGGGTGATCCCGCCGTCCTGGTCGACCGCCACCCGCAGCACCCGACGCTTGCCTGCCGGCGTCAGCTCCACGGCCTCGAGGTCGAGGCCGAGGGCTCGCAGCGGCTCCTGGATCTGCTGACCGATCCGGTCCACCTGGGTGGCGCTCACGACTGACGTCCTCCTGTGCTGTTGTCCGCGCCGGCCGGCGCCGACGAGGTGCCGGCACAGACGCCGTGGTCCCCACCCTAACGCCTGGCCGACGCGGGCCGACCCGCCTGCGGTCCGGCTCAGGACGTGCCGACGCCGGTAGGGTCGCGGGCGTGGAACGCCGTCCGTGCTCGCCGCGCAGCACCCGCCGGGCAGCCCTCGCGGGGAGCCTCGGCCTGTCCCTGACCTGGGTGGCCGGCTGCTCCGCCGCCGAGCCGCCGGCCGAACCACGGGGGCGGACCTCCACCTCCTCGGCGCCATCGGGCCCGCAGGGACCCGACCCCGAGGGCGTGGACGCTCCCAGCGACGACCAGGTCCTCCTCGAGCGGACCGTGCGCGAGATCGTCGCGGTCGCCGCCCTCGTGACCGCGACGGCGCGGAGCACGCCGTCCCTGAGGCAGGACCTCGCACCGCTCGTGCGACTGCACCGCGCCCACGCCACGGTGCTCTCGCAGAGCCTCGAGCGCCAGACGTCGGGACGGCGTCGACCCGGGCGCGCCTCCGGACCGTCGCCGGACAAGGCGCTGGGCGCGGTCCTGGACCGGGAGCAGGCCTTGCGGCGCCGGCTCGTGGACGGCTCCGTGGCAGCCGACAGCGGCGCGCTGGCGCGGGTGCTGGCCTCCATGTCGGCCGGCCTGTCGCAGCACCTCGCGGTCCTGGCGACGGCGGGACCGCGATGAGCTACCGGGAGGCGCTCCAGGACACCCTCGCCGCGGAGCACGGCGCCCTCTACGTGCTCGCGGCACTGGCCGGCCAGACCTCGCAGACGTCCTCGCCGACGCTGTTCGGCGACCTCGACGCGGCCTACCTGACCCACCGGGCCCGTCGCGACCGTCTGGTCTCGGTGCTGCGCTCCGAGGGGACCGAGCCCGTCGCCGCGGAGCCCGTCTACGACGTGCCGGCCGACTTGTCGAGCCCGACGGCGGTCGCGGCCGAGGCGTTGCGCCTGGAGCGGGCCTGCGCCCGCACCTACGCCTGGCTGGTGGAGAACTCGCCCTCGTCGGAGCGGCTCTGGGCGGTGGAGGCCCTCGACGAGACGGCGGTCCGCGAACTCGCCTTCCGGGGAACTCCCGAGATGCTCCCCGGAGAGGGCGAGTACGCGAACCGCTGAGGCCCGGGACACGGGGCCCGAGACGTTCGGCCGGTGTGGGCGTTCCTGCCGTTCGTCCCAGGCTCCACCATGCGGCCCGGGGACGGTCCCCGGCGAGGGGTGCCGTTCCTCAGGTCTGTGCATTGCACAACCTTGCAACCGAGCTCAGACGCGCTGCTGACGGTCCAGGTGGGTGACGACTCTACGCAGCAGGGCGGTCAGCGTGGCCGGGTCCGCGTCCCGGGTCACCGGCTCGGCGGCGAGGGACACCGCCAGTCCGGGCGCCCAGGCTGCGCCGGAGTCGGCCGCCACCTGCACGCACGTGCGGGCAGCGTCGCGCGCGGCGCGTCGGTCCACCGACCACACGGCGTCGAAGACCCGGTGCGCGGCGGGGAGGTCGGCCTGCCCGGGGACCTCCCAGGCTGTCAGCACCGCGGGCAGCTCGTCGGAGTCGCAGACCACGGTCCACTCGCGCAGCAGCGGGTCGCCGGGCTCTGAGTGCGACCCGGTGGGGGCGTCCTGGGCCGCCATCCCGTCAGGGCTGTCGGGGCTGTCGGGGCTGTCGGGGCTGTCGGGATCGCGCGGGTCGCCGAGGTCGGCGAAGACCGCGCAGGTGACCGCGGTCAGGGCGAGGTCGTTCCAGCGCGCCTGCGCGGCGACGAGGTGCGAGCGGTGCTGGAAGGTGCCGAACAGGTGCGCGTCGAGGGCGCGTGAGCAGCACTCGTCCTCGATCGCCCACGACAGCGCCAGCAGGGTGGACTTGCCCAGTCGCTGGGGCACCAGCTGGGGGTGCCGGCGTCGCAAGGTGGCGAAGACCGACCGGTCGGCGGGTGGGCTGCGCACGGCGGCGACGGCCGCACCCAGCCGCACTCCCTCGCTCTGGCGTCGGCGCACCTGGTTCACCAGCGCGACCTGCGACCGGTCGTAGCGGCGGTGACCGCTGGGCAGGCGGTGCGCGAGCGGGAAGCCGTGGCGCTGCTCCCAGGCGCGCAAGGTCGCCGGGCCGACGCCGGTGGCCTCGGCGAGCTCGCCGATGCTCAGCGACCCACCCTCGCGGGGAGGTGGTGCAGATGTCGACGTGTCGTTCATGGTGGGGCCATCATCCTTCGACAGTCTGTCGAAGTCCACTGACAGGAGCAGCACATGGCACTGAGCAGCAGGTCCGTCGACGGGAGCACTGACGAGGTCGTCGACTGGAGCGACCTCGCCGGCCGGATGTGGACCTTCCTCACCGGCCGTGAGGCCGCCATCCACTACCGCTTCGAGGACATGGCCATCGAGGTTCCCCGCGACACCGGGCACAACGCCCCGCGCGCGACCTGGAAGGTCGACGGCACCCTGACCATCACCACCAGCGAGGCCGGCGCGCCCGCCGCTCCCGGGCAGGCCTGAGGGCATGTCGCTCAGCGTCGCGGCCGACCTGAGCCTCGAGATCGCCTGCGACGACGGGAGCGTCGTCCGTGCCCACCTGCGAGACGCGGCGGACGGCCTCGAGCTGGACGTCGACCGGCCCGGCGTCTTCGCCGGACGTTCCGACGCGCCCGTGGTCCGGGCAGCCGCAGAGACGCTGGCCCGCTACGGCCTGGTCGTGCGGGTGGTCTCCGGAGGTCGCCACCTCGTCTCGGTCGGTGCCGTGCGCGCACCCTGGTGGCAGCGTCGGGCCACCGGTTCCCGACGCATCCGGGTGGGCAGCCTGTGGGGCGCGCTGGTCGCTGCCCGCTCGCGCGCCGGTGGGGCCCGGGCCGTCCTGCCGCCGGTCGCCCTCGTCCCTCCGCTACCGCTGTGGCCGCTGGCGCCCACCTTCCAGCAGCGACCGCGGATCGGGACCGGCAGCACCCACGTCACGGGCGGCAGTCCCATGCTGGTGCTCTTCCGGCCCGCGGTGATGGCCGGCGACCGGGAGCCGATCTACTGGTTGCAGGAGGTGACGGTGATCGGCTCGGATCCCGCCTGTGACGTCGTGCTGCCCGGCCTCGAACCGCAGCACGTCATCGTGCGCCACGACGAGACCGACGAGTACGTGGTCACCACCGTGACCGGACGCGCCCGCGTCCACGGCGCGCAGGTCGGCGACGACGTGGCGCTGCGCAGCGGGGCCCGCCTGGAGGTGGGCGAGCACGTCCTGGTCTTCTCGCGCGCCGAGCACGCCGACCACGGCCGTCCCTTCGGTGGACGCATCGGTGGTGAGCTGGGTCGGCAGGCGCGGCAGCCGCCCCGCGACTCCCGCCCGGCGACCTGAGCCGTGGTGCGGCCGCTCAGGAGCGCCAGGCTTCGAACTGCCTCCGCATCCGTCTCATCTGCCCGTCGCTGAAGTTCTCGTAGCAGGCGTCGTAGCTGTAGTCCATGTAGTTGTGGATCGGGTCCAGTCCCGGCAGGGGGCAGGTGTCGGCGCCCTCCGGGCAACCGCTGGTCGCGTCGAGCTGTGCCGGAGTGTCCTCGACCCGGTCGTTCTTGGTCGTGCAGCCGCCCTGGAAGGTGTGGTAGAGCCCGAACCAGTGACCTGCCTCGTGCGTGGCCGTCTTGCCGAGGTTGTAGTTCTCGATCTGTCCGCCCGGTAGCGACCCGACCTCGACCCGGAGGCCGTCGATCGCACCCTTGTCCGGGTAGTCCCACGGGAAGGTGGCGATCCCGAGGTAGTCGAAGTGGACCAGCCAGATGTTCAGCGCGTTGGCGCCGCCGCGCCGCGTGGCCGTGCGGTACTTCACGCTCTTCTTGTCCCGGTGCCACCGGTCGTTGCGGAAGCGGTCGACGTCCTTGAGGTCGAAGCTGAAGCCGCTGCCGGCGAAGGTGCGGTCGAGCACCGTCATCTGGCGCCGGATGCGCTTCGGGCTCGCGTTGCCGGCGCCCTTCTTCGAGGCCATGACGTGCACGTAGACCGGCACGACCGCGCCCTCCGGCGGGGCGCCGCGGCGCTGGAGGAGCTGACTGGTGCGGCTCTCGATCTGCCGCTGCTCGGCCAGGGACACCTCGCGGTGGTCGAGCCGCTGGCCGCCGCGGGTGAAGGTCCGCAGGCCGGCGCCGGGCCGGAAGCAGGGCGCGGCGGCAGGCGCGGCACCGGTCCGGGCAGCGTCGGAGGCCGTGGCCGTGGCCGGGACCAGCAGGCCCAGTCCGAGGGTGGCGGCGGACAGGGCGGCCGCGGCCGTGAGCCGCAGTCCGGTGGGGAGGCGCAAGGTCGACCTTTCGTCAGGCGGCACGGTGCGCCGCGGGCTCAGGATGCCCCGCGGACAGGTCTCGCGCAACGCCCCCCCGTGCCTGAGCGCCGGTAGGCCCGTGCCTCAGCGCCGGTAGGCGCCGAACATCTGCTGCATCCGGGAGGTCTGACCGCTGGTGAAGTTGGTGTAGCAGGCGTCGTAGCTGTAGTCCATGTAGTTGTGGATCGGGTCCAGCCCCGGCAGGGAGCACGAGTCGCGACCCTCGGGGCAACCGCTCGTGGCGCTGCTCTGCGCCGGCGTGTCGCTCACCTCGTCGTTCGTGCTGGTGCAGCCGCCCTGGAAGGTGTGGTAGAGCCCGAGCCAGTGACCGGCCTCGTGCGTGGCCGTCTTGCCCTGGTCGTAGTTCGCGATCGGGCCGCCGGGCAGCGAGCCGACGTTGACCCGGATGCCGTCGACGGCCCCGTTGCGGGCGTAGTCCCAGGGGAAGGTCGCGATGCCGAGGTAGGAGAAGTCGACCAGCCAGATGTTCAGGGCGTTGGCGCCCCCGCTGGCGGGTCGCGGTCCGGTACTTCGTGCTCGACCGGTCGGCGTGCCAGGCGTCGTTGAAGTAGCGGTCGGTCCCGGCCAGGGTGAAGCTGAAGCCCGTGCCGGAGTAGGTGTTGTTCAGCACCTGGACCTGCTGGGCGATCTGGGTGCCGGATGCGTCGCCGGTGCCGTTCTTGGCCGCCATGACGTGGACGTAGACCGGCACGACGCCACCCTGGGCGGCCGCGTCGGTGCTGCCGGGGCGGGCCTGCAGCAGCCGTTGCGTGCGCTGCTCGATGCGGCGCTGCTGGGCAGCCGAGACGTCGCGGTGGTCCTTCTCCTGACCGCCCCGCGCCGAGGCGGCCAGATCGGCACCGGGCCGGAAGCAGTCGCTGGCGCCGTCCGGGGCGACCGCGACCCGGGTGGCGTCGTAGGCCGACGCGGGGGCCAGGGCGCCCAGGGCGAGGGTGGCCAGGGACAGGGAGGTTGCGGCCGCGAGGCGCAGACCGGTGGGCAGGCGCACGAGGAAGCCTTTCGTCGGGCCGCGCTGGTCGGCGGCGGGGCGGCGGCCGCCGTCGCAGGCGGGTGCCTCGGCCAGCATCGTCACCACAGGCCTCGATCGCCAGGCCGGGGCTGCCTCGCTGTCGTGCATTGCACAAACCTGCAGCCGGGCCTCACGTCCAGGTCGTGACGATCTCCAGCACGTCGCCGATGCGGTGGGCCACGGCGTCGGGGACGCCGACCGAGTGGCCGACCTGCTCGGCCGGGATCACGCTGTGCGGCACGTGGATCGCCCGGAGCCCGGCATTGCGTGCACCCCACACGTCGTCGAAGAGCCGGTCGCCCACGTAGACGCAACGGGCGGGGTCGGTGGCTCCGACGGCCTCCATGGCGGCCGCGAAGGCCCGCGGCGAGGGCTTGGTCCAGGGGATCTCGCTGGAGTAGACGTCGCCGTCGATGAGGTGGCGGACACCGTCTCGCTCGAAGATGTGCTCGTGGAAGGCGCGGGGCCACAGGGTGTTGGACAGCACGCCGACCGCGATCCCGCGCTCGCGCAAGGACGTCCACAACGCAGCGACGCCGTCGTGGGTGCGCGTGTGCGGCTCCCAGAACGCGTAGTACCCGGCCAGCAGGTCGGGGTCGTGGGTGAGCCCGGCCTCGCGGAACAGGTCGTCGACCGTCGAGCTCGTGTGGTCGTCGCGCGAGCGGCCCCAGACCACCGCTCCCGCCTGGTGCAGGCGCTGCTGGGAGACCTCGACCGGGTGGTCGGCACCGACCACCGCCTGGGCGAGGGCCAGCGACTCGGCGTGGAAGTCGATGTCGTGCCAGGCGGTGAGCGTGCCACCCCAGTCGAAGATGACGGCCTCGAGGTCCCCGCCGCTCACGGGGCGCAGCCCAGGGCCGGGGACGGTAGCGGGCCGGCACCTCGGGGGCCGAGAGCCTCGGCGAGCACCCGCCCGAAGACCGGGACCCCGACGTAGAGCTCGGCCGCGTGACGCGCCGTCGGCAGGTCGGCGCGCACGTCGACGGCGGCCGGGAAGAGGCGCGCGCTCCCCCGCCCCAGCGGCACGAGGTCCCGTGGGCTGTGCAGGTTGACCCAGGAGTCGACCCGGTCGTAGGGGAACTGGTCGTCGCCCCGACCGGACCCGCGGTGCAGCGAGGGCCAGCCGGCCGGGGAGCCGAGGGTGACCAGACGCCGCACCCGCAGTCCGTCGGGCAGGTACGGCAGCAGGTCGAGCGCCACCAGCGACCCGAGGCTGTGGGCGACCACCACGATCTCCCGCCGGCCCGCGGGGTCGAGGTCGCCGAGGTGCGCGGCCAGGTCGTCGAGGACCCGGCGGAGGACCCGGCGGCGCAGCGCACCGTGACGGCGGTA
This sequence comes from uncultured Actinomycetota bacterium, assembly GCA_963822495.1. Lineage (GTDB taxonomy): Bacteria > Actinomycetota > Actinomycetes > Propionibacteriales > Nocardioidaceae > Nocardioides. The sequence goes on along the minus strand of CAWGHQ010000009.1, from coordinate 94,288 downwards.
CCCCTCGACGTGGCGCATCGAGGGGCTCAGCACGCCCCAGGTGTGACGTCCCGTCTCGTAGACCACCCCGGGCAGGGCCCGACCACCACCGCGACCGGTCGGGTCGAGACGACGCGCCAGCAGGCTGCGCTCGGCCATGAACCCGGCGCGGGCCTGACGGGCCCGGTCGGCGTCGTAGGTCGGCGTGGGTGGCGCGACGTCGCTCGCCCGGCCACCCTCGCGCAGCAGGTCGACGTAGTCGGGGGCCACCAGCTGCTCCGCCGACCACTGCGCCGGGGCGCCGTGACCGATGAGCGCGGCGTCGAGGGCGGTCAGCCACGCGCCGGCACGGACCGTGCGTCCCACGCCGTGGAGGTACAGGATCGGGGTCATCGCCGGGCTCAGCTGCGCACCAGCGAGACCAGGTGGTCGACCACCGCGTCGGTGGCGACGTTCTCGCGCTCGCCCGTGCGACGGTCCTTGACCTCGACCACGCCCTCGGCCAGCCCGCGCCCCACCACCACGATCGTCGGCACGCCGATCAGCTCGGCGTCCTTGAACTTGACGCCGGGGCTGACGCGCAGCCGGTCGTCGAGTAGCACGGTGACGCCGGCGCCGTCGAGCTCGTGCGCGATCCGCTCGGCGACGGCGACGACGGCCTCGTCCTTCCCGGTCGCCACCAGGTGGACGTCGGCCGGCGCGATGTTGCGCGGCCAGCACAGCCCGAGCTCGTCGAGGGTGCCCTCGGCCACGGCCGCCACCGCGCGGGTGACGCCGATGCCGTAGGAGCCCATGGTGACCGTGACCAGCTTGCCCAGCTCGTCGAGCACCTGCAGGTCGAGCGCCTCGGCGTACTTGCGCCCGAGCTGGAAGATGTGGCCCATCTCGATGCCGCGGGCCGACTGCAGGGTGCCGCCGTCGCAGGACGGGCACGGGTCGCCGTCGCGGACCTCGGCGGCCTCGATGGTGCCGTCAGGGGTGAAGTCGCGCCCGGCGACCAGGTCGAGCACGTGGTGCCCGGTGAGGTTGGCGCCGGTGACCCACCGGGTGCCGTCCCCGACGCGGGGGTCGACGAGGTACCGGATCCCGGACTCGCCCTTCTCGCCGAGCACGTGCTCGCCCGACGCGCCGGTCCCGGGGCCGATGTAGCCCTTGACCAACGAGGGGTGCTGGGCGAACTCGGCCTCGTCGAAGGGCACGACCTCGATCGGCTCGAGCTGCCCCTCGAGGCGCTTCTGGTCGACCTCGCGGTCGCCGGGCACGCCGATCGCGACCGGCTCGCGGCGGCCGTCGGGGTGCTTGAGCACGACGAGCACGTTCTTGAGGGTGTCGCCGGCGGCCCAGGGCCGGTCCTCCCGGGGGTAGGCGCTGTTGAGGTGGTCGACCAGGGTGGCGATCGTGGGGGTCTCGGGGGTGTCCTCCGCGTGCGCGGCCGGTGCGTCGGCGTAGGGCACCGGGCTGGGGGGACGTACCTGCACGGCCTCGACGTTGGCGGCGTAGTCGCACGTCGTGCAGCGGACGTAGGTGTCCTCTCCGACCGCGGCCCTGGCCAGGAACTCCTCCGAGCGCGAGCCCCCCATCGCCCCCGAGGTCGCCCGGACGACGACGTAGTCGAAGCCGAGCCGGTCGAAGATCCGCACGTAGGCGTCGCGGTGGGCCTGGTAGCTGGCCTCGAGGCCGGCGTCGTCGACGTCGAAGGAGTAGGAGTCCTTCATCACGAACTCGCGCCCGCGCAGCAGCCCGGCGCGCGGCCGGGCCTCGTCGCGGTACTTGTTCTGGATCTGGTAGATCGAGAGCGGCAGGTCCTTGTAGGAGGAGTACAGGTCCTTCACGACGAGGGTGAAGATCTCCTCGTGGGTGGGGCCGAGCAGGTAGTCGCCACCCTTGCGGTCACGCAGACGGAAGATGCCGTCGCCGTACTCGCTCCACCGACCGGTCGTCTCGTAGGGCTCGCGCGGCAGCAAGGCGGGGAAGGACAGCTCCTGGGCGCCGATGGCGTCCATCTCCTCGCGCACGATGGTCTCGATGCGGCGCAGGACCCGAAGCCCGAGCGGCAGCCAGGTGTAGATGCCGGGCGCGACCCGTCGGATGTAGCCCGCGCGCACCAGCAGTCGGTGGCTCGGGACCTCGGCGTCCGCCGGGTCGTCTCGCAGGGTGCGCACGAACAGGCTCGACATCCGGGAGATCATGCGCCGAGGGTACGGCCGGCCCCACCCGCCCCACCAACTCGTTGCTGGGGTGGGCCGGGCGGCTGGGAATCCCCGGTCGGCCGGGGACTTCTGACGTTGTCGCGGTTCGTGAACCACGACAACCCTCAGCTTCCCCTGACCGGTGGGACGCCTGGGACGCCTGGGGCGCCACACCGCACGCGGCGGCCCAGCGGCTGGGAATCCCCGGCCGGCCGGGGACTCCCGACGTTGTCGCGGTTCGTGAACCACGACAACCCTCAACTTCCCCTGACCGGTGGGACGCCAGGGACGCCAGGGACGCCCGGGACGGCCGGGGACGGCCGCGTCAGCCGCGGGCGACCCGGAGTGCGACGCGGACCAGCGGCACCTGGAGTGGCAGCCGGGCCAGGGCGACGGCCTGGGCCGGTCGGTCGTGCCCGCGCAGCGCGCGGAGGGCCATCTCGACGTTGCCGGGGAAGACCGCTACCAGCAGTGCCGCACTGGCCCACCCGCCGGCCTGCCGCGTCGCGGGCAGCGCCATCGCGACGGCGCAGGCCAGCTCGGCCGCGCCACTGGCCCGGATCACGGTCTCGTGTGCGGGCAACCAGGGCGGCATCAGGGACTCGAAGACGGCGGGCCGCACGAGGTGGACGGCACCGCTGAGCACGAACGCACCGGACAGCAGCCGGGCCGGTAGGGGCAGGGGCGGTGGGGTCCGGGTCACAGCGACAACCTAGGCCCTGAGGACGCCCGCCCCCGCCTGCACGCCGGCTCAGAACATGACGGTCGAGAAGCGCGCGGTCTCGCGGAATCCGGCGCGCTCGTAGGCGCCTCGGGCGGCGGTGTTCCACTCGTTGACGTACAGCGACACCGTCGGGGCGATCTCGGCGCGGATGATCGCCGCGACCGCGGCCACGCCGGCCGTGGCCAGCCCCTGACCCCGCCGCGAGGGGGGCACCCAGACCCCCTGCACCTGCGCGGCCCGGTCGGTCGCGCAGGCGACCTCGGCCTTGAAGACCAGCTCGTCGCCGTCGTAGCGCGCGAAGGACCACCCACGGCTGACCAGCTGCGCCACCCGGGCCCGGTACAGGTCGGGGCCGCTGCTCTCCGGTGAGACGCCGACCTCCTCGGTGTACATCGCGACGCACGCCGGGTAGAGCGTGGCCATGTCACCGGTGTCGGTGCGCCGCACGTGGGGGTCGGGCTCGACCGCGGGCGGTCCGTCGAGCTCGAGGTGGGGCTGGAGCCACCGCCGGTCGCGCGGATGTCCCCAGCTGATGGCGACCTCGTTCCAGAAGGCCCGCACCGCGTCGTGCCGTCCGACCAGGGTCGAGGCGGTGCGCGGTCGGCCCAGAGCACGCTCGGCGAACGCGCGGGCGTCGTCCTCGTCGGCCTGGACCGGGACGATGTTGGCGCCGACGTGGCAGGCGGCGACCAGGTCGCCGTCGTCGAAGCGCCCCCACATCTCGCCACCGAGCCAGCGCGGCTCGAGCCGCGTGGTGGTCGCACGATGGATGACGAAGACGTTGACCACCGGGTCGACGCCGGCGAGCGCGAGGAACGCCTCGAGGTCGGAGGACCCGAGCACGCGGACGCCGTGGCGGGTGAGCACCCGCGCAGCCTAGGGGGTGGCCCGGGATCAGGGACGCAGCCGGGCGCGCAGTCGCTCGACGGTCGAGACCGCCCTCGACGTGACCGGCACGCCGAGCAGCCTCTCCAGGGTGGGGGTGGCGTACCCCGTCCGCGGCTGGTCGTTGACGCTGACCGCGTGCACGCGGTCCGCGCGGAGCACGGTGATCCGCCCCCGATCGGGGCGGTGGGGCGCGACGGGCGGCGCCGTCCCCGCCGGGAGGTCGTAGAGGGAGACCTCGGCCTGCGCGCCGACGTCGGCGAGGTCGAGCCCCACCAGCCAGTCGACGGACCGGGCGACCACTGCGTCGCCGTAGCCGCAGACCGGTCCGAGCCTGGTCACGACGTCACGCGCGAGCAGCGTCGCCGACCGTCGCCCGGGATCGAAGACCACCGTGCCGTTGGTCTGGAACGAGCGCGCCCCAGCCGCTCCGGCCGCCCCGAAGGCGGCGAGCAGCTGGGGCGCAGTGGGGCTGTGGCTGCGGGCCTGCCCGAGGTTGAGGTTGCGGAAGAACGCCACCCACGTCGTGCTCGCCGCGCTCATCTGCCTCTCCCCCCGGACCAGGACCCAGCCGAGGGCCTAGACCCGGGCCGCGTCGGAAGGCCCCGGGGCGGCATCCCCCCGCGACGCCTCGTAGTCGTCGTCGAGCATGTCGGACTCGTCGAAGGGCTCCAACCCGTCGAGGACCCGGTCCAGACGGACCCGGTCGAGGCCGTCGGTCCAGTGGCCCACCAGCACGGTGGCGATCGAGTTGCCCGCGAAGTTGGTCAGCGCTCGCGCCTCGGACATGAATCGGTCGATGCCGACGATCAGGCCGACGCCGTCGAGCAGCTCGGGACGGTGCGAGGACAGGCCGCCCGCCAAGGTCGCCAGGCCGGCGCCGGTGACCCCGGCGGCACCCTTGGAGGCGATCACCATGAAGACCAGCAGCGAGATCTGCTCGCCGATCTTCAGCGGCTCGCCGAGCGCCTCGGCGATGAACAGCGATGCCATGGTCAGGTAGATCGCGGTCCCGTCGAGGTTGAAGGAGTAGCCCGTCGGGACGACGACGCCGACCGTGGTCTTCTCGACGCCGGCGTGCTCCATCTTGGCCATCAGCCTCGGCAGCGCCGACTCCGAGGACGACGTGGACAGGATCAGCAGGAACTCTCGGCCGAGGTAGCGGAACAGCTTCAGGACGTTGATCCCGGTCGCCATGCGCAGGATGGTGCCGAGCACCACGAAGACGAACAGGAAGCAGGTGATGTAGAAGCCGATCATCAGCACTGCGAGGCTCTTCAGTGCGTCGACCCCGGTCTCACCCACCACGGCGGCGATCGCGCCGAAGGCGCCGATCGGCGCAGCCCACATGATCATCGCCAGGACCTTGAAGACCAGCCGCTGGAGGTGGCCGATGCCGACCAGCACCGGCTGGCCGGCACGGCCCAGTGACTGCAGGGCGAAGCCGACCAGCAGCGCGACGAGCAGGGTCTGGAGGACCTCGCCGTCGGTGAGCGCGGAGAACAGCGACGTCGGGATCACCCCGATGAGGAACTCGGTGGTGGAGCTGGCCCCGGCGGCCTGCTCCGCGCCCGCGGCCGCGGTGTCGGAGGTCAGGTTGAGACCCTCACCCGGCTTGAGGATGTTGCCGACGACCAGTCCGATGGCCAGCGCCACGGTCGACATGGCCAGGAAGTAGCCGAGCGCCAGGATGCCGACCTTGCCGACGTGCGCCGCGCTGCGCACCGAGCCGATGCCGAGCACGAGGGTGCAGAAGATGACGGGCGAGATCATCATCTTGATCAGCGACACGAAAGCCTCACCGATCGGCTTCAGCTGCACCGCGAAGTCCGGGGTCACCAGACCCACCAGGATGCCGAGTGCCACGGCGACGATCACGGCGACGTAGAGGTAGTGGGTGCGGTCACGTGGCCTGGTCGACGCGGCGGGGGTGCTGCCGGCCGGGCCGGACGCGGAGCTCTCGGGGCGGTGCTGAGTCATCGGTTCCTCCAGATGAGACGGGGCTCACCGCAGGATGCCGGACCCGGTGGCTCCCCGTCATCCCGGCCGCCCCCGTGTCCGGCCGACGCGTCGGCCGCGCCGCGGGCCGCCGGCACCGCAACCGCGGTCAAGGCCGCTGTCGGTCGTCGGTGCTCAGATGGGGTCATGACGACGACCTCACGCTCCGACCGACCCGTCGCGCTCGTGGCCGGCGCAACCCGCGGCGCCGGTCGCGCCCTGGCCGTCGAGCTGGCCCGCGCCGGGCACCACGTGTATGCCACCGGCCGCAGCAGCAGGGTCGGCGGCCCGTCCGAGATCGGGCGGAGCGAGACGATCGAGGAGACCGGCGAGCTCGTCGAGGCCGTCGGTTCGGGCACCGCCGTGGTGGTCGACCACGAGGACGCCGAGGCAGTGGAGTCCCTCCTGGAGCGCGTCGCCGACGAGCGGGGACGACTCGACGTGCTGGTCAACGACGTCTTCGGCGGCGACCGCTACGCCCAGTGGGACAAGCCCCTGTGGGAGCACGACCTCGCCGGCGGTCGCCGCATGCTGCGCATGGGGCTCGAGACCCACCTCGTCACTGCCCACCACGCCCTGCCGCTGCTGCTGCGTACCGCCGCGTCCCACGTGGTCACGGCCTCGTGATCGAGATGACCGACGGCACCCCGGCCTTCAACGCCGCCTACCGCGAACGGGTCGGCTTCTACTACGACCTGGTCAAGGCCGGGGTCGCCCGGATCGTGCTCGGCCTGACCCACGAGCTGCGTGACACGCCGGTCACGGCGCTTGCGGTCACGCCCGGCTGGTTGCGCTCGGAGCAGATGCTCGAGGGCTTCGGGGTCACCGAGGCGACCTGGCGCGACGCCCTCGACCGGGTGCCCGGCTTCGCCATCTCCGAGTCGCCGACCTATGTCGGTCGCGGCGTCGCGGCCCTGGCCGCCGACCCCGACCCGACCCGGTTCGCCGGTCGTACCCTGACCTCGTTCGACCTCGCCACGGCCTACGAGCATCACCGACACCGACGGATCGCGGCCCGACTGCTGGGGCTACATCGACCGCCACGGGATCGACGAGCAGAGCGGGGACGGCGTGGAGGAGTTCCGATGACCGGCGAGCGTGTGGCGAGCCCTCCGGTGCCGAGAGCCCGCGGCCCGGATCAGGAGACGGAGACCGAGGCTCCGGCGCCGTCGACGGACTCCATGCCCTCGGCGATGCGCAGGGCCTCCTCGATGAGGGTCTCCACGATCTGCGACTCCGGCACGGTCTTGACGACCTCCCCCTTGACGAAGATCTGGCCCTTGCCGTTGCCCGACGCGACGCCGAGGTCGGCCTCCCGGGCTTCCCCGGGGCCGTTGACGACGCAGCCCATGACGGCGACCCGCAGCGGGACCTCGAGTCCCTCGAGCCCGGCCGTGACCTCGTCGGCCAGCTTGTAGACGTCGACCTGTGCTCGGCCGCACGAGGGACAGGAGACGATCTCGAGGCGGCGTGGCTTCAGGTTCAGCGACTCCAGGATCTGCAGGCCGACCTTGACCTCCTCCACCGGCGGCGCCGAGAGGGAGACGCGGATCGTGTCACCGATGCCTTGGGAGAGCAGATGGCCGAAGGCCACCGCCGACTTGATGGTGCCCTGGAAGGCGGGTCCGGCCTCGGTGACGCCGAGGTGCAGCGGCCAGTCGCCTTCGGCGGCCAGCATCTCGTAGGCACGCACCATCACCACCGGGTCGTTGTGCTTGACCGAGATCTTGAAGTCGCGGAAGCCGTGCTCCTCGAACAGGCCGGCCTCCCACTTCGCCGACTCCACCAGGGCCTCGGGCGTGGCCTTGCCGTACCTCTCCAGCAGACGCTTGTCGAGCGAGCCGGCGTTGACGCCGATCCGGATGCTGGTGCCGTGGTCCTGGGCCGCGCGGGCGATCTCCTTGACCTGGTCGTCGAACTTGCGGATGTTGCCGGGGTTCACCCGGACGGCGGCACACCCGGCCTCGATGGCAGCGAAGACGTACTTGGGCTGGAAGTGGATGTCGGCGATCACCGGGATCTGCGACTTGGTCGCGATCGCCGGGAGGGCGTCGGCGTCGTCCTGGCTGGGGCAGGCCACGCGCACGATGTCGCAGCCCGACGCGGTCAGCTCGGCGATCTGCTGGAGGGTCGCGTCGACGTCGCTGGTCAGGGTGGTCGTCATCGACTGCACGGAGATCGGCGACTCGCTGCCGACCCCCACCTTGCCCACCCTGATCTGACGCGTGGGGCGACGGGGGGCGAGCACCGGCGGCGGGGCCTGCGGCATGCCGAGGCTGATGGCAGTCATTCCTCGAGCGTACCCACCCCCGAGATGCCGCTGGGGGTGGCTAGGAGACGAGGTGGATCGGCACCACGAGGTCGGCCACGATCAGCACGAGACCCATCACCAGCAGCGCCGAAGCGACCACGTAGGCCACCGGAAGCAGCCTCGCGGCGTCGACGTACCCGGGGTCGGGCCGGCCGAAGACCTTGGCGAAGCCGCGCCGCACCGCCTCCCAGAGCGCGCTGGCGATGTGACCGCCGTCGAGGGGCAGGAGGGGCACGAAGTTGAACATCCCGATGAAGAAGTTGAAGCCCGCGACCAGGCTGGCCAGGAAGACGACGCGGTCGATCAGCGGGAAGCTCTGCTCCGAGGCGGCCTCGCCGGCGATCCGTCCTCCTCCCACGATGCTCACCGGGCTGTCGGCGGCGCGCTCCTCGACGCCCACGATGGCCTTCGAGACGCCCCAGACCTTGACCGGCAGGGTGCCGATGGCCTTGACCGTCATCACGGTCATGTCGCCCATCCGCTGCAGGGTGAACAGCGGTCCGCCGGTGGTCACGACCAGGTCGGTGGTCGGGCTGACGCCCAGGAAGCCCACCTGCTCCAGCGAGGTGTCGGTGGGTGAGGCCGGACGCGCCTGGACGGTGGTGCTCGTCCTTCCGGTCAGCTGCTCACCGTCGCGCTCGTAGCCGATCACGGCTGCGCCGTCGGCGTTGGTGCGGATGAGCTCACGCAGCTGGTCCCAGCCGCCCACCGCCGTGCCGTTGAAGGAGGTGACCGTGTCACCGGGCCGCAGCCCGGCCTCGTAGGCCGGGCTGGGCGGGTCCTGCGCCGTGCAGGCGCGGCCGTCCTCGGCGTAGGCGATGACGCAGCGCGAGACGGTGTCGACCACCGGGGCGCCGGCGTCGGGCTCGTAGCTGCGGGTCCCGTAGAAGCCGAAGACGAGGAGGTAGATGAAGAACGCGATGAGCAGGTTGACCGTGGGGCCACCGGACATCACGATCACCTTCTTCCACCACGCCATCCGGTAGAACAACCGGCCCTCGTCCTCGGGGCCGATCCGCTCCCACTCCGCCGCCCGTGCGTCGGAGATGAGCTGGGTGAACATGCCGGTGTTCGACTTGCGGATCCGGTGGACCGGGTTGCCCTCGGCGTCCGTCTCGGTGGTCTCGGCGAGGTCCTCCGCGCCGGGCGGGAGCATCCCGACGATCTTCACGTAACCGCCGAGCGGGATCGCCTTCAGGCCGTACTCGGTCTCGCCACGACGGCGGCTCCACACCGTCGGGCCGAACCCGATGAAGTACTCGGTGACCTTCCCGCCGAACTTCTTCGCGGGGATCATGTGGCCCAGCTCGTGCAGCCCGATCGAGGCGAGGATGGCGGTGAAGAAGATCACCACGCCCAAGGTGTAGTAGAGCGCGCTCATCTGGTCCCTTCGATCGCGCGGGACGCCTCGTCGCGCGCCCACTGGTCGGCCGCGAGCACGTCGTCCACGGACAGGTGCTGCGCGTCCGAGCCTACGTCGTGACGCCCGACGACGTCGGCGATCACGTCGACGACCTGGACGAAGCCGAGCCGGCCGTCGTGGAAGGCGTCCACGCACACCTCGTTCGCAGCGTTGTAGACCGCCGGCGCGGTGCCGCCTCGCGCGCCCACCTCGCGGGCCAGCGCGACCGCCGGGAAGGCCAGGTCGTCGAGCGGCTCGAAGTCCCAGGACTGGACCTGGGTCCAGTCGCACGGCACGTCGGCACCGGGCAACCGGTCCGGCCAGGTCAGGCCCAGCGCGATCGGCACCAGCATGCGCGGCGGGCCGGCCTGCGCGATCGTCGAGCCGTCGACGAACTCGACCATCGAGTGGATCTGCTGCTGGGGGTGGACCACCACCGCGATCTGCTCGAGCGGCACCCCGAAGAGCAGGTGGGCCTCGATCACCTCCAGGCCCTTGTTGACCAGGGTCGCAGAGTTCGTGGTGATCACCCGCCCCATCGAGAAGTTGGGATGGGCCAGTGCCTGCTCCGGGGTGACGTCGCCCAGCTCGGCGCGGGTCCGACCGCGGAACGGACCGCCGCTGGCGGTCAGGACCAGGCGACGCACCTCGTCGCGGCGGCCTCCGCGCAGGCACTGCGCGATCGCGCTGTGCTCGGAGTCCACCGGCACGATCTGACCCGGTGCCGCCCGGTCGAGCACCAGGGGTCCGCCCATCACGAGCGACTCCTTGTTGGCCAGGGCGAGCGTCGTACCGGCCTCGAGTGCGGCCAGGGTCGGCCGCAGCCCGACGGCTCCCGTGACGGCGTTGAGGACGACGTCGCACGGCAGGGAGGCCGCCTCCACCGACGCGTCCTCGCCCAGGGCGTGGAAGGCCGGTGCGTGCTCCGCGACCTGGTCGGCGAAGACGTCCGGCCGGGCCCCGCCGGCGGTCAGGCCGACGACGCGGAGGCGGTCGGGATGGCGACGCACCAGGTCGAGGGCCTGGGTCCCGATCGACCCGGTCGAGCCGAGGATGACCACGTCGCGTCGCTGCACCCGCTCAGTCTGGCAGCACCCCTCAGGGCCCCCTAGGATCTGCTGATGAGCCACACACCTCACGGCGGTCCGTCCCTGCCCCAGGAGCGACGCCTGGTCACCGAGATCCCCGGTCCGCGCTCTCGTGAGCGACTCGAGCGCAAGCGCGCGCACGTCGCGGACGGCATCGGCAACGCGCTGCCGGTCTTCGTCACCGCCGCCGGCGGCGGCGTGCTGCACGACGTCGACGGCAATGCCCTGATCGACCTCGGTTCGGGCATCGCGGTCACCACCGTCGGCAACAGCGCCGAGGCGGTGGTCCGGCGCGTCCAGGAGCAGGCGGCGGCGTTCACCCACACCTGCTTCATGGTGACGCCCTACGACGGCTACGTCGACGTGTGCGAGGCGCTGGGCGAGCTGACCCCCGGGGACCATGCCAAGAAGTCGGCGCTGTTCAACTCCGGGTCCGAGGCAGTGGAGAACGCCGTCAAGATCGCCCGCACCGCGACCGGTCGGGACGCCGTCGTGGTCTTCGACCACGCCTACCACGGCCGCACGAACCTGACGATGGCGATGACGTCCAAGAACATGCCCTACAAGCACGGCTTCGGGCCCTTCGCGGCGGAGGTCTACCGCGCTCCGATGTCCTACCCGTTCCGCGACGGGCTCAGCGGCGCCGAGGCCGCCGCCCGCGCGATCGACGTCATCGACAAGCAGGTCGGGGCCGCCAACCTGGCCTGCGTCGTGATCGAGCCGGTCCAGGGCGAGGGCGGCTTCATCGTGCCGGCACCAGGCTTCCTGCCGGCGATCGCGCAGTGGTGCAGCGCCCATGACGTCGTGCTCGTCGCCGACGAGATCCAGTCGGGCTTCTGCCGCACCGGTGACTGGTTCGCCTGCGACCACGAGGGCGTCGTGCCCGACCTGGTGACCACCGCCAAGGGCATCGCCGGAGGCCTCCCGCTGGCCGCGGTGACCGGTCGTGCGGAGCTGATGGACAGCGTCCACGTCGGTGGGCTGGGCGGCACCTACGGCGGCAACCCCGTGGCGTGCGCAGCCGCCCTGGGTGCGATCGAGGAGATGCGCACCCACGACCTCGGCGCCCGGGCCCGTCAGATCGGCGACGTGCTGCTGGCGCGGCTCAAGGACGTCGCCGCCGAGCACCCGGTCGTCGCCGATGTCCGCGGACGCGGGGCCATGGTCGCCGTCGAGCTCTGCTCACCGGGCACCACCGAGCCCGACGCGGCGCGTACGGCTGCCGTGGCCGCGCACTGTCACCGTCAGGGGGTCGTGGTCCTGACCTGCGGCACCTGGGGCAACGTCCTGCGGCTGCTCCCCCCGCTGGCCATCGGCGACGCCCTGCTCGAGGAGGGGCTCGACGTGCTGGCCGAGGCCTTCGCGGCCACCGCTGCGGGCTGAGGAGCCCTGCTGCGGTAGACGAACACCTGCGCCCGGGGCCGGTCCTGCTGGGCGCCGCGCAGATCGGTCGCGTCCGTCACGAACCCGACGCGGTCACCGTCGTCGCTGATCGCGGCCACCGACGAGGGCGCGTCGGCACCCTGGCCGTGGGGATCGTGGCTGGCCAGCTCGGTGACCTGCCGGGACCGGTGACGGACGTAGCAGTCCACGGTGGTCACCGCCGCCGAGGCCACCAGGTCGTCGGCGGTCGAGAGGAAGGCGACGCTGTCGCCGTCGCTGCTGATGGCCGGCAGGAAGCTCGCGGTGAAGTCGTCGTCGGTGGCCGGGCGACCCTGCTCGTCGACGTCGACGATCTCGGTCGATCCGGCCACCATGTCGCGGACGTAGACGTGCCCGTGGCTCGGGTCGACCCCCGCCACCAGGTCGGTCGCGCTGGAGGTGAAGGCCACGTACCGACCGTCCGCGCTCACGTCCGGGCTGTCACTGGAGCTGTTGCCGCTGCCGCCGGACCGGGCGCGACTGACCAGGGTGGAGGTGTTGCTCGACCGCTCCCAGAGGAAGGCGTCACGGACGGTGTTGTCGTCCTCCCTGCCGACGATGGCGTCGTCGTAGGAGTAGAAGGCCACGAAGCGCCCGTCGGCGCTGATGCGCGGCTGCCACGACTCGCCCACGGACTGGCCGGCATCGGCTGCGTCGTGGCTGACCAGCACCGTCGACCCGGTCCACGTGTCAGCCAGATGGACCACGCCACCGTCACCGGGGCGGTCGAAGGCGACGTAGCGGCCGTCGTCGCTCACCGAGGACTGGTCGGCCTCGGCTGCCACCAGCACCGTCTCGCCGGTGTGGCGGTCGTAGCGGTAGACCCCGCCGCGCCGTGCCCCCGGCACGATGTCGGTGGCGATGCTGGTGAAGGTCACGTACCGGCCGTCGCCGCTGATGTCGGGGTTCACGCTGTTCCCGTTGCCCGGACCGCCGCTCGGCGTGCGGCTCACCAGGCTCCGGCGCCCGGTGCGCTGGTCGACCAGGTAGACGTCCGCGAACCCGTTGTGGTCGCGGCGCACCAGGGCCGCCTTCGAGGACACGACCACCCACCGACCGTCGTCACTGAGCCGCGGCCCGGTGCTGGCCCGCGCCGCGGGACGCCCGTCGGCTCGGGTGCTCAGCAGGCGGACCGAACCGGGCGGCTGCAGCGCCGAGGAACCGGCGCCGGGCACCGGGTCAGCGGCGGCGCGTTCGGCAGCGACGGCACCGGCACCGGCACCGGCACCGGCGACCAGGCACCAGCACAGGGCGGCCGGCGCCGTTCGGTACGGACCTCGGAACATCTCTCTCCCCCAGCGCGACCCAGGCAGGGCCGCCCGTCGGCGACGCTACTCCGTTCCCGGCGCGCCGGGAACAGCGGAAACCTGTTGCAGCGCACCACGTCCCTGGCCGAGGATCGGCACAGCGGGCACGACGGGTGCCGGCACGACGAGAGGAGGGTGACGTGACGACGACCGTCCCGGGCCTGCCCCGACGCACCCCGACCTCACTCTCGCGAAAGACCTGCACCCGTGACCTCTGTCCCGCCCATCTCCCGCTCTCCCGAGCCCGGTCCCGCCGCCGACCCGGCCCCTGACCCCCGCTTCGTCTTCGACTTCACCGCCTACGCAGACCTCGAGAAGGGCGACGGCCGACGCTGGACGACCTGGCTCGACGTCGACCCGTTGTGCCGTGGTCCCGAACCGCGTCCGGCGTGGGTGGTGACCTCCCAGGGCGCCGTCGACACCGAGCTCGGCATCCTCAAGACCGGCAAGGAGGCCGACGTCTTCCTGGTCGAGCGCGCCGACCCCCACCTGGCCGCCGGGACACCCGGCGCGAGCGCGGTGATGGCGGCCAAGCGCTACCGCACCCCGGAGCACCGGACCTTCAACCGCTCCGCCGGCTACACCGAGGGCCGCAGCGTCAAGCGCTCCCGCGACGAGCGGGCCCTCAAGCGCAAGAGCACCTGGGGCCGCGTGGTCGCCGCCGGTGAGTGGGCCGTCTCGGAGTGGGACGCCCTGGTCCGCTGCCACCGCCTCGGCCTGCCCGTTCCCTACCCGGTCCAGGTCGACGGCACCGAGATCCTCATGGAGTGGGTCACCCTGGAGGGGCCCGACGGACCGGAGACGGCACCCCGTCTGGCCCAGACCCGACCCGGTCCCGCCCTGTTGCGCTCCTACTTCGACCAGCTCCGCGAGACCATGACCGTGCTGGTGCAGGAGGGGCTGGTCCACGGCGACCTGTCGGCCTACAACGTCCTCGCGGCCGGCGAGCGGCTGGTGGTCATCGACCTGCCCCAGGTGGTCGACCTCGCCGGCAACCCCGCCGGGCCCGACTACCTCCTGCGGGACTGCACCAACGTCTGCACCTGGTTCCGCAGTCGGGGACTCGAGGTCGACGAGCAGGAGCTGTTCGCCGACCTGCTCACCCTGGCGCTCTGAGCGGCCGGACCTGGATGTAACGCGGAGTTACTTCCGCTGGTCCCGCGTCGCGCGGCGGCAGCAGACGAAGTAACTCCGCGTTACATGCCGGTGGCCGCCGGCGCGACCTCCTGCTGACCCCACGGCGCACCGTAGGCGGTCAGCAGGTCGAGGAAGGGCACTGCGTCGAAGGCCTCGGGTCCCTTGACGCCGGAGCCGGCCCAGGTGCCGGTCGCGAGCAGCTCGAGGGCGACGACGGGGTTGACGGCGGTCTGCCAGACCACGCACTGGTGGCCGTACTCCCGCATCGTCCACTCGTTGTCGACCACGTGGTAGAGGTAGGTCGAGCGCGGCTCGCCGTCCGTGCCGGTGCCGGTGACCCACAGCCCGGCGCAGGTCTTGCCGGTCATCAGCGGACCGATGGTGGCAGGGTCGGGCAGGCAGGCCGCGACGACGTCGCGCGGTGAGACCTCCACGCCCTTGACCCGCACCTTCTCGGTGCTGTCCAGACCCAGGGTGTGCAGCACCTTGAGGATGGTGATGAGCTCGTCGCCGAGGCCGTACTTGAAGGTCGCCCGTCGGCAGTCGATCCAGCGCGGCATGAGGAGCACCTCCTCGTGCTCCACGTTGACGCACTCCACCGGGCCGATCCCCTCGGGGAAGTCGAAGACCTCCGGTTCGCTGAACGGAGCCGTGGTGAACCAGCCCCCGTCGACGTCGGCGCGGTCCTTCTCGTAGACCACCGGTGGGTTGAGGCACTCCTCGATCGTGGTCCACATCGAGAACGACGGGGCGAAGACCTCGTTGCCCTCGGCGTCCGCGACGACGAGGTTCGCGCCGTCGCGGGTCCCGAGCTCGTCGATCTCGGAGAAGAGGTGGTCGGCGGCGTAACGGGCGAAGACGTCGGAGAGGCCCGGCTCGACGCCGATGCCGACCAGGGCGAGGCGCCCGGCGGACTCCCAGTCGGCCGCGCGGGCGAACTGCTCGTCGCCGAGCATGACGCCGACGCGCTCGTGGGGCGCGGTCGGGTGCGGGCGCGAGAGCGACATGGCCATGTCGAGGTAGTCGGCACCCGCGGCGAAGGCGCCCTCGAAGATCGCCATGTTGAAGACGGGGTCGACGGCGTTCATCACGTGGGTCACCGCGTGCTCGCGGCACAGGGCGGCGACCGCGTCCGCGTCGGAGGCGTCGATCTGCGCGCCGACGAAGCGGTGGTCGGCGGAGGCGGCCTGCTCGGCCTTGGCGCCGTCGTAGTCGGCGATCACGACCTGCTCGAAGAAGTCGCGCCGGGCCGCGATCGCGGCGAAGGCGCCACCGACGCCGCCGGCGCCGAGCAGCAGGATCCTCATCGGCACGTCGTCACTCGCCGATGTAGGACATGACGTGCTTGAGGCGGGTGTAGTCCTCCAGCCCGTACATGGACAGGTCCTTGCCGTACCCGGAGTGCTTGAAGCCACCGTGGGGCATCTCGGCCACGATCGGGATGTGGGTGTTGATCCACACCGCCCCGAAGTCGAGCTTCTTGGCCATCCTCATGGCCCGGCCGTGGTCCCGGGTCCACACGCTGGAGGCCAGTCCGTACTGGACGCCGTTGGCCCAGCGCAACGCCTCGCCCTCGTCGGAGAAGCGCTGCACCGTGATCACGGGCCCGAAGATCTCGTCCTGCACCTGCTCGTCGTCCTGGCGCAGCCCGGACAGGACGGTCGGCTCGTAGAAGTAGCCGGACTCCCCCTGCCGGCGCCCCCCGGCAGCGACGCTGGCGTGGTCGGGCAGGCGGTCGACCATGCCCGAGACCCGGGCCAGCTGGTCGGCGTTGTTGAGCGGGCCGTAGAGGACGTCCTCGTCGTCGGGCATCCCGGTACGCGTGGCGCGCGCCTGCTCGGTGAGGGCGGCGACGAAGTCGTCGTGGACCCCCGGCCCCGCGAGCACCCGGGTCGCGGCGGTGCAGTCCTGCCCGGCGTTGAAGTACCCCGCAGCGGCGATGCCCTCGGCGGCTGCGGCCACGTCGGCGTCGTCGAAGACGATGACCGGGGCCTTGCCGCCGAGCTCGAGGTGGACCCGCTTGAGCTGGTCGGCTCCCGAGTGCGCCACCTCCATGCCGGCGCGTACGGAGCCGGTGATGGCCACGAGCTGCGGGACCGGGTGCGAGACCAGGGCACGGCCGGTGTCGCGGTCGCCGGTGACCACGTTGAAGACGCCCGGTGGCAGGAACTCCTGGCACAGCTCGGCGAAGAGGGTGGTCGAGGCCGGCGTGGTGTCGCTCGGCTTGAGGACGACCGCGTTGCCGGCGGCCAGGGCGGGCCCGACCTTCCAGACCATCATCATCAGCGGGTAGTTCCACGGCGTGACCTGCCCGACGACGCCGATCGGCTCGCGGCGCACGAAGGAGGTGTGGTCCTTGAGGTACTCCCCACCCGACTTGCCCTCCAGCACCCGGGCGGCCCCGGCGAAGAAGCGCAGCTGGTCGATCGCCGGAGGCAGCTCCTCGCTGGTGGTGAAGCCCAGCGGCTTGCCGGTGTCCCGGCTCTCGACCCCGACGAACTCCTCGGCCCGGCGCTCCAGCGCGTCCGCGATCTTGAGCATCGCCAGCTGCCGTTCGGCCGGTGTGGTGTCACCCCAGGTCTCGAAGGCCTGCTCGGCGGCGCGGCAGGCGCGGTCCACGTCCTCGACGCCCGACCTGGGTGCTTGCGCGTAGACCTGGCCCGTGGTGGGGTCGAGGACGTCGTAGGTCTCCCCCGAGACCGAGTCGACGAGCTCGCCGTTGATGACGTTGCGGAAGATCGTGTCAGCCATGGGTGGACCCTACGGCAGAGTGGTACGGAATCGGTAGAGGCAATGCAGCATCTCAACCGATTCCGTCGCCTCGGCCGCCGAATTCGCGACGGAACGGTCGCGCCGATCGGATCGCGTGCCCCATCCGTCGGCCCCGGTCAGCCGAAGACCCTCCGGCCCTCGACCCAGGTGCCGACCACTCGGGCCGCACCGATGTCCTCGGACGGACCCTCGAAGGGGTCGCGGTCCAGGAGCACCAGGTCGGCGAGCATCCCCGGCGCCACCGTGCCCACCTCGTGCTCGCGGCCGTTGACCCACGCGCTGCCCGAGGTGGCCGCAGCGAAGGCGGTGGTGAGGTCGAGCGCCTGCTCGGGCAGGAACGGCTCCGTGCCGCCGCGGCCGTGCTCCCCCCAGGAGGTGCGGGTGACGGCGGTGTGGATGGCCTGGAGGGGGTCGGGGGTGCTCACCGGCCAGTCGCTGCCGGCGGCCAGCCGGGTGCCGGCGCGGTGCAGGTCACCGAACGGGTACTGCCAGCGCGCGCGCTCGGGTCCGATGACGGGCAGCGTCAGCTCGGTCATCTGGTCGTCGAGACAGGCCCAGAGCGCCTGCAGGTTCGCGGTGACGCCGAGCTCGGCGAAGCGGCCGACGTCCTCGGGGTGCACCAGCTGGAGGTGCGCGACGTGGTGCCGGCCGCGACCGCGGCGTGCGGCAGGGAGCGCCGCGAACGCGTCCAGGCTCTCGCGGACGCCACGATCGCCGATGGCGTGGACGTGGATCTGGAAGCCGGCCGCGTCGAGGGCCGCGACCGCCTCTCGCAGCGCGCCGGGATCGAGGAAGGAGTGCCCGCTGCCGCCCGTCGCGTGCCCGCAGCGGTCCAGGTAGGGCGAGCCCAGCGCCGCCGTGCCGTTCTCGGCGACGCCGTCCTGCATGATCTTGACGCTGGTCGCGCGGAAGCGGCCTCCGGTGTAGGCCTCGCGGCGGTCCACCAGGTCGGCTACCTGCTCGATCCCACGTCCGCGGTCCCACCACAGGGCTCCGACGACGTGGGCGGTCAGGTCGCCCCGCGCGTCGGCGCGGCAGTAGGCCGGACCGGGGTCGTCGAAGCCCGCGTAGTCGCCCACGATGGCGTCCTGCCAGCCGGTGACGCCGAGCGAGTGGAGGTAGGCCTGCCCGGCGAGCAGGGCACTGTCGTACTCCTCCGGGCCGGTGGACGGGACCAGGGCCGCGACGAGCGCCATCGCGCCCTCGTGCAGGGTGCCTGTCGGGCGACCCCGCGCATCCCGCTCGATCCGGCCGTGGGGCGGGTCCGGGGTGCGCTCGTCGATCCCGGCCAGGGCGAGCGCCCGCGAGTTCACCCAGCCGCCGTGGTGGTCACGGTTGGGCAGGAAGACCGGCCGGTCGGGCACCACGGTGTCGAGGTCGGCGGCCTCGGGGGTCCCCCCGGGAAAGGCCGCCATCGCCCAGCCGCCCCCGAGGACCCAGGCGTCGTCGGGACGGGCGGCGGCATACCGGGCGACAGCGTCGAGGTAGCCCGCGCGGTCCGAGGCGTCGGTGAGGTCGCAGCGGATCCGCTCCAGGCCCCCCTGGACGGCATGGACGTGGGCGTCGACGACGCCGGGAGCGACCAGACCGCCCCCGGCGTCGACGACGTCGACGGCGTCGACGGCGCGCCCCAGCCAGGTGGGGTCCTCGGACCCCGGCACGACCTCGACGACGCGGCCACCGCGCACGACAACGCTGGCCGCGCCGCGGTGCCGGACACCGTCGAAGAGGGCGGCGCCCCGGAGCACGAGGTCCCTCATGCGCCCTTCCTACCATCACGGCGGGTACTGGCGACGGATTCCGCAAGATTTTCACGTTGTGGAACGGATTCGCTTGCGTCGCGCGCCGTCGAGCGCGCATCATGGACGCATGCACCCGGACTACGACCACCTGCAGAAGGCTGCCAAGGACCACCTGTGGATGCACTTCACCCGCCACGGGGCCTACGACCACGCCGACGTGCCGATCATGGTGCGCGGTGAGGGCGCCTACCTCTTCGACGCCCAGGGCAAGCGCTACCTCGACGGCCTCGCCGGGCTCTTCGTGAGCCAGCTCGGCCACGGACGCACCGAGCTCGCCGACGCCGGCGCCAAGCAGGCGCGTGAGCTGGCGTTCATGCCGCTGTGGTCCTACGCCCACCCCGGCGCGATCGAGCTGGCCGAGCGCATCGCCGGCTACGCACCCGGCGACCTGAACCGTGTCTTCTTCACCTCGGGCGGCGGCGAGGCGGTCGAGAGCGCCTGGAAGCTGGCCAAGAACTACTTCAAGCTCACCGGGAAGCCGATGAAGCACAAGGTGATCAGCCGGGCGATCGCCTACCACGGCACGACCCAGGGCGCCCTGTCGATCACCGGGCTGCCGCTGCTCAAGCAGCAGTTCGAGCCGCTCGTGCCCTCCACGTTCCGCGTGCCGAACACCAACATCTACCGCGCGAACGAGATCACCGGGGGCTTCCTCGACGACTCCGACCCGGAGGCCTTCGGTCGCTGGGCCGCCGACCAGATCGGGGTGGCGATCGAGAACGAGGGGCCCGACACCGTCGCCGCGGTGTTCCTGGAGCCGGTGCAGAACGCCGGCGGCTGCTTCCCGCCTCCCCCGGGCTACTTCCAGCGGGTGCGTGAGATCTGCGACGAGCACGACGTCCTGCTGGTCTCCGACGAGGTGATCTGCGCCTTCGGCCGACTGGGCTACTTCTTCGGCGCCGAGCGCTACGGCTACCAGCCCGACATCATCACCTGCGCCAAGGGCATCACCTCGGGCTATGCACCCCTCGGCGCGATGATCGCCTCCGACCGCCTGATGGAGCCGTTCTTGAAGGACCAGGTCTCCTTCGCGCACGGCTACACCTTCGGGGGCCACCCGGTCTCCACCGCGGTCGCCCTGGCCAACCTCGACATCTTCGAGAACGAGAACGTGCTCGAGCACGTCCGCACGCAGGAGCCGGCCCTGCGGTCCACCCTCGAGCGGCTCAAGGACCTGCCCATCGTCGGTGACGTGCGTGGCGACGGGTTCTTCTACGGCATCGAGCTGGTCAAGGACAAGGCGACCAAGGAGTCCTTCACCTCCGAGGAGTGCGAGCGTCTGCTCTACGGCTTCGTCTCCAAGCAGCTCTTCGCCGAGGGCCTCTACTGCCGCGCCGACGACCGGGGTGACCCGGTGGTGCAGCTTGCTCCCCCGCTGGTGTGCGACCAGAGCCACTTCGACGAGATGGAGCAGATCTTGCGGGTCGTGCTGGACAAGGCCGGCACCCTGCTCTGAGGCACGACCCGCGGGCCGACCTGGCGCACCGGCTCAGCCGGGCGGGGTGTCGGTCGCGGTCTCGGTGGGCAGCGTGGGCGCCGGCGTGCTCGGTGTCGACGGCGGTGTCGGCGTGGTCGAGGGCTCGGGTTCGGGCTCGGGCGTCGTCGAGCCGGACGGTTCGCCACTGACCTCATCGGTGGGGCTCGGCTCGGTCGAGGGGTCCTGCGAGGTCGCCCCCGACGGTGAGGGCCGGTCCGTCGCCGGCACCTCGTCGTCCTGCGAGGTGTCGTCCTTCGACCCGCCGCCCAGCCCGAGGGTGGGGCCGCTGCCGCCGTCGGAGCCGCCGGTGATCGAGGACACGCTCTCCCCGGCAACCAGCTCGAAGGCGGTGATGGCCAGGATCGCCGCCGCGAACAACCCGGCGGCGCCCAGCGCGATCCGCTTCCACGGCAGCAGCACCAGACGCTGCCGCCACCCCGACTCCGCCGCCTCGGCGGTGTCGACGTCGAGGTCGTCGCGGGCCTCCTCGAGACGATCGTCTGCCCGGGCGAGATGGGCAGCGGTGGACGCCGGCTCCCCGTCGCGCTCGGCCCGGCGCGCCTCGGCCCGGCGCACCTCGGCCTGGGCGAGCCCGACCTTGCGCAGGGCCGCGGTCTGCGCCTGGGCCAGGCGCTGCTGGCTCCGGGCGAGGCCCTGGCTGTAGAGCGCTCCCCCGACGGTCACCACCACGCTGCCCAGCGCGGCGCCGATGATGGTCCCGGCCGCTCCGAGGGTCGAGAGGAGCACCGCCGACGAGACGGCTGCCAGCGCTCCCCCGGCGGTCTTGAACCAGTCGATCTGCAGCTTCTGGTGGGTCTCGTCACTCATCACCGCCCAGTATGCCGACCGCCCGCAGCGCAGCCGCCATGCTGGGCTGCATGACCAGCAGCGACCGGTGGGACCAGCAGACGGCCGAACGGTACGAGGAGACGTCGGCGGAGATGTTCGCACCGGCCGTGCTCGACCCGGCAGTCGACCTCCTCGCGGGGCTCGCCGGCGGCGGTGCGGCCCTCGAGCTGGCCATCGGCACCGGCCGGGTCGCGGTGCCACTGCTCGGCAGAGGGGTGCCCGTGGCCGGCATCGAGCTGTCCGAGCCGATGGTGGCCCAGCTGCGTCGGCGGGTCGGCGCGGACGCCCTGCCGGTGAGCATCGGCGACATGGCCACGACCCGGGTCGAGGGGGACTTCTCGCTGGTCTACCTCGTCTGGAACTCCCTGGGCAACCTGCGTACGCAGGACGAGCAGGTGGCCTGCTTCGCCAACGCTGCGCGGCACCTGCGCCCGGGCGGGAGGTTCGTCATCGAGCTGTGGGTGCCGATGATCCGTCGTCTCCCTCCGGGGCAGGCCGGCGTCCCGTTCGCGATCGACTCGCACCACGTCGGGTTCGACACCTACGACCTCGCCACCCAGCAGGGCACCTCGCACCACTACTGGCCCGACGAGGACGGATCCGCGCGGCACGGGACCAGCCGCTTCCGCTACGCCTGGCCGGCCGAGTGCGACCTGATGGCCCGCCTGGCCGGACTCGAGCTCGAGGTGAGGTACGCCGACTGGGACCGCTCGCCCTTCACCGGGGAGAGCGAGAGCCACGTCTCGGTGTGGCGCCGACCCTGAGCCGGCTCAGGACCGTTCGGGGGCGAAGAGCTCCGGCACGCTGCCGGCCTCGAGGTCGGAGCCCTTCACCTCGGCGGTCTTCAGCGGCGAGCCCGGCGAGGACAGGCTGATGGCCTGGAGCTCGTAGGAGTCGTCCACCGGCCCTGGGACCTCGGCCTGGTAGGTCAGCAGGCAGGTCATGGCCAACGTGCCGTCCGGGCGCTCGACGCGGGAGGCCAGCGCGAAGTCGGTCATCGGTGCGATCGTGACCAGCGCGCCGTCAGCGGTGTTGACGCGGACCTGGAACGACGACTTGGCAGAGGCGCAGTCCGTCGGCCACGGCTCCTGCTTGGCGGTGTAGGTCATGGCGGCCCGGACGCTGCCGGTGAAGGACGTCGCCGCCGTCTTCTCCACGGCGGCCTGCTGGTCCTGGATGCGTCCCTGGAGCGAGGACCTCAGCGCGGTGAGGTCGGCGGCGGTCGGCCGCTTGCTCAGCTCCTTGACCTTCTTCTCGAGGGCGACGACCTCACGGTCGGCCCGTCCGAGCTGCTTGTCCTGCGTGGTGCCCAGGCTCGCCAGCTGGGTGATCCTCGCGTTGGCGACCCGCAGCTTCTCCTGCAGGGCGATGGTGGGGTCGACGGCGTCGGTCACCAGCGGCGCGCTCGGCGGCGCGGCGGCGGAGGCCTTGTCGAGGTCGGACTGCGCGTAGGACGTCGGGTCGACGGACACCGCGACGCCCACGCCGAGGGTGGCGCCGAATCCCAGGCCCAGGAGGCCGATCGCGATCGATTGCTTCGTTCCCATGTCTGCCTTCCTCGCCGCCTGGCCGCGGCCCCGTCCGCCGGGCCGCGGAGATCGGTCCGGATCGCGCCTGCCGTGACGCCTGGCACGAGCATGCCTCCTCCGACCTGCCCGTGTCCGACGTTTGGTCGCACTCGTCGCCAGCGGCGGCCCGGGTCGGTGCCACCGGTGTGCGCGATCGCTAGGTTGCTGGTCAGCACGACCGGGACGCCGAGCGAGAGGATCCTCACCGTGGACCCAGAACCCCTCCGCGCCCTGCTCAGCGTCGAGCCGGCCGACCCCGCCGGGCCCCCGGCCCAGGCGGTGCTCCGCAGCTACATCGAGGAGATGGCCAGCCGGTACCGGTCGCGTCCGGCGAGCAGGGCCGAGGTCGACGCCGCTCTGGCCGAGCACCCCTCCGAGGAGCTGGTGCCGCCGAGGGGCCTGTTCTGCCTGGCCCGCCGCGGCGACGCCGTCCTGGGTTGCGTGGCCCTGCTGCTGGTCTCCGAGAGCGTGGGTGAGGTCCGCCGCCTCTTCGTGGTGCCGGGGCCCGTCGCGCGGGGGTCGGGCGCCGGCTCATGGTCGAGGTGGAGCGGCACGCGCAGGAGGTCGGCCTGACCCGACTGCGCCTGGACACCCGCAGCGACCTGGTGGAGTCCCGCGCGCTGTACCTGTCCCTGGGCTACGAGGAGGTCCCGGCCTACACCGGCGGACCGTACTCGGACCGCTGGTACGCCCGCGACCTCTCCGTGCGCGACGGCTGAGGTCGCGGCTCAGGAGTCGAAGCCGAGGCCGGCCCGGTCCAGGCCCCTCAGCCACAGGTTGCGGCGTCCGCCCCTCCGGTCCGCCGCCGCCAACGAGTGGCGGGTCGCCGTGATGCCGGCCCAGCGCAGCGGCTCGGGCGGGAAGGGCAGCGGCCGCTCACGCACCATCCGCAGCGATGTCCGCTCGGTCTGCTCGCCGCCCAGCAGGTCGAGCACGACGTCGGCGCCGAACCGGGAGGCGCCGACGCCGAGGCCGGTGTAGCCCGTCGCGTAGCCGACCCGCCCGCCGAGCGCGGTGCCGAAGAAGGCGCTGAACCGGGTGCAGGTGTCGATCACGCCGCCCCAGCGGTGGGTGAAGGCGATGCCCTCCAGCGCCGGGAACGTCTCGACGAGCTGGCGGGCGAGCAGGTCGTGGGTGCGACCCTGCTCCAGCGAGCGGTCGACCCGGCTCCCGTAGTGGTAGACGGCGTCGTATCCACCCCACAGGATGCGGTCGTCGCGCGTCAGTCGCGCGTAGTGGAACAGGTTGCCGCTGTCAGCCAGCCCCTCGCGCCCGGCCCACCCCAGGGACGTCTTCTGACCCGGCGTGAGCGGCTCGGTCATCAGCACGTGGTCGTAGACCGGGACCGTCATCAGCCGCAGCCGGCGCAGCAGCGGCGGGAAGGCGTTGGTGGCGAGCACGGCGTGACGCGCGAGCACCGACCCGCGGGCCGTCGTGGCGCGCACGCCGGTGCCGGTCGATCTCGTCGCGGTCACTGCCGAGCCCTCGTAGACCCGGGCGCCCGCTGCTCGGCACGCTTCACGCAGCCCCCACGCCAGCCGGGCCGGCTCCACCAGCGCGGTGCCGGTGCGGTCGAGCAGACCGCCGGCGAACGTTGGGGAGTCGACGATCGCACGGGTCGCGGTGGAGTCGAGCAGCTCGACGCCGTGGCCGTGCTCCTCCATCGCCCCGGCCAGCTCGGCCAGCTCGGCGACCTGGTGGGGCTCGACGGCCGCGGTCAGCTCGCCGGTGCGCTCGAAGCCGCAGTCGAGGCCGAGCCGTTCGATCGTCGAGCCGATCGCGGCGAGGTTGTCGGCGCCGAGCCGGTCCAGCTCGGCCAGCTCCTCGGGCCAGCGTTCCAGGCCGTTGCCGAAGCCGTGGGTCAGGCTGGCCGAGACGAAACCCCCGTTGCGGCCGCTGGCCTCCTGCCCGCAGGCTCCGGCCTCGAGGACGACCACCGACCGGCCCGGGTCGCGCTCCAGGGCCCGCAGCGCCGTCCAGAGGCCGGTGTAGCCGCCGCCGACCACCACCAGGTCGGCCTCGACGTCCTCGAGCAGCGGCGCCAGCGGCGCGGGCCGGTCGGGGTCGTCGAGCCAGTAGGGCCGTGGTGCGGCGTCGGCGAGGCTCGGCGCCTGCTCAGGCACTGGCGGGCTGGCGACGGCGGTTGCGGACCTCGACGCCGATGACGATCACGATGGAGACGACGAACATCAAGGTGCCGATGACGTTGACCTGCATCGGGATGCCGACGCGGCTGACGCCCCACACGTACATGGGGAAGGTCGTGGTGTTGCCGGAGTTGAGGTTGGTGATGATGAAGTCGTCGAAGGAGAGCGAGAAGCTGAGCAGGGCCGCGGCCAGGATCCCCGGCAGCACCAGGGGGAAGGTGATCCGCCAGAAGGTCTGGGCGGGGGTGGCGTACAGGTCCATCGCGGCCTGCTCGAGGTCGTCGTCCATGCCGGCCAGGCGGGCCCGCACGGTGACGACCACGAAGGACAGGCAGAACATGATGTGGGCGATGAGGATGGTCCAGAAGCCGAGCTGGCCGGCGTAGCCCGAGGCCACGAAGAGGGCCAGGAGCGACGAGCCGAGCACGACCTCGGGGGTCGCCATCGGCAGGAAGATCAGCAGGTTGGAGCCGGACCGGCCGCGGAAGTCGTGGCGTACCAGCGCGAAGGCGGCGAGCGTGCCGAGCACCGTCGATCCGGCCGTGGCGAGAGCGCCGATGCGCATGCTCACCCCGAGCGAGGAGCAGAGGTCCTGGTCCTCGCAGGGATTGAGCCAGTTGTGCAGGGTGAACCCGTCGAAGCTGTAGACCAGCCGCGAGTCGGGTGCGTTGAAGCTCATCAGGACCACGACGGCGATCGGCACGAAGGTGTAGACCAGCACCGCCAGCCCGAGCAGCAGCACCAGGTGCTCGCGGACCCACCTCATAGCAGCTCCTCGGTTCCGGCGCGGCGGACGTAGACCAGGACCATCACCACGATCAGCACCGAGAGCAGCACGGAGAGCGCCGAGGCGACCGGCAGGTTGTTGGCCTCGGTGAACTGCGCCTGGATGACGTTGCCGATCACCCGGCTGGAGGTGCTGCCGAGCAGCTCGGCGTTGATGTAGTCGCCGGCGGCCGGGATGAAGGTCAGCAGCGTCCCGGAGACCACCCCGGGCAGCGACAGGGGCCAGGTGACCTTGAAGAACCCCGCGAACGGGGTCGCGTACAGGTCGCCGGCGGCCTCGATGAGCCCGTGGTCGATCTTTTCGAGGCTGGCGTAGAGCGGCAGCACCATGAAGGGCAGGAAGTTGTAGGTCAGCCCCGCGACCACCGCGAACGGGGTGGCCAGCAGCCGGCCGTCGTCCCCGAGGAGCTGGAGGAACTGCAGCGTGTTCACCACTGCCCCGTCGTCGGCGAGGATCAGCTTCCAGCTGAGGGTACGGATCAGGAAGCTGGTGAAGAACGGCGCGATCACCAGCACCAGCATCAGGTTCCTCCAGCGTCCGGCCTTGAAGGCGATCGTGTAGGCCAGGACGTAGCCGAGCACCAGGCAGGCCAGCGTCGCGATGGCGCCGTAGGCCAGCGCCCGCACCAGGGGGCCCCAGTAGTCGCGGACCACGTCGACGTAGTTGCCCCACGCGTAGGTCATCTCATAGCCGCGGAAGTCCGAGCCGGAGGGGTCGAAGAGGCTCGTGGCCACCAGGGAGTAGAAGGGGACGACGAAGAACAGCAGCAGCCACACCATCCCCGGCAGCAGCAGGAGGTAGCCCACCCGGGCGCCGCGGCGGGTGGTGCTCACCCGTCCTCCCGGTCCGCGCCGGCCGTGGCGTCCTGGGAGGCGTCGAGCAGGAACGCGTACTCCGGACGCCAGGACAGCTCGACCCGCTCGCCGTGGCGGAACATGCGCTGCCGTCCGGTGTTCTGCGCGAAGACCTGGAGCTCCTGCCCCCACGGCATCCTGACCAGGTACTGGGTGCTCACGCCCACGAAGCTGACGTCGGAGATCACCCCGCCGGGGACGGTGTTGCCCGGGGCGTCCAGCTGGCCGCCCTCGGCCCCGATCAGCACCTTCTCCGGCCGGATGCCGACCCAGCCCTGGTCCCCGTCGGCGTGCGTGCGCGCGGTCGGGACGGAGACCTCGATGCCCTGCATGTCGACGGTGACGAGGTCGGCGTCGCGGCGAACGACGCTGCTCTTGATGAGGTTCGACTGGCCGAGGAAGTTGGCCACGAAGGTGCTGCGGGGGTTCTCGTAGAGCTCGGAGGGTGCACCCATCTGCTCCACGATCCCGTGGTTCATCACCGCGACCGTGTCGGCCATGGTCATGGCCTCCTCCTGGTCGTGGGTGACGTGGACGAAGGTGAGGCCGACCTCGGTCTGGATCCGCTTGACCTCGATCTGCATCGCGCGGCGCAGCTTCAGGTCGAGGGCGCCGAGCGGCTCGTCGAGGAGCAGCACCTCGGGGCTGTTGATCAGCGCACGGGCCAGGGCGACCCGCTGCTGCTGGCCGCCGGAGAGCTGGGCCGGCCGTTTGTGGGCCTGGGTCTCGAGCTCGACCAGGGCCAGCATCTGCTCGACCTGGTGGGCCACGTCCTTGGCCTTGCGACGCTTCAGACCGAAGGCGACGTTCTCGGAGACGTCGAGGTGCGGGAAGAGCGCGTAGCTCTGGAAGACCGTGTTGACCGGACGCCGGTAGGCCTTGACGCGCGTGATGTCCTCACCGGCCAGGGTGATGGTGCCCGACGTCGGCGACTCCAGCCCCGCGACCATGCGCAGCGTGGTCGTCTTGCCGCAGCCCGAGGGACCCAGTAGCGCGAAGAAGCTGCCGCGGGGGATGTCGAGGTCGAGGTCCTTGACAGCCGTGTAGGCCCCGAAGGACTTGTTCAGCCCCCGCAGACGCAGGCCGTCGTAGCCCGTCTCGTCCCCACCGCTCGTCCCGCGACCGTCCGCGGACCCTGAGGGCGCGCCGGCCTCCCGCTGCTCAGCCAGTGGTGACATCGGCCCACTCCCTCTCGTAGAGCGACTGCTCCTGGTCGTCGAGTGCCTTGAAGTCCCACGTCGAGCGGAGCAGCTCGGCGTCGGGGAAGATCAGCGTGTTCTCGGCGAGCTTCGGTGCGATCTTGGTCATCGCCTCCTGGGCTCCCTGGACCGGGCAGATGTAGTTGACCCACGCGGCCAGCTCGGCGGCGACCTCGGGCTCGTAGTAGTAGTCGATCCACTTCTCGGCGTTGGCCCGGTGGGTGGACAGGTTCGGGAGCATCATGTTGTCGCTCCACAGCGCCATCCCCTCCTCGGGCGCGACGAACTTGATGTCGGGGTTCTCCAGCTGGGCCTGGATGACGTCACCGGACCAGGCCTCGCACGCCAAGGTGTTGCCCGAGGACAGCTCCTGGAGGTAATTGTTGCCGGCGAAGCTGCGCACCTGGCCGTCGGAGACCACCTGCCGCAGGCGCTCGATCGCCACACCCCACTGGTCGGCGGTGAAGTCGCCCGGCTCGGCCCCGGTCGAGAGGAGCATGAACCCCATCGTGTCGTACATCTCCGAGAGCAGGGTGACCCGCCCGGTCAGGTCGGGGCGGGTCAGCAGCTCCTCGAAGGACCCGACCTCGTCGACCTCGGCCGCGTTGTAGGCGATGCCGGTCAGGCCGCTCTGCCAGGGCGCGTGGTACTCCAGGTCCGGGTCCCATGCCTTGTCGCGCAGGCTGTCGATGATGTTGGCGTGCAGGTTCGGCACGTTCTGCTTGTCCATCGGCTGCACCCAGCCCAGGCCGATCATCCGCGCGGCCATCCAGTCGGTCAGCATCATCAGGTCGCGGTCGATCGGCTCGCAGGAGCCGAGCTGGTTCTTGACCTTGGCGTAGAAGTCGGCGTTGTCGTTGACGTCGACGTTGTAGTCGACCTCGATGCCGGTCTGCTTGGTGAAGGTCGCCAACGTCGAGTCCGCCTGGTTGCGCGGGTCGATGTACGCGGTCCAGTTGGAGATGATCAGGCGCGGGTCGGAGGCGGAGACATCGCCGGTGGTGCAGCGCATCGGGTCCTGCTGGGCGCCGGCGACCTCGAAGAAGGGCAGGTCGAGGGCTGCGACGCTCAACCCGGCGAAGGCTGCGACGCCGCCGGCGGCGAGGAACCCGCGACGCGAGAAGGTCGAGCGACGAGCAGGGTCGGGCACTGGCATGCAGGGTTCCTCCGAACGGGTGGTCCCAGGACGTACGGATCGTGTCACGGCTGGCCCACCTCGACAAGGGATCCCGTCGAGAAGAATCCGGATCGCAACGGAATCGCTTGCCGTCGCCGGTGGCGTTCATACCCGGGCCCGACCGCGCGCCCACCTGCGCCGCCCGGTCCGAGGCG
Organism: uncultured Actinomycetota bacterium; assembly: GCA_963822495.1. GTDB lineage: Bacteria > Actinomycetota > Actinomycetes > Propionibacteriales > Nocardioidaceae > Nocardioides. The sequence goes on along the minus strand of CAWGHQ010000009.1, from coordinate 65,059 downwards.
TTACCTTCTCTTCCATGACGCGACGTGCAGCCACTCCGGTGGGCCTCGACGCCACCTCCAAGGCGATCATCGAGGAGCTGCAGACCGACGGACGTCGCTCGTTCGCCGCGATCGGCAAGAAGGTCGACCTCTCCGAGGCTGCGGTGCGTCAGCGGGTGCACCGGCTCGTGGAGTCCGGCGTCATGCAGATCGTCGCGGTGACCGACCCGATCGAGCTCGGCTTCGCCCGCCAGGCCATGGTCGGCATCACCGTCACCGGTCCTCTGGAGCCGGTCGCCGACGCTGTGGCCGCGCTCGAGGAGGTCGACTACGTCGTCATCACCGCCGGCAGCTACGACATCCTGGCCGAGCTGGTCTGCGAGAGCGACGACCACCTGCTCGACATCGTCTCGGGCGTGATCCGGGCGATCCCGGGCGTGGCGACGACCGAGACGTTCATGTACCTGAGCCTGCGCAAGCAGACCTACTCCTGGGGCGTGCGCTGAGGAGGACCGCCAGCGCCCCGCCGAGATGGCGCCCGCCGCGAGTCGAGATGGCAGGCGTTGCGGGTCGAGGTGGCAGGCGTTGCGGGTCGAGGTGGCAGGCGTTGCGGGTCGAGGTGGCAGGCGCAGTACGACGAGCGCCACCTCGAGTCGCAGCGAGTGCCATCTCGCGGGTTGCTTCTGCTTCGGCGCGCTCAGGCCTCGGTGGCGGCCAGCTGCCCGCAAGCGCCGTCGATCTCGCGTCCGCGGGTGTCTCGCACCGTGGTCGAGATGCCGCGCGCCTCGAGCCGCCGGACGAACTCCCGCTCGTCGGCGGGGTCCGAGGCGGTCCACTTCGAGCCCGGCGTCGGGTTGAGCGGGATGAGGTTTACGTGCACCCAGCCCCAGTCGCCGTAGGAGCCCAGCACGTCGGCCAGCAGGTCGGCCCGCCACCCCTGGTCGTTGATGCCGCGCATCATGGCGTACTCGATGGAGACCCGACGCTTCGTGGTCCGGGCGTAGTCCCAGGCGGCCTCGACGGTCTCGGCCACCGAGTACCGGGTGTTGATCGGAACCAGCTCGTTGCGCAGCTCGTCGTCCGGCGCGTGCAGGCTCAGGGCGAGCGTCACCGGGATGCCCTCCTCGGTGAGCTGACGCATCCTCGGCACGAGACCCACCGTGGAGACGGTGATCCCCCGTGCGGACATGCCGAGCCCGTCGGGCGCCGGCTCGGTGAGACGGCGCACCGCTCCGATCACGGCCTTGTAGTTGGCCAGCGGCTCGCCCATGCCCATGAAGACGACGTTGGAGACCCGACCTGGTCCGCCCGGCACCTCGCCACGGTGCATCGAGCGGGCCCCGGCCACGACCTGCTCGACGATCTCGGCCGTCGACATGTTGCGCTGCAGTCCACCCTGACCGGTCGCGCAGAAGGGGCACGCCATCCCGCAGCCGGCCTGGCTGGACACGCACACCGTGGCGCGGTCGGGGTAGCGCATCAGCACCGACTCGACCAGGGCGCCGTCGAAGAGACGCCACAGGGTCTTGCGCGTGGTGCCCTTGTCGGCCTCCATGGTGCGCAGCGGTGTCATCAGCTCGGGCAGCAGCCCGTGGACGAGCTCGTCGCGCTGGGTCGCCGGCAGGTCGGTCATCTGGGCCGGGTCGTCGACCAGCCGGGCGAAGTAGTGGGTCGAGAGCTGCTTGACGCGGAAGGCCGGCAGCCCCCGCTCCGCGGCCAGCGCGACCCGCTCGGCCATGCTCAGGTCGGCAAGGTGGCGCGGCGGCTTCTTGCGACCTCTCGGCTCGTCGAAGACCAGTGGCAGGGTCGTGCTGCCGGCGGCGGGGGCCGGGGCGGCGGGCTCGTGGGTCGGGGCGGCGGAGTTCTCGGGCATGACCCCACCAGTGTCCCACCGAGGCGGGCCTACGCCGAACCGAGCGCAGCGCTCAGCCGTCGAGACTGACGAGAACCCCCAGCACCACGGCTGTCACGACGGCGATGACGACGAAGGTGGTGACGATCCCCAGCAGCAGGTACAGGCCGAAGCGCCGGGTCCGCGGCCAGGCCGCGAGCCCGATCGGCACGACCAGCGTCAGCAGCACGAAGGGCAGCAGGCTCTGCGCCGTGCCGGCGCCGTAGACGAGGCTGAGGATCCCCGCGGTCACGCTCGGCACCAGGATCACGAAGAGCAGCCCGGCGTAGAAGCCGGTGAGCGCGGTGAAGGTCGGGTGGTCACGGTGCCACCACCGGGGGTCGCGTACCGACGACTCCTGCGAGGATCCCGGCGGGGACCCCTGGTCCGACCCCGGGTCCGAATCCTGCTGCGACGGGTCCGGCGACGGGTCCGGCGACGGGTCCGGCCCGGCTGGTCCGGCCGGGGACGACGGGGTCGCGGAGTGGCTCACGCAGTCATCGTAGAGCGCCGGGCACGGTGATCACGTCCGGCAGGCCGAGAGCCTCCCACCGCTCGAGGTCGGGCTCCTCCCCGGTCAGGTCGGCAGCGACCACCGTCCAGGCGGTGCCGTGGCCGACCAGGACGACGTCGCGGTCCGGGTGCTCGGCCAGGAGGCGGCGCACGACCGGGAGCACGCGCGCCCGGCACGCGGCCAGCGGCTCCCACCCCGGGGCCGCGCACTCGTCGGGGCGCGCGAACGCTCGGCGGACGACGGCACCGAGGTCCTCGACCCAGCCTGCCGCCCGGCGGTGCTCGCCCAGGTCGGGCTCGACCGAGATCGGTCGGTCAGTCAGCAGCCGTGCCGTCGCCACCGCCTTGGGCTCCGCCGAGCTCGACCACCAGGCGTCGTCCGGCAGGCGCACCGCCCACCGTCCAGCGCAGGGCGCTGACGTCACCGACAGCGTCGGCGTCGAGCGTCCACTCCGCCGCCGGCCTGTCGGGGTCGACCACCGGCCGCCCGTGACGGACGAGGTGCAGCACGGCCCTAGAAGACCGCGTAGTGCAGCAGGAGCCAGACCGGCGCGACGGTGGCCAGGATCGAGTCGAGCCGGTCCATCAGGCCGCCGTGGCCCGGGATCACCTGGCTCATGTCCTTGATGCCCAGGTCCCGCTTCATGACCGACTCGCACAGGTCGCCGAGGGTCGCCATCACCACGGCGATCAGCCCCAGCGCGAGCCCGACCCACCAGTCGCCGTCGAGCAGCAGCACCACCAGCGCGATCCCGGCCGTCGTGGTGAACAGCGCAGACCCGGCGAAGCCCTCCCAGGACTTCTTCGGTGAGATCACCGGCGCCATCGGGTGCTTGCCGAACAGGACGCCGGCGACGTAGCCGCCGATGTCGGAGGCGATCGTGACGACGATGAAGACCAGGATCCCGGCGACGCCGTCGTCCCCGAGCCCTCCGCCGCCGAGCCCGCCCTCGGAGAGCAGCAGGGCCACGAAGGAGCCGAGGAAGGGCACGTAGACCACCGTGAAGACTGCCGCGGTCGCGTTCGTGACGTAGCCGTCGATGCCGCGTCGCAACAGCCAGAGCATGACCACCAGGGCGGTCACCGCGGTCGCGGTGACCAGCGCTGCGGCGCCCCAGACGAAGGCGACCAGCACCATCACGGCGCCGCCGACCATGATCGGCTGCTCGGGGATGTCGATCCCCTTCGAGGCCAGTCCGCGGTGCAGCTCCCACACGGCGACGACGACGGCGGCCACCACGATGGCCATGAAGGCCGGCTTCCAGAAGTACAGGGACCCGGCGATCGCGCCGAGCAGCACCACCGCCGAGGTGACGGCGGCCTTGAGGTCGCGACCGGCCCGCCCGTGGTCCTTGGGCGCGGGGCCCGGGGGACCCGTCGGGGTCTGGGAGGGGGTCGTGGAGGTCATGCGGCGGGCCGGCAGCGGAGGTCTCAGACCTCGAGCAGCTCGGCCTCCTTGGCCTTGAGCAGGTCGTCGATGGCGTCGGTGTGCTTCTTGGTCACGGAGTCGAGCCGCTTCTCGGCGCCGGTGACCTCGTCCTTTCCGACCTCACCGTCGGACCCGAGCTTGTCGAGGTTCTGCTTGGCGGTCCGGCGCAGGTTGCGCACCGCGACCCGGCCGTCCTCGGCCTTGGACCGCGCCACCTTCACGTACTCCTTGCGGCGCTCCTCGGTGAGCTCGGGGAAGTTGCACCGGATCAGCTTGCCGTCGTCGGCCGGGTTCACCCCCAGGTCGGAGTCGCGGATGGCGCGCTCGATGTTCTTCATCGCGCTCTGGTCGTAGGGCTGGATCAGGATGACCCGTGCCTCGGGGGCGGTGAAGGAGGCCAGCTGCTGGAGCGGCGTCGGTGAGCCGTAGTAGTCCACGACGATCTTGTTGAACATGCTGGGGTGGGCGCGGCCGGCCCGGATCGCGGCGAACTCCTCGCGTGTTGCCTCCACCGACTTGCCCATCTTGGCGTCGGCCTCGCGCAGGGTGTCGTTGATCACGGGTGCTCCTCAGTCGTCGTGCTGGCGTGGTGCGGATCGCGTCCGGTCGGCGCGGGCGATGGCTCAGGCGTGGACCAGCGTCCCGATCTTCTCACCCTGCACCGCACGCAGCACGACGCCCTCGTCTGCCATGCCCAGGACGATCATCGGCAGCTTGTTCTCGCTGGCCAGGGTGAACGCGGTCTGGTCCATCACCTGGATGCCGCGGGCGATGGCCTCCTCGTAGGTGAGGTCGTCGAGCTTGGTCGCGCTCGGGTCCTTGCGCGGGTCGGCGGTGTAGAGGCCGTCGACGCCGTTCTTGTCGTAGACCACGACGTCGCACCGGCTCTCCAGCGCCCGCTGCACGGCGACGGTGTCGGTGGAGAAGAACGGCATGCCCATCCCCGCGCCGAAGATCACGACGCGACCCTTCTCCATGTGACGGATCGCGCGGCGCGGCACGTAGGGCTCGGCGACCTGGCCCATGGTGATCGCGGTCTGCACCCGGGTCTCGATGCCCAGCTTCTCCAGGAAGTCCTGCAGGGCCAGGCAGTTCATCACGATGCCGAGCATGCCCATGTAGTCGGCGCGGACCCGGTCCATGCCGCGCTGCTGCAGCTCGGCGCCGCGGAAGAAGTTGCCTCCCCCGGTCACCACGGCGATCTGGACACCGGCCTCGACGACCGCGGCGACCTCGTGGGCGATCTTCTCCACCACGTCGGGGTCGATGCCGACCTTGCCCCCGCCGAAGACCTCACCGGAGAGCTTGAGCAGGACACGCTGGTAGCCGGTCACGGGGGTGCCTCCTGGGCTTGCTGGTCGTGCTCGTCAAAGAGCCGGTCCGATGAGCACGTGGCGTGTCATCGAACCGGCCCCCTGTCTGGTCTGGCCTGTCTGGGCTGAACCTAACGGATCAGGCGCCGACCTCGAAACGGGCGAACCGCTTCACGGTGGTGCCGGAGGCGTCGAGCACGGCCTTGACGTTCGACTTGTTCTCGGTCACCGACGGCTGCTCGAGCAGGACGACGTCCTTGAAGAAGCCGTTGAGGCGTCCTTCGGTGATCTTGGCGATCGCCTGCTCGGGCTTGCCCTCCTCACGCGAGGTCGCCTCGGCGATCTCGCGCTCCTTGGCGACGACGTCCGCGGGGACCTCGTCGCGGGTGAGGTACTGCGGGCGCATGGCTGCGGCCTGCATGGCAGCACCGCGCGCCGCGTCGGCGTCGCCGTCGTACTCGACGAGGACGCCCACCGCGGGGGGGAGGTCCGCGGCGCGACGGTGGAGGTAGGTCACGACAGGGCCGGCGAAGTAGGCGACGCGACCGAGCTCGATCTTCTCGCCGATGGTGATGGCGAGCTGCTCGACGACCTCTCCGACTGTCTTGCCGTCGAGCGGAACGGCCTTGAGCGTCTCGGCATCACCGGCGCCCGCGCCGTCCGCGGCCTCGACGATGCGCTGGGCGGCGGCCACGAAGTCGTCGTTCTTGGCCACGAAGTCCGTCTCGCACTTGACCTCGACCAGCGAACCGCCCGAGGTCACCACCAGGCCGGCAGAGGCCTCGCGCTCGGCACCACGCTTGGCGGCCTTCGCCGCGCCCTTGACGCGCAGCAGCTCGACGGCCAGCTCGAGGTCGCCGTCCGACTCGTCGAGGGCCTTCTTGCAGTCCATCATCCCGGCGCCGGTCTGCTCGCGCAGCTTCTTGACGTCGGCAGCAGTGCTTGCCATCTCTCCTCTTTCCTGACTCTGGGCGGACCCGTCCTACCGCCCGCCAGAAGCGGGCGGCGGGAACGGGTCGGTGCTGGTGGGGCGGTGCCGGACCTCAGGCCTCGGCCGCAGGCTCCCCGGTCGCGGGGACCTCGGCAGCGGGCTCCTCGGTCGCGGGGACCTCGGCAGCGGGCTCCTCGGTCGCGGGCGCCTCAGCAGCCGGCTCCTCGGTCGCAGGCGACTCGGCAGCAGGCGACTCAGCGGCCTCGGCCGGGGCGGTGCCCTCGGAGCTGGCTCCGGTGGCCTCGCTGGCGGGGACGTCCGGCTTCGCAGCGGTCGCGTCGCCACCGGTCGCGGTGACGGCGGCCTGGTCGGCCTCACCCTCGAGCAGCTCGCGCTCCCAGGCCGCCAGGGGCTCCTCCGGCGTCTCGGTGCTCCGGCCACCCGAGCGGGAGATGAGTCCCTCGGCGACGGCGTCGGCGATCACGCGGGTCAGCAGACCGACGGCGCGGATGGCGTCGTCGTTGCCCGGGATCGGGAAGTCGACCTCGTCGGGGTCGCAGTTGGTGTCGAGGATGCCGATGATCGGGATCTTGAGCTTGCGGCACTCCTCGACGGCGAGGTGCTCCTTCTTGGTGTCGACGATCCACACCGCGGAGGGCGTGCGGCTCATGTCGCGGATGCCGCCCAGCGTCTTGTCGAGCTTGTCGCGCTCCCGCTTCATCTGCAGGAGCTCCTTCTTCGTGCGGCTCGAGCCTGCGACGTCGTCGAAGTCGACCTCGTCGAGCTCCTTGAGGCGGTTGATCCGCTGGTGCACGGTCTGGAAGTTGGTGAGCATGCCGCCGAGCCAGCGCTGGTTCACGTAGGGCATCCCGACACGCGTCGCCTGCTCGGCGATCGCCTCCTGGGCCTGCTTCTTCGTGCCGACGAACATGATCGCGCCGCCCTTGGACACGGTCTCCTTGATGAAGGCGAAGGAGGTGTCGATGTAGGCCAGCGACTGCTGCAGGTCGATGATGTAGATGCCGTTGCGCTCGGTCATGATGAAGCGCTTCATCTTCGGGTTCCAGCGGCGGGTCTGGTGCCCGAAGTGGACGCCGCTCTCGAGGAGCTGGCGCATGGTGACGACTGCCATGGTGGTTTCTTCTCCTGTGGGGAGCGCGCCGCCGATCGCCCGCCCTTGGTGCAGGACGGACCGGAGGTCGTGCTCCGTCGTTCTGGTTGGTCGCGCCCGGCGGGTGCCGGGAGCCCTGACGCCCACGCGCGATCCGACCCGCTCGGCGCGGTGAGGCGCCGGTGCGGGACCAGGGATCGTCGCCCACGGGTGGTCGGGGGCCCGTGCTGCGCTGGGTACCCCGTCGTGGTCGGCGGACGTGCGAATTTCGGTCCGAGGACCGATCCTTGTCAGCCTACGCGAGCGGTGGTCCTGCCCGCCAATCCTCCCCACAGGGCCTGCCGACGGGCCCGTCCACCGACGCGGGGGCCGTGGGTGGTCCTCGCCGGCCCACCTGCGCTGAGGTGGGCCCATGCGTCAGTGCCGCGCCGCCCTGGTCCCGCTCCTGCTGCTCGCCCTGGCCTGCCTCGGAGCGGCGGCGCCGGCCGTGGCGGCCGTGGCGTACCCCTCCTCCGACGCCGACCCGGTCGGGGTGTGGCCGCTGCGGCCCGCCCCCGACGTCGTCGCCTCCTTCGACCCTCCCTCCTCGCCGTACGGCGCCGGCCACCGCGGCGTCGACCTCGCCGGCACCCTCGGACAGGGCGTGCGGACGGCCCTGGCCGGCACGGTGTCCTTCGCCGGCACCATCGCCGGGCGGGGAGTGGTCGTCGTCGACCACGGCGCGACCCGCACGACCTATGAGCCGGTCGCGGCGTCGGTGGTCGTCGGCGCGGTCCTCGATCGTGGTGCCCCCATCGGCAGTCTTCAGCTCGGCGGCTCCCACTGCTGGCCGCGCGCCTGCCTGCACTGGGGGTGGATCGCGGGCGAGACCTACCTCGACCCGCTCCGGCTGGTCGACGCCGGTCCGGTGCGGTTGCTGCCGCTGTGGCGCGCCACGCCGGTCGGCGTGGCTGCGGCTCAGGCCCTGGGGTGAGCCTGCTGGTAGGCACGTCGCAACCGGTCGGTGGTGACGTGGGTGTAGCGCTGCGTCGTGGCCAACGACGCGTGACCCAAGATCTCCTGCACCGAGCGGAGGTCGGCCCCACCCTCGAGGAGGTGCGTCGCCGCCGAGTGACGCAGTCCGTGCGGGCCGATGTCGGGAGCACCTGGCACCTCCGCGATCCGCCGATGGACCACCGAGCGGACCGCCCGCTGGTCGATCCGTCCGCCCCGGGCACCCACGAAGAGCGCCGCGCCCGCACCGGGCGACAGCAGCACCCCGCGACCCTCGCCGACCCAGCGGTCGACGGCCCGGGCGGCGGGGGCGCCGAAGGGCACGGAGCGCTCTCGGCTGCCCTTGCCGAGCACCCGGACCACGCAGCGGTCGCGGTCGACGTCGTCGACGTCGAGGCCGACCAGCTCGCCCACCCGGATGCCGGTGGCGTAGAGCAGCTCGAGCATGGCCAGGTCCCGCAGACCCAGCGGGGAGCCGTCGTCGGCGAGGGTGACGGCGGACCCGATCAGGGACGCCGCCTCGTCGGCACGGAGCACGCCAGGCAGCGTGCGGTGCAGCCGCGGTGAGCCGAGGCTGGAGCCGACGTCGGCGGGGATCCGCTGGGTGCGGGTCAGCCAGGCGGTGAAGACCCGGGCTGCCGCGGCCCGACGCGCCAGCGTGGTCCGCGAGCGACCCATGCTCTGCTGCTTGGCCAGCCAGCTGCGCAGCGCGCGCAGGTCGAGATCGCCGACGTGGACTGCGCCCAGACGGGCGGCGTGGTCGAGCAGACCGGCGACGTCGGCGACGTAGGCCCGCACGGTGTGCGTGGCCAGGTCGCGCTCGGCCACGAGGTGACGTTCGTAGTCGCCCAGCACCTGGGCCAGGGGCTCGGGCAGCTCAGGGACGACCACCGTCTGATCGTAGGGCCGCGAGCAGGTCCGTTCGGGGACCCGCTGGTCAGGCGCCCCGCGCCAGTCGCCACCCGGCCCCGTCACGCTCCACCAGTCCGGCGCGTTCGATGCGGCCGAGGGCCGCGCGGACCTCGAGCACCCCGAGCCCCGCCGTCCGGGCCAGCGAGTCGGTCGCCACTCCCCGTGAGACCGGCACCGCGTCGAGCACCTGCCGCTCGCGGTTGCTGAGCCGATCCCGCTGGGTCTGCGGCGCGCGCGGTTCGTCCAGGAGGTGTCGTCCGGCCGGACCGAGCGCCTCGAGCAGCTCGTCCCCGTGCGTGACCAGGCCGGCGGCACCCGAGCGGAGCAGCTGGTGGACACCTTCCGACGCCGCGCTGGAGACGGGACCTGGCACGCCGAGCACCACCCGGTGGAGGCGTCCGGCCCACGACGCGGTGTTGAGCGCGCCGCTGCGCAGCGCCGCCTCGACCACGACCGTGCCGCGGGTCAGGGCGGCGATCAGCCGGTTGCGCGCCAGGAACCGGATCCGCAGCGGCGGCTCGCCGGGGACCGCCTCCGAGACCACGGCGCCGTGGGAAGCGAGGTGGGCCAGGAGCGAGGCGTGGGCCCGGGGGTAGACCCGGTCGGCACCGCAGGCCAGCACCGCGACCGTCGGCCCCTCGCCGACGAAGGCTCCGCGGTGGGCGGCCTGGTCGATGCCGAAGGCGGCGCCCGAGACCACCGCCACCCCGGCGCGGGCCGCGGCGGCGGCGAGGTCTCCAGCCACCTGTGTGCCGTAGGTCGTCGCCGACCTGGACCCGACGACGGCCACGCCACCGGTCAACGAGTCGAGGCTGACCGGACCTCTGACCCACAGCCCCACCGGGGGTCCCCCGCGATCGTGCAACGGCTCGGCCACGGACAGGTCTGCCAGAGAAGCCGGCCACTCCTGATCGCCGGGAACCACGAACCGGATGCCCTTCCGGTCGGCCTGCTCGAGCAGCCGGGCCGGGTCCCGGTCCTGCAGCCGGGCGGCCAGGTCGGTGCCGAGACCGCGCAGGTCGTGCTCGGCGTCGAGCAGCTCGAGCAGCCGCACCGGACCGAGCTCCTCGGTCAGAGACGTCATCCGAGGATCGCCGGGCTCACCCAGCGCGCTCAGCGCGGCACGCGCGAGGCGCACCAGCTCGGGCGCGCTCATCCGGCCCACCGACCGAGGGAGCGCAGGAGCAGGGGCTCGCCCGCGCGCAGCCGCAAGGCGACCTCGACCTCGTCGGCGCCCGGAGGTTGGTCGTCGGGGTCTGAGGTGGAGCTCTCGACTGCTCGCAGGTCCGCCACGGTCCACGCCAGGCGGTGGACCCGGACCGCGCCGCGACGCGTCAGGGCACCGGCGTAGACGGCGTCCTCGATCTTGCGGGTCGCGCCGGCGACGAGCGGGAAGTCCACCCCGAGCGCGGTTGCCGGCACGTGCGCATTGAGCCGCCAGCTCGCGCCGGCATAGCGGCGCGCCTGCCTCTCCCGCGCTGCTGTCACGCGCGCTCGCACGGTCGCCGAGGTCTCCTGGAGGGCCATCGGGTCACGTCCCAGCCCTGGTCGTACGGGCTCGACGTGCCGCACGACGTCGATGCGGTCGTGCACCGGGCCGCCGACCTTCGCGCGGTAGTCACGCCGTCGCTGCTCCGAGCAGGTGCAGCGGTTCTCCCGCGCCTGCGCCCGGTACTCGCCGCACGGGCACGGGTTGCAGGCCAGGACGATCATGCCGCGGGCCGGCAGCCGCACCATCTCGTCGCGACGCGCGACGGTGACCTCGCCGTTCTCCATCGGCTGGCGCAGGGCGTCGATCACGTCGGTTCGGAACAACGGGAACTCGTCGAGGAACAGCACGCCGCAGTGGCTTCGGCTCAGCTCGCCCGGGCGCACCTGGCCGGCACCGCCGCCGATGATCGCGGTCTTGCTGGCGTCGTGATGGGGCGCAGCCCAGGGTGGGTCGACGAGCAGCCCGAGCGCGGGGTCGAGCGTGCCGGCCAGGCTGTGCACCGCGGTCAGCTCCAAGGACTCCGCAGGGCTCAGCGGGGGCAGCAGGGTGGGGATCCTCTCGGCGATGCTCGTCTTGCCGGCGCCCTTGGGCCCCGACAGGAGCACGTGGTGGCCGCCGGCCGCTGCGACCTCGACGCCGTACTTGGCGTCCTCCACGCCTCGTAGGTCGGCCAGGTCGAGCGCCTCCATCCGCTCCTCGCCACGCCACGCGAGGAGCCGGGAGCCGGAGAGCGGTGCCACCGGGGCCGCGTCGGGTACGGGCTCGCCGCTCAGCTCGGCCACGACCTGGGCCAGCGAGCGCATGCCCAGCACCTCCATCCCCGGCACCATCGAGGCCTCGCGGGCCTGCGGCTCGGGCACGAAGACGCGCCGGACCCCTCGCTCGGAAGCGGCGAGCACCATCGGCAGGACCCCGGTGACCGAGCGCAGGCCGCCGGCAAGGGTGAGCTCGCCGATGAAGGCGGTGGACTCCAGCGCTGCCGTCGGCAGCTTCGCGTCCGCAGCGAGGATCGAGACCGCGATGGCCAGGTCGAAGTGGGTGCCACGCTTGTGCAGGTCCGCCGGAGAGAGCAGCACGGTGATCCGCTTGGTCGACGGCCACGGCAGGTCGGAGTTGATGATGGCCATCCGACACCGGTCCTTGGCCTCGTTCAGAGAGGGGTCCGGCCTGCCGACGAGGGTGGTGCCGACCTGACCGGGCGAGACGTCGGCCTGCACGTCGATCAGGTGGCCCAGCGCACCGTGCAACGAGACGGTGCGGGTCGTGGCGAAGGGCATCAGGCGATCCCGCGGACGTGCTCGACGGTGGCGGCACCCCGTGGACCACGCAGCACCGCCACGAGGTCGAGGCGGACCTCCTCGGGATGCACGCCCCGGTCGGCCTTCCACCGCTCGGCAAGCAGGGCCAGGCGGGCCAGCTTGGCCTCGTTGACGGCCTCCTGCGGGCTGCCGCAGACCAGGCTCGAACGGGTCTTCACCTCACAGACGACCAGCACCCGCCCCTCGCGTAGCACCAGGTCGAGCTCGCCGACCTCGCAGCGCCAGTTGCGGTCGAGCAGCACCATTCCCTGCTCGACCAGGTGGCGCAGGGCGACCTGCTCCCCGTAGGCCCCCAGGGCCTGCTTGCTCGCTGCCGTCGTCGTCATGTCGACCTCCTCGGGCAAGCATCGAAGAGACGACGACCGCGCGGAGGCGGGCACGTGCGGCGCTGTGGAAGGCCAGCGGAACGCGACCGATGTGGAGACTTCGTGGCCAATCCGGCCGTTCGACTGTCTGCCCGGCTGCACGTTGAGACGCTCGCCCTCCACCGCAGTGTCGCTGCGCCTGCTGCTCCACCACCGTGTCGCTGCGCTTGCTGCCCCACCATCGTGGGGATGAAGGTCCTGGGAGGGCCGCCCCGGGTCAGGGTTTGGGTGGGTCGATCTCGGAGGAGCTGAGCTCCTCGACGTTGACGTCCTTGAAGGTCAGCACCTTGACGTTCTTGGCGAAGCGCGCCGGACGGTACATGTCCCAGACCCAGGCGTCGGTCATCGTGACCTCGAAGAACACCTCGCCGGCCTCGGTGCGGGCCTTCACGTCGACCTGGTTGCACAGGTAGAAGCGGCGGTCGGTCTCGACGACGTACTTGAAGATGCCGACGACGTCGCGGTACTCGCGGTAGAGGGTCAGCTCCATCTCGGTCTCGTACTTCTCGAGGTCCTCGGCGCTCATCGACCCTCCTCGTCCACGTCGTCGCTCGCCCGGCTCCGGGCACCGCCATTGTGCAGGGCGCCCGACTGCTGCGCGGCGGCGGCCGGCGGCTCGAGGCCAGCGGCCCGCCGCACGTTGACGAAGCGCATCCGGTGAACCGGCGAGGGACCGAAGCGGCTCAGCGCCGCGGCGTGGACGTCGGTGATGTAGCCCTTGTGGGTGCCGAAGTCGTAGTCCGGCCACTGCTGGTCCAGCTCGACCATGATCCGGTCGCGCGTCACCTTGGCCAGGACCGAGGCCGCCGAGATGCACGCCGCCACCCGGTCGCCCTTCCACACCGCCAGCCCGGGGACGCCCAGGCCGTCGACCGGGAACCCGTCGGTGAGCACGTAGGCCGGCGGGACGTCCAGCAGCGCCACCGCCCGGCGCAACGCCTCGACGTTGGCGACGTGCATGCCCAGGCGGTCGCACTCCTCGTGGCCGATGACGACCACCGACCACGACACGGCGCGACGCACCACCTGCCGGTAGCAGCGCTCGCGGGCTGCGGGCGTCAGCAGCTTGGAGTCCGCCAGGCCCGGGACGATGCCGGCGCGGCCCTCGGGCAGCACGCACGCGCCGGCCACGAGCGGCCCGGCGCACGCCCCACGGCCGGCCTCGTCGACCCCGGCCACGGGCGCGATGCCCTGACGGCGCAGGGCACGCTCGTAGCCGTAGAGGCCGGCGTCGCGACGTACGGTCGCGCCTCGCGGGAGCGTGGACACTCCCCCGAGCCTAGGCGTCCGGGACCTCGTCGAAGGAGTCCGGGTTGTTGTCGATCCCGCCGAAGCGCGGGAAGGGCCACACCACGCCGGCGACCTTGCCCACGACGAGGTCCTCGTCGACGTAGGGGTCGTCGGTGCAGTCGGTCTCGATCTCGGTGCACAGGTGCACCGAGGAGTCGCCGGAGGCGCCGCGGTTGTCGCCCAGCACGAAGAGCTGACCGTCGGGCACCGGGCCGGCGAGCCACTGGCAGTCGCCCGTCATCGGGCCGGCGCACTGCAGGTCCTGCTCGCGGACGTAGTCGCGCTCGTCGAGGGGCTCGCCGTTGACCAGGATCCGGCCCTGGGCGTCGCAGCACTCGACGAAGTCGCCGGGAACGCCGACGACCCGCTTGACCAGGTGGCCGGCCGAGGGGTAGAGGCCGACCGCGGCCAGCGTCTTGGTGACCGGGTTCTGCGGGCCCGGCTGCTCGTCCGGGCCCAGCCAGCCGCCGGGATCCTCGAAGACCACGACGTCGCCGCGCTCCGGGGAGCCCCAGAACCAGTAGGAGACCTTCTGCACCACGATCCGGTCGTTCTCGACCAGTCCCGGCTCCATCGACGCGCTGGGGATGTAGAAGGACTGGAGCACGAGCGCTCGGACCAGCACCGCCAGGACCGCGGCCAGCGCGACCAGCAGCAGCAGGTCGCGGCGACCACGCGCGGGCGAGGGAGGATCCTGCGAGGCCGACGCCGCCGGGTCGGTGGAGGCCCGGGGGGCCGGCTCGTCGGGGGTCACGACAGGAGTCTAGGCAGCAGGAGGGCCCTCACGGGCGGTCTCCGGCTCAGAAGTCGCGACGCTCGCGGATCTTCGCGGCCTTGCCGCGCAGGTTGCGCAGGTAGTAGAGCTTGGCGCGGCGCACGTCACCGCGGGTCACGACCTCGATCTTCTCGAAGATCGGCGAGTTCAGCGGGAAGGTCCGCTCGACGCCGACCCCGAAGGAGACCTTGCGGACGGTGAAGGTACGGCCCACGCCGGACCCGTGCACGCGGATGACCACGCCCTGGAAGACCTGGACCCGGGCCCGGTTGCCCTCGACGACCTTCACGTGGACCTTGACCGTGTCGCCCCCGCGGAAGGCGGGGAGGTCGTCGCGCTTGTGGACGTTGCCGATCTCGGCGATGACGTTCGTCATGATGTGTCTCCTCGCAGGTGCCACAGGTCAGCCGCGGTACGGAAGTCTCGAGCGGGAAGGCCGGTCGTAGGGGCCGGCGGCGTCAGGCTCCCCCTGTGGCAGGAGCACGACGCAGACCCTCCTGCCGGAGCAGGTCCTCGGGAGGGTCCGGGTTTGGCCGACTGGCCGAGTGCTGAGTCTGCCACAGCCCGATCAGGCCCGGGAAATCCGCTTGGTCAGCACGGCCGGTCCGGAGCGGCCCTCGAGGACCTCCGTGACGCGGTACCCGGCCCGCCGGTAGCGGCGCAGGTTGTCCTCGCTACGTCGTCCGGTGAAGAGCCGGTAGGTCGACGCGGTCGGCTCCCTCGTCGAACCGGCGTGCTCGGCGTGGGCCAGCAGGTCGCGGCCCAGGCCGCGCCCGCGCAGGTCGGGGGCGACCATCAGTCGCCCGATCTCCCAGGTGGTGGGGTCGTCGGGGTCCAGCCGGCCGCGTACCGAGGCCACCAGGCGTCCGGCCGCGCGAACCACCCACACCGACCAGGCTCCGAGGTCGGTCAGGACGTCGTCGAGTCCCTCGTGCAGCGCCGGGATCCCGAGGTCGTCGTTGCTGAGCGCCTCGCCCACCCAGCACGCCAGCTGGAGGGTCAACAGCTCACCGGCATCGGCCGGGGTCGCGGGGACCACCGCCAGTCCCTCGGCCACCACCGCCGGCGCGAGCAGGTCGGGACGGCGCCGGGCGGTGCGGTCCCGGGCCTGGTCCAGGCGCCAGGCGGCGATCCGGGCGTGGTTGCCGCCGAGGAGCACCTCGGGTACCTCCAGGCCCCGCCAGGACGGCGGCCTGGTGTAGCCGGGGTACTCCAGCAGGCCGCCCTCGTGGGACTCCTCGGTCAGGGACCCGGCGTTGCCGAGGAAGCCCGGCAGCAGGCGCAGCACCGCCTCGGTGATCGCCAGCGCTGCGACCTCACCGCCGTTGAGGACGTAGTCGCCGAGCGAGACCTCCAGCACCTCGACCCTCTGCGCCGCGTGGTCGAGCACGCGCTGGTCGATGCCCTCGTAGCGGCCGCACGCGAAGACCAGCCGCGCCCGACCGGCGAGCTCGCGGGCCAGCGCCTGGGTCAGCGGCCGACCGGCCGGGGTCGGCACGACGAGGGTGGTCCGCGCCCCGTCGAGGCCGAGCTCGTCGAAGGCCTCGCCCCATGGCTCGGGCCGCATGAGCATGCCGGCCCCGCCGCCGTAGGGGGTGTCGTCGACGGTGCGGTGGCGGTCGTGGGTCCAGTGGCGCAGGTCGTGGACGTGGACGTCGACCAGGCCGTCGGCGCTGGCGCGGCCGGGCAGCGACAGGGCGAGGGCGTCGAGGTAGGCCGGGAAGATGGTGAGGTAGTCGAGCCTCACGCGTCGTCCTCCCAGGGTGCGACCAGTCCGGGCCGGTCGGCGACCACCACCCGGCCGCCCGCGACGTCCACGACCGGGACCAGGGCGCTCACGAAGGGCACCAGCGCATCGCGGCCCTCGGGGGTGCGCACCCGGAGCAGGTCCTGGGCCCCGTGGACCACGGCGGCCACCTCGCCCAGCGCGGCACCGTGCTCGTCCTCGACGCGCAGGCCGACCAGCTGGTGGTCGTAGAACTCCTCCGGGTCCTCCGGCGTCTCCTGGGGGTCGACCCGGGCGTGGAGCAGCACCCCGCGCGCGGCCTCGGCCGCGGTCCGGTCCGCGAGTCCGACGAAGCGGACGAGGAGCGTGCCCTGGTGCCACCGGGTCGACTCGACCTCGAGGCTGGGCCGGTCGAACGTCGACCCCCCGGGCGCCTCGACCTCGAGGCGCAGGCCGGGGGCGAAGCGGCGGTCGGGCTCGTCGGTGCGCAGCTCGACGGTGACCTCCCCACGCAGGCCGTGCGGTCGTCCGAGACGACCCACGACGACGTCGAGCCACGAGGTGTCAGGGCTGTCCATGGTCTCGTCCGTCCTGGCGATGGTGCTCTCGATGGTCCTGGCGTCCGGCCACGGCGGGGTGC
Source organism: uncultured Actinomycetota bacterium (assembly GCA_963822495.1). Classification (GTDB taxonomy): domain Bacteria; phylum Actinomycetota; class Actinomycetes; order Propionibacteriales; family Nocardioidaceae; genus Nocardioides. Next base: position 48,380 of record CAWGHQ010000009.1, on the reverse strand, counting down.
CGCGAGAGGTGCCGCGGTGGTGCACAGGGAGTCTCACGCGAGACGGGTGCCGTCCCCGAGGGGGCGACACCCGTCCGCGCGTGGGTCACGAGATGGCCTCGTGACTCAGCGGCGCTTGTCCACGTCGACGAAGTCGATGCGCGCACCGTCGCGCCCCGCGAGGGCGCTGATGACGGTGCGGAACGCCGTCGCGGTGCGGCCGCTGCGGCCGATCACCTTGCCGAGGTCGTCGGGGTGCACCCGGACCTCGAGGAGCGGGCCGCGCCGCAGCTGCTTGTCGCGGACGACCACGTCGTCGGGGTTGTCGACGACGCCGCGGACGAGGTGCTCGAGAGCTTCGACCAGCATCGGCTCAGGCCTCGGACTTCTCGGCCTCGGGCTCGGCCTTCGACTCGGCGTCGACCTGCGCGGTCTCTGCCGTCTCGGCGGCCTCGGTCGCGCCGGCCGGGGTCTCGTCGGCCGGGGTCTCCTTGGCCGGGGTCTCCTTCTTCTCGGCAGACTTCTCGGTCGCCGGAGCCTCGGCCTCGGGGGCCTCGGCAGACTTCTTGGCAGCCGACTTCTTCGTCACGGCCTCGCCGCGGGAACCGCCGTGGGCGTCCTTGAGGGCCTCGTTGAAGGCCTCCTGCTTGTCGCGCTTGGCAGCGGCGACCTTGAGGTGGCCCGCGGCGCCCGGCAGGCCCTTGAAGGTCTGCCAGTCACCGGTGACCTCGAAGATGGCGACGACGGCCTCGGTCGGCTGGGCGCCGACACCGAGCCAGTACTGCGCCCGCTCGGAGACGACGTCGATGTAGGACGGGTCCTCCTTCGGGTGGTACTTGCCGATCTCCTCGAGCACCCTGCCGTCGCGCTTCTTGCGCGAGTCGACGACGACGATGCGGTACTGCGGAACCCGGACCTTGCCCAGGCGCTTCAAACGGATCTTGACAGCCACGTGTGTGGACTCTCCTCGGAGCTCGTGTGGTGGTGAGGGCCCGGGACAGGGTGGGGAACACCCGTCGGGCACCTCGATGGCACTGCGCGTCCGGTGAGAGGGTCCGGGCGCACAGGACTCAGCCCGTCATCCTGCCATGTCGCCGCGCAGCGGCCCAAAACGCCCCGTCCGTGGGCCCCGACAGGTGCGATCAGGCCCGGCCGACCTCCCGGCCGACGACCTGCCCGCGCAGCACGATGGTGGCGGGGGTGCGCAGCACCGTGGGGTCCAGCAGCGGGTCGCGGTCGTAGACGACGAAGTCCGCCGGCGCGCCCTCCTCCAGGCCGGGGTGTCCCAGCCACTCCCGCGCCCGCCAGGAGGCGGCCCCCAGGGCCTCGGCCGGGGTGAAGCCGTAGGCGACGAGCTCGAGCACCTCGCCTGCGATGCCGCCGTGCGGCAGGACGCCCCCGGCGTCGGTGCCGGCGTAGATGGCCACCCCCGCCTCGTGGGCGGCCATGATCGTCTCGCGCCGGCGGGCGTGCAGGTCGCGCATGTGGGCGGCGTAGGCCGGGAAGCGCTCCTCGCCGGCGTCGGCGTAGCCCGGGAAGTTGTCGAGCTGCACGACGGTGGGCACCAGCGCGGTGCCGCGCTCGACCATGGCCTCGACCAGGTCGGTGGTCAGGCCCGTGCCGTGCTCGATGCAGTCGATGCCGGCCTCGATGAGCATCGGCAGGACCGTCGTGCCGAAGCAGTGGGCCGTGACGCGCGCGCCGTGGGCGTGCGCGGTCTCGATGGCCTCCGCGAAGGCCTCCGGGCCGAAGGACGGTGCCAGGTCGCCGTCCTCCCGCGAGATCCAGTCGCCGACGAGCTTGACCCAGCCGTCCCCGCGCTGGGCCTGCCGGGCGACGGTGGCCGCGAGGTCCTCGGGCTCGACCTCGTCGGCGTAGTCGCGGATGTAGCGCCGCGTGCGTGCGACGTGGCGCCCGCAGCGCACCAGACGCGGCAGGTCGTCGCGGTCCTGGACCCACGTGGTGTCGGCGGCCGAGCCGCAGTCGCGCAGCAGCAGGGCGCCGGCGTCACGATCTGCCAGGGCCTGCTCCTCGGTGGTCGCCCGGTCCACGGCCCCGTGCTGGTCGAGGCCGACGTGGCAGTGCGCGTCGACCAGGCCGGGCACGATCCATCCCTGCGTCGGGGCCGCGGCCCGACCGGTGCCGGTGTCGTAGGTGACCCGGCCACCGACGACGTCGAAGGTCCTCGTCTCACCGTCGGGGAGCACGGGGCCGTGGAAGCGCAGGGCGGGGCTCGTCATGCGCGCGAACCTACCGGGAGACGCCGGTCGGGGTTTGTTCGCACTCCGACGCAATCCCCCTAGGCTGGGCGCATGACGACGACGGGGTCCCTGGTGCGGCTGCGGGCCGACAACACCCGGGCCGTCACGGCCTTGCTGGCCGCTGCGGGGTCGTTGAGCCGCGCCGACCTCGCGCGGCGCACCGGGCTCTCGCGGGCGACCATCTCCAGCCTGGTCGCCGACCTGATCGAGCGCGGGCTGGTCGTGGAGGCGCCGGGTCGTGGCCGCCCCCTCAACGGCCGCAGCGGCCGACCGCCGGTCCTGGTCCACCTCAGCGCGCCGGCCGGCGTCGTCGCGGGTGTCGACCTCGGGCACGCCCACGTCCGGGTGGCGGTCGCCGACCGCACCGGCTCGGTGCTCGCCGAGCACAAGGTCGACCTCGACGTCGACAGCCGCGGCGTCGAGACCCTCGACCTGGCCGCCGCGATGCTGGCCGACGGGCTGCACGAGGCGGGAGTCCCCCCGGCCGACCTGCGGCAGGTCGTCATGTGCGTCCCGGGGCCGCTGGACGCGCGCTCGGCCCGGGTCGGCTCCCAGATCATGCCGGGCTGGACGGACCTGCCCCCGGCAGAGGAGCTGGCTCGCCGGGTGGGCGTCCCCGTCCACGCCGAGAACGACGCCAACCTGGGCGCGCTGGCCGAGATCGCCCACGGTGCGGCCCGCGGCGTATCGGACCTCGTGCACGTGAAGGTGGCCAGCGGGCTGGGGGCCGGCCTCGTGCTCGGCGGACGCCTGCACCTCGGCACCCGGGGGCTGGCCGGCGAGCTGGGCCACGTCACCCTGCCCGGAGGCGGCCAGCAGTGCCGGTGCGGACGTCGCGGCTGCCTGGAGACCGTGGTGACGGTGCCGCGCGTCCTGGCGGCACTGTCCGCGGCGACCGGGCCCGGTCTCGACGCGGCGGGGCTGCTGCGGCTGGACCGGGAGGACCGGGCCGAGGTCGGGGACTCCGTCCGCGAGGTGCTGGAGCAGGTCGGCCGGGTCCTGGGCCGGCCCCTGGCACAGCTGGTGACCGTGCTCGACCTCCAGTGCGTGGTCGTCGGCGGGGTGCTGGCCGGCTCGGAGTCGTTCCTCGCCGGCGTCCGCGAGGGCGTCCGTGCCCACGACCGGGCCGACGCGACGCCGGTCGTCGACGTCCGGGCCGGTCTGCTCGGCGAGCGGGCCGAGGTGCTCGGCGCGGTGACCGCGGCGCTGGCCCGCGCCGTCGACGCGGCGGCCTCCCGGTAGCCGCCGCGGCTCAGCGCGAGATCCGGGCTTCCCCGGCCGGCTCAGAGCAGGTCGAGCAGCCAGGTCGGGCCGATCGTCTCGGCTCCGGCGTGCAGGCAGCGTCCCTGCAGGATCCGGTCGGCGGTCACCACGGTGACCCGGTCCCCGCGCTCGGCGGCCCGCCTGGCCTCCTGGACGATCCGGTCGTCGCCGCTGCCGGGGGCGTGGACGGTGGTGACGTGCGCGTCGCGACCCGCGGCCACGCCGCCCTTGGCGGCGCCCTCGAGCACCAGGACCACCCGGTCCTGGGGCACGTCGGCGACGAGCAGCTGCTCGTGCAGGCGTCGCGCGGCGCCGGGCCGGTCCTTCCACCAGCCGTCCGGCCGGGCCCCGACGACGTTGGCGCCGTCGACGACGAGCACGGTGGTCATCGCCGGTTCGTGGGCTGCCGGCCCCGCCGCGTCACTTGAGGTACTTCGAGAAGTCCTGCGGCAGGTCCAGCGCCGCCGCGGCCTGCTCGTAGTCGGTCTCCTCGCCGCCGGGCAGGCCGAACGGGTTCGCGGGGGCAGACGACTCGCCCGCCTGGGCCGCGGCCTTCTCCTGCGCCGCCTTGGCGGGGTTGCCGGAGACCCGGCGCCCCTTGGCCTTCTTGGGCTGCTGCTTGGCCTTGCCCCGCTTGCCACCGCCGGGGCCGCCCATCCCGGGCATGCCCGGCATCCCCGGCATCCCGCCGCCGCGCGCCATCTGCATCATCATCTTGCGGGCCTCGAAGAAGCGGTCCACGAGCTGGTTGACGTCGGCGACCGTCCGCCCGCTGCCCTTGGCGATCCGGGCACGGCGCGACCCGTCGATCATCTTCGGGTTGTCCCGCTCGGCGGGCGTCATCGACTGGATCACGGCCTGGATGCGGTCGATCTCGCGCTCGTCGAAGTTCTCCAGCTGCTCGCGGAACTGGCCCATGCCGGGCAGCATCCCCATGATCTTCGACATCGAGCCGAGCTTGCGGACCTGCTGCATCTGCTCGAGGAAGTCGTCGAGGGTGAACTCGCCGCCCTGCCCCATCAGCTTGCCGGCCGCCTTGGCCGCCTGGTCCTGGTCGAAGGTCTTCTCGGCCTGCTCGATCAGGGTCATCACGTCACCCATGTCGAGGATGCGCGAGGCCATGCGGTCGGGGTGGAAGACGTCGAAGTCGGTGAGCTTCTCCCCCGAGGAGGCGAACATGACCGGGCGGCCGGTCACCGAGCGGATGGAGAGCGCCGCGCCGCCCCGAGCGTCGCCGTCGAGCTTGGTCAGCACGACGCCGTCGAAGCCGACCCCCTCGAGGAAGGCCTGCGCGGTCAGCACGGCGTCCTGGCCGATCATCGCGTCGACCACGAACAGCGTCTCGTCGGGCTGGACTGCGTCGCGGATGTCGGCGGCCTGCTGCATCAGCTCGGCGTCGACCCCGAGCCGACCGGCGGTGTCGACCACGATCACGTCGTGCAGGGTGCGCGCCGCCTCGGCCAGCGAGGCGGTCGCCACCGCGACGGGGTCCCCCACGCCGTTGCCGGACTCGGGGGCGAAGACGGTGACGCCGGCGCGCTCGCCGTTGACCTGCAGCTGCTGGACGGCGTTGGGACGCTGGAGGTCGCAGGCCACCAGCATCGGGCTGCGGCCCTGCTCCTTGAGCCACAGGGCCAGCTTGGCGGCCAGGGTCGTCTTGCCGGCTCCCTGGAGACCCGCGAGCAGGATGACGGTCGGGCCGCTCTTGGCCCACCGCAGGCGGCGGGTCTCGCCGCCGAGGATCTCGACGAGCTCCTCGTTGACGATCTTGACGATCTGCTGGGCCGGGTTGAGGGCCCCGCTGACCTCCTCGCCGCGGGCCCGGTCCTTGAGGGAGGCCACGAACTCGCGTACCACCGGCAGCGCCACGTCGGCCTCGAGCAGCGCGATGCGGATCTCGCGCGCGGTCGCGTCGATGTCGGCCTCGGAGAGGCGTCCCTTCCCGCGGAGGTTCTTGAAGGTGTCGGCGAGACGGTCGGAGAGTGTGGCGAACAAGAGCTTCCCTCGGGCGTGCGGGCGGGGGCGGCGAGCCGGCACGGGGGCGTGTGCCGGCGCTACGTCGGCGGGTGCCGACCGGGGGCCCAGACTAGCCGCCGCGGGTCAGTGCGGCCCGGACCGCATGGGCGGCCTGCGCCGCGCGGGTCTCCGAGAGCGCCCCCGCGTGGGCCTCCTGGAGGTAGAACACGTCGACGGCCTGCGGTCCCAGGGTGTCCAGGTGTGCCGAGCGCACGGCGATCTCCAGTCCGGCCAGGGCCCGGCAGACCAGGTAGACCACCCCCGGACGGTCGGCGGCGCGCACCTCGAGGACGGTCGCGTGGTCGCTGGCCTCGGGTCGCACCACCACGGCGGGCTCCAACCCGTCCCCGCTGGCGGGACGCAGCCTGCGCGGGGGGTCGAGGCGCCCCTGCACCACGGCCTCGTAGCGCTCCCGCAGGACCCGCGGGTCGAGGTCCGCCTCCCCCACCTCCCACACGCACACGCCGTACTCGCCCTGCGACCAGACGCGGGCCGCGCGGACGGGCACCCGCTGCAGCGCGAGCGTCGCAGCGAGGTCGGCCAGCAGACCGATCCGGTCCTGCGCGATCGTCGTCACCCGGCACCCGTCGGCGACCGGGACGACCCGGACGACCAGCTCGCCGGTCGCGGCCTCCGGCGGCACCGGCACCTCGTCGGTCGTGATCGCCGGGCGCACCACGCCGCCGTCGAGCACCGCCAGCGCGCGCCGGGTGAGGTCGGAGACGAGCCCGGCCCGCCACGAGGTCCAGGCCTTGGGCGAGGTCGCCTTCGCGTCGGCCTCGCTGAGGGCCCGCAGCAGCTGCAACGCCTCCCCGTCGCGGACGTGATCGGTGATCAGCGCGATGGTGGCGGGGTCGTCGGGGTCGCGGGTCGTGGCGGTCTCGGCGAGCAGGAGGTGCCAGCGCACCAGCTGGGCCACGAGGTCGACGGCGTCCGGGGCGAAGCCGATCCTGGTCGCGACGGCACGGGCCACCGGCTCGCCCGCGGCGCTGTGCGGCGCGAGGCCGCCCTTGCCGATGTCGTGCAGCAGGGCGGCGACGACCAGGACGTCGGGGCGGCTGACGTTGCGGATCAGTGCGGAGGCCTCGATGCAGGTCTCGATGACGTGCCGGTCGACGGTGAAGCGGTGGACCACGGAGGCGTGCGGCAGCATCCGGATCCGCTCCCACTCGGGCAGGAACCGCGCCAGGGCGCCGGTCTCCTCCAGCGTCTCCCACACGCCGAGCAGCCCGCGGCCCGAGGCCAGCAGCCGGACCAGCAGCCGCCTCGCCTCGTCGGGCCAGGGGTCGGGCAGCGGGGCGCCGTCGCGCACCAGTCGAGCCGCGGTGGCCGGGGCGAGCACGGCGTCCCGCTCGGCAGCCAGGGCCGCGGCTCGCAGCAGCAGCGCCGGGTCCTCCCCCGGGCGGGCACCGGCGGCGAGGACCACCTCCCCCCGGGCGAGCGCCACCCCCGCGGCGAGGGGGCGCAGGTCGGGCCGGCGGGGGCGGGTGGGCGGCAGGTCCGACCGGGACAGCACGTCCTCGACCCGGCGCCAGGTCAGCCGCGAGAGGTGCACGACCCGGCGGCCGAGCTCGCGGACGTGGTCCTGGGCGGCGCGGTCCCCGGCCAGCCCGAGCCCCTCCGCGAGCGTCGACCAGGCCTCGGGCGGCACCCGGTCGCCGGCCCGGCCCGCTGCGGCCTGGACGACGTCGCGCACGTCGAGCATCTGGCGCCGGCAGCGCTCGATGTCGCTCAGCGGCACGTCGACCAGCCAGGTCGCGCTGAGCGCCTTGAGCACGCCGGCGTCCCGCAGGCCGCCCTCGGCCTCCTTGAGGTCGGGCACGGAGAGGTGCGCGAGCTCGCCGAGACGGCGGTGGCGGGCGGTGACCATCTCGCGCAGCGCCGGCAGCCGCGCCTTGGCGTCGCGGCGCCACCGGGCGAGCACCTCGGCACGCAGCCGAAGGGTCAGGTTGGGATCACCGGCCAGGTGGCGGAGGTCGAGCAGGCCGAGGGCGACCCGGAGGTCGGCCTGGGCGGCCTGCGTCATCTGCTCCACGGTCCGCACTGCGTGGTCCAGCGCCGTGCCGGAGTCCCACAGCGGGTACCAGATCTCGGCGGCCGCGCTCCCGAGGTCCACGTGGCCCTCGCTGACCAGGACGACGTCGAGGTCGGAGTAGGGAGCGAGCTCACCCCGGCCGTAGCCGCCGACGGCGACCAGCGCCACGCCGACGTCGGGCAGGCCCACGCCCTCGTAGGCCGCCACGCACCGGGCGTCGGCCGCGCGCGTGCGGGCCGCCCGCTCGGCCGCGCTCACCGTGGGGTCACAGGGCCTCGGCGTCGCGCTCGCCGGTGCGGACCCGGGTCACGCTCTCGACCGGGGAGACCCAGACCTTGCCGTCGCCGATGCGACCGGTGTGCGCGCCGCGCTCCACCGCTGCGAGCACGGCGGCGACCTCGGAGTCCTCGAGGAGGACCTCGATGCGGATCTTGGGCACCAGGGCGATGTCGTACTCGGCCCCTCGGTAGACCTCCGTGTGGCCCTTCTGCCGGCCGTAGCCGCTGACCTCGCCCACGGTCATCCCGGTGACTCCGACGGCCTCGAGGGCCACCCGGACGTCCTCCCACTTGTGCGGCTTGATGATGGCGGTGACCAGCTTCATGACGGTGGTGCCTCCTGGCTCGGGACGCGGATCAGGTGGGGACTCAGCCTAGGCGGCGGAACGGCCCGACGCCCCCGAGCGCCGGGCCGTTCCTCCCCGGGTACGTGCTGGTCGGAGCAACCGACTCGGCGCAACCGACCCAGCTCAGAGCGCCGAGGCGTCCTTGTCGCCGGTGCGGACCCGGACGACGGTGTCGACCGTGCTGACCCACACCTTGCCGTCACCGATGCGTCCCGTCTGCGCGGTCTTCACGATGATGCCCACGACGTCCTCGGCGTCACTGTCCTCGACGACGATCTCGATGCGGATCTTGGGCACGAGCGCGATGTCGTACTCGGCCCCCCGGTAGACCTCCGTGTGACCCTTCTGGCGGCCGTAGCCGCTGACCTCGCTGACCGTCATGCCGGTCACGCCGAAGGTCTCGAGAGCCTCCCGGACGTCCTCCCACTTGTGCGGCTTGATCACCGCGGTGACGAGCTTCATGCGTTCACCCCCCTTGCCTCGGCCTCGGACTGACGGGTCGCGCCGGAGACGCCGGCCAGCGGGCCGCTGCCGCGCGAGACGAAGTCGTACCCGGTCTCGCTGTGCTCGGTGAAGTCGATGCCCTCGACCTCCTCGTCCTCGGTGAGGCGGAAGCCGATGGTCCGGGAGATGGCGTAACCGATGACCAGCGTCAGGACGAAGGAGTAGACGAGCACCGCACCGGCCCCGACGGCCTGGCGCCAGAGCTGGTCGACGCCGCCGCCGTAGAAGAGCCCGTCGACGCCGGCGGTGGTGGCTGCCGAGGCGAAGAACCCGACGGCGATGGTGCCCCAGAGGCCTCCCACGAGGTGGACGCCGACGACGTCGAGCGAGTCGTCGATGCCGAGCCGGTACTTCAGCCCGACCGCCCAGGCGCACAGCACGCCGGCGATCAGACCGACGGCGATGGCGCCGAGGGGCGTCACCGAGGAGCAGGACGGGGTGATCGCGACCAGACCGGCCACGACACCGGAGGCGGCGCCGAGCGACGTCGCGTGACCGTCGCGCAGCCGCTCGACGAGCAGCCAGCCCAGGGCGGCCGCGCCGGTGGCCACGATGGTGGTCACGAAGACCTCGGCGGCCTGGCCGTTGGCCGCGAGCGCCGAGCCGGCGTTGAAGCCGAACCAGCCGAACCACAGCAGGCCGGCGCCGAGCATCACCAGCGGCAGGTTGTGCGGGCGCATCGGGTCCTTGCGCCAACCGGTGCGCTTGCCGAGCACGATGGCCAGGGCCAGACCGGCGGCGCCGGCGTTGATGTGGACTGCCGTTCCGCCGGCGAAGTCGATGGCGAGGACCTTGTTCGCGATCCAGCCGCCGGTCTCCGACTCGGCGCCGTCGAAGGCGAAGACCCAGTGGGCGACCGGGAAGTACACGACCGTGGCCCAGATCCCGGCGAAGAGCATCCAGGGACCGAAGCGGGCGCGGTCGGCGACGGCACCCGAGATCAGGGCCACCGTGATGATCGCGAACACGCCCTGGAAGGCGACGAAGGCCAGGGAGGGGATCGTGAAGACCAGGCTGGTGGAGACGAAGCCTCCGTCGAGCCCGTTGGTGCCGATCAGGTCGGAGAGCCCGAAGAACTCGCTGGGGCTGCCGAGCAGGCCCCCCGCGACGTCGTTGCCGAAGGCGATGGAGTAGCCGTAGAGGACCCACAGCACGCTGATCAGCGCGAGCGCCCCGAAGCTCATCATCATCATGTTCAGGACGCTCTTGGCGCGGACCATGCCGCCGTAGAACAGTGCGAGGCCGGGCGTCATCAGCAGCACGAGTGCTGCCGAGACGAGCACCCAGGCGGTGTCGCCAGTATTCATAGGGGTCTCAATCTCTCGTCGAGTCCAGACGATGGAGGAGTCGCCGACGTCGCTGTCGGTCCCCGGCCCACCCGTTGGGACAGAAGACTGCGCACGCGACGTTTCTGGATCGACAGACCGATGTTGCCGCCAGGTAACGAATGTCCCCCAGGCGTTACGAGTGCGTGTCGACCCTCGGGCGGGCCCGCCCCTCGCGGGGCCCAGCCCGGACCTCAGCCCAGCAGCGCATCGACGAAGGCGCCCGGGTCGAAGGGAGCCAGGTCGTCGGGACCCTCCCCCAGCCCGACCAGCTTGACCGGGACGCCGAGCTCGCGCTGCACCGCGACCACGATCCCGCCCTTGGCCGAGCCGTCGAGCTTGGTCAGCACGATCCCGGTGACGTCCACCACCTCCGAGAAGACCCGGGCCTGCACCATCCCGTTCTGCCCGGTCGTCGCGTCGAGGACGAGCAGCACCTCGGTCACCGGCGCCTGCTTCTCGATGACGCGCTTGACCTTGCCGAGCTCGTCCATCAGGCCTTGCTTGTTCTGGAGCCGTCCGGCGGTGTCGACGATGACCGTGTCGGCCCCGGACTCGCTGCCCTGGCGCACGGCGTCGAAGGCCACGCTCGCCGGGTCGGTCCCCTCGGCGCCCCGGACCACCCCGACCCCGACCCGCTCACCCCAGGTGGCCAGCTGGTCGACGGCGGCGGCACGGAAGGTGTCGGCCGCACCCAGGACGACCTGACGGTCCTCGGCGACCAGGATCCGCGCGATCTTCCCGACCGTGGTCGTCTTGCCGGCCCCGTTGACGCCGACCACGAGGACGACCCCCGGCCGACCCTCGGTGCCGCTGACCTGGAGGCGACGGTCCATGGTCGGGTCGACCAGTGCCACGAGCTCCTCGCGCAGCACGGCGCGCGCCTCGGCGGCGGTCGCGCCCTCCACCCGCAGCCGGGTCCGCAGCCGCTCGACGAGCTGCTGCGTGGGCCGCACTCCGACGTCGGCGCCGATGAGGAGGTCCTCGATCGACTCCCACGTGTCCTCGTCGAGCCGGTCCCGGCTCAGCAGGGCCAGCAGGCCACGGCCGAGCCCGCTCTGGGAGCCGGCCAGTCGCTGACGCAGCCGTACCAGGCGTGAGGCCGTGCTCTCGGGACGCTCCAGCGCGGGAGCCGGTGCCGCGGGAACGTCGACGGTGGGTTCCAGCGTCGCCGGCGGCGAGCTGAGCTCGACGGGAGGCGCGTCGGCCTCGGTCGGGGGCGGGGCGAGGACGTCGGAGTGCGTGTCCGGCAGCGGCGCCGGGCGCCGACGGCGGGTGGTGACGAGGCCGACGACCGTCGCGACCAGGGCCAGCCCGACCGCGGCGACGAGGACGACCAGCACGGCGATGACAGTCATGGCGTCATCCAAGCACGCGCGACACCCCGGCGGACGGGGTCACCCGGCGGGCGGGGCGACGGCGCACCTCGCCCGATCGCTACGCCGGCTGGTGCTCGCGCAGGCGTTGGCTGATCACCGTCGAGACGCCGTCGCCGCGCATCGTGACGCCGTAGAGGGCGTCGCCGACCTCCATCGTGCGCTTCTGGTGGGTGATGACCAGCAGCTGGGAGCTCTCGCGCAGCTCCTCGTAGATGTGGAGCAGGCGACCCAGGTTGGTGTCGTCCAGCGCCGCCTCGACCTCGTCGAGGATGTAGAACGGCGAGGGTCGGGCCTTGAACAGCGCGACGAGGAAGGCCACGGCCACCAGGGACCGCTCGCCGCCCGAGAGCAGCGAGAGCCGCTTGACCTTCTTTCCGGGTGGCCGGGCCTCGACCTCGACACCGGTCGCGAGCATGTCCCCGGGATCGGTGAGCACCAGCCGGCCCTCGCCGCCGGGGAAGAGCCGCTGGAAGGTGTCGTCGAAGGCCCGGCTGACGTCGGCGTAGGCCTCGGTGAAGACCTGCTCGACCCGGACGTCGACCTCCTTGACGATGTCGAGCAGGTCGCTGCGGGTGCGCCGCAGGTCCTCGAGCTGCTCGGTGAGGAACTGGTGACGCTCCTCCATCGCCGAGAACTCCTCCAGGGCCAGGGGGTTGATCCGACCGAGCTGGGCCAGCTCACGTTCGGCGGTGCGCAGTCGCTTGGCCTGCTCCTCGCGCACGTAGGGCGCCCCGGTCGGCACGGTCGGTGCGGTCGGTGCGGCCTGGTCGGACGAGCCGGTGTCGTCGGCCGGTGTCGTCGGGCAGACAGTGGCACGGGCACCTGCGGCCCGTACTCGTTCACCAGGGCGTCCGGATCGAGACCGACCTCGGCCAGCACCTTCTCCTCGAGCTGCTCGATGCGCAGGCGCTGCTCGGTGCGCACCAGCTCGTCGCGGTGGACGGTGTTGACCAGCTCGTCGTGCTCGCGCCCGAGGTCGCGCAGCCGGGCTCGCACCGCCATCAGGTCCTGCTCACGCTCGCGGCGCGACTCCTCGACCAGGCGCCGCTCCTCGAGCGCGCGGACGACGGAGACCTCCAGCCGCTCGAGAACCCAGGCCACCGCGGTCCCGACCGCCTCGGCGGCTCGCCCCTCCCGTTCGAGCCGGTCACGACGCTCGGCGGCGCGGGCGCGCGTCTCGCGCTCCTGGCGGGCCTGACGGGTCAAGGAGTCGGCGCGGCCGTGCAGGGCGCGGGCCCGCTCCTCGGAGGTGCGCAGCGAGAGCCGGGCGTCGGTCTCGGCCTGCCGGGCAGTGCGGGCCGCACCGGCCAGCCGCTCGCGCTCGTCGGTGGCGGGCTCCTCCTCGGGCGCGTCGCGGGCGGCGTCGAGGCGCCGCTCGAGGTCGGCGAGCCCGGCCAGGTCGGCGTCGCGGGCCTCCTCGGCCTGGGTCACCGCGCTGGCCAGCCGCTCGGCCTCGCCTCGGGCCGCACGGGACCGCGAGCCGTGCTGGCCGAGCTCCTCGGCGACCGCGGCCAGGGTGGCGTCCGACTCGTGCAGCCTGGCCAGGGCGACGTCGGCCCGCTTCTGGGCCTCCAGACGCTCGCTGTCCAGGCGCGACATGTCGAAGCCGAGCCGCTCGGCCGACGCGGTCGCCTCGGCCAGCATGGCCGTGGCCTCGTCGACGGCGGCCTGGATCTCCAGCAGGCTCGGCTGCGAGGACGACCCTCCCGAGGCGTAGGCCACGCCGAGCAGGTCGCCGTCACGCGTGACCGCGCTCACCGCTGGCAGGGCCTCGACCAGCCTGCGGGCGGCGTCGAGGTCGTCGACCACGGCGGTGCGGCCCAAGAGCCGCTCGACCGCGGGCCGCAGCTCGTCGGGGCACTCCACGACGTCGACGGCGTAGGTCGCTCCGTCCGGGAGCCCCGGGCGCTCCCCCTGCTCCGGGTCCGTCTCCAGCGAGCCGAGCAGCATCCCGGCCCGGCCGAGGTCGTCACCCTTGAGGTGGTCGATCGCGGCCCGGGCGGCGTCGGGGCCGGTGACCGCGACGGCGTCGGCCGCCGATCCGAGCGCCGCGGCGACGGCGGTCTCGTAGCCGGGACGGACCCTCAGCAACGCGGCGACGGAGCCGAGCAGGCCCGAGACGGCGTCGGTGGCGGCGAGCAGGGCCCCGACGCCGTCCTTGCGGGCCAGCCCCATCTCGAGCGCGTCCTTGCGGGCAGCGAGCGACGACCGGTCGCGGTCGGCCTGGCGAGCCTCGTCGCGGGCCTTCGCCAGACGTTCCTCGACGTCCGAGAGGGCACCCACCGCCGCCTCGTGCTCGGCGTCGAGGCCCTCCTCGCCGGCGTCCAGGCCGGCGACCCGGGTCTCGAGAGCGGTGTAGTCACGCTGCGCGCGCTGCGCCCTGGCCAGGGCGTCCTCGCGGGCCTGACCGAGGCGACCGATCTCGTCGGCGGCCGCGGCGGCGCGCGAGCGAAGGCCGTTGACCTGGCCGTGCAGTCGGGCGAGCCCCTCGCGCCGGTCGGCGGCGGCCCGCAGGACACCGGTGAGGCGGCGCTCTTCCTCGGCGGCAGCGTCCTCGGCGGCGCGTCGGGCGACGACCGACTGCTCGAGGCCGGTCCGGCGGGCCTCGACCTCCGCGGCGATCTGCTCCTCCTGGGCACGCACCCGCGTCGCCTCGGCGTCGAGCTGGTCGGGGTCGCGTCCCGCCGACGGTTGGCTGTCTGCGGCACCGGCGGCGTTCCGGCGCCGTTCCGCGGCCAGGGAAGCCGTGCCACGCAGTCGTTCGCGCAGCCCGGTGAGCGAGGACCACGTGTCCTGGGCCGCCGCCAGCGCGGGCAGGTCGTCGCGCAGGGCCGCCTCGAGGGCACCCTCCCGCGCGCGCCCGGTCGCCAGGTCGGCCTCGACGGCGGCGCGCCGCTCGACCAGCACCGTCTCGTCGGCGAGCTCCTGCTCGAGGGCGGTGCGGGCGCCGAGCAGGTCGTCGGCCAGCAGTCGAGCCCGTGCGTCGCGGGCGTCCGCCTGGATGGTGGCTGCGCGTCGGGCGACCTCGGCCTGGCGGCCCAGCGGCTTGAGCTGGCGCCGGATCTCGTGGGTCAGGTCGGCGAGGCGGTTGAGGTTCCCGTCGGTGGCGTCGAGCTTGCGGAGTGCCTTCTCCTTGCGCTTGCGGTGCTTGAGGACGCCGGCCGCCTCCTCGATGAAGCCGCGCCGGTCCTCGGGGGTGGCATGAAGGATGGTGTCCAGCTGGCCCTGGCCCACGATGACGTGCATCTCGCGGCCGATGCCGGAGTCGCTGAGCAGCTCCTGGACGTCGAGCAGGCGGCACGAGGTGCCGTTGATGGCGTACTCGGAGCCCGCCGCTGCGGAACATCGTGCGCCGGATCGTGACCTCGGCGTACTCGATCGGCAGCGCGCCGTCGGTGTTGTCGATGGTGAGGACGACCTCGGCGCGACCCAACGGCGGCCGCCCGGAGGTGCCGGCGAAGATGACGTCCTCCATCTTGCCGCCACGCAGGCTCTTGGCGCCCTGCTCGCCCATCACCCAGGCGAGCGCGTCGACGACGTTGGACTTGCCCGAACCGTTGGGACCCACGATGCAGGTGATCCCGGGCTCGAGCTGCAGCGTCGTCGAAGAGGCGAAGGACTTGAACCCCTTGAGGGTCAGGCTCTTCAGGTACAACGCGAGACTCCATTGCTCGTGGGCGGTGCGCAGCGGTAGGGCACAGCACTGAGGGTGCGCCAGGGCGCTCCGGGGAAGCTCAGCGGCCCCAGGCTACCGCCGGGCCGCCCCCGTGCCGCGCAGCCGCGCCCTCGGCGTGGGCGCCCCGCGTCCGACCTCCGCAGTTTCACCGGTTCACCGGTGAAACCGCCGCTTCTGCACCGCAGCATCACCGCAGAAGCGCTCGGACGGGTGCAGAACTTCGAGGCGCTGCAGGCGCCACGGCGGTCTCGAAACCGGGTGAGGGTCCGCGCACCGGACACCGGGTTCGAGCAACCCCGTGGCCACACCCGGGCCGCGCCGTGGCGCGCGAAAGCCGACACAGGCGTCACATGAGTGATTCCCAGTCTCAGGAGTAGTCAGCCTCTCGTATCAGACGTCGGGCGTTGGACGCCCTCCTCCTCAACCCCCGGGAGGTCGGTGGCTCGGAGCACGCTCCCTCAGGGCTGGGTGGCGGACTCGCCGGGGACGCGGACGTCGTAGACGTCGAGTCCGCGGACGAGGTCGATCGCGTAGACGACGTCGGTGCGACGCTGGGTCATCCGACCGTGGCGGTAGACCGGCACCCACATCGCGTCCCAGACCTCCGAGGCGCCCCAGACCGAGTGTCCGTAGGTCTTGATCTCCCGGGGGTCACGGACGTCGAGGACCTGGGTGCCGCCGCCGTAGAAGCCGGCCGCGACGAGGCCGCCGGGCCGGAAGTCGAACCAGTGGGAGGAGCAGAAGGCGCCCTCGGGCGTCGGGTAGGTCCCGAGGTCGGACAGCTCGACCTTGTCGAGCGGGACGATGGCCGAGCGGTCCGCACCGTCGAGGCTCTTGACCCACCACGTCTGGAACGAGCCGGCCTTGCTGCAGTCGGTCTCCTCGTAGTCCTCCTCGGTGATCAGCAGCACGTTGCCGTGCGCGAACGAGGGGCTGCTGTTCGGCCGGAAGGCCTTGGCGTGGGGGCGGAAGGAGTTGTGCAGGATGAAGTCGTTCCAGCCGGGGTACTCCGGGTCGTCGCCCCGACCGGCGAGACCGGTCGTGGTGATCAGCTCGGGCCGGCGGGGGTGCGAGACGTCCCACATGGAGGCGCCGCCGAAGCCGGTGTGCGTGCCGATGCCGGCTGCGTCGAAGTTCCACTTGTGACCCGCGGTCGGCGAGGCGAAGCCCTGCACGCCGGCCTGTGCCGGATCGGCGTCGACCTCGACCGGGTGCCGCATGCGGCGCAGGTCCAGGACGGTGAACTCGCCACCGTTGCCGGCGGTGTAGGCGTAGTCGCAGTCGCGCGGCTGCACGCAGGCCACGGTGTGCGTGCTGGTCGAGGCGGGCGTGCGGGAGTAGATGTGCGGGTCGGCCGGGTCGGTGACGTCGACGACCACCAGCTCGTTGCCCCCTGCGTTGACGTGCTCGATGTCGTCGGGCGAGGCCTGGACTGCGTCGACGCCGATCAGCGCGAACCGCTTGACCCCGTCCGCCGTGCGCCGCTCGGCGCAGTTCATCGCCTCGTTCTCGAACAGGGCGTTGCTGAGCTGGCCGACCAGCTCGGGGTGGCGCGGCGTGGAGACGTCGAAGACGCGTAGCGAGTCGACGCCGCTGGTGACGTAGATCGGCGCCGAGGACAAGAAGCAACCGGAGATCGAGAGCTGCCCGGGCAGGCTGTCGGTGGCCGTCATGTTGCCGCTCTGCACCGGACTGTCAGCAGCGAACGCCGTGATCGGCGTCGGAGGCGGCGGCTCGATCTGGCGGTCACCGTGGGCACCGGCCGGCGCAGCCAGCAGCACGGGACCGACGAGGGCGACGGAGAGCGTGGTCAGAGAAGGCGGCGACGGCCGCGAGGGAGAGGCGCACGTCACGTTCAACGACGCGGCGCCGCCGGCGTCACGCAGTCGTTGCTAGGCGGGTTGCAGTCGCGGTGCGGCATCGTCGAGCAGCCGCGCGGCGCTGGCCGCCACCAGGCGGTCGTTCTCCTCGCTGAGTCGGACCAGGAGGGCCTCGAGCTCGCTGACCCTGGCCCGCAGCCGGGCGTTGTCGGTGACCAGGTGCGGGTCACGCAGGTCGTTGCTCAGGAAGCCGGTCAGCGCCTTGGCCATCTGGAGTCCTCTCGGTGTGCCGGCCCGGACAGGCCTCCGGTGCGCAGAGCCCTTGCGTGGGCCACCTACCAGAGTCCCACCAGGGTCGGTCGTGGTCAATCGGGGCGCAGGACGCCCGGGTGGTTCCGGGGACGCCGTGGGACGGGCTGGCAGCGCGGGCAGAAGGACGAGGACCGGTTCATGAACGCCGTCCGGCGGATCGGTGTCTGGCAGCGGGCGCACGGGCGCCCCTCCTGGCCGTAGGCGTCCAGCGACCGGTCGAAGTAGCCGGACTCCCCGTTGACGTTGACGTAGAGGGCGTCGAACGACGTCCCGCCCTGCGCCAGCGCCTCCTCCATCACGGCTCGGACGTGGGCGAGCAGCTCGTGGACCTCACGCGCACGGAGCCGGTCACCGGGACGCTCGCCGTGCAGCCGGGCCCGCCAGAGCGCCTCGTCGGCGTAGATGTTGCCGATGCCGGAGACCAGGCCCTGGTCGAGCAGCAGCCTCTTGATGCCGGAGCGTCGCCCGCGCACCCGCGCCACGAAGGCGTCGTCGTCGAAGGCCCGGTCGAGGGGGTCGCGCGCGATGTGGGCGATCTCCGGCGGCAGGTCGGACCCGCCCTCGCTCAACCAGACGCCACCGAACATGCGCTGGTCGACGAAGCGCAGCTCGAGGGCTGCACCCGCGGCATCGGGGCTCGGGGCTCCCGAGAGCGAGAAACGCACCCGCAGGTGGCGCTCGTCGGGCGCGCCGACCGGCTGCACGAGCAGCTGCCCGCTCATCCCGAGGTGGGCCAGCAGGGCGTCGCCGTCCTCCAGCGGCAGCCAGAGGTACTTCCCGCGGCGTCGAGCACCGACGAGCCGCCGCCCTTCGAGCGCGGCGGCGAAGCCGGCAGGACCGCGGTGGTCGCGGCGCACGGGACGGGGGTGGAGCACCTCGATCCCGGTCAGGCGCGCTCCCACGACGTGGCGCTCGAGACCAGCGCGCACGACCTCCACCTCGGGCAGCTCGGGCACCCTGGGTCCGGTCCGCCGCTCAGACGGTCTCGGGGCAGAGCTGACCGTAGGCGGTCTGGGCGGCCGACTGCTCGGCCTCCTTCTTCGACCGGCCCGAGCCGTTGCCGTAGAGCTCGCCCCCGACGCGCACCCGGGCGGTGAAGGTCTTCATGTGGTCGGGCCCGTCGTCGGCGATGACGTACTCGGGCACACCGAGTCCGCGGCCGGCCGAGAGCTCCTGGAGCGAGGTCTTCCAGTCGAGGCCGGCCCCGAGAGCCGAGGCGGCCTCGATGAGTGGGTCGAAGAGGAGGTGCACGACCTCGGCGGAGACCGGGAGCCCACCCTCGCTGAGGTGGACGGCACCGATGACGGCCTCCACGGTGTCGGAGAGGATCGAGATCTTCTCGCGCCCGCCCGTTGACTCCTCGCCCCGACCGAGCTTGACGTGCTCGCCGACCCCGATGCCACGCCCGACGCCGGCCAGCGCGCGGGCGTTGACGACCGCGGCGCGCAGCTTGGCCAGGCGACCCTCCGAGAGGTCGGGGTGACGCCGGTAGAGGGCCTCGGTCACCACCACCCCGAGCACCGCGTCGCCGAGGAACTCCAGCCGCTCGTTGGTCGGCAGTCCGCCGTGCTCGTAGGCGTAGGAGCGGTGCGTCAGGGCGCGCTCGAGCAGCTCGGCGTCCAGGACGGGATCACCGAGCGCCGAGCGCAGCGCCGGGTAGGTGGTCAGGACAGTGGCCGGTGCTGGTGTCTCAGAGAACCTGGCGACGGGCGCCGCGTGCGCCGTACTGACCGCAGGCGCCGCAGGCGCGGTGCGGGAGGTGCTGCTCGCCGCACGCCGGGTTGGCGCAGGTGACCAGGGTCGGCGCGGTGGCCTTCCACTGCGAGCGGCGGTGCCGCGTGTTGCTGCGCGACATCTTGCGCTTCGGGACAGCCATCTTCTTCTCCTCAGCTCTCCAGGGCCCGGTCGGGCCCCGGTGCGGTTCTCGGTGCGGTTCTCGGTCGGTCGGGTGGTGCTGTCGGGCTCAGGGCTGCTCGGGGTCCGCCAGTGCGGTCAGCCCCGCCCAGCGGGGATCGATCGGGTCTTCGTGGTGGTGCTCCGGGTCATCGGCCAGCCGGGCGCCGCACGTGGTGCACAGCCCGGGACAGTCCTCGCGGCACAACGGTTGGAAGGGCAGTGCAAGCACCACCGCGTCCCGCAGCAGGGGCTCGAGGTCGAGCAGGTCGTCCTCGAGCACCCGGACGTCGTCGTCCTCGTCGCGGGGATCCCGGCCGTCGTGCTTGTCGGCGTAGACGAACAGGTCCTGGAGGTCCACGTCGAGCTCGTCGCGCAGCGTCTCCAGGCACCGCACGCACTCGCCGACGAGGGCGACCTGCGCCGTCCCCGTGACCAGAACACCCTCCATGACCGCCTCGAGCCGCAGGTCGAGGCCGACCGGCGAGCCCTCGACGACCGAGAGGACTTCGATGCCCAGATCTGCCGGCGCCGGAGCGGTCCGTGTCACCTCGCGCTGAGACCCCGGGCGGCGGCCGAGCTCGCGGGTGTCGAGCACGAGCGGCGCTCTCGGGTCCAGAGTGCTCAGGGTCTTCACTTTCCAGTCCGAACAGGGCAGATCAAGGGCCGAGCGTACGCGCCCGGGGCACGGCCGGGCAAAACGCCTCAGCCGGGGGCAGCGGTGGCGCGCTCGGCGGCGCGCTCGGCCAGGCGGTCGGTCAGGGGGCCCAGCACCTGCTCGGGCACCATCGCCGAGACGTCACCGCCCAGGGAGGCGACCTCCTTGACCAGGCTGGAGGAGACGAAGGACCACGCCGGCGCCGTCGGCACGAAGACCGTCTCGACCCCGGTCAGCGTGTGGTTCATCTGGGCCATCGGCATCTCGTACTCGACGTCCCCGGCCGCTCGCACGCCCTTGAGGATCGCGACGATCTGGCGCTCGGAGCAGAACGTGGTCAGCAGGCCGGTGAAGCCCTCCACCCGCACGTTGCCCAGCGGCGCGCAGACCTCTTCCAGCATCGCGATCCGCTCCTCGGGGCCGAAGAGCCGGCTCTTGGAGAGGTTGACGCCCACGGCGACGACTACCTCGTCGAAGAGCCGTGCCGCGCGGGTGATGACGTCGACGTGACCGTGGGTCACCGGGTCGAACGAGCCGGGGCAGACCGCTCGGCGCACCGTGAGCCCCCTCAGCACCCTCAGCACCTGCGGGACCATCGGGACCTGCGGGACCCGCATCGTGGCTCATCCCTCGTGGCCCCTCTCGGGCTCGGTCCCGGTCTGCTCGGCGCTGGCCGCGTGACCGTACCAAAGCGTCGTCTCGCCGTAGCGGCGAGAACGCCCCGCCTCGACGCCCGGGGGCCAGGTCGGGGCCGGGCTGCGCGTCGAGCGCTCCAGGACGACCAGTGCCCCCGGTGCCAGCCAGCCTCCGAGCTCGGCGAGGTCGGCCGCCAGCTCGGACTCGCCCAGCGGGTAGGGCGGGTCGACCAGCACCAGGTCGAACGGATCCTGCGGCGGCGGGCCGGTCAGGGCCGTGCGGACCTTCTGGGCGCGGACCTCGACGGCGTCGAGGCCCAGGACGCGTGCGTTGCGGGCCACCAGGGTGGCCGTGCGGCGGTCGTGCTCGACGAGGAGGACCGCGCCGGCGCCGCGGGAGCGGGCCTCGAGGCCGAGCGCGCCCGACCCGGCGTAGAGGTCCAGCACCCGCAGGCCGTGCCACGAGCCGCACCAGGCCTCGACGGCCGAGAAGAGCGCCTCGCGGACCCGGTCGCTGGTGGGGCGGGTCCGGTCGCCGCGCGGCGTCTCGAGACGTCGACCGCCGGCGGCGCCTCCGATGATGCGGGTCACGGGCCCTCCCGGCCGGCCCGGCGCCGGACGGTCGCCGTCAGCCGGCTCCTCCTGGGCGCGGTCACGACTTCTCCAGGAAGCCCGACTCCGCCGACGCCGCCAGCTCGTCGACCGCGTGGGCCAGGTCGGGCGTCGCGGCCAGGCTCGGGTCCTGGGCCAGCAGCGTCTCGGCCGCAGCGCGCGCCTCGGTGATGGTCTGCTCGTCGCGCAGCACCTTGAGGCTGTGCAGGCTCGAGCGCCAGCCCGACTGCGACCGGCCGAGCACGTCGCCCTCCCGCCGCTGCTCGAGGTCGACGCGGCTCAGCTCGAAGCCGTCGCTGGTGGCCGCCACGGCGTCCAGCCGGTCGCGGGCCGGGGTCCCCGGCGGGGCGGAGGAGACCAGCAGGCACAGCCCGGGCAGCCCGCCCCGTCCGACGCGACCGCGCAGCTGGTGCAGCTGGGAGACCCCGAAGCGGTCGGCGTCGAGGAGCACCATCACCGTGGCGTTGGCGACGTCGACCCCGACCTCGATCACCGTGGTGGCGACGAGGACGTCGACGGCGCCCTCGGCGAAGGCGCGCATGGTCGCCTCCTTCGTCTCTGCGGGCTGCCGCCCGTGGAGGGTGCCCACGCGGAGACCGGCCAGCGGGCCGTCGGCCAGCGCCGGCGCCACCTCCTCGACCGCGGCCAGGGCGGTCGCGGGAAGGCCGGGGGCGACGGGCACCGGGTCCGCGACCCGCCCCGGCACCAGGTCGGAGGCCTCGTCGGGCGACTCCGCGTCGGGCTCGAGCTCTGCGGGCGCGTCCACCTCGCCCTGCTCGGGCTCGTCGCCACTGATCCGGGGGCACACCACGTAGACCTGATGGCCCTTTGCCACCTCCTCGCGCACCCGCTCCCAGACCCGCGGCACCCACGTGGGGTGGTCGGCCAGGTGGACCGCGGTGGTCTGGATCGGAGCCCGACCGGCCGGCAGCTCGCGCAGCGTGGAGACCTCGAGATCACCGAACACCGTCATCGCGACGGTCCGCGGGATCGGAGTCGCCGTCATCACGAGGACGTGGGGCGGGCTCCCGGCCTTGTCGGTGAGCGCTGCCCGCTGCTCGACGCCGAAGCGGTGCTGCTCGTCGACGACGACGAGCCCGAGGTCGGCGAAGGAGACCTGGTCCTCGAGCAGCGCGTGCGTGCCCACCACGAGCCCCGACTCGCCGCTGGCCAGGCGCAGCAGCGGCTCGCGGCGCTGGGTGCGCGTCATCGACCCGGTGAGCAGCTCGACCCCTGTCGCCTCGGGCGCCGCTCCCAGCGTGCCCCCGCCGGCCAGCTCGCCCAGCAGGGCGGTGATCGAGCGGTGGTGCTGCTGGGCGAGCACCTCGGTCGGCGCCAGCAGCGCGGCCTGGGCGCCGGAGTCGACGACCCGCAGCATCGCGCGCAGCGCCACCAGGGTCTTGCCCGAGCCGACCTCGCCCTGGAGCAACCGGTTCATCGGGTGCGAGCGCGCCAGGTCCTGCTCGACCTGCTGGCCGACCTCGCGCTGGCCGGGCGTCAGGACGAACGGCAGCTGCGAGTCGAAGGCGGCCAGCAGGTCCCCCTCGCCGCCGGAGCGCGGGCGAGCCCCCTGCTCGCGCAGGGCGCGGCGTCGGCGCCCGAGCACGAGCTGGGTGACCAGGGCCTCCTCGAAGCGGTGGCGGCGCTGGGCGGCGCGGACCTGCGCGAAGTCCTCGGGGGCGTGGATCCAGTCGAGCGCGGTGCGGGCGTCGAGGACGTCGTAGGCCTCCCGGACGCCGGCCGGCACCACCTCGGGCAGCTCCTCGACCACCGAGCGGGCGAAGGTGACGGCGCGCTGGAGGTCCCAGTGGTCGATCCCCTTGGTGAGCGGGTAGAGCGGGTAGAGCCCGCTGATCGCGTCCAGGGTGGCCCGGGCGTCGTCCTCCT
Source organism: uncultured Actinomycetota bacterium (assembly GCA_963822495.1). Taxonomy (GTDB): domain Bacteria; phylum Actinomycetota; class Actinomycetes; order Propionibacteriales; family Nocardioidaceae; genus Nocardioides. Next base: position 25,500 of record CAWGHQ010000009.1, on the reverse strand, counting down.
CGCCCGACCCGTCGCCCGAGCCGTCGCCCGAACCGCTGTTCGGGCCGAAGAGCACCATGGTGGGGTTCGTCAGCTGCCAGGTCTCGGCGAAGCGTCCGGCCTTGCCGACGAAGAGCCCGCGTCGTCCGACCGCGAGCCGCTCGGCCTGCCAGGTGGCCGTGTGCCGTGCCCGGGCGAAGAAGGTCATCGCCAGCGAGGGGCCGTCGGTGGCCAGCGACACCTCCACGCGGTAGGCCGGCTTGCCGGTGCGGCGGTCGGTGTAGCTGCGCACCTCGCTGCGCGCGACCCGGCCCACGACGGTCAGCACCTGCCCGACGTGCAGCTCGCCGACGCGGGTCAGCTCGCCCGTGGCGAGGTAGCGCCGCGGCACGTGCCGCAGGAGGTCGCCGACCGTGGCGAGGTGGAGCCCCTCGACGATGCGCTCCCGCTTGGCCTTCTTCTCCCCGAGCACGGCCGCCACCGGGGTCTCGAGGGCGATCACTCGACGCACAGCAGGAGCGGGTAGCGCTCCTGCCCCCCGTCGTGGAGCGTGACGTCGAGGAACGGGTGCTGCGCGCGGACCCGGGCCGCGACCGGCTCGGCAAGGCCCTCGCCGCCGGCCCCCGAGACGAGGGTGACCAGCTCGCCGCCGCCGGCCAGCAGCCGGTCGAGCACGTCGCCGACCACGGTGGCCAGGTCCTGACCGACGACGACGAACTCGCCGGCCACCACGCCCAGCACGTCGCCCGGCTCGCAGGGTCCAGCCATCGTCATCGCGCGCTGCGCCGCCATCGTCACCGCTCCGTGGCGGACGTGGCTGGCGGTCGCGGTCATCTCCTGCACGTCCCGCTCGAAGGCGCGGCCGGGCTCGTGGACGGCCAGCGCGGCCAGTCCCTGAACCTGCGCGACCGTCTCGATCACCGCGACCCGGATGCCGTCGTCGGACTCCGCCATCTCGGCCGCGACCCGGGCCGCACGCACGGCGTCGCCGTCGTTGGGGAGCACGACGACCTCGGCGGCTCCGGTACCGGTGATGGCGGCCAGCATCGCCGCGGTGGAGGGTCCGGCGTCCCGACCGGCCGCCACGACGTGGGCGCCGGCGTCGGTGAACAGCTCGGCCAGGCCGGCACCGGCCGCGACGGCCACGACCGCTCGCCCCGTGCGGGCGACGGTCCCCGCGCGGTTCCTCCCGGAACCGGCCTGGTCGACCTGCTCGGCGAAGTGGGTGACGCGGACCCGGTGCGGCCGCCCGGCCTCGATCCCGGCCTCGAGGGCGGCCCCGACGTCGTCGACATGGACGTGGACGTTCCACAGCCCGTCGCCACCTGAGACCACCAGCGAGTCGCCCAGGCCGCCCAGGCGGTCCCGCAGCGTTCGGACGCGCTCGTCGGTCGCCTCGAGCAGGTACATCACCTCGTAGGCCGGCCCGTCCTCGGTGAGGTCTCCCCCGGCGACCGGCGCCGGCTGCGGCGCGAGGGGCACCGGGATCCGCCGCACCGGCGGGGGGCGCCGGCCCGTGAGCGCGGTCTCGGCGGCGTCGAGCAGCACGCAGATCCCCCGGCCGCCGGCGTCGACGACGCCGGCGCGCGCGAGCGCCGGCAGCTGCTCGGGAGTGTGCTCCAGGGCGACGCGCGCCGCCTCGGCCGCGGCGCTCAGCACGTCGCGGGCCCGGACCCGACGTCCGGTCGGAGGGTCTCCCGGCTCGCCGTCGAGGCGCGCGACCGCGGCCTCGCCGGCAGCGAGGGCGACGGTGAGCATGGTGCCCTCGACCGGAGTGCCGACGGCGGCGTACCCGGCGCGGGCGGCGCGGTGGAGGGCGTCGGCCATGACGGCGGCGTTGGTCTCGTCGGGGCGGGCGGTCCCGATGCGGCGGGCCACCGCGCCGAGCATCTCGGCCACGATGACCCCGGAGTTGCCCCTCGCCCCGAGCAGGGCCCCGCGCACGAACGCGCTCAGTGCCGCCTCCCGACCCTGACCGGCGGCGTCGGCCAGCGCGTCGCGCGCCGCTGAGACGGTCAGGTGCAGGTTGGTGCCGGTGTCGCCGTCGGGGACGGGGTAGACGTTGAGCGCGTCGATCTCCTCGCGAGCCGACCCGAGGGCGTCGGTGGCGAGGTCGACGAAACGCTGCACCGTGGGGAGCGCGATCGCTCCGGCGCTCGGGATCTCTTCCATGGCGGGTGCCACGGTAGCGACCTCACGCCCGATTTCAGCCCGGACCCGAGGTCGGATACGCTGGGGAAGTTGCCCGTACGTGGGCCTTCGAACATCATCCCAGCGTCTAGGAGTATCCGTGGCTGCCGTCTGCGACATCTGCGACAAGAAGCCGGCCTTCGGCAACAACCGTCCGTGGTCGCGCAAGATCACCAAGCGTCGCTTCGACCCCAACATCCAGCGGGTCCGTGCCGTGGTGAACGGGACCCCGAAGCGGATGAACGTGTGCACCCGGTGCATCAAGGCCGGCAAGGTCACCCGCTGACCCTGACCGCCCGCTGAGGCCGCTCCCGACGACGTCGGTGGCGGCCTCTCGTGCGTTGCGAGCCCGACAGGGCCAGGTCCGCAGCCAGGTTCAGAAGTGGGTCCAGCCGGTCGGGCCGTCGTAGTCCATGCCGTCCACGGTGACCTCACCGGGAGTGCCGGTGTCGAGGACGCCGCCGATCACCGTCCACCCCTCCGGCACGGAGGAGAGGTCGGGGAAGGTCGCGAGCAGCGGGTGGTCGTCGCCGCCCCCGAGCACGAACTGCAGCGGGTCCACCCCGAGCGCCGCGCCGACCGCGACCAGGGGCTCGGGCACCTCCAACGCGTCGCGACGGACGTCGAGCGCGACCCCGGAGCCCGCGGCGAGGTGCGCGGCGTCAGCGAGCAGTCCGTCCGAGACGTCGATCATCGCGGTGGCACCGGCCCGCGCGGCCACCGGACCGGCCTCGTAGGGCGGTTCGGCGCGGCGGTAGGCCTCGACCAGGACCCGCGGCGACCGGAAGCCCCGCGTGAGCACCGCCAGCCCGCCGCCGGCCCAGCCCTGCCGGCCGGTCAGCGCCAGCACGTCGCCCGGACCGGCGCCGGAGCGGAGCACGGGCGCCTCGGTGCACGCACCGAGCACGGTGACGGCGACGACGACCCTGTCGCCGCGGGTCAGGTCACCGCCGACGACCGTGGCGCCGACCGTGCGGCACTCCTCGGCGAAGCCGGCCGCCAGGTCGAGCGCCCACTGGGCCGGCAGGTCGGCGGGCAGCACCAGCCCGAGGGTCAGTGAGGTCGCCCGACCGCCCATGGCGTTGACGTCGGAGAGGTTCTGCGCCGCCGCGCGGTGCCCGACGTCGGCGCCGGAGACCCAGTCGCGCCGGAAGTGCCGGTCCTCGACCATCAGGTCGGTCGAGACCACGACGTGTCCGGTCCGGACCCGGAGGACTGCGGCGTCGTCGCCCGGCCCGACCAGCACGTGCTCACCGGTGTCGAACAGCGCGGTCAGTCGGGAGATCAGCGCGAACTCGCCGACGTCTCCCACGGTGGACGCGTCGGTGACGGGGGGCTGGACCATGCCCCCATCCCACCAGAGGCCGCGGGGCGGTAGGTTGGCACGGTCCACCCCCGGGGGTGTTCCCCGGTCCCCCTGCAGCAGCCTTGTCCCGTCTCAACGAGGAGATCCCATGGTCGTCCAGGCCTACATCCTGATCCAGACCGACGTCGGCAAGGCCGCCGAGGTCGCCGCGGCGATCGCTCAGGTCACGGGCGTCACCCTGGCCGAGGACGTCACCGGCCCCTACGACGTCATCGTGCGGGCCGAGGCCCGCAACGTCGACGAGCTGGGCCGGCTCGTCGTCTCGAAGGTGCAGAACCTGGACGGCATCACCCGCACGCTGACCTGCCCGGTCGTGCACATCTGAGGTGAGTGGTCACCGGCGGCGAGTCCGTCGTCCGCTCGGCGCCCACCGCGTCGGGGTTGCGGCTGCGCTCGCGTGCCTGCTCGTCCTGACCGGCTGCGGTGGGGCGGTCGACCTCGAGGTCCCCGACCTCGATTCGACGCAGGCGGCCGCGTGCGCCGACCTCGACGCCGCCCTGCCCAGCACCCTCGACGACCTCGCGGCCCGGGAGACCGATCCGGCCGACGCGCCCGGCGCGGCCTACGGAGACCCGGCGATCACCGTCACCTGCGGGGTCGGTGAGCCGGCCGGCTTCGACCAGTTCGCGCAGTGCCAGCTCGTGGACGGCGTCGGGTGGTTCGTGCCGGACGACCAGATGACCGACCAGCCTGTCGAGGTGACCCTGACCACGGCGGGCTACCGGCCGCGCGTCGAGGTCGTCGTGCCGGCCGAGTACTGGCCCAGCGGGGCGGCCACCGTCACGGTGGAGCTGAACCAGGCCGTCCGGGACTCCGTCGAGCGCGTCGACGGGTGCCGCTGACCCCCGCCCCACCCACCGGGGAGGGCGTGCGGCCCAGCTCAGCGCAGCCCGGTGCCGCGGGCCAGCGCGAGGCGGACCAGCCGGTCGATCAGCTCGGGGTAGGTGACCCCGCTGGCCGCCCACATCCGGGGGAACATCGAGGTCGGCGTGAAGCCCGGCATCGTGTTGATCTCGTTGACGACCAGCCTGCCGTCGGGGAGCACGAAGAAGTCGACGCGGGCCAGCCCCTCGCCGCCGACCGCGGCGAAGGCGCGTGCCGCGAGCGCCTGGATCTCGGCGGTGACGTCGGCCGGGAGATCGGCCGGGACGTCGAGCTCGGTCGCCTCCTCGGGCAGGTACTTGGCGGCGAAGTCGTAGAACTCGTGCCCGCCGCCGACGCGGACCTCTGCCGGGACGCTGGTGTCGACCTCGCCGGCTCGCGGGTCGCCCGGCCCCGTCACGAGGTGCTCGAGCACGCCGCACTCGACCTCGCGGGCCCCGACCGCGGCGCACTCGACCAGCACCTTGGGGTCGTGCTCGAAGGCGGCGAGGAGGGCCGGGCCGAGGCCGTCCGGTGACGCGACCCGGGAGATGCCGATGCTCGAGCCGCCTCGGGCCGGCTTGACGAAGAGCGCCGCGCCCGGTCCGCCCAGCAGCGCCGAGCAGCGCGCCGTCACGGAGTCGGGGTCGGTGCGCCAGGCGCGTTCGGTGACGGTCTCGCCGGGCATCACCGGGAGCCCGGCGTCTCGCAGCACGACCTTCATGTAGGCCTTGTCCATGCTCACGGCCGAGGCGAGCACCCCCGCGCCCACGTAGCGCACGCCCGCCATCTCGAGCATGCCCTGGATCGTGCCGTCCTCGCCCCACGGCCCGTGCAGCAGCGGGAAGACGACGTCGACCTCGCCCAGCGTCCGCGGTGGCTCGGAGGCCTCGGTGACGACCAGGTCCGTGCCGCCGAGACCCGGCGCCAGGGCGACCGCGGCGCGCCGGGCGTCGACCTGCGGCAGGTCGTCCGGGCCGCTCAGCCGCAGACGCTCCGGGTCACCGGACTCGAGGACCCAGCGGCCGTCGGGGGCGATGCCGATCGGCACCACGTCGTAGCGCTCGGGGTCGAGGGCGGCCAGCACGCTGCCGGCGGTCACGCAGGAGACGGCGTGCTCGCTGGAACGCCCACCGAAGACGACGGCGACGCGCGTCCTGGCGGGCGGCTGCGAGGGCACCGGACTCATCGCGACGACCCTAGCCTTCCTAGGATCGGCCCATGCCCGACGACGCGCCCGCCCCGAAGGACCACCTCGAGCCCGGGTCCGGGACTCCCCCACCGATGTCCCAGCAGGTCCTGCAGCCGGCCACGCTGGCCGTGCACGCCGGCCGGCCCCCGAAGGAGCCCGACCAGCCGCTGAACGAGCCGCTGACGATGGCCTCGACCTACGTGGCCGGCGGTGAGCGCGAGTACGGCCGCTACGGCAACCCCACCTGGGCCGCCTTCGAGACGGCGCTCGGTGCGCTGGAGGGGGGCCGCTGCCTGGCGTTCTCCTCCGGGATGGCCGCCGTGACGACCGTGCTGGACCTCGTCGGTGCCGGCGGCACCGTGGTGATGCCTCGCCACGCCTACCTCGGCAGCATCGGCTACCTGGCCGACCTCGAGTCCCGGGGGCGCGCGAGCAGCCGCCTCGTCGACGTCGGGGACCCCGGGGCACTGGAGGCGGCCTGCGAGGGCGCGGCCCTGGTCTGGCTGGAGTCCCCCAGCAACCCGACCATGGAGGTCGTCGACCTCGCGGCGGTGACCCGCGTCGCCCATGCCGCCGGCGCCCACGTCGTGGTCGACAACACCTTCGCCACGCCGGTGCTCCAGCGTCCCCTCGAGCACGGCGTCGACCTCGTCGTGCACTCGGCGACCAAGTACCTGGCCGGCCACAGCGACGCCCTGATCGGCGCGCTGGTCACCCGCGACGACGAGCTGTTGGAGGTGCTCAAGAAGCGTCGCGACCTCGCCGGGGCGGTCCCGGGGACGCTCGAGGCCTGGCTGGCCCTGCGAGGGCTGCGCACCGTGCACCTGAGGGTGGAGCGGGCCCAGGCCAACGCGCGGACGCTGGTCGAGCGCCTGCGCGAGCACCCGGCCGTCGACGAGGTCCGCTACCCCGGGTTCGGCGGCATGATCGCGGCGGTCGTCGGCAGCGCCCTCGCCGGGGACCTGCTCGTGCGCCAGACCCGGCTGTGGGTCCACGCCACCTCGCTCGGCGGCGTCGAGTCGACCCTCGAGCGGCGACGGCGCTGGAGCGGCGAGCCGGTCACCGTGCCGGAGGGACTGGTCCGCCTCTCGGTCGGGGTGGAGGACGTCGAGGACCTGTGGGCAGACCTGAGCCGCGCGCTCGACCTGCTTGTCTGAGATCCGAGACGTATTCGTTGCTTGCAAAGTAGGTGAACTGGAAATATCTGGGCTGATCGGGACCGGCAGGTGGCAGGTTCGGTGACGGGACGGCACCGTCCCCTACCCCGACCTGCCCCGATCGGAGACTGGCTTGCCGGCGCCGTTGACCCCACTGGTGGACGACTCGCCCCTCGAGGGCGACCACGTCCTGGTGGCGCCGCGCATCGCGTGGCTCCTGCGGATGGCCCGGCTCGGCAGCGCCGGCGCGCCGAGCCAGTCGGCGGTGGGCGCGCACCTGCGGGCGCGAGGCGTGCGCACGCACGCGCGGCTGATGAGCGAGATCGAGAACGGCAAGGTACGCAGCGGGCGCATCATCGACGGCTACGAGCACGCCCTCGGCGTCGCCCCGGGCAGCCTGCGGGCGCCCATCGACGTGATGTGCCGCCGCCTGCCCGGGTCGCCGGAGGACCGCGACGGCGCCACCCCCATCGGCGGCGCGCTCACCGTCACAGAGCTCTCCGAGCTCGGCGCCCGGCTCACGCGTCCCGGCCACACCGGTGGTGACTGGCTGGCGTGGGCGCGAGCCCTCGGGGCGCCCGAGGCGCGGGGCTTCCCGACCTGGCTGGCCGCCGAGTGGCTCGACCGCCTCCTGGACCAGCTCGGTCGCTCGGTGGGCACGGCGTACACGACCCGTTACGAGGCCGTCGCCCTGTTGCGCGTCGGTCCCTACGGCGCCCAGGTGCTGGAGGCCGCGCAGCGTGCGGTGGGCGACCCCTACGCCCAGATCGTGCTCGACACGGTCGGAGCGGTCACCTACTCCGTCGACAGCGACCTGCTGGCCTGGGGCGCCTCCCTGCTGCGGGACCCGCGACCGATGGCCCTGCGCGGCGGCTGCGCGATCCTGCATCAGGCCGCCACGACGGCAAGGCTGACCGAGCAGGACTGGGACCCGGTGGTCGACGCCCTGGTCGCGGCCCACGACGCGGCTCTCGGACGCGAGAGCGCCGGCCGGCTCACCCTGCTGTGCCAAGCGGTGACGGCGCTGCCCGAGCGCCAGGCGACGGCGGTGCGTGCTCGCCTGGTCCGGCCACCACGAACCACGCGTCCGCTTGCGGGGGGCCCCGCCCGTACCCGGGTCCGGCCCGACCGCCGGTGGCGGTCGGCCACCGAGCTGGCCGACCGGGTCGCCGAGCCGCTCGGGCTACCCGACCGAGCCCTGCTGGCGCGACTGATCTTCGACTTCCTCCACGACCTGCGCGACGAACGGGGCATCACCGCCGGCAAGCTGATCGTCGCCGCGCCGTTCGCCGACCGTGTCTTCGAGGTGCTGCTCGACCACGCTCGCACCGCGCTGAGCGGCGCCGATCGGGTACACGTGCTGTGGCGCCTGACCGCGCTGGCGCCGCCCCCCGGCATGGGCGACCTCGCCGACCTGCTGCGTGAGGGACCGGACGCTGTCGCCGCCTGCGCCGTGCTGCTCGCCCACGCCGGCCGCCGGGTCGACCCGGACGTGCTCGACGACCTGATCGCACGGCCCGAGCAGCGCCGGCGCGCCATCTACGCGGCCGGGCTGGTCGAGGACCCCTGGCTGGAGAAGGTCGCCCAGGACAGCGCCCAGGCCGAGACCGTCCGCGCGTCGGCGCGGTGGTGGCAGGGTCGCGGCGGCCTGGTCACCGACGCCCCGCTCCGCTGAGCCCTGATCCGGGATCAGTAGATCTCGGCCTTGGGGTCGCGGTTGATGAAGGCGTCCATCATGTCCAACGGCGTGATCTCGCCGGCGACGACCCGGTCGACGTGCTCAGCGATCGGAGCGTCGACGCCGCGGCTGTGGGCCAGCGCCCGCAGGGACGCGCACGACTTGGCCCCCTCCGCGACCTGGCGGGTCGAGGCATAGATCTCTGCCGGAGTCATGCCCGAGCCGAGCTTCTCGCCGAACGTGCGGTTGCGCGACAGCGGGGACGAGCAGGTGGCGACCAGGTCGCCGAGCCCCGCGAGCCCCATGAGGGTCAACGGGTTGGCCCCGATGCTGGTGGCCAGCCGCGCGGTCTCGGCCAGTCCGCGCGTGATCAGCGACGCCGTGGTGTTGTCGCCGAAGCCGAGCCCGACCGCCATGCCCACGCAGAGCGCCACGACGTTCTTGTAGGCCCCGCCGATCTCGCAACCGATGACGTCCGTGCTCGTGTAGGGGCGGAACGCCGGGGAGTGACAGCGCGCCTGCAGGGTCCGGGCGACGCCCTCGTCGGAGCAGGCGACGACGGAGGCGGCCGGCTCGCGGCGCGCGATCTCCTTGGCCAGGTTGGGTCCGCTGATCACCGCGATCTGGTCTGGACCGACGCCGGTGACCTCGGCGACCACCTCGCTCATCCGCTTGAGGCTGCCGAGCTCGACGCCCTTCATGAGCGAGACCAGGACGGCGCCGGGCTCCAGGTGCGGCGCCCACGTCGTCAGGTTGCCGCGCAAGGTCTGCGACGGGGTGGCCAGCACGACGAGGTCGGCATCGACGAGGGCCTCGGCGACGTCCGCGGTCGCACGCACCGACCCGGGAAGCTCGATGCCGGGCAGGTAGTCGGCGTTCTCACGACGCTGGTTGATCGAGCGCGCCTGCTCCTCTCGACGCGACCACAAGGTGACCTCGTTGCCGGCGTCGCAGAGCACGATGGAGACGGCGGTGCCCCAGGACCCGGCGCCGAAGACAGCCACCTTGCCGGGCTCACGCGCCAGAGCGCCGCTCACGTCGCGCCACCCCCCGGACCGGGGCCGCGGCGGCTCTGCGGGTCGGGCCGGCGCTGCGGGTCGGGCCGGCTCTGCGGGTCGGGCCGGCGCGGACGGCGTCGGGGGTCACCGGTCCGGGGCTCGCCGCTGCGGGCCAGGTCGTAGCGCTGCTCCGGCGGCTCCTCGCCGCGCAGGCCGCCGACCAGCACGCTGATGGCGTCCATGATCCGCTCGGTCGCGAGAGCGATGGTCTGGGTCGTGATCGGTCGCGAGGCCAGGTCGGAGAGGTCGACGGGTCGACCGACGGCGGCGTGGACCACCGTGCGCGGCACGAGGTGCGGCCGGCGCGCATAGGGCGCCAGCAGGTGCTGCGGGCCCCACTGGCCCACCGGCACCACCGGGCACCCGGTCTCCAGGGCGATACGGGCCGCACCCGACTTCCCGGTCATCGGCCACAGGTCGGGGTCGCGGGTGATGGTGCCCTCGGGGTAGACCACCACGCACTCGCCGGCCCTCACCGCCGCGACGGCAGCGTCGTAGGCGCCCGCGGCGTTGCGGCTGAGGCGCTCCACCGGGATCTGGCCGGCGGAGCGCAGGAAGAAGCCCAGGCCCCGGTTGGCGAACAGCCCCGACTTGGCCAGGTAGCGCGGGATCCGACCGTGGTCGTGCAGCAGGTGGGCCGTCGTCAGCGGGTCCACGTGCGAGAGGTGGTTGACCACCACGACACAGCCACCGGTCGCCGGGATGTTCTCGCCACCGACCCAGTCCCGACGGGTCAGCGCCAACATCGCCGGCTTCACGATGCCGGCGGCCACGGCATAGGCCCAGCCGCGCGGCTGGTCCAGCTTCCGGACTGTCACGGGCTCCCTTCCTGCGGCTGATCCCGGGGTGCAGGCTACCGGTCACCGACGACGTGGCGAGGCGCCTCGCGGGAGCCTGGGATGATCGGGGCGATGAACGCCCCGCGTACCGCCCCCACCCCTGCGGCGCCGGCCCGCGACCACGTGGTGGTGGTGCCGGTCAAACCGCCCGCCGTGGGCAAGTCCCGCCTGGCCCCGGCGCCCGACGTCCGCCGTCGCGAGCTGGCCGGGGCGTTCGCCCTCGACACCGTCACGGCCGTGCTGGCCACGCCCGGGGTGGCCCGGGCCCTGGTCGTCACCGACGACGCCGCCTTCTCCCGCGACCTGGTCGCCCTGGGGTGCGAGAGCGTGCCCGACGGTGCCACCGGCGACCTCAACGCGACCTTGAACCAGACGGTCGCGGAGGCGCACCGGCGTTGGCCGACCTTGCGTCCCCTTGCCCTGTGCGCCGACCTCCCTGCCCTGCGTCCCAGCGACCTGGCAGCAGCGATCGCCGCGGCACCCGAGGACGGTCCGTGGTTCGTGGCCGACGCCCACGGGCTCGGCACGACGCTCTACGCGGCCGCCTACGACGACTTCGCACCACGGTTCGGCGTGGGCTCCCGAGCGGCCCACCTCGCCCTGGGCGCCCACGAGATCAGCGGCGGGCTCACCTCGCTGCGGTGCGACGTCGACGACCTCGAGGACCTGCGGGCTGCGATCGCCCTGGGCGTCGGCGAGCACACGGCCCGGGTGGTCGCCTCCTGGGAGATCCCCCCGTCGTGAGCCGCGCCGCTCAGCGCTGATCGACCGGTAGCCGAAGCCCGTCGAGTGCGCTACGCCGCGCAACCGGACGGGCACCAACGCCGCACGGCCGCCTGGGCGCGCACGTCTGTGCAGGTCAGCGGCGCGTGCGCGCGCGCCGAGGACCTCCGCCAGTCCGGTTGCGGCCAGGCCGCCGCACCAGGCGACCGCCGGGGCGCCCGGATGGGGGCGCGGCAGGCGAGAGACCGGTGGATCCGGGCTCGGCGCTGAGGGTGGGCAGCGCTCAGGACCCCGAGGAGGACCCACCCGACGAGGTGTCGTTGGACGAGGTGGACGCCTTCTTGGCCGGGGTCTTCTTGGCCGTCGAGGTCTTCGCCGTCGACGTCTTCTTGGCCGCCGAGGTCTTCGCCGTCGACGTCTTCTTGGCCGTCGAGGTCTTCGCCGTCGACTTCTTGGCCGTCGACTTCTTGGCCGTCGAGGTCTTCTTGGCCGGCGCCTTGGTGGCGGAGGCCTTCTTCGTCGGGGCCTTGGCGGTCGAGGTCTTCTTGGCCGCCGAGGACTTCTTCGCCGGTGCCTTGGTGGCAGAGGTCTTCTTGGCCGCCGAGGTCTTCGTGGCGGGTGACTTCTTCGCGGACGTCTTCTTGGCTGAGGCCTGCTTGGCGGCCGGAGCCGCGGACCCCGAGCCGCGGTTGGCTGCTCCGCGGGCGGCGGCGGCTGCCTTCTTGGCAGGAGCGGTCGCTGCAGCGACCGCGGCACCACCGGCGGCAACAGCCAGGTCCGGCAGCTGCTTGGCTCCCGAGACGACCTTCTTCAGGTCCGCACCAGGGGTGAACTTCGGCACCGACTTCTCCTTCGCCTGCATCTGCTCACCGGTGCGCGGGTTGCGCACCAGCCGTGCCCCACGCAGCCGCTTCTCGAACGAGCCGAAGCCGGTGATCGCGACCTTCTCGCCACGCGCCACCTCCCGGGTGATGGTGTCGAGGACGGACTCGAGGGCGTGCTGCGCCTGCTTGCGGTTCCCCTCGAATCGCGCGGAGAGCGCGTCGACGAGCTCTGACTTGTTCACGTGTGTGTCCTTCCGGTGCCCATGGCCGAGCCGTTGTCCGGCCCTGACCGGCACGTTAGGGACTCCCGGGGCCGGCCACAACGGCAAAGGGGCGATCAGTCCAGGTTCTGCTCGCCGCGGACTCGGGCCCGGCCTAGCGTGCCGGGGATGCGCCAGGAGTCCGTGACGAGCGTGGAGCGATGGTGGTCGGCGGTGCTGGGCCTGCCGACCGACCAGCTCTGGGTCGCCACGACGGTGACGCCCCATGCGCCGCAGAGCCCCTTGCGAACCTACGGCGGCTGGTCGGTCGTCCGAGGCGGTAGCGGCGTGCACGTCTCGCTACCTTCCGGGACCGTTCCGCCGCAGGCGGACCTCCTGCAGCGGGCGGCCGGCGATCCCGGGTGGGATGCCCAGGCCCGTGAGCGCGGACTGCGCCTGGTCGGTCCGTCACGCAACGCCACGCCGACCTCGACGAGGCGCCACCGGACCCCAGGAGCTCGCCCCGCTGCGCCGGCTCGTCGGAGCCGACGCCTGGGAGGAGTCGGGGCTTCCGGGATCTCGACGCCGGGACCGACGTCTGCCTGGCCGCCCTGTCGCGCGGCACCGTCGTGGCGGCGAGCGACCTCACCCCTTCGACGGCGCCTGCGCCGTCGGCGAGCACGGACTGGCGCGCCGGCGCGCACAGCGCTCCAACGTCGCCTCACTCGCGCTGTCGGACCGGCTGGGGTTCGAGCCGTGGTGCCGGCAGCCGACGTTGCGCTGAGCACGCCACGTCAGCCGTGCTGGGTGACCGGCTTCCACGACGCACGGGTGGCCTCGAAGGCGGTGATGTCGTCGGCGTGGCCCAGGGTGATCCCCACGTCGTCGAGACCCTCGAGCAGGCGCCACCGGGTGTAGTCGTCGATGTCGAAGGAGTCCTCGACGGCCTCGGGGCCCACCCCCGCGCGCACGGTGCGAGCCTCCAGGTCGACGCTGACCTCCCCGCCCGGGTTGTCCTCCAGGTAGGTCCACAACCGCTGCACGACCTTCTCGTCCACCTGCGCGGCGACCAGCCCGGCCTTGCCGGAGTTGCTGCGGAAGATGTCGGCGAAGCGCGAGGAGATCACGGCCCGGAAGCCGTAGTTCTGCAGGGCCCAGACGGCGTGCTCGCGCGAGGAGCCGGTGCCGAAGTCCGGACCGGCGACCAGCACCGAGCCGGCGGCGTAGGCCGGCTGGTTGAGCACGAAGTCGGGGTCACCGCGCCAGGCAGCGAAGAGGCCGTCCTCGAAGCCGGTGCGCGTGACCCGCTTGAGGTAGGCGGCCGGGATGATCTGGTCGGTGTCGACGTTGCTGCGACGCAACGGCACGCCGACGCCGGTGTGGGAGGTGAAGGCATCCATGGGGGTCTCCGATCAGTCCAGGTCGGCGGGCGAGGAGAGGGTGCCGCGCACCGCGGTCGCGGCGGCGACCGGCACGGAGACCAGGTGGGTGCGTCCGCCCTTGCCCTGCCGCCCCTCGAAGTTGCGGTTGGAGGTCGAGGCGCTGCGTTCGCCGGGTGCGAGGGTGTCGGGGTTCATCCCCAGGCACATCGAGCAGCCCGCGCCACGCCATTCGGCGCCGGCCTCCTTGAAGATGACGTCGAGGCCCTCGTCCTCGGCCTGCAGCCGCACCCGGGCGGAGCCGGGGACGACGAGCAGCCGGGTGTCGGCATCGACCTTGCGACCCTCGATGATGCCGGCGGCGAGGCGCAGGTCCTCGATGCGGCCGTTGGTGCACGAGCCGATGAAGACGGTGTCCACCGCGACGGCGCGCATCGGGGTGCCGGCCTCGAGGGCCATGTACTCCAGGGCCTTGCGGGCCGAGACCCTGGCGTCGTCCTCGGCGAAGTCCTCGGGGTGCGGCACCGAGCCGCCCAGCGGGACGCCCTGCCCGGGGTTGGTGCCCCAGGTGACGAACGGGGTCATCGTCGAGGCGTCCAGGACGATCTCGGCGTCGTAGGTCGCGTCGTCGTCGGTGCGCAGGCTCTTCCAGTGCTCCACCGCCGCGTCCCAGTCGGCGCCCGTGGGCGCCTCTGCCCGACCCTCGATGTAGTCGAAGGTCGTCTGGTCGGGCGCGATCAGCCCGGCCTTGGCGCCCCACTCGATCGACATGTTGCACACGGTCATCCGAGCCTCCATGGAGAGCTCCTCGATGGCCGGGCCGCGGTACTCCACGACGTAGCCCTGACCGCCACCGGTGCCGGTGTGGGTGATCAAGGTCAGCACCAGGTCCTTGGCCGTGACGCCCGCAGGCAGGCTGCCCTCGATGGTCACGGCCATCGTCTTGGGCCGGGACTGCATGAGCGTCTGGGTGGCCAGGACGTGCTCGACCTCTGAGGTGCCGATGCCGAAGGCGATCGCGCCGAAGGCGCCGTGGGTGGAGGTGTGGGAGTCCCCGCACACGATCGTCATGCCGGGCTGGGTCAGGCCGAGCTGGGGGCCCACGACATGGACGATGCCCTGCTCGATGTCGCCCAGCGGGTGCAGCCGGACACCGAACTCAGCGGCGTTGGCGCGCAGCGTCTCGACCTGGGTGCGTGAGACCGGGTCCGCGATCGGCTTGTCCCAGTTCAGCGTCGGGACGTTGTGGTCCTCGGTGGCCAGCGTCAGGTCGGGGCGGCGCACGCCGCGACCGGCCAGCCGGAGCCCGTCGAAGGCCTGCGGCGAGGTCACCTCGTGGATGAGGTGGAGGTCGATGTAGAGGAGGTCGGGCTCCCCCGGGGTGGCGCGGACGACGTGCTCGTCCCAGACCTTCTCGGCCAACGTCCTGCTCATGGATGACTCCTCGTGCTGGGGTGCGGGTGCGCGGGGTGGTGCCGGTGCGCCCGGGGTCTGCCGGCGCTCGATCATGGTACGCCCTTGCATCCCATCCCGTGAGACGGCAGTATTGCCATATGGACACTACGAGCGGCGTCGGCGTGCTCGACAAGGCCGCCCTCGTGCTGACCGCCCTCGAGTCGGGCCCCTCCACCCTGGCCGGGCTGGTGGCCTCGACCGGCCTGGCGCGGCCGACGGCCCACCGTCTGGCGGTCGCGCTGGAGCACCACCGGCTCGTGGCCCGCGACCTG
Source organism: uncultured Actinomycetota bacterium (assembly GCA_963822495.1). GTDB lineage: Bacteria > Actinomycetota > Actinomycetes > Propionibacteriales > Nocardioidaceae > Nocardioides. The sequence goes on along the minus strand of CAWGHQ010000009.1, from coordinate 10,327 downwards.
CAGGGCCGGTTCGTGCTGGGGCCGCGTCTGGGCGAGCTGTCGGCCGCGGCCGGCGAGGACCGCCTCCTGGCCACCGCGGGGCCCGTGCTGGCCCGACTGCGCGACATCACCGGCGAGTCGGCCCAGCTGTGGCGCCGTCACGGCGACCACCGGGTGTGCGTCGCCGCCGCCGAGCGGCCCTCGGGCCTGCGCGACACGATCCCGGTGGGCTCCCAGCTCACCATGCGCGCCGGATCGGCAGCCCAGGTCCTGCTGGCCTGGGAGGACCCTGAGCGCCTTCACCGCGGTCTGCAGGAGGCCGCCTACTCGGCCACCGCGCTCTCGGGGATCCGGCGACGCGGCTGGGCCCAGTCGGTGGGCGAGCGCGAGCAGGGCGTCGCCTCGGTCTCGGCACCGGTCCGCTCCCCCGGCGGCAAGGTGATCGCGGCCGTCTCGGTCTCCGGCCCCCTGGAGCGGCTCTCCCGCCAACCGGGTCGCATGCACGCCCCCGCGGTCCTCGCCGCCGCCGAGCGGCTCTCGGAGTCCCTCCGCCGGGCAGCCGCCCGAGTCTGACGAGATGGCGCTCGCCGTCAACCGAGATGGCACCCGTCGCACGACAGCCGCCATCTCGACACGCGCCGAGCGCCATCTCGACACGCGCCGAGCGCCATCTCGACACGCGCGGAGCGCCATCTCATCAGAACAGGGCGGCGGCGGACGACTCGAGGTCGAGGAGGAGCCGCTTGCGCTCGAGCCCGCCGGCGTAGCCGGTCAGCGTGCCGTCGGCGCCGATGACCCGGTGGCACGGGATGACGATCGGCACGGGGTTGCGGCCGTTGGCCAGACCGACGGCCCGCGAGGCGGCGTTGGTCAGGCCGAGACGGCCGGCCACCTGGCCGTAGGTCGCCGTCCGGCCGTAGCCGATCTCGCGCAGCTGCTCCCAGACCCGTTGCTGGAAGGCCGTCCCCACCGGAGCCAGTGGCAGGTCGAAGACCGTCAGGTCACCCGCGAAGTAGGCGGTCAGCTGCTGCGCCGCGGCGACGAGCACCGCAGGCGCGTCGCCGACGTCGCAGGCGGGCTCGTCGACCTCCGTGGTCGGGGCGAACGGGGTGAACTCCACCTTGCTCAGGGCGTCGTCGTGCTCCACCAGTCGTAGCGGTCCTACCGGACTGTCCAGGACGGTCCACATCTCAGGTCTCCTCGTTCTCGGGCAGGGTCGGGACGACGGTGGCCCACAGGTGCATCAGGGCGTAGGAGCGCCAGGGGCGCCAGGACTCGCTGAGCCGCTCGACCGCACGCGGGTCCCTCGCGTGCGCCGGGTCGACGCCGAGGGCGACGAGGGCGTTGCGCACGCCGATGTCGGTCGGCAGGAAGACGTCCGGGTGGCCGAGTGCGCGCAGGGCGACGTAGTCGGCCGTCCACGGCCCGATCCCCCGCAGGGCGAGCATCGACGTCCGCACCTGCGCGCGGTCGGCGCCGCGGTCCAGCACCACGTCCCCGGAGGCGAGCGCGGCGCACAGCCCGACGAGGGCCCGGCCCCGCGCGCGGGGCATCGGCAGCGTGGCCGGGTCGACGTCGGCCAGGTCGGCGGGTCGTGGGAAGAGGTGGGTCAGGCCGGGCACGTCGGTGGCCACCGCGCGACCGTGGGCCGCGACCAGCCGCCCGGTCACGGTGCGCGCGCCGACGACGCTGACCTGCTGGCCGATGACCGTCCGCACGGCCGTCTCGTCACCGTCGACCTGGCCCGGCACCCGCAGGCCAGGTTGCCGACGCACGAGCGGACCCAGGAGGCGGTCCTCCGCGAGGTCGTGGTCGACGGCCGTCGGGTCCGCGTCGGCGTCGAGCAGGCGTCGGACCCGCTCGACGGCCGCCAGGGTGTCGCGCAGGTCCTCCAGGACGAACGTGGCGCGGACCTGGGCGGTGCCCCCGCTCAGGTCCAGCCCGGCGTCGTCGAGCTCGACCCGCACCGTGCCGGGGGCGTGCGGGAGGTCGAGGGTCCGGGCGTACCAGCCCGGCCCGGCGGCCTCGACCCCGTTCACCACGTGGTAGGCCAGGAAGTCCAGGAGCGCGCGGCCCGCGAACGGCGTCCGGACCGGGAGCCGCAAGGTGATCGAGCCGGACGGCCGCACGCCGTGCGGGGGCGCCGGGCGGTCGGTCCGGCCGCGTCGCTCACGCAGCTGGCCCGGCGTGGCGGCGTACACCTCGCGCACCGTCTGGTTGAACTGGCGGACGCTGGCGAAGCCGGCTGCGTGAGCGACCTCGGTCAGCGTCAGGTCGGTGCGCTCGACCAGGGTCCGCGCAGCCTGGGCTCGTCGGGCCCGGGCCAGGGCGAGGGGGCCGGCCCCGAGCTCGTCGCCCAGCAGCCGGGTGAGGTGACGCGGGGTATAGCCGAGCCGGTCGGCCAGACCGGGCACGCCCTCGCGGTCGACGACCCCGTCGGCGATCAGCCGCATCGCCCGGCCGGCCGTGGTCGCGGCGACGTCCCAGTCCGGGCTGCCCGGGGAGGCGTCGGGCCGGCAGCGGCGGCAGGCGCGGTACCCGGCGGCCTGCGCTGCGGCGGCGCTGGGGTGGAAGGTGACGTTGCGCGGCGCCGGGGTGCGGGCCGGGCAGGAGGGCCGGCAGTAGATCCCGGTGGTGCGCACCGCGGTCCAGAAGACCCCGTCGAAGCGGGGGTCGCGCGACTGCACCACCCGGTAGCAGGCCTGCGGGTCCAGCCGGCCGCGCAGGTCCTGAGCGTCCGGGTGGTCTGCGGGGAGGTGGTCCATCGTGCTCACGGCCCCCATCCTGCCTGGCCCCACCCGGACGGTGCTGGCGAGATTCGGACATGGCGCCCACGCCCCCAGACGGTGACGCTGACCGATGACGGCCCGCCGTGGGCGTCGACCGGTCGAGACCTGCCCCGCCGACTTCGGCGCAGCGGAGGACAGGTCCGTGCCCGGCGGGTGACACTGTCCCCCGCGGCCGCGCTCGGGGCCGGGAGGACGAAGGGGCGGGGCATGGGGACTCGGTGGACCGGTTCGGACGGGCTCGCGGCACGCGAGGGGTTCGCCCGTGGTTGACACCAGCTCCTGGGACGGGTTGAAGGACGTCACCATCGACAGCGCAGTCGCGGACGGGCTGGCTGCGGCGTGCGACGACGCCGCCCGGCTGGTCCGGGCGCAGGTCGTCGGACGCCGTGCGCTCACGACCTACGCCCTGCAGGACTTCGAGGGCCGTTTCTCCCAGGTCTTCCGGACCAACCAGGAGACCGCCGGCAGCGACGGCGAGCAGATCGCCACCGCGTTGGAGGACGTCGCCCGCCTCGTGCGTCACATCGTCTCGATCGTGCCCGCGGAGAACGGCCGCCGGCGTGCGGCCCGGGAGTGGAAGCAGCGCCACGACAAGGACAAGAGCGAGATCACCTTCAGCGACCTCGGGGGGGACGAGGCGCCGCCGGAGGGTCCGACGTCGCCCCCCGCGCCCGAGGTGCTGTCGGCCACGGCCTCGGCCCGCGACGACCCCCAGCCGGGGGGCTCGGCGGGCCAGGGCGGGGGCACGTCGTCCGCCCGTCCTGCCGAGCTGCGCAGCTTCGTGTCCGGGGTCGCGGGGAGGATCCAGGAGCTGGAGGGCAGGCCGGGGAGGTTGGCCGGGCTGAACAACGCCTTCACCGACGGCTTCGACTGGGGCACCGGGGAGCCGTCCGGGGTGGACGGGGCCGCGGTCTACTCCGCCCTGCGGCTCTACAACGAGCTGAACCGGCAGGACCAGCGGTGGGTCGGCACCGTCGCCGAGGCCTTCGACCGGGCGGGGAGCGTCGCGCCCGGCGGAACGATGGTCCTCTCGAACGCCGCGCTGGCCAGCTCGCTGCGGGCCGCCGGGATCAGCGTCTTCCGCTACGACATCCCGCCCACCTCGCCCCGGCTCTTCGGCGTCGTGCCGACCACCGGCTACTCCGACGACCCGGTCAACGCCGCGACCGGCAACTTCGTGGAGCTCGAGACCGACCTGGCCTTCGCCGGTGGCTGCGGCACCCTGGCACTGACCAGGACCTACAACTCCTTCCACCGCGTGCCCGGCGCCTTCGGCCCCGGCTGGGCGAGCTGGCCCGAGGTCGGGCTGACCTTCGACGACGAGTCCGCAGCGCTCACCCTGCCCGACGGGCGGGTCGTGCTGTTCCCGCGCCTCGGCGGGGCCTGGGACCGCGCCCTCGGTGGGTCGATGTGGCTCGAGCGCGACGAGGCCGCCGCCGAGCTGCGCGCCACCGGCAACGACGGCACGACCTGGCGCTTCACCGACGACGGACGCCCGCTCTCACTCGATCGGGGCGAGGGCACCATGGTGGGCTTCGTGCACGAGCACGGCCGCCTGGTGCGCCTGGAGCACGAGCGCGGACGCCACGTCCGCGCTGACCTGGGACGACGACGTCGTCGTGGCCGCCGAGACCTCCGACGGTCGCCGGGTGGCCTACACCTACGACGAGGGCCGGCTGGTCGCTGCGACCGGGCCCCGCGGGACCCGTGCCTACCGGTGGAGCGACGACGGCCTCGTCGAGGCGGTCCTCGACGCCGACGGCGTGGTCGAGGTCGAGAACACCTACGACGACCAGGCACGGGTCACGGCTCAGCGGTCGCCGTACGGGCGCACCAGCCGGTACTCCTACCTTCCGGGCAACGTCACGGAGGTCTCCGACCCCGACGGCACCCGGGCCAGCACCTTCATCCACGACGGCCGGGGCCAGCTCGTCGGCCTGGTGGACGCCGACGGGAACCGCCAGTCGACCAGCTACGACCAGCACGGCAACGCGGTGCTGCTCACCGGGCGCGACGGCACGGTGACCGTCCGCCAGCTCGACGGGCGAGGCCACGTGGTCCGTGAGGTCCGCCCGTCCGGCGCCGACCTCCGGTTCGAGTACGACGACCTCGACCGCGTGGTCCGCGTCGTCGCCGACGGCGCAGCAACCTCGTACTCCTACGACGGGACGTCGCGCAACCCTGCGCTGGTGGTCGACCCCGAGGGCGGCGAGACCCGCCTCACCTGGACCACGGGCTGCCTCACCCGGCTGGAGGACCCGACCGGCGTCGCCCTGGCCTTCGGCTACGACGAGCACGGGGACCTCGTCTCCACGACGAACTCCGCGGGCGACACGGCCCGCCTCGAGCACGATGCCTCCGGCCGCGTCGTCGCCGCCGTCACCCCCCGGGGCCACCGCACCGCCTACACCTACGGCCCGGCCGGGCTGAGCGAGCGTCGTGACCCCGACGGATCGACGTGGCGTTTCGAGCACACCGCCGGCGGGCGCCTGAGCGTCGTGGTCGACCCGACCGGCGCCCGCAGCACGGTGGAGCACGGAGCCGGCGGCGAGGAGAGGCGGCGCATCGACCCGCTGGGTCGGGCGATCGAGCAGCGCCTCGACGACCTCGGAAACCTCGCCACGGTCGAGCTCCCCGACGGCAGCACGTGGCGGTTCACCCACGACGCCCTGTCGCGCCTGACCTCCACGACGACGCCGGACGGCCAGACCTGGACGCAGACGCACGACAGCGTCGGGAACGAGGTCGGGGTGACCGACCCCCTCGGCAACCGGAGCGCAGTGCGCACCGACGAGCCCCGGCGCACCGTGGTGACCACCGACTCCCTCGGCAGCCTCACCCAGCGCTTCGACCCGCTCGGCCGGACGGTCTCGGCCGAGCAGCTCGACGGCTCCGTCGCGTTGGCCACCTACGACCGCTGTGGTCGAGCCGTCGAGCTCCTCGACGGCGAGGGCAGCCTGACCCGCGTCTCGCGCGACCCGGCCGGTCGGCCGGTCGCCGTGACCGACCCGACCGGCAGGGTCACCCGCTACGAGTACGACGCGTGCGGTCGACGCAGCGGCGTCGTCGACCCGGCGGGCGGGCGCACCACGATCGAGTACGACGCTGACAGCCTGCCGGTGCGGTGCACCTACCCCACGGGCGAGGTCGGGTGGACCGACTACGACGAGTGCCGTCGGGTCACGGCCACCTTCACCCCCGGCGTCGGGGGGTCCCGTCTGCGCTACGACGCCGCGGGCCGGCTCGTCGAGGTCCGTGACGGCGTGTCCGGCCTGCGCCGGTTCACCTACGACGCCGCCGGAGCGCTGGTCGCCGCCACGAACGGCAACGGCGGTACCACCAGGTACGACTACGACGCCCGAGGTCGCGCCGTGCGCCTCACCGACCCGCTCGGCAACGTCACCCGCCGCGAGTTCGACGCCATGGACCGCTGCGTCGCGGAGACCGACCCCCTCGGTCGGACCACCCGGGCGGGCTACGACGCCGTGGGTCGCCAGACGTGGCAGGAGGACCCGACGGGCCGCCGCACCGGGTGGACCTACGACGCCGCCGACCGCGTCGTCGCGGTGGAGGTGGACGGCACCGCCGTCGCCGCGTGGCGCTGGGACGTCCGGAGCCGGTCGGTCCAGGTGACCGACCGCACCCGGCCGGACGGCCGGGTCGTGCAGCACACGACCGCGTGGGACCGGCGCGGGCAGGTCGTGCGCGAGACCCGCGACGCGACGACCCTGTCGTGGCAGCACGACGCCGCCGGACGCCGGACGGCGATGACGCTCCCCGACGGCAGCACGGTCGGCTACGACCACGACACCGCGGGCCGGGTCGCCGCGATCGACCACCCCCTGCTCGGCCGCGTGAGCTTCGAGCGTGACGCGGCGGGACGCGTGGTCGCCGCCACGGCCGGCGACCAACGCCAGTCCTGGGAGCGCGCCGACGGCTTCGTGGTGGCCCACTGCGCGACCGACTCCCACGGCACGGTCCGCACCGTGGTCGGCCGGGACGAGGACGGACGCATCCGCACCGTGGAGAGCGCCGGCACGACGACGACGTTCGACCACGACGGCGCCTGCCAGCTGGTCGGGGCCCGGGTCGGCGACCGCCGGGTCCGCTGGCGCTACGACCTGGCCGGCCGCCTCGTCACCGAGTCCCAGGACGAGGACGTCCGCGAGCTGGCCTACGACGAGGCCGGCCAGCTGCTGAGGGTCGTCGGACCGGACGGCACCACGCGCCACGCCTACGACGCCGTCGGCCGCCGGGTCCGCACCGAGCGACCCGACGGAAGCACCCGGGACCTGGAGTGGTCTCCCACCGGCTGGCTCGCCACGATCGTCGACGACGCGGGTGGCCGGGCCGTCCGCACCCGCCTCCACGTGGACGCCTCCGGCCGGCTCGCCTCGATCGACGACGTGCCGGTGTCGTGGGACGGTGCGGGGCCCTACGAGCCGACCCTGGTCCAGGTCGGCGCCACCCCGGTGGTGGCCGCGGGCGTCCTGACCGGGATCGGGGAGCGGTGGGCGGCGCCCGGGTGGCGCTCCTCCCGCTCGCACGGCGACGACGTCTGGGCCGCGGCGCGGGGCCAGGCGCCGCCGCTCCCGGGCCTGCCCGCCGGCGTCGGGATCGGCCCGGCCGGCGAGCTCACCGTGGGCGGGCTGGAGTGGCTGGGGGCCCGCGTCTACGACGCGGCCGCCCGAGGGTTCCTCTCCGTCGACCCGCTCGACGCGGTGGCCGGCGCGGGATGGTCGGGCAACCCCTACTCCTACGCCGGCAACGACCCGCTGCACGCCCTGGACCCGACCGGCCTGAAGCCGGTCTCCGAGGCGGAGCTGAGGGCGGCGAACGCGCCCTGGTACGAGAAGGCGTGGACGTTCGTCGAGGAGAACAAGGACTGGATCATCGGCGGTGTCACGGCCGTCGCCGGCATCGCCCTGATGGCCACCGGTGTCGGCGGCCCGGCCGGCGCGATGCTCCTCTCCTTCGGGGCGGACGTGCTGATCCAGAAGGCCACCAAGGGCGAGGTGAACTACGCGCAGGCAGCGGTCTCGGGTCTGGCCGGAGGAGCCGGCTTCGTGGCGAGCAAGGGACTCACCGTCGGCGGCCACGTCCTGGTCGACGGGACCAAGGTGGCCGTGATGAGCGTCCGGGCGAAGGTGGGCGTCCAGGCCGGGATCGGCCTGGCCGAGGGCTACGGCTACCAGGTCGCGGGAGGCGCCGACCCGCTCTCGGGCCGGGCGATCGGGGGCGGTGCGGCCGGGCTGCTCACCGGGGGCCTGGGTCAGCTCGCGAAGCCGCTGGGCCAGCAGGCAGGACGATCGGTCTCGGGACGGATCCTGGCCGGCGTCGACCAGCAGCCCTGGGTCGCCCGCAAGCTCACGGGCCTGGAGGCGAGGGCGGCCGGCTTCCTGACCGACCACACCGTCCGGGGCGCCTACAAGGGCGGTGTCGACGCCGGCGGCGAGCTGCTCAAGCAGGTGACCGACGACGAGGCCGGCGTCGACTACGGCAAGATCGGCGGCAAGGCGCTCGGTGGCGGGTTGGCCAAACCGCTCCCCACGGGGGTCTCCGGTCCGACCGGTCGGGGCATCAGTGCGGGCGTCGACGCTGCGGTGGACTGACGACCTGCCCGGGGCCGGACCATCGCCGTGCGAGCATGCACCCTGAGCGCCCGCAACCGGCGCCGGACCGCTCGTCGGCAACCAGCCGGTCTCGCCGCCCCCCGGGAGCAGCGGGCCGGGAGGGAGGACCCGGATGTTCGACCGGAGGCGCAGGGCTCACCGCTACCTCGAGGAGACCGAGGACGCCTCCACGGCGACTCCCGACCGGGCGACCCCGTCCGTCGCGCGTGACGTCGTGCTCGCGGCGCTCGACCCGGACAGTGGGAGGCTGGTGCCCCTCCACAGCGCCGCCGTGCCCGGGGCGCTGCTGCTCGAGCTGACGCGGGAGGGTCGCCTGCAGGTGGCGGCGAGCGGGAAGAAGACACGCGTCACCGTCCGCAACCCCGCACCGCTCGGGGACGCCGAGCTCGACGAGGCGCTGCTGACGGTCGGCTCCGGCGCGTTCGGACAGCGGGTCACCAGGCTCCTCGCCTTCCTGCCGGAGTCCACCCAGGTGCTCGAGCGCCTCGTCACCACCGGCGTGGTCGTCGAGGAGTCGGACCGGAAGTTCGGGATGGTCCCGGTGCGCCGCCGCCACGCCACACCGACCGCCGGCCGGGACGAGCTCGTGGCCCGGCTGCGCAGCGCGCTGCTCGGCGAGTCGCAGCCCGACGACCGGACGGCCCTCCTGGTCTCGGTGCTGGTCGTGAGCGCCAACCTCAAGCACTGGGTCCCCAAGCAGGACCGCAAGGAGGCCGACCGTCGCGCCCGGGAGATCCTCGAGCGGCTCGGGCCCGACGAGCGGACGGTGCTCTCGGCGGTCCAGGTGGCGGTGCTCGCCTCCAGCGGAGACAGCACGAGCCTCTGACCGCCAGGCCTCGCAGTCCCATCGCCTGATGGTGACCGCGCGATGCTCGAGAGCTGCTTCGGTCGCTGTCGCGGCCTGATCCGGCAGCACGGTGTCCCACGGGACACCGTGCTGCCGGATGTTGGCCCAGCGCGTCGTGGGACATCACGGAGTCGCCGCTGTCGTAGGGCGAGGCCGAAGCCGAGCGCCGCTCCGAGAGCCTGGCCGGTGATCGTTGCGATCACGACGTAGATGACCAGCGCGATCACGCCGGCCAGGAGAGCGCTGCGGACGTCGTGGTTGATCTCCATCTGTCTCCCGAGCTCGCTGAGGAGGTCCCAACCCACTCCCGGACCGATCCCACAGCCGGCCGCTTCTCGCGCGGGCAGGGTTACGAGTCGATCTGGCTGGAGGAGATGCGACGCAGGGCGCCGAGAGCTGGCGGCTGGTCGTGGAGGACGCGCAGGTCGACCCACGCATGGGCATGGTGACCAGCCGACTGTGTCCGCGGGTGAGGGATCGACCTCGGGGAGGATGACGTGCATGACTCCCCCGCAGGACGTCCTGGTCGCCTCCGGCGTGCTCGTCCGTGATCCCGTCACGGGTCACGTACTCCTCCAGCTCCGAGGAGATGACGCTACGTGGGGCCTCCCGGGCGGGCGGCTCGAACCGGGCGAGACACTCGAGCAGGCAGCACGACGCGAGCTGCAAGAGGAGACAGGTCTCAGGGCCGGGGAGCTCACTCAGATCGATGTGTTCTCCGGCGCCGAGTTCATCGTGCGCTACCCCGACGGATACGCGGCCTACGTGGTGGGCGCGACGTTCGAGACCGGCGACGTCACGGGAACTCTGGAAGCCGACGCCGCCGGCGAGACCGCCGCTCTTAGTGGTGGCCCGAGCACGCCCTGCCGACTGAGATCAATCCTTACAACCGTCTCGTCCTGCGCAGGGCGGGCCTCGACGCGTGATCGAGACCGTGGCAGTCACTGGCCGGGTCTCCGGCACGTCCCGCGTTCGGCTCGGCCGGCGTGCTGCGGACCGTTTCCCCCTCGCCGCGGTGGCGAGGCCGCGGAGCATGGCAGCGGCATCCGGTGCCCGTTCGATCACGGGGCGGTGGTCGA
>CAWGHQ010000008.1:0-438746 GCA_963822495.1 uncultured Actinomycetota bacterium | reverse complement strand
TACGCCTCTTCGTCGATCTCCGTGTCGGTAGACAACAAGATCACCTGATGGCTGGCCTGCGGGAAGTACCGCTCCAGCAGGTGCTCGCGGTGAGTGCCGTCGAGGCGCCCAAGTGGCGTGTCGATGACAACCGGCAGCGGTTGCCCGGCTGCCCGGGCAAGGCCCCAAAGAAGTGCCACGGCAAGGAGCTGGCGCTCCCCTGCGGACAGATCCTTGGCGGGAAGCGAGTGGCCATCGACTCCCGTCAATGCCACGGCGTGAGTCTCTGGATCGATCTGCACATCGGTGATCAGGTTCTCCTTGCGGAGCAACATGCCGAGCGCTTCCATGACTAATTGGGAGATGCGCTCCAGGTGGCGTCGGGTCGCCGCCACGCGCAGGGTCTCCAAGGTTGCCCGGACTCGGTCGACGTGCTCGACAAGGCGTCGATCATCGTCGGCAGCCAGGTTGGCGTGTGCTGCCTTGTCGAGTGTCGCCTCGTAGGCGTCGTGCGCCTTGGCGCGGTCGGTCCGCGCACTGTTGAGCAGCTCAGTCGCGACCGAGTAGGCGGCCTCTGCCCGGTAGAGCAGATCGCGCGCCTCCTCCCGCTTGGCATTGAGCGGAGCCAGAGCCTCAGGATCGGGAATCGCCGCAAGCACCCGCTCGGCCTGCTCGCGCTCCGCCTTGAACATGGCGCGCTGGTCGACGGCCGACTGGAGCCGAGTTCGGGCTTCGGGCAGCGTTGAGGCAAGGAGTCCCTCGAGCGCGACAGGATCGGGAAACCCAACGATCTCTTCGATATCTGCGGAGCTTCGCCGCGTCTCTCGGTCGTCCCCAAGGAACTGCTCGACAGCTGTCAGTGTCGATGCCTTGACGTTGGCATCCATGAGCTTCTGCAGCAGCGTGTCGTCTCGGGCCATGAAGGCCTCGACAAGCAAGGTGTCGCGCTGTGCGATGGCCTCCAGGCGTACCTGTTCACCGAGCTGGTCAAGCAGCCCACCCAGTTGTAGCAGCGGCGATGCCTCCGCGAGCTCGTGGCGGATCTCGTCTTCGCAGCGTGCCAGACCGGCGCGCACCATGGCTGCGGTCGATTCGGCAGTCTCACGCTGCTCCAGCAGGTCGCCACCCGCCGCTCGGTACGCCTCAGTCGCTTCGTGGAACAGCTTCTGGGAGCGCTCAAGCTCCGTGCGGCGGGCGGCCTCTGCTTCGGTGGCAGCCTCCTCGCCCTGACGGTGAGCCGTGACGAGTTGCTTCTTCTCTTCCACTGCCTGACGAAGCGAGTCGGGCACCTGCTCGCCGCGGTGCCGGCGCTTCAACACGGCCAAGTCCGTCGTCAGCCGCTCCACGAGGTCGAGACCGAGCAACGCCGCAAGGGCTGAGCTGAGGACCTGGCGGGACCGTTCCAGGTCGGCCAGCGCCTCGATCTGCTCACCGTCGAAGAAGAACAGGCCAGCGATGCCGCGAGGCAAGAACGTCTCGACGTGCTCGCTCCAGGTCGAGGTCAACGCCTGGTTGTGACGGTCGTCGACCGACACGAGCAGGATCTCGCGGATCGAGGCACCGGTGCCCTTCCAACTCCGTCGAATCCAGTACTTGTGCTCCGTACCCTCCTGGTGCGCGGTGAACGTCAGCTCGATGGCCGCACCTTCGCTCGCCGGGACACCGCGGTGAACGAGGCCACGCAGGTAGTTGTCGTAGCTGCCATTTCGGCGTCCCGAGGCGTGAGCCAGGGAACCGTAGAGCGCGAGCTGGATGGACTCCAGGATCGTCGTCTTGCCCGCACCGTTCAGACCACCGACCAGCACGATCGGTCGGCTAGCCGACGGTGGCGTGAGGTCGATGACGTGACGGCCTGCGAACGTACCGACGTTGTGCAGCACCAACTGGTTGAGGATCACTGCGCCGACTCCGCCGTCGCACGGACGTAGCCATCGGCTAGGTCGAGCGGGTCCGGGGATCCATCCTCGGCCTCAGGCGGCGTGCGGTCGATAGCGGCTTTCCGCTGGTGCGCCCGCGTCGTCGCGTCCTCCTCATCGTCGTAGAAGCCACGGCGCAGAGCCTTCTCCAACGACTCGAATAGACCCGCACGACGGACCTGCGCCCGGTGGCGCTGTTCAACGTCGAGAAGCTCGCGCACCAGCTCGAAGTGGAGGCGGTCGTCCCCCACGACTTCGAGCAGAGCCTCGATCATGTCTGGCCCCAGAGGCAGGTGCTCGTCGAGGGGACCTCCCGGGTACGGCTCGCCAATCGCTGCCTCGTAGATGCCAGGCAGATGGTCTTCGAACTCGTGCTTGTCCACCACCCACATGCGGCGGATCTCCTCGAGCTCCGGCAGCGTGATCAGGTCGAGTGCTCGGACGTACTCCGGGCCGTTCTCGCGGATCCACGCCTGCGCTTCGAGCAGGCGCTTCAGCCAGTCTTCACGGGCGCTCTGCTTGTACGGACCGTGGATCGGCCGATCGTGGAACAGCTGGACGGAGCCGTTCATCCGGCGGAAGTCACGGAGGTGTCGGTCATCTGCGACGTCGAGCGCGTTGCGCAGCTCCAGGAGCGGAAGCATCCACTCCTTCTCCTCGTCGTTCTGGATCATCGCCGACATCGACTTGTCCTTCTCGACGAGCGTGCAGGTCCAGCAGCCGAAGCGGCTGTCACCGCAGCTCGGCGTGCTGGAGTCCACGACCAGCGGGCATTCCCCGTCCGCAGAGGCGCCCTGGTACATGGTGAGCAGCTCCTTGTTGGAGTAGCCCCAGGGGTTCGCCGACTGCATCAGGAAGGTCCAGACGTCGTCGTTCGACCAGTTCTCGACCGGCGAGTAGACGAGCGCGTTGGGCAGCGAGTCGTTCGGGCTCAGCAAGTCGCGCACCCGCCGGGACTCCAGCTTCGCCATGCGCGCGTGGCGACCGGAGCTCTCCGCCTTGCGGGTGCCGAGCACGAGGATGGCCTCGCCGTGCGAACGCACCATCTCGCGGATGAAGGAGTTGGAGGGCTTGATCTTCAGTCGCTCGGTGCACCAGCGGAACTTTGGACGCGGCGCCGGGTAGCCACGGCCGATCAGGTTCACCCAGAAGGTGTCAGTCACCGTCGGGGTGAGCCGATGCGGCGTCAGCGGCAAGCCCTGCTCCTCGGCCGCTGCGGCCATGACGTCGAGCGAGTGCGTCACCCACGCGGCAACCACCGGGTTCTCGACCAGGGTGTCGGTGCTGATCACGTGCACCGGCTTGGTGCGCTGCTCCGGCTCGAGCCCAGCCAGCGCGCGCCAGACGATCTGCAGCACGGCGGTCGAGTCCTTGCCACCGGAGTAGCCGACGACCCACGGCACACCGTCGGCCAGATAGAGCTCCTGCGTCTGGGCAACGAGGGCGTCGATCGACCCGGCGAACCCGAGATCATCGAACGCTGAGCGCGGTCGGATGGTCAGGTTGGTCGTCATTTCTCTCCTCGTTTGAACGCCTCTTCGGCACGCTGCTCGTCGGGCGGGAGCGCCAGGCCCATGACGGTTCGGATGTAGGCAGTGGTCAGCAGGACGTTGGACGCCCCCTTGCTGACCTTGCCGCCAACCGTCGCTCGGCCCTCCCAGACGGTCGAGTTGCTGCGGTGCCAATCGATGGTCTGCAACTTCTTGAGCTGCTTGTCCCAGGACGCCGGGGACGCGCTCTGCCGGAGCAGGGTGTTGCCGACCTTCCCGAGCGCGTGCAGGACGATGCCGTGACTGTGGATGAAGTCCTTGCGGATCTCGCCGGCACTCACCTTGCCGTCGTACACCTGGCTCCAGGCCGGGAACTGCTTGGCGACGTGCTCCCAGTACTCGGCCGCAAGCGCGATCCGCTCTGTCGGTCGACTCCTCCTCGATGCCTTCGAGCAACGAGCGGTCCGCGGTGTAGAAGGCCGAGAGCGTGAAGAGCTTGCGCGAGCGGGCCGCGAGGTTGCTGGTCTCCATCTCGGTGAGGTCCCGGTAGAACGGCGACTTCAGCACCGCCTGCTTGGCTACCTCGGACATCGGGTCGCGGTGGTCGTACAGGACGCCGATCGAGCGCGGCGGGCGGATCGCGTGACGGTTCAGATCGGCGAACATCTGCTGCGAGCGGCTCAGCCCGATGTCGATGAAGAGCACGATGGCGATCGTCTCGTCGCTGAGGTCCGGGTTCTCGTCGAGAGCCCGGGCGATGGCAGCTCGACGGTGCTGGCCGTCGTTGATCACGAAGCGAGCGTCCATCGGGATCGTGAGCGTGCCGACGCGGTCGGCGATGCCGCCCTCGTTCACCAGCGGGGCGAACCGAACCTCCGCGTTCACGCTGGCCGTGAGGGCCGAGAAGATGTAGCCGTCGGGGTTGTCGACGATGTAGCGCGCCATCTCGGGAACGCGCGCCTTGTTGAGGGTTCGCTGGGCGCGCATCTCCGGCGGAAGCTCGTCGGAGTCGAAGAGGAAGAGCTTCGGGATCAGGCGCAGCGGCCACATCGTGACGTAGTACTCGCGACCCGCCTGGACGCCGCGGATTGCCGGAAAGACGTACTCGAATTCGCCGGGTCGAGAGACCGCCGGCCTGTCGCTCCGCCCCTCCGAGATTGCCGTCACCTTCGCCACGCCCTAACATCTACCATGTTCGGACCGAGTTCCGAACATCCCTTGCCGTGGTTCCGAACTATGGTCTGTACGGACGGCTAGAGTTACGAACATGACCGTAGCGCCCGCCTCCGACAAAGCACGTCAGCAGGGCACCCAGCCCCCGCCCGACGTACCTCGATTACGCGGCCACCACGCCGGTGGACCCACGCGTTGCCGACGAGGTGCTGACCTACATGTCGTACGAGTTCGGCAACGCCGGGAGCCGCACCCACACCTACGGCCAGGTGGCGAAGGAACGGGTCAAGCGTGCACGCGAGGAGATCGCGAGCGTGGTCGGCGCACAACCCGACGAGATCATCTTCACCAGCGGCGCAACCGAGAGCGACAACCTGGCGATCCTCGGACTCGCCGCCTACGGCGAGCGCGTCGGCAAGCGACACATCATCTCGACCCAGATCGAGCACAAGGCCGTACTCGAACCACTGGAGGGCTTGCAGGCACGAGGCTTCGAGGTCGATCTGCTCGCACCAAATGCGGGCGGCTGGGTCTCCCCCGAAGCTGTCAAGGCAGCACTTGCGTCCCGACACGCTGCTGGTGTCGGTGATGGCCGTGAACAACGAGACCGGCGTGATCCAGCCGATCGAGGAGATCGCCGAGCGCGCTCGCCGAACATGATGCGTTCCTCCACGTTGATGCGGCTCAGGCGTTCGGCAAACTGATCGCAGCTGCTCCAGAACCCCCGCATCGACCTGCTGGCCATCTCGGGCCACAAGATCGGCGCCCCCAAGGGAGTCGGCGCGCTCGTCACGCGGCGGCGCGGCTACAAGCGCCCACCGCTCGAGCCCCTGATGTTCGGCGGAGGCCAGGAACGCGGCCTTCGGCCAGGCACCCTCCCGGTCGCGCTCATCGCCGGACTGGGGCTGCTCTGCGCAACTGTCGCTCGCCGAAGTCGACCAGCGGGCAGCAGCGAGCGAAACGGTTCGCGATGAACTGCTCGCCGCTCTCCTTCCGTTGGGCGCCGAACTCAATGGCGATCCGGAGCGGACGATCGCCAGCACCTTGAACGTGTCGATCCCAGGAGTTGACTCGGAGGCCGCCATCGTGGCCCTGAAAGACCTTGTCGCGCTGTCAAACGGTTCGGCGTGCACCTCGCAAAGCTACGAACCGAGTCACGTTCTGGTCGCCGCAGGCCTGCCCCAAGAGCGGATCGACCGCGCGCTGCGTATGTCATGGGGCCCGGCCACCGCAGCGATCCCCGTCGACGAGATCGTCGACAGGCTGACCAGGCTGGTCAGATCTTGACGAAGACTGTCCTATCCACTGTGTCGCAGCATCATGACGTGAGGGCACTGGAGGCACGATGGCTCGACGCACCGTCGTCGCGTACTGCTCAGATTTGAGTGGCATGGACATCGCAGATGAAGGTGTCGGCGTCCAGTTCCGTCTCGATGGCGACTCGTTTGAGATCGACCTATCGACTGAGGAGCACGAAACTCTGCAGCAGGCACTCGCGCCGTTCGTCGCTGCAGCCAGGGCGGCGGCGGCTATCCCAAGCACCACCCGCCCGCGGAAGGGAGATGGAGCGCCCACAGCGGACGGACCCGACGCCCGCACCCTCAGAATTTGGGGGCACGAGAATGGCTTCGACGTACCCGAGCGTGTACGCGTCCCGGAGCTCGTTCGCGAGCCGTACCAAGCAGCCAACGCGCAACTCGACGCCCCGGCGTCAGGCGACTAATACCCCCACCAGTCCCCCTAGAGGCCGATCTCGAAGTCGACCGGAACACTCCAGAAAAGAACAAAACCCCAGGCTGACCTGGGGTTTTGCTGGTGGAGCCTACGAGACTCGAACTCGCAACCCCCTGCTTGCAAAGCAGGTGCGCTACCAATTGCGCCAAGGCCCCCGGGTGGTGCTGGGTGGTGTCCGCTCAGGACCGCTCGACCGGGTCGGTCGCCTCGGCCCAGAGCGCCTGCTCGGCCTGGCCGTCCTCGTAGCGCCGCTTGGCGAGCACCGCGCCGACGGTGGCGAGCAGGACGACGACGACCTTCTTCATGGCTCTCCCAGGATGTCGGGGGTGCGGCCGGGCGGCCAGGTCGCACGGTGGGCCTAAGAGGACTTGAACCTCTGACCTCTTCCTTATCAGGGAAGCGCTCTAACCGTCTGAGCTATAGGCCCGCTCCGGACACGTCCGGTCAGCCGCCCCGGGCGGCCGAGGAGCGAGACTACCCCACGCCGCGGACGCCTCACAAAGCGGGAGCCGGCCTCAGTGCTGGTCCTCCGCGAGGGTGACCTCGACGCCGCCCAGCAGCGCCGCCGACATGTTGTAGAGGAAGGCACCGAGGGTCGCGATCGCGGTGATCAGGATGACGTCGACGGCGGCCACGACGGTGGTGAAGCCCAGCACGCGGGAGGTGCCGACGTAGTTCTCGACGTTGAGGTCGGCGGTGTCGGGACCGCCCACGCTCTCCTGGATCGTCTTGTTGATCGAGTCCCACACCCCGGCCGCGTCGAGCACCGACCACACCATGGCCACGGCCACGACGGTGACGACGCCGAAGGCGATCGCGAGCAGGAAGGACGTCTTCATCACCGACCACGGGTCGATGCGCGTCACCCGCAGCCTCGCCCGGCGAGTCGGCTTCGCATCGACCGCCCGGGTGCCCCTGCGCGAGGGCTTGGCGGGTGCCTTGGACTTGACCGCAGCATTGATCCGGTGCTCGCGGGTGGCCGCGGCCACCCGCGCCTGCACGCGCTCCTTCAGCGGCGGCCGGTCACCGGGGGTCCGCGGCGGGCGGCCGGGTCCGTCGGTCTGGGTACCGGACGTGGGGCCCTTGCTCTCGCTCATCAGACCTCGCTCCCTCCGGTGGTGTCACCGGTCTCCTCGATCTGATCGATTGTGTCAGCAGCCGACGGCTCCGACGACTCGACCGGCTCGGCTGGCGAGTCGACTGGCGCGTCGAGCTGCCGGGGCGGCCTGCGCCTCGATCTCCTCCTCGACCTTGCCCTCCACCGAGCGGGCGACGACCACGACCGAGTCGCCGGCCTTGGGGCCGACGAAGCGCACGCCCATCGTCGAGCGGCCGGTGGGCCGGAAGTCGGTGTTGATCGGGCTGCGCACGACCTGCCCGTTCGCGGTGATCGAGAGGACCTCGTCGCCCTCCTCCACGATGAACGCGCCGACCAGGCCGCCGCGGTCCTCGTTGGCCAGGGCCATCGCCTTGATGCCCAGGCCCCCGCGCGACTGCGAGCGGTAGTCGTTGATCCGGGTCCGCTTGGCGAACCCGCCGTCGGTGATGGTGAAGACGTACTGCGCCTTCACCTCCTCGACCTGCTCGGCGGAGGCCTCCACGTCGGGTGAGTCCTCGGTCCCCTCGGCCAGGCCGGCGGCCTCCTCGGCCGCGACCTGGGTGGCCCGGATCACCGACATCGACAGCAGCGAGTCGCCGCCGCGGAACTTCATCCCGGCCACGCCCGAGGTGGCACGCCCCATCGGACGCAGCTGCGTGTCGTCGGCGCGGAAGCGGATCGCCTGCCCCAGCCGCGAGACCAGCAGGATGTCGTCCTCGGCGAAGACCTGCTCGGCGCCGATCAGCTCGTCGTCGTCCTCGCGGAAGTTGATCGCGATGACCCCGGCCTGGCGGGGGCTGTTGTAGTCGCCGAGGCGGGTCTTCTTCACCAGCCCGCGACGCGTGGCCAGCACCAGGTACGGCGCCTGGTCGTAGTCGCGGATCGCCAGCACCTGGGCGATCGACTCGTCGGGCTGGAAGCTCAACAACCCGGCCACGTGCCCGCCCTTGGCGTCGCGGGACGCCTCGGGCAGGTTGTAGGCCTTGGTGCGGTAGACGCGCCCGGCGGTGGTGAAGAAGAGCAGCCAGTGGTGGTTGGTGGTGGCGATGAAGTGCTCGACGACGTCGTCGCCGCGCAGCGTCGCGCCCCGCACGCCCTTGCCGCCCCGCTTCTGGGTCCGGTACTGGTGGCGCTGGGTCCGCTTGGCGTAGCCGCCCCGGGTGATCGACACGACGAGGTCCTCGTCGGGGATCAGGTCCTCCATCGACAGGTCGCCGTCTGCGGCCACGATCTGGGTCCGGCGCTCGTTGCCGTACTTCTCGACGATCTCGCGCAGCTCGTCGGAGACGATCTGGCGCTGCCGGGTGACGTTGGCCAGGATGTCCTCGAGGTCGGCGATGGTCAGCTCGAGCTCGGCCAGGTCGTCGACGATCCGCTGGCGCTCCAGCGCGGCCAGGCGCCGCAGCTGCATGTCGAGGATGGCGTTGGCCTGGAGCTCGTCGATCTCGAGCAGCTCGATGAGGCCTTGGCGGGCGTCGTCGACCTCGGGTGAGCGCCGGATGAGGGCGATCACCTCGTCGAGCAGGTCGAGCGCCTTGACCAGCCCGCGCAGGATGTGGGCCCGCTTCTCGGCCTCGCGCAGCAGGTGCTCGGTGCGACGCCGGATCACCTCGACCTGGTGCTCGATCCAGTTGCTGATGAACGCATCGATGCTCAGCGTGCGCGGCACCCCGTCGACCAGGGCCAGCATGTTGGCGCTGAAGTTGGTCTGCAGCTCGGTGTGCTTGAGCAGGTTGTTCAGCACGACCCGGGCCACGGCGTCGCGGCGCAGGACGATGACCAGGCGTTGGCCCGTGCGGTCGGAGGTGTCGTCGCGGACGTCGGCGATGCCCTGGACCCGGCCGGAGTCGGCCAGCTCGGCGATCTTCAGCGCGAGGTTGTCGGGGTTGACCATGTAGGGCAGCTCGGTGATGACGAGCATCGTGCGGCCCTTGGCGTCCTCGTCGACCTCGATGATCGCGCGCTGGGTGATCGAGCCCCGCCCGGTCCGGTAGGCCTGCTCGATGCCCTCGTGGCCCACGATCGTGGCGCCGTTGGGGAAGTCGGGGCCCTTGATCCGCTCGAGCAGCGCGTCCTGCAGCTCGGCCTTGCTGGCGTCGGGGTGCTCGAGGGCCCACTGGGCGCCGGCAGCGACCTCGCGCAGGTTGTGCGGCGGGATCGAGGTGGCCATGCCGACGGCGATGCCGGCCGAGCCGTTGGTCAGCAGGTTCGGGAAGCGGGCCGGCAGGACGACCGGCTCGGCCGAGCGACCGTCGTAGTTCGGCTGGAAGTCGACGGTCTCCTTCTCGATGTCGCGGACCATCTCCAGGGCCAGCGGCGCCATCCGGCACTCGGTGTAGCGCATCGCGGCCGCGGAGTCGTTGCCGGGCGAGCCGAAGTTGCCCTGGCCGTTGATCAGCGGCGCGCGCATCACCCAGGGCTGCGCGAGCCGGACCAGGGTGTCGTAGATCGCGGTGTCGCCGTGGGGGTGGTACTGCCCCATGACGTCGCCGACGACGCGGCTGCACTTGGAGAAGCCGCGGTCGGGGCGGTAGCCGCCGTCGTACATCGCGTACAGCACGCGTCGGTGCACCGGCTTGAGGCCGTCGCGGACGTCGGGCAGGGCCCGGCCCACGATGACGGCCATCGCGTAGTCGATGTAGGCGCGCTGCATGGAGGTCTGCAGCTCGACGGGCTCGATGCGGGCACCGGTTCCGGGAGGGGTGCCGCCGGCGGTGGGGGTCTCGGTCACGATCGCTCTCTCTGGTCGCTTCTCGGCTTATCTAGGGAACTTGCTAGAGACCTAGATATCGAGGAATCGGACGTCCTTGGCGTTGCGCTGGATGAAGGAGCGGCGCTGCTCGACGTCCTCGCCCATGAGGATCGAGAAGATCTCGTCGGCGTGGGCGGCGTCGTCCAGGGTGACCTGCAGCAGGAGCCGGTTGTCGGGGTCCATCGTGGTCTCCCACAGCTCCTTGGCGTTCATCTCGCCGAGCCCCTTGTAGCGCTGGACGGGGTTCTCCTTGGGCAGCTTGCGGCCGGCCTCGCGCCCGGCGCGCAGCAGCGCGTCGCGCTCGGCGTCGGAGTAGACGAACTCGTGCTCGGCCGGCTTGTTCCACCGCAGGCGGTACAGCGGCGGCTGGGCCATGTAGACGAAGCCGCCGTCGATGAGCGGGCGCATGAAGCGGAACAGCAGGGTGAGCAGCAGGGTGTTGATGTGGTGGCCGTCGACGTCGGCGTCGGCCATCAGCACGACCTTGTGGTAGCGCAGCTTGTCGAGGGTGAACTCCTCCTGGATCCCCGTGCCGAGGGCGGAGATGATCGACTGCACCTCGGTGTTGGCCAGCACCTTGTCGATGCGGGCCTTCTCGACGTTGAGGATCTTGCCGCGGATCGGCAGGATCGCCTGGATCCGCGGGTCGCGGCCCTGCCGTGCCGAGCCGCCGGCCGAGTCACCCTCGACGATGAAGACCTCGCACTCGGCGGGGTTGGTCGACTGGCAGTCCGAGAGCTTGCCGGGCAGGCCCGCCCGGCCCAGCAGGCCCTTGCGGTCGCGGGCGAGGTCGCGGGCCTTGCGGGCCGCGATCCGGGCCGTGGCCGCCGCCTGGCTCTTGCGGACGATGTCGCGTCCCTCGGCGGGGTTCTGCTCCATCCAGGCCCCGAAGCGGTCGTTCATGATCCGCTGCACGAAGCCCTTGGCCTCGGTGTTGCCGAGCTTGGTCTTGGTCTGGCCCTCGAACTGGGGCTCGGCCATCTTGATCGAGATGATCGCGGTCAGGCCCTCGCGGATGTCGTCGCCGGAGACCCGGTCCTCGCGCTTCTTGATCAGCCCCCACTCCTCGCCCCAGTGGTTGACCAGCCCGGTCAGGGACGCACGGAAGCCCTCCTCGTGCGTGCCGCCCTCGTGGGTGTTGATGGTGTTGGCGAAGGTGTGGACCGACTCGGTGAAGGAGGTGTTCCACTGCATGGCCACCTCGAGGCTCATGTGGTTCTCCACCGCGTCCGGGGTCTCGGCCTCGAAGGCGATGATGCTGGGGTTCGCCTTGTCCTTGCGCCGGTTGAGGTGCTCGACGAAGTCGACCAGGCCGCGGTCGTACTTGAAGACCCGCTCGACCCCGCCGCTGCCCTGGCCCTCGCGGATCGCGTCGGCCCCGGCCTGGTCGATGGTGTTGGCGACGGTGTCGTCGGCCACCGCCTCGAGCAGGTCCTCGGCGGCCGGGCGCTCGTCGCGCACGACGATCTCGAGGCCCTTGTTGAGGAAGGCGTACTCACGGAAGCGGTTGGTGATCGTCTCGAAGGAGTACGACGTGGTCTCGAAGATCTCCTCCGAGGCCCAGTAGGTCACCGTCGTGCCGGTGCGCTCCCCGGGCTCGAGGGCGCGGACCTGTTCCAGCGCCCCGTCGGGGACCCCGATGGAGAAGGACTGGCGCCAGTGGTGGCCGCGGTTGCGGACGTCGACGACGAGGTGGCTGGAGAGGGCGTTGACGACCGAGACGCCGACGCCGTGCAGCCCGCCGGAGACCTTGTAGCCGCCACCACCGAACTTGCCGCCGGCGTGGAGCATGGTCAGCGCCATCGTCACGGCCGGCATGTCCTGGCCCGGGGCGGTGTCGGTGGGGATCCCCCGGCCGTTGTCCTCGACCCGGATCGAGCCGTCGGCGGCCAGCGTGACCACGATGCGGTCGCAGTGGCCGGCGAGGGACTCGTCGACCGCGTTGTCGACGATCTCCCAGATCAGGTGGTGCAGACCGCGCTCGCCGGTGGAGCCGATGTACATGCCCGGGCGCTTGCGCACGGCCTCGAGGCCCTCGAGCACCTGGATCGCGGAGGCGTCGTAGGCGTAGTCGGCCGAGACGTGGTCGCTGCGCAGGGCGCCCGACGGGATCGGACCGTCCGCCGGGTCGACCGGGTCCATGACCGGGTCGGTGACCGGGTCGATCTCGGGGTCGGAGGGGGTGGTCTCGTCGGTCACGCACAACCTCTTCACACTGGAGTTGGCAAGCAGAAGGCCGCCCGTGATCCGGGCAGAGCCCTGGGACGGCGACCTCGCTCCAGTCTACCTTGCAGCGCCTCTGAGGGCACGCACCGTCCACCGGTGGTGGTCACCGGCGGCGAGGAGGGCCGCTCAGCGCTCCCTGGAGCCACCCTGCCGGGCCGACCGGGCCAGCGCCGAACCCCGGTACGGCCCCCGGTGGCGTGGCCGCGCCAGATCGGCCGCGGCGCAGGCCGGCTCAGCCGTAGGTGTCGCGGGGTCCGCGGCTGTCGCGGGTGGAGAGGCGTCCCCTGGTCCAGCCCGGCGCCTGCGGGCCGAGCACCTCGACGCCGGTGACGGTGCCGCGACCGAGCTCGTCCTCCAGGCGCGCCACGACCCGCGGGGCCAGCAGCCGCAGCTGGGTGGCCCAGGCGGTGGAGTGGGCGCGCACCACCAGACGGCCCTCGACCAGCGACTCCGGGGTGCTGTGCGCGCCGACCTCCTCACCGACCAGCTCCGACCAGCGGGCGAAGACGCTGCGGATGCGCAGCTCGAGCTCCCAGCCGTGCTGGCTGACCAGCCGCGACAGGCTCCCGCCGACGAGCTGGGGGTCGCGGTCGTCGCCGGAGGCGCCGTAGCCACCGCCGGTCACGGCGTCGCCGCGGGGGCGCCGGGGCGTCCGGGAGCGTCCGGCACGTCGCGCGGCCGGGGTGGTGCCGGCCGTCGCGCGCGCCATCGCCCGGGCGAGGTCGAGCCCGTCGTCGTGGTGGCCCTCGTCGTGGTCGCCGGCGTCCCCGGTGGTCGTTCCGCCTGGCTCAGCCATCGCGCACGACCTCGCCGTCGGCCACCGCGAACCGGGCCCCGTCCAGCGCCGCCGGCACGTCCTCGGGCACCGCCGCGGTGACCAGGACCTGCTCGGCACCGGCGACCAGCGTGGCCAGCTCGTGGCGGCGGGAGGTGTCGAGCTCGGCGAAGACGTCGTCGAGGACGAGGATCGGGTCGTCGCCGTCCTCGCGCAGCAGGTCGTAGGAGGCCAGTCGCAGCGCGAGGGAGAAGGACCAGCTCTCGCCGTGGGAGGCGTAGCCGCGCACCGGCAGCCGCTCGTGCGAGGCCGCCGGGCCGGCGAGGGTGAGGAGGAGGTCGTCGCGGTGCGGACCGACCAGGGTGAGACCCCGGTCGAGCTCCTCCCCGCGTCGGCGCAGCAGCTCGGCGCGCAGCGCGTCCTCGAGGGCGGACCGCTCGGCGGCAAGCGCCACCAGGTCGTCGGGCAGCGGGCAGGCCGCGCGGTAGTCGAGGCCGACGGCGTCGCGGGCGGCGCCCCGGGCGACCGCCGTGTAGGCCGCGCCGGCGTGGGGTCGCAGGGAGTCTGTCAGGGCCTCGCGCTCGGCCCACAGCTCCGCCCCGGCGCGCACCAGGTGGTCGTCCCAGACCTCGAGGGTGGCCATCGCACCCTCGGCAGCGCCGCCGCGGGCGTGCCGGGCTGTCTTGAGCAGCGAGTTGCGCTGGCGCAGGACCCGGTCGTACTCGGCGCGCACGCCCGCCAGGCGGGGCGAGCGCAGCACCAGCAGGTCGTCGAGGAACCGGCGCCGCTCCGAGGGGTCGCCCTTGACGAGCGCGAGGTCCTCGGGGGAGAAGACGACCGTGCGCAGCAGCCCGACGAGGTCCCGGGTCCGGGGCAGGGCGGCACGGTTGACCCGGGCGCGGTTCGCGCGGCCGGGGTTCAGCTCGACCTCGAGCACGGCGGTACGACCCTCGCGCACCACGCTGGCTCGGACCACGGCCTGGTCGGAACCGGCCCGGACCAGGGGCGCGTCGGTGGCGACCCGGTGCGAGCCGAGGCGCGAGAGGTAGTCGACGGCCTCCACGAGGTTGGTCTTGCCCTGGCCGTTGCGCCCCACGAACGAGGTGGCGCCGGGCTCGAGGGCGACCTCCGCGCGGACGTAGGAGCGGAAGTTGTGCAGGCTCAGGTGCGAGACGTACACGCGGTGTTGTCCTTCCTTCCCCTGCGGCAGGCCAGATCAGCCTAGGCTGCGCGCCATGACGCAGCCACCCGAGCCACCGGCGAACCCCTTCGACCCCAACCAGCCCCCCCAGCAGCCCGGCTACCAGCCCGGGTACCAGCCGTCCCAGCAGCCGGGGTACCAGCCGGGCTGGTCCGGCGACCAGGGCGGTGGCCAGTTCGGGAGCCAGTACGGGGCCCAGTACTTCATCTCCCAGATGGGCGCCGAGCAGGGCCCCTACGACTTCGGCGGGCTGGCGCAGATGGCGCTTGGGGGCGACCTCAAGGGCGATGCGATGGTGCGCCGCGCCGACGGGCCGCAGTGGTTCGCCGCCCGCGAGGTGCCGGGGCTGTTCTCCGACAAGGAGTGGCTGACCACGGTGCTGCTCTCGGCCTTCATCGGCACCCTCGGCGTGGACCGGTTCTACCTCGGGCAGACCGGTCTGGGCATCGCCAAGCTGCTGACCTGCGGCGGGTGCGGGGTCTGGGCGCTGATCGACCTGATCCTCGTCCTCATGCGCAAGATGACCGATGCCGACGGCCGACCCCTGCGCTGAGGGCCGGGCACGCCCGGCTGCGCGTGCCCAGCGGTCGGCCCAGCGCTCGGCCCGGCGGCTGAGCCCAGTCCGAGGGGGTCGGCCTGGCCGGGGTGGCTGCTCTCGGAGTCGCGTGCGTGCTCTCGCCGGCGGGCATCGAGGACGGCCCGGTCCTGTGCCCGTTCCGCCGGGTCACCGGCCTGCCGTGCCCGGGCTGTGGCCTCACGCGGTCGTGGGTCTACCTCGCCCACGGGTGGTGGCGGGAGTCCTGGCTGGCGCACCCGTTCGGCGCCGCCCTGCTCGTCGTCGTGCTCGCCCTCGGCGTCGTCGCCCTGCGGGCCCGCGTGACGCAACGGCCGGCCCCCGACCTGAACCGGCTGGTGCGGCACCCCGCGACGGTGGTCGTGCTGGTCGCCTGGGCAGTCTTCGCCCTGGTCAGGATGGTGCTGGCGGTCTAGGACCCCTGAGATCCGCCGGGACCGCCGGCCCCGTCGGCACCACCGGCCCCACCAGCACTGCCACCGCTCGGCGGCTCGGTGTGGGTGGCGTGCCCGCCGAACTGGTTGCGCATGGCGGCGACCGCCTTCATCGCCGGGCTGTCGTCCTGGCGCGAGGAGAAGCGGGCGAAGAGCGACGCGGCGATCGCGGGCACCGGGACGGCGTGGTCGATCGCGGCCTCGACGGTCCAGCGTCCCTCACCGGAGTCCTCGGCCCAGCCGGCGATCTCCTCGAGGTGGGTGTCGTCGCGCAGCGCGGCGACCAGCAGGTCGAGCAGCCAGGACCGGATCACGGTGCCGCCGCGCCAGGAGTCGAAGACGTCGACGACGTTGTCGACGACGCCGACCTTCTCCAGCAGCTCCCAGCCCTCGGCGTAGGCCTGCATCATCGCGTACTCGATGCCGTTGTGGACCATCTTGGCGAAGTGGCCGGCGCCGGGCGAGGCACCGGCGTGGACGAACCCGAGCGCACCCTCGGGCTTGAGGGCGTCGAAGGCCGGCTGCGCCTTCGCGACGTCGGCCTCGGCGCCGCCGCACATCAGCGCGTAGCCGTTCTCCAGCCCCCACACGCCGCCGGAGACCCCGCAGTCGACGAAGCCCACGCCCTCGGCGGCGAGGATGCGCGCGTGCTCCTCGTCGTCGGTCCAGCGGGAGTTGCCGCCGTCGACGACGAGGTCGCCGTCGGAGAGCAGCTCGGCCAGCGCGGCGACGGTCTCCCGGGTCGGCTCCCCGGCCGGCACCATCACCCAGACCACCCGCGGCGAGGGCAGCTGCTCGACGAGCTCCTCGAGGCTGGCCACGTCCGCGACGTCGGGGTTGCGGTCGTAGCCCACCACGGTGAGGCCGGCGTTGCGCAGCCGGGTGCGCATGTTCCCGCCCATCTTGCCCAGGCCGACCAGGCCGAGGGTCATCGTGCTCTGCGCCATGTGCGGGTCCTTCGCGGTGTCGGGATCTGGTCGGGCCCGGCTGCTCAGGAGAGCAGGCGTCGGGGCATCAGCAGGTAGCGGAAGCCGGGGTCGTCGGCGCCGTCGTCGACCGCGCCGGTGATCACCACGGGCTTGGAGGCCTGGGTGAAGGCCAGCTCGACGACGGGCTGGTCGATCGCGGTCAGCCCGTCGAGGAGGAACTGGGGGTTGAACCCGGTCGTCAGGTCGGCGCCCCGGATCGAGGCCTCGATCGACTCCGAGGCCTGCGCCTCGTCGCCCGAGCCGGCGTCGAGGGTCAGCGTGCCGTCCTTGAAGGCCAGCTGGACGGCGGTGTTGCGCTCCGCGACCAGGGCGACGCGCTTGACCGACTCGACCAGCGCGGCCTTGTCGACGGTGGCCACGGTGAGCTGCTCGGTCGGGAACAGGCTGCGGACCTTGGGGAACTCCCCGTCCAGCAGCCGGGTGGTCGTGCGGCGCACGCCGCCCGGCGCGTTGCCCTCGAAGCCGATGAGGCCCTCGCCGCTGCCGGAGGCCGAGAGCGCGATGGTCACCTCGCTGCCGGCGGTGAGCGACTTCGCGGTGTCGCCGAGCACCTTGGCCGGCACCAGGGCGGCCAGGGACTCCTCGGGCGTGCGCGGGTTCCAGTCCAGCTCGCGCTGGGAGAGCCGGAAGCGGTCGGTGGCCAGCAACGACATCGTGGAGCCGTCGATCTCGAGGCGGACGCCGGTCAGCACGGGCAGCATGTCGTCGCGACCGGCAGCGGTGACCGCCTGGGCGACGGCGTGGGCGAAGGCGTCGCTGCCGACGGTGCCGGTGGCGCTCGGCATCGAGGGGATCGACGGGTAGTCCTCCACCGGCATGGTCTGGAGGCTGAACCGTGCGGAACCGCAGGTCAGCGACACCCGGGTGCCCTCCAGGGTCAGCTCGACCGGCTTGGCCGGCAGGCTGCGGCAGATGTCGGCGAGCAGCCGGCCACTGACCAGGACCTGGCCCTCGTCGCTGACGTCCGCGCTGAGCTCGGCCCGGGCGGAGGTCTCGTAGTCGAAGCTGGAGAGCACCAGACCGTCGCTGCCGGCGTCGATCAGCAGGCCGGCCAGGACCGGGACGCTGGGACGCACCGGCAGCGTGCGGGCGGCCCAGGCGACGGCGTCGGCGAACACGTCGCGTTCGACACGGAACTTCACGGTGTGGTCCTTCGGTGATCGGTGGTCGTGCGTGGGAGGGAATCCTGCCACGCCCGGCGTGCGGACCACGAGAGCCAGGTCGTCGGGACGGCGTCGTCCACAGGCAGGGGCGTTTCCCGAGGGCCGTTGATGACGTGGATGGCTACAGGTCCGTGGTCGTAGTAGGAGCGGTGGAAACTGTGGAGGAACAGCATCGTCGCAGGTGGCGCGGAGCAATCGCGGTGCACAGGGCCTGTGGACGGCGCTCGGACCGTTCCCGCCCCGGGTGTGGAGGCCGGGCGTCGTCCCCACCCGACCCGACGGGTCGTGCACAGGCTGTCCCCGGTCGGTGGCACGGTTGCCGGCCGGTCCTGCACATCTCACAGCGTTGTGATTCGGCCTGGTGGGGGCCTGCCCTGCTCACGTCTGCCGGGCGGCGAGCTTGAGACGGTTGGTCAGCTCGCTGACCTGGTTGAAGACCTGTCGGCGCTCGGCGAGCAGCTGGTTGATCTTGCGGTCGGCGTACATGACGGTGGTGTGGTCGCGGTTGCCGAACTGGGCGCCGATCTTGGGCAGCGAGAGCGGGGTGAGCTCGCGGCACAGGTACATCGCGATCTGGCGGGCCATCACCAGGTGGCGGCCGCGGCTGGGACCGGTGAGCTCCTCGATGGACAGGGAGAAGTAGGCCGCGGTCTGGGCGATGATGAGCGGAGCGGTGATCTCGGGCTCGCCGCCCTCGGGGATCAGGTCCTTGAGCACGATCTCGGCCAGCGTCATGTCGACGTCCTGGCGGTTGAGGTTGGCGAACGCGGTGACGCGGATCAGGGCGCCCTCGAGCTCGCGGATGTTGGTCTGGATCTTGGAGGCGATGAACTCCAGGACGTCGGGCGGGGCGGTGAGCCGGTCCATCGCGGCCTTCTTGCGCAGGATGGCGATGCGGGTCTCGAGGTCGGGGGGCTGGACGTCGGTGATCAGGCCCCACTCGAAGCGGTTGCGCAGGCGGTCCTCGAGGGCCTCGAGCCGCTTCGGCGCCCGGTCGGAGGTCAGCACGATCTGCTTGTTGGCGTTGTGGAGGGTGTTGAAGGTGTGGAAGAACTCCTCCTGGGTCTGGGTCTTGCCCTCCAGGAACTGG
The DNA here is from genome assembly GCA_963822495.1 of uncultured Actinomycetota bacterium. Lineage (GTDB taxonomy): Bacteria > Actinomycetota > Actinomycetes > Propionibacteriales > Nocardioidaceae > Nocardioides. Next base: position 420,151 of record CAWGHQ010000008.1, on the reverse strand, counting down.
ATGTCGTCGATGAGCAGCACGTCGATGTCGCGGTAGCGCCGCTTGAAGCGGTCCTGGCGGTCGTCGCGGATGGCGTTGATGAACTCGTTGGTGAACTCCTCGCTGGAGACGTAGCGCACCTTCGAGCCGGTGTAGAGGCTGCGCACGTAGGTGCCGATCGCGTGGAGCAGGTGGGTCTTGCCGAGCCCGGAGTCGCCGTAGACCAGCAGCGGGTTGTAGGCCTTGCCGGGTGCCTCGGCGACCGCCACCGCCGCCGCGTGGGGGAAGCGGTTGGAGGAGCCGATGACGAAGGTCTCGAAGGAGTACTTCGGGTTCAGCCGGGTCTCGGTCGAGCGGGCGGTGTCCGCGGGCGCGTCCTCGGGTCGTCGACCGCCACCTCCGCTCGGTGCCCCGACGGCACCGCCGGCGCCGCCGCTGCTGTGCCCGAGTCGACGTGTCGACGGGTCGTCTTGTCGAGGAGTCGAGAAGTCGACATTCGAGGGCTGGTCCTCGTCGAGCGGCGGCTCCAGCGCCGGGTTGACGGTCACGGCGATCCGGATCTCGCGGGCGAAGCGCTCGGTCAGCGCGTCCTCGAGCTGCGCGCGGAGGCGACCCTCGAGCTGGTTGCGGGTGAACTCGTTGGGCACGTCGATGATCGCCGTGCTCTGGTGCAGGGTGACCGGGGCGCTGGCCCGCAGCCACGCCCGCTGCTGGGGCTGCAGCTCGCCGACGACCTCTCGCCAGGCCGTCGTGAGGTCCTCGGTGCCGTTCTCCACGTGTGGTCCCTTCGGTTCCGGCCCGGGTCGGATCCGGCGTCTCGGCTCGCGTGGGAGGCGAACCTCCACAGGTTCATCCACAAGCTGTGCAGTCGGTGGAGCAGACGCCGAGCGGGGCGCCGAGCAGACCGCAGAGGACCGGGGTGCCGCGACCCCGTCCGGACCCGCAGAACCTAATCCCCGCACGGGCCCGGAGCAAGCCGTCCTCCACAGGGCGGGTGGGCGCCTGGCGGCGGCTGGAGGCGTCGTGGTGAGTTTGACCCTCCCGATTCGCAGCGCGTACCGTTCGCAGGTCACCCCAGCCGTGGCGGGCCGCCGCCCGTCGTACGTCCCACGCCGGCCGCAGCGGCGCCCTCACCGGGCGCCGGCGCCCGCGGGGCCACCTGCAGCAGACGAAAGAGATCCTCGTGAGCAAGCGCACGTACCAGCCGAACAACCGTCGCCGCCACAAGACGCACGGGTTCCGCCTGCGCATGCGTACCCGTGCAGGTCGGTCGATCCTCAACGCGCGTCGCCGCAAGGGCCGCAAGGACCTGGCTGTCTGAGCCGCCCCGGCGGTCCAGAGCCTCCCCGTCCCGTGCTGCCCGCCGCTCACCGCCTCACCGACGCTGCGAGCTATCAGCGCGTCCTGAGGCGCGGGCGGCGCTCGAGGGCCGGCACGCTGGTGGTGAGCCTGGCTGCCGACGACGACGCCCACCCCGTCCGGGTCGGCCTGGTCGTCTCGCGTGCCGTCGGCAACTCGGTGCAGCGCAACCTGGTCAAGCGACGCCTGCGCCACCTGATGCTCGCCCGGATCTCCGACCTTCCGAGCGGCTCGAGCGTGGTCCTTCGCGCGCTGCCGGGAGCGGCCGCGGCGCCGGCGTCGGTCCTGGCGCGTGACCTCGACCGGGGTCTGGACCGCGTCCGAGCCGGGGCCCGAGCGTGAAGCACGTCCTGATCGCGCTGCTGCGGGCCTACCGCGCGGTGGTGAGCCCGCTCTACGGTCAGGTCTGCCGCTACTACCCGGACTGCTCGGCCTACGCGCTGGAGGCCATCGAGATCCACGGCGGCCTGCGCGGATCATGGCTCGCTGCGAGGAGGGTGGCACGCTGTCACCCATGGGCCGCGGGTGGCGTGGACCACGTGCCGGGTCACGTCCGGCACGACCTGCCCGAACCCGAGCCCGTCCCTGACAACGAAGGAGCCTGATTCAGCGTGGAAGCCCTGGACCAGTTCGGTCACTTCATCATGACGCCGCTGTACTACGCGATCTCGGCCGTCATGCTGGGGTTCCACTGGCTGTTCAGCCTGGTGCTCGACCCCGAGGGCGGCATGGCCTGGGCCCTGTCGATCATCGGTCTGACCCTCGTCATCCGCACCCTGCTGATCCCGCTGTTCGTCAAGCAGATCAAAGCCAGCCGCAACATGCAGATGATCCAGCCGAAGGTCGCCGAGCTGCGCAAGAAGTACGGTCACGACCGGCAGCGCCTGGCCGAGGAGCAGATGAAGCTCTTCAAGGACTCCGGCACCAACCCGTTCGCCTCGTGCCTGCCCCTGCTGCTGCAGATGCCGATCTTCTTCGCCCTGTTCCGCCTGCTCAACGCCGCCTCCAAGGGCGAGGCCCACGGCCTGATGACGGTCGCGCGAGCCCAGGACTTCGGCAGCTCGCAGATCTTCGGCTCCATCCCGATCGCCGACACCTTCTGGGGCTCCCGCATCTGGGGCCCCGCGGCGAACGCGGACGCCGGGGTCATGTTCACGGCGTTGTTCCTGGTCCTCGCGATGACGGCCACCACCTTCACCACCCAGCGTCAGCTGATGAGCAAGAACATGCCGGCCGACGCGCTCAAGGGCCAGTACGCCCAGCAGCAGAAGCTGCTCCTCTACGTCCTGCCGCTGGCCTTCGGCCTCGGCGGCGTGGCCTTCCCCATCGGGGTGCTCCTGTACTGGACGACCTCGAACCTGTGGACGATGGGCCAGCAGTTCTACGTCATCCGCAACAACCCCGCACCGGGAACGCCGGCGATGACCGCCAAGCTCGAGCGCGACAAGGCCAAGGCGCTGCGTCGTGGCGAGGAGCTCCCCGCCGAGGCGCTGCCGGCGCCGGTCGAGGAGGAGGCCCCGCGGCCCACCCAGCGCCAGCAGCCGAAGCGACAGACCCGGGACCAGCGCCGCACCACCCCGACACGACCGGTGACCAGCGGCAAGCCCGCGGGCGCCGGGAGCAAGCCGACGAACAAGAAGGGAAAGAAGTGAGCGAGCAGACCGACGAGAGGGACCGCGTCGATCCGTCACCCGAGCCCTCCGAGGCGCCCGAGGCGTCCGAGCCCTCTGGGTCATCGGACGAGGCCCCGGACGCGGGTGAGGAGGTCGACCTGCTCGAGCAGGAGGGCGACATCGCCGCCGACTACCTCGAGGAGCTCCTCGACATCGCCGACCTCGACGGCGACCTCGACATGGACGTCGACGGTGACCGCGCCGCGGTGTCGATCGTCGGCGCCGACCTCGGTCAGCTCGTCGGCCGCAAGGGCGAGGTTCTCGATGCCCTTCAGGAGCTGACCCGGCTCGCGGTGTACCGCGAGACCGGTGAGCGGTCGCGCCTGATGCTGGACATCGGCGGGCACCGGGCCGAGCAGCGAGCCCGACTCGAGGAGCTGGCCGCGACGACGGTCACCCGCGTCAAGGACGCCGGCGAGCCGGTCTCCCTCGAGCGCGATGAGCCCCTTCGAGCGCAAGGTGGTCCATGACGCGGTCGCCGCCGCCGGGCTGACCTCGGAGTCCGAGGGCACCGAGCCGCGCCGCTACGTCGTGGTGCATCCCGCCGCCGGATGAGCGATGTTTCACGTGAAACACCCCCCGTGCCCCCAGCGGTCCGGGGGGTGTTCCCGTCCTCGGCCCTCGCTGGTGTCGAGCGGTACGCCGCGCTGCTCGCGACCGAGGGAGTGACCCGAGGGCTGATCGGGCCCCGGGAGGTGCCGCGGCTGTGGGAGCGGCACCTGGCGAACTGTGCGCTGCCGGCGCGGGTGATCCCGGAAGGCGCGCGCGTGGCCGACGTCGGCTCGGGTGCGGGCCTGCCGGGGTTGGTCCTGGCCCTGGTCCGTCCTGACCTGCAGGTGACGCTGATCGAGCCGCTGCTGCGTCGGACGACCTTCCTGCACGAGGCGGTGGAACACCTGGGGCTCGCGCAGGTGCGGGTCGAGCGTGCGCGGGCGGAGGCCTGGCACGGGCGCGAGCAGTTCGACGTGGTGACGTCGCGAGCCGTGGCGCCGCTCGGGCGCCTGGTCGAGTGGTGCCTGCCGTTGGCGAGCCCCACCGGGGTCGTCCTCGCCATGAAGGGAGAGTCGGTCGCCGAGGAGGTGGCCGCCGCCGACGGGCTGCTCACGAGCCTGGGCGCCGCGACCCCCGAGGTGCTGGTGGTCGGAGACCGCGACGGTCCACAGGTGCGGTTGGTACGAGTTCGGTGGTCGGAGGCGGCACAGGTATCTTGGCCCGTCGGGCCGCACGCGGTCTCGGGAGATCGGGCACCAGGGCGACGCAGGCGAGGACGGGGGGTCGGGACATGAGCGACGGGCAGCCGGTGGGCCGCGACGTGAACGATCGGCGGGCCTCAGAGTTATCCACCGGTCGGCAGGCGCTGGCTGAGCCTGATTCTCCACAGCCAGCGGTGAGTTATCCACAGGTATCTGCTGGCGCGACCTCCACAGCAGACGCACGATGTTTCACGTGGAACCAGCTCCGGAGTGCGGTCCACTCACGCCGTGCGCACGGCCGGTGACCTGGCCTCGGCCGCCTTGCCGAGCGAGGACCACTCCACTCCGCTGGCCCGGGCGGCCGAGCACTCGGTGCTGGCCCGCCGGGCCGCGAGCGACCGTCCGGCCGTGCCCCGGCCGGAGCAGACGCGCATCCTGGTCGTGGCCAACCAGAAGGGGGGCGTCGGCAAGACCACGTCGACGGTCAACATCGCCGCGGGCCTGGTCCAGCTCGGTCAGCGCGTGCTCGTCATCGATCTCGACCCTCAGGGGAACGCCTCGACCGCGCTCGACGTCGAGCACCACCGTGGCGTCGGCTCGAGCTACGACGTGGTCGTCGAGGGTGTCCCCCTCCAGGACGTCGCCCGTCAGTGCGCCGACCTCCCCACGCTCGACGTCGTGCCGGCGACCATCGACCTGGCCGGCGCCGAGATCGAGCTGGTGGCCCTCGAGGGCCGCGAGGCCCGCCTCAAGCGAGCCCTGGCCGCGCACCCCCGTATCGGGACGGCCGCGGCGGCCGGCGACGAGCGCTACGACTACGTCCTCGTCGACTGTCCGCCGTCCCTCGGCCTGCTGACCCTCAACGCCCTCGTCGCGGGTCGGGAGATGATGATCCCGATCCAGGCGGAGTACTACGCGCTCGAGGGTCTGGGTCAGCTCATCGAGACGGTGGAGATGGTGCAGGCGCACCTGAACCCCGAGCTGTCGGTCAGCACGATCCTGCTGACCATGGTCGACGCGCGGACCAGGTTGTCTTCGGCGGTCTCGGAGGAGGTCCGCACCCACTTCGGCGGCCAGGTGCTCCGCGCCACCATCCCCCGGTCGGTCCGCGTCTCGGAGGCGCCGTCCTACGGGCAGACGGTGATGACCTACGACCCCGGGTCGGCCGGGGCCCTGAGCTACCTCGAGGCGGCGCGGGAGATCGCACAGAAGGCGGTCCCTGCATGAGTGGCGGCGCACGGCCGGGCCCGCGGCCGGGCCTGGGACGGGGCCTGGGCTCGCTGATCCCGACGCAAGCGGCCCGGGAGGCGGTGCCGGAGGCGACGACCGTCGGCGAGGGCGTCGGCGAGAGCGCGGGCGCCTGGTTCGCCGAGCTGCGGGCCGAGCAGATCCGCCCGAACCGCGCCCAGCCGCGCACCGTGTTCGACGAGGACGAGATGGCCGAGCTGGTCGACTCGATCCGCGAGGTCGGTCTCCTGCAGCCGATCGTCGTCCGACGCCTCAGCGAGGACTCCTACGAGCTGGTGATGGGCGAGCGCCGCTGGCGGGCCAGCCAGCAGGCGGGACTGGACCGCGTCCCCGCGATCGTGCGGGAGACCGAGGACACCGCCATGCTGCGCGACGCGCTGCTGGAGAACCTGCACCGCTCCCAGCTCAACCCGCTGGAGGAGGCATCTGCCTATGCCCAGCTGCTCGAGGACTTCGACTGCACGCACGACGAGCTCGCCCGGAGGATCGGTCGCTCGCGCCCCCAGATCAGCAACACGCTGCGCCTGCTGCGGCTGACCCCGGTCGTGCAGCGACGCGTGGCGGCCGGGGTCCTCTCCGCGGGCCACGCCCGCTCGCTCCTGGCCGTCGAGGACTCCGACCTCCAGGACCGGCTGGCGCAGCGGGTGGTGGCCGAGGGGATCAGCGTGCGGGGCCTCGAGGAGATCGTCGCCGTCGCCGACCACGGCTCCCGCACCCGCCGCGGGCCGCGCCACCAGCCGCCGTTCCCCGGCCTGATGGAGGCGGCGGAGCGGCTCGGCGACCGCCTCGAGACGCGGGTCAAGGTCGACCAAGGCCGCACGAAGGGCAAGATCACCGTCGAGTTCGGCTCGATCGAGGACCTGCACCGCATCCTCGACCTGATGGATCCCCGGAACACGACCGATCGCCCGGTGTGAGGAGCGATAAGTCGACAAAGAGATGAGTCGATAGGTCAACCCCGGGCGCGTCGTCGTCAGGCCGTGCCGTCACGCTTGGCGCGACGGCGGGCCGCGCGGGCGCGCTTCTCGTCGGCGTCGAGGCGGGCGGCCTCCTCGAGCGACGGTGCGGACCCACCGTGGGACGCCGGCACCCACCAGGAGCCGGGCGGCTGCTCCGCCTCGGGGTAGGCGCGGATCGCCTCGTCCAGCATCCGGGCCATGGTGGCCTTCAGCGTCGCGGTCTCGGCCAGGGAGTCCTCGCCGGTGGGGTGCATCGGCTCGCCCACCGAGATCGAGATGGTCTTGCCGCGCGAGAAGTCCTTGGGGTGGTCCTTGGTCAGCATCCGCTGCGTGCCCCACAGCACCACCGGCACCAGCGGGACGCTGGCCGCGGCGGCGATGCGCACGGCGCCGGTCTTGAACTCCTTGAGCTCCATCGCCCGGGAGATCGTCGCCTCGGGGAAGATCCCGACGGCCTCACCGGCGCGCAGGTAGTCCACCGCCCGCTGGTAGGAGGCCAGCCCGTCCCCCCGGTCGACCTCGATGTGGTGCAAGGAGCGCATCAGGGGGCCGCCGAAGCGGTGGTCGAAGATCTCCCGCTTGGCCATGAAGCGCACCAGCCGCTTCGAGGGGTTCGCCGCCAGTCCGCCGTAGATGAAGTCGACGTACCCGATGTGGTTGTAGGCCAGCAGGACCCCGCCCGAGCGCGGGACGTTCTCGGTGCCGGTCATGGTGAACCGCTGCCCCAGCAGGCGGAACGAGGTCTTGGCGGTGGCGATGATCGGCGGGTAGGTCAGGTCACGCACGGTCGGGCTCCTGGGGTGGGCGGTGGATGGGTGCGGCTCAGCGCCGCGTGGCCAGGAAGTCAGCGATCCGGCCGATCGCCTCCTCGAGCATCGCGACGTCGGGCAGGGTCACGAGCCGGAAGTGGTCGGGGCGGGGCCAGTTGAAGCCGGTGCCGTGGGTGACCAGCAGCTTCTTGGCGCGCAGCAGGTCGATGACGAAGGCCTCGTCGTCCTCGATCGGGTAGACCGCGGGGTCCAGCCGCGGGAAGCAGTACAGCGCGCCCTGCGGCCGCACCGAGCTGACGCCGGGGATCTCGTTGAGCAGCCGGTCGGCCAGCATGCTCTGCTCGTAGAACCGGCCACCGGGCACGATCAGCTCCTCGACCGACTGGTAGCCGCCCAGCGCGGTCTGGATCGCGTGCTGGGCCGGCACGTTGGCGCACATGCGCATGTTGGCGATCAGCGTCAGGCCCTCGATGAAGTCCGTGGCGACCTCCTGCGGGCCGGAGATCAGCACCCAGCCCGAGCGGTAGCCGCAGACCCGGTAGGCCTTGGACAGGCCCGAGAAGGTCAGGCAGAGGACATCGTCGCCGGCGGCCACGGCGGCGTGGTGGTGCACGGCGCCGTCGAAGACGATCTTCTCGTAGATCTCGTCGGAGAAGACGACCAGCTCGTGGCGCCGCGCGATGTCGACCAGGCCCGCGACGGTCTCCTTGCTGTAGACCGCGCCGGTGGGGTTGTTGGGGTTGATGATCACCAGCGCCTGCGTCCGCTCGGTGATGCGCGACTCGACGTCGGCGAGGTCGGGCGCCCACCCGGCGGACTCGTCGCACTCGTAGTGCACCGGGACGCCCCCCGAGAGCGTGATGGCACCGGTCCAGAGCGGGTAGTCCGGCGCCGGGACGAGGATCTCGTTGCCGTCGTCGACGAAGGCCTGGAGGACCATCGAGATCAGCTCGGAGACGCCGTTGCCGATGAAGACGTCGTCGACGACCGCCTCGCGCAGGCCCTGCTGCTGGTAGTACTGCGCGACCGCGGTCCGCGCGGGGTAGATGCCGCGGGAGTCGCTGTAGCCCTGCGCCTCGTGGAGGTGGTGGTGCATGTCGGCCAGGATCGCCTCGGGCGCCTCGAAGCCGAACGGGGCAGGGTTGCCGATGTTGAGCTTGAGGATCCGGTGCCCCTCGGCCTCGAGGCGCTGGGCCTCCACGAGGATCGGCCCGCGCACGTCGTAGCGGACGTCGTGGAGCTTGCGGCTCTGTCGGATCGGGCGCACCGGGTCATCCTGGCAGGCGCGGCCGGCGCACGCGCCCGAGGTCCGGTCCCCGGCGGGTCTACCATCGGTGGGTGACGCGTCGCATCGTCCCCCTGACCCCGGACCGCCTCGCGGCCCTGCCCGGGCCGTGCGCCACGTGCGTGGCCTGGGAGGTCGGGCCCGCGGAGGCCGGACGGGTGAGCGAGGACGCCGAGGCGTGCCGTGCGGAGAAGGCGGCCTGGGTCTCGCAGGTCCTGCGCGAGTGGGGGTCCTGCGGTCGGGTGGCGGTCGTCGACGACCGTCCGGTGGGCTACGTCGTCTACGCCCCGGCCGCCCTGGTGCCCGGCTCCGGGCGCTTCCCCACCGCTCCGGTCTCCCCGGACGCGCTCCTGCTCACGACGGTCTACGTCGCGCCCGCCTTCACGGGCGGGGGCCTGGGCCGGATGCTGGTCCAGCACCTGGCCCGGGACCTGGTCGAACGGGGCGGCTACCGGGCCGTGGAGGCCTTCGCCGACCCGTCCGGCCGCTCACGGTGCGTGCCGCCGGCGGACTTCCTGGCCCGGGTCGGCTTCGCGACCCAGCGCGAGCACCCGGTCCGCCCGAGGATGCGGATGGATCTGCGCTCGGCGCTGACCTGGCGCGACGAGGTCGAGGCCGCGCTCGAGCGCCTGCGTGGCGTCGTGCGCCCGGCCCCGACCGTGCCGGAGGGCGTCCGGCGGGAGGACCTCAGACGAGGAAGTCGTCGAGCTCCTTGAGGATCGCGGCCTTCGGGCGCGCGCCGACGATGCTCTTGACGACCTCGCCGCCCTGGTAGACGTTGATCGTGGGGATGCCGGTGACGCGGTAGCTGCTCGGGGTCACGGGGTTCTCGTCGACGTTCATCTTCAAGAAGGTGATCTTGTCGCTGTGGGCACCGGCGAGCTCGTCGAGGATCGGCGAGACCTGGCGGCACGGGCCGCACCACTCGGCCCAGAAGTCGACCAGCACGGGCTTGTCGGCCTTGAGGACCTGGGTCTCGAACTCCGCGTCGGTGACGGCGGCCATGTTGCTCACGATGTCGTTCCCTTCGTTGGTGTGCGGGTCAATTCCCGCGCGTGCTGTCAGGGCTAACGCCCCGCGTGGGGCTCGTTGTTCCCCGGCTGCGCCCCGGCTGCGCCCCCGCCCTAGGCCCGCTCCTCGACCTCCGTGGGCCGCGCTGAGGGTCAGGCGCCGGCGGTCTGGACGATCTCCGCCACGGTCTCGGGCGAGGCGTCGGTGGTGGCCGCGACGTGCTCGAGCTCGCTGAGGTAGCGCTCGGCGTCGAGGGCGGCCGCGCAGCCGGTCCCGGCCGCCGTGATCGCCTGGCGGTAGTGGTGGTCCACGAGGTCGCCGCAGGCGAAGACGCCGACGAGGTTGGTCGCCGTCGAGGGGTGCTTGGCCAGCACGTAGCCCTCGTCGTCGAGGTCGACCTGGCCGGGCAGCAGCTCCGAGCGCGGGTCGTGGCCGATCGCGATGAACAGCCCGGTCGCGTCGAGGGCGCGGGTGTCGCCGGTGACGGTGTCCCGCAGAGTCAGCGACTCGAGCCGGTCGGCGCCGTGGATCTCCTCGACGGCCGAGTTCCACACGATCTCGAGCTTGGGGTCGGCGAAGGCCCGCTCCTGCATGATCTTGGAGGCGCGCAGCTCGTCGCGGCGCACGATGAGCGAGACCTTCGAGCCGAAGCGGGTCAGGAACGTCGCCTCCTCGATGGCCGAGTCACCGCCGCCGACGACGGCGATGTGCTGGTCACGGAAGAAGAAGCCGTCGCAGGTGGCGCACCACGACACGCCCCGCCCGGAGAGCTCGTCCTCGCGCGGCAGCCCGAGCTTGCGGTAGCCCGAGCCCATGGCCAGGACGACCGCGCGGGCCTCGAAGGTCTCCGTGGCGGTCCGGACCACCTTGGTGGCGCCGGTCAGGTCGAGCTCGACGGCGTCGTCGGGCAGCAGCTCGGCGCCGAAGCGCGCCGCCTGGGCCCGCATCTCGTCCATCAGGGCCGGGCCCATGATGCCGTTCTCGAACCCGGGGAAGTTCTCCACCTCGGTGGTGTTCATCAGCGCACCGCCGGCGGTCACCGAGCCCTCGAGCACGAGGGGCTTGAGGTTGGCGCGGGCGGCGTAGACGGCGGCGGTGTAGCCGGCCGGGCCGGAGCCGACGATGATCACGTTGCGCGGGTCACTCATGAGAACGGAGGCTCCTCGGATCGGGGGTGGCAGCGGCAGTCTGCCCTCTGCGCTTCTCTCATCGTGGTCAACCCCCGACGAGGGCGGTTGATTCCGACGGCTCGGGTCGGTGCGGCACCGCTCACCGCACGGGGAGCGTCACCGAACGGACGATCTCGCCGTCGCCGCAGGAGACCAGGTCGACCACCTGGGACTCCCCGGTCGGCGGCCGCAGGACCAGGACGGCGGGCGCCTGGGCGTACCGCACGGCCACGGCGCGACCGCGGCCCGCGACGTAGCTCTCGCACGCGAAGCCGGGGTGCGGCGACGTCGCATCGGCGGACCCCTGACCGTCTAGGGAGCCGCTGAGCGAGGCCCGCTCGTCGGCGGCAACCTCGCGCCGTGCCGCACGGACGTCGCGCCCGAAGCGCTCCTCGGTGATCCGCGGCGGGTCGGCGACCAGGCGGAGCCCGTCGACCGGCACCGGCACGTCGCCGGCTCCCTCGGCCCCCGCCTGGGGGGACGCCGGGTCCGCCGGGGCCCCCGACGCCGACCCCGACTGCGCCGACCCCGACTCCGCCGACCCCGACTGCGCCGACTCGGCGTCCGCGCCGCGGTCCACGCCACGCGAGCGGTCCTGCGCCGCGGCCCCGGCGCTGTCGGAGGCGGCGCCGACGGACTCCTCGGAGGAGGTCGGGCCGACGAGCTGGTCGATGCCGATGCCGACCACGACGACCGCGGCGGCGGCCAGCAGGAGCGCGGTGGCCCGACGGCGGCGGGTCCGGGAGAAGGAGGCGACGGCGGGCGCCTGCTCGCTGCCCAGCGCGGCGAGGGCGTCGTCGATGCGGGCGGCGACCTCGGCGGGGATCGGCTCGTCGTGGCGCGCCTGCGCGAGCAGACGGCTGACGGCCGCCTCCTCGCGGGGATCGGGCGTGCTGTCGTCGGGCACAGTGAGGTCCTGGGGTCGGGAGACGGGTCTCGGCGGGCGGCTCAGGCGGTGGCGGGTGGGCCGCGGGGTGGTGGCGAGGATGGGACGCTGCGAGATGCCGGCGGGTTCCCGGCCGGAGGCCCGTCCGGGTCGACGGCGTCCTCGATCAGGTGCCGCAGGCGCCCGGCGAGCAGCCTGCGCCCCCGCGAGCAGCGCGACTTCACCGTACCGACCTCGCAGTCGAGCATGAGCGCCACCTCGGCCATCGGGTAGCCCTCCATGTCGACCAGCACCAGGGCCGCGCGCTGCGGGGCCGGCAGCTCGGCCAGCGCCGCCAGCACCTGCTCGCGCCGCTCGACGGCCACGCTGACCTCGGCGGGGTCCGCGGCCGCACGGGCCCCGACGGCGGCGGAGGAGCGTTCCGCGTCCTGCTCACCGAGGTCGTCGGGGAGCGGGTCGGCCCGTCGGACGCGTGCCGCCCGGTGGCGGTCCAGGCAGGCGTTGACCACGACGCGGTGCAGCCACGTCGTCACCGCCGAGTCGCCGCGGAAGGTCGAGGCACGTCGGTAGGCCGCGACCAGGCCGTCCTGGAGCCCGTCCGCGGCGTCGTCGGGGTCGCCCATCGTGCGCAGGGCCACGGCCCAGAGCCGGTCACGGTGACGGCGCACGATCTCGCCGAAGGCGTCGGGGTCGCCGGCCACGTGGGCGGCCAGCAGGGCCCTGTCGTCGCGGGGGTCGTCGCGGGGGTCGTCGCGGGGGTCGGTCGCGGGGGTCGCCCTGCTCAGCCACCGAGCACCGTGATCTCGCGGACGTCGCCGCGGAAGCCGCCCTCGACCGCCGGCAGGGCGGTCAGCCAGACGACGACGTAACGGGTCGCGACGGGCTCGTCGAGCACGACCTCGGCCCGCTCTCCGGCCTGGTCGGCGGCGCCGATCTCGGTGAGGCCGCCGACCCCGCTGGGCGCCTCGTCGGCGGCGAAGAGGGTGAGGTTCGTGGGGGAGCCACCCAGGGTCAGGTCGACCGCGGCGACCTCCCGCTCGTCGCCGAGGTCGACGACCAGGCCGAGCCCGGTCTTGAGCCCGCTGGGCCCGAGCTGCTGGAAGTAGGTGGAGGTGGTCCAGCCGGTGGCGGGGTCGCCGTCGACGGCGAGACCGACCTGGTCGGGGTTCTCCTCGAACGGCGCCTCACCCTGGGGATCGAGGTCCTTGACGCGCAGCCCCTCCAGCGGGGTCGGGTCGGCGCTCGGGCTCGCGCCGGTCGTGGGGGTGGGGGTGGTGGTCGGGTCGGGCTCGGCGCCCAGCGGCGTGCGACCGCGGCCGAGGTTGACCGCGACGACGGCGCCCACGAGCAGGACGAGCAGCAGGGTGAGGACCAGAGCGAGGCGCAGCCAGCTGCGACCCGGGACGGGGTCGGTGACCGCGGGCAGCACTCCGGAGCCGGTGGTGGAGCCGCCGTTCGGGCCGGTGCCGGAGGACGAGGCCGATCCGGTGTCCCACGGCCACAGCGCAGCGCCGGAGGCGTCCTCGACCTGGCCCGCGGCGGCGGTGGCCGTGGCGCGGGCGCGCCGCGCCGGGGCGCCCTCGGGCGGGTCGGGGGCGAAGAGCGGTCGCGCGGGCGGGTCGGGGAACGGGGGCGGGGGCGAGGGGCGCTCCTCGCGCGCGACCGTGACGGCGCGGGTCGCGGTCAGGTCGCCGTGACCGGTCTCGTCGTCGAAGGGCGTCAGGGTGGCCTGGGTGAGCTGCTCCTCGTAGGCCGGGGCCGGTGTGAGGACGGTGGGCTGGTCCTCGGACTCGGGCGCAGGCGGCTCCTCCGGCTCGGTGTCGGGCCCCAGGTCGGGACCGGCCTGGTCGTCGTGGGGCACCACCGGCGGCACCTGCGGCAGCACGACGGGGAACCGCTCGCGGGCCGGGGGGAGGGTGGCCGCGAGCGCCTCCGAGAGGCCGCCCGGGTCGCCGACGAAGTGGTGGAGGCGCTCGGCGATGCTGGCGGCGGTGACCTCGTCGAGCCGGCCGCGGGTCCCGGCGTGGGCGTGCAGGACGACGTCGCACAGCTCGTCGAGGGGGCGCGGCACGCCTGCGCGGACGCGTCGGGGGCGCAGCACCTGCCCGTGGTCGACCGGGGCGGTGCGCACCGAGGACCCGGAGCCGCCGGCCCAGGTGGCGGTCAGGCCGCAGTAGAGCAGGCCGGCGAGGTCGGTGATGTCGGCGGAGGGCCGGTCGAAGGGGAGCCCGTGCAGCGCGGCGTCGACGCACAGCCCGATGACCCGCACGGCTCCGTGCTGGTCGACCAGGACGTTCTCGGGGCTGAGCCGGCCGTGGGCCAGACCCTGGTGGTGGGCCAGCGCGGCGACGTCGGCGACCTCGGCGGTCACCCAGGCGGCGTGGCGCGGCGCGAGGGGCGTCCCGCCACCGACGAGGATGTCGAGCGAGACCCCGGTGCCCCACTCGTTGACGACGTAGCAGACGTCGTCGTGGACGGCGGCGTCGAGCACCCGCAGGACCCTGCGGTCGACGACGGCGGTGGACCTGCGGGCAGCCGCGAGCAGCGGCGCCGCCCGCCCGTCGTCGGCGGCGATGACGTGGACGGCGACGTGGCGGTCCAGCACGGTGTCCAGCGCGCGCCAGAAGCGCCCGCGACCGCTCTCGACCAGGAGGTCGACAAGCCGGTATCGACCGGCGAGGACGTCGCCGGGGCGGTTGGCGCTCGTCACGACAGCCGACGTCCTTCCTCGTCTCGGGCAAACCTGGACCCGTCCATCGTAGGACGGCTCATCGCCGGCGTCCCGGTACCAGGCGAGCCGGGAGCCGGGAGGTGACCAACCCGGTGATCGCGTCGAGCTCGACCAGGCGCAGCAGCCGGCCGAGCCCGGCGAAGGCGAGCCCGGTGACGAGCGCCCCGAGGACCGCGGTGAGCAGGGAGAACGGCCACCCCGGGTCGGGAGACACCGAGCGCAGCCCGGCGACGACCAGGTAGCCCACGAGGGCCGCTCCGGCGACCGCGGGCAGGAGGCGGAGGGCGAAGCCTCCCAGCTGCGTGGTCCGCAGCGCGGGGAGGCCGCCGAGGCCGCGGGCCAGGGTGAGGTAGGAGATCACCGAGCCGACGGCGTAGGCGGCGGTGTAGGCCAGCACGAGGGCCGGCGCGGTGCCCGCGGGGTCGGTGCCGGCGACGAGCGTGAGCGCGACCAGGATGTTCGTGGCGGCCACCGCGCACTGGACCAGGAAGACCGCCCGGGTCCGCTCGAGGGCGTAGAACCCGCGCAGCATGAGGTAGTGCACGGTGAAGACCACCAGCGCGGGGCCGAACAGGGCGAGGGTCGGCACGTACCGGCTGGAGTCGGTCGACGCGCCGTAGCCCCAGACCACGTTCGCCAGGTCGGGGGCGAGCAGCGGCAGCAGGGTGGCGAACGGGACGACGACGACCAACGCCGTGCGCAGGGTCGAGGCCAGCCGGTCGCCGAGGCCGTCGAGGTCGTTCTCGGCGGCGTGCGCGGACAGGCGGGGGAGGACCGCCGTGGCCAGGGACACCGTGATCACCGAGTGCGGCACCATCATCACCAGGAAGGCGCTGGAGTAGATGAACACCCCGGTCCCGTCCTGGCTCTGGGCGGTGCCGCCGGAGGCGAGCCGGACCACGACGGTGTAGGCGATCTGGTTGACCACCACGAACAGCACGGTCCAGCCGCCCAGCCGCAGGGTGTGGCCCAGCCCGGTGCCGCGGAAGTCGAAGCGTGGACGGAAGACGAAGCCGGCGCGGCGCAGGTAGGGCACCAGGATCAGCAGCTGCGCCACGATGCCGACGGTCGACCCGAGGCCGAGCACGAGCTCCTGGTCGACCCCGAACGGGCCGCGCTGCTCCGCGGGGCTGGCCGGTCCGTAGAGGACGAGGTAGCCCACCAGCACCGCGACGGCGATGACGTTGTTGGCGATCGGGGCCCACATCATCGGCCCGAACCGGCCGCGGGCGTTGAGCACCTGGCCGACGAGGACGAACATGCCGTAGAAGAAGACCTGCGGCAGGCAGTAGCGGGCGAGGTCGACGGCCGAGTCCCGCTGGGCGGCCAGCGCGGCCGAGTCGTAGTCGGAGTCGAGCAGCACCCCCATCACCAGCGGCGCCGCCACGACCAGCAGCACGGTGACCACGGCCAGGAACACCCCGGCCAGGGTCATCACCCGGTTGGTGTAGGCCTCGCCGCCGTCGTCGTCGTCCCGCATCGAGCGGACCAGCTGGGGCACCAGGACGGCGTTGAAGACGCCGCCGGCCAGGAGGATGTAGAGCATCGTCGGGACGGTGTTGGCGATGGTGAAGACGTCGGCGCGCAGGCCGGAGCCCAGCGCTGCCGCCAGCAGCGCCGTGCGCACGAAGCCGCTCATCCGCGACACCACGGTGCCGGCGGCCATCACCGCGCTGGAGCCCAGCAGGCCACGGTCCTGCGTGGCGCTCACGACCGGACCCGGTGCGCGCGCACCCGACGCACCGCGCGCAGGGCGATGGTGCCGAAGATCAGCAGCAGGCCGGCGCCCATGATCACCCAGATGACATTGCTGACCTGCGCCGAGCGGATCGGCACGGCGTCGGAGCCCGGCAGCGGCCGCCCCTCACCGTCCAGGACGCGCAGCGCGACGTTGTGGACGCCGGGCTCGACGTCCTCGGCCTGGAGCAGCACGGTGGCGCGGCCCTGGGCGTCGAGCTCGACCGGGGCGGAGACCGGGACGGTGATGCCGTCGTCGGAGACGCCCTCGACCTGGACCACCACGGGCTCGTCGAGGCCGTTGACCAGGGTGGCCGAGAAGCTGCCGCGGGCTCCCGAGAGCGTCACGCCGGGCGGCCCGCTGATGGTGACCCGACCGAGCAGGTCGCGCACCCAGTCGCGCGAGGCCCGCAACGAGACGCGCGCGGCGCTGCGGTTGCGCCGGGCGGCGTAGGAGGCCGCCGAGTAGGCCTCGGCGTCGAGGACGCCGCTGATCTCGTCGTTGGAGAGCAGCACGCTCTGCAGGGTCGCAGCGGACTGGCGCAGGGTGGCGAGACCGTCGAAGAGCTGCTCGCCCAGGGCGCGGCGGGCCTGGCGCGCCGGGTAGACGACCGCGACCGGGTCGATCTCGACGCCGGGGTCGGTGGAGCCGGGCATGCCCTTCTCCGCTCCGGCCACCGCCCGGGTCAGGGTGGTCAGGCGCACGCCGGGGGTGCGCAGGCCGCCGAAGAACGTCGAGCCGCTCTCGGCCGCCCAACCGCGGGGCATCACCACCACCAGCGAGTCGGGGCCGTCCACCCCGGCGTCGAGCAGCCGCAGGGCTGCCTCGCTGAGGATGCGTTGGCGCAGCGCCAACGTGCTCAGCGGGTCCTCCGGGCCCGGCCCTCCGGCCGCGGCGCCGGTCGAGGCCAGGACCACCGCCCGCCCGTCGATGCGGGCCACGCTCGGCGGGGAGCCGCCGACCATCTCGTCCGAGCCGAGCACGAGGGCCTCGGCGCTCACGTCGCCGAGCGTGGCCGGGTCCACGAAGCCGCTGGGCGGAGCCACCACCGCGGACTGCGAGGTGCCGGCCATCGCCTCCAGACGACGCAGGACCGGGCTGGTGAGCCGGCGGGCGGCGTCGTAGACGGCGGGGTCCGTGGCCAGGGCCCCGGCGACGTCGAGGTCGCCGTAGGGCAGCTCGAGCACCTCGTCGCGCCCGGCCAGCGAGGCCACGCGGTCCAGCCAGGTCTGGGCGGCCCGCGCCGCGGCGGCGGCCTCGGGGGC
Organism: uncultured Actinomycetota bacterium; assembly: GCA_963822495.1. GTDB lineage: Bacteria > Actinomycetota > Actinomycetes > Propionibacteriales > Nocardioidaceae > Nocardioides. The sequence continues at coordinate 402,885 of CAWGHQ010000008.1, read as the reverse complement.
CAGCGGCGTCGCCGGCACCTCCCCGGGGGTCGTGGAGCCGTCGGGGGACGCGGTCGCGCCGTCCCCGGGCGCCGAGACACCCGCCGAGGACTCGGGCGAGCCCGTCGGTCCCGACGGCGGTGCCGTGGACTCCGACGGGGTGGGGGTCTGCGGGGTCGGGGCCAGGCTGCGCGGGAGGTTGCCGTCGGCGAGCAGGCCGGCGGCGTCGACCACGGCGGGGTCGACCAGCCAGCTGACCGGCGCCCGACCGGAGGCGCCGCCGAAGTCGAGCCGGTCGCGCAGCGGCCCGCCGAGGGAGAGCCGGTCGGTCCAGCCCTGGAGGTCGCTCAGCGAGCCGTCGGCCTGGTGGAGGACCGGGGCGCGCAGCGGCACGACGATGCTCGTGCGCACCCGGGCACCCGGGTCCTCGGGGAGCAGCGGCAGGAAGGTGCGCGCCCGACCGTCGGTGAGCTCGTCGCGCCCGGCCGAGCTCTCGCCGAGCGCGTGCACCCCGAACCAGTACACCCCCGGCACCGGCCGGCCGGTCTGCTCGGAGAGCCGCGCGAGCAGCACCTGGCTGGGGACGGTCAGGGCGAAGGGGGTGCTCTCACCAGGCTCGAGGGAGTCGACGCGGGCCTCGGTGCCCGGCACGGTGATGCGGTCCCCCACCGGCACGTCCTCCCCGACGGCCGTGGCCTGCTGGAGCTGCGCGACGTCGTCGATCGGGGTGTCCTCGAGGAAGGAGTAGAGGTTGATCCGGTTCCAGGTCTCGTCGTCGGTGTTGGTGACCATGCCGCTCACCTCGACGGGGCCCTTGCGGGGCACGGAGCCGGGCTCGATGTCGTCCAGGTCGATGCGCAGGGGGGTCGTGGAGCCCTCGACCGACGCGGCGGCCGGCGCGGCGCGCCGCCGGCGGCGAGGGGCAGCAGCGCCGGCGCCAGGACGAGGACCAGCAGGGGCGCAGAGGCGGCCATCCGACGACCCAGGAGGGTCGCTGCGCGGGCGCGCGACGACGACCTGCCTGTGCTCGAGCCCACCCGCGGAGCCTAGGTCATGGGCAGGGCGCGGCCACGGCGCCGAGCGGGAGGCCCGGCGGCGGTGCTCGGGGCTGGCCTAGACTGCTCGGTCGTGCCCGACACCAGCTCCACACCCCTCCCGATCGTGCCCATCGCGGAGGTGCAGCGCTCGGTCGCCAGCGAGCTGGAGCGGATCGCCCCGGTCGTCGACGCCCTGGGTGAGCGGTTCGCGGCCGCCGGCCACGAGCTGGCCCTGGTCGGCGGGCCGGTGCGCGACGCGATGCTCGGTCGGGCGCACAACGACCTCGACCTGACCACGTCCGCCCGACCCGAGGAGACCCACCGGCTGCTGGCTGCCTGGGCCGACGCGGTCTGGGACATCGGGCGCGAGTTCGGCACGATCGGCGCGCGCAAGGGCCCCTTCCAGATCGAGGTGACGACCTACCGCTCGGAGGTCTACGACCCGTCCTCCCGCAAGCCCGACGTCGAGTTCGGGGACTCGCTGGTCGGCGATCTCGGCCGGCGCGACTTCACCGTCAACGCCATGGCCGTACGGGTGCCCGGCCACGACGTCGAGGACCCCTGGGGCGGCGTCGTGGACCTCGCCCACCGCGTGCTGCGCACGCCGCGCTCGCCCGAGGAGTCCTTCTCCGACGACCCGCTCCGGATGCTGCGCGCGGCGCGGTTCTCGGCCCAGCTCGGCTTCGAGGTCGCCCCCGAGGTGGTGGCGGCGATGACGGCGATGGCCGACCGGATCGACATCGTCTCGGCCGAACGGGTCCGCGACGAGCTGGTCAAGCTGCTCCTCGCCCCCTGGCCCCGGCGCGGTCTGAGCCTGCTCGTCGCGACCGGCCTGGCCGACCGGGTCCTGCCCGAGCTGCCGGCCCTGGCCCGCGAGCGCGACGAGCACCAGCGCCACAAGGACGTCTACGAGCACACCCTCACCGTCCTCGAGCAGGCCATCGAGCTCGAGGACCGACTGCCCGGCGGTGGGCCGGACCTGGTCTCGCGGCTGGCGGCCCTGCTGCACGACATCGGCAAGCCGCGGACCCGGCGCTTCCTCGACGACGGCACCGTCACCTTCCACCACCACGACGTCGTCGGGGCCAAGCTGACCCGCAAGCGGATGCGGGCCCTGCGCTTCTCCAACGACCAGACCGACGCCGTGGCGCACCTCGTCGAGCTGCACCTGCGCTTCCACGGCTACGGGTCGGGGGAGTGGACCGACTCGGCGGTGCGGCGCTACGTCCGCGACGCCGGCGACCAGCTGGATCGTCTGCACGTGCTGACCCGCGCTGACTGCACGACCCGCAACCAGCGCAAGGCGAACCGGTTGCGGCGCACCTACGACGACCTCGAGTCCCGCATCGAGCGGCTCTCCGCCGAGGAGGAGCTGGCCTCGATCCGGCCCGACCTCGACGGCGACGAGATCATGGCCGTGCTCGGCATCGCCCCCGGCCGCGAGGTCGGCGAGGCCTACCGGCACCTGCTCGAGCAACGGCTCGAGCACGGGCCCCTCGGTCCCGAGCGGGCCCGGGAGGAGCTGGTGACCTGGTGGTCGGCGCGCCAGGCCCGGGCCGGGGGGTGAGCGTGCCGCGGGCCTGGCGAGCGCGCCTGCGAGGACCCGGTGCTGTGGAACGACGTCACCCAGCTGGTCAAGACGGTGGCCGCCGCCTCGCTCGCCTGGCTGCTGGCTACCCGGGTCTTCCACCTCGAGCAGCCCTTCCTGGCCCCGTGGGCCGCGCTGCTGGTGGTCAACTCGACCGTCTTCCGCACGCTCTCGCAGGGTGGTCGGCAGGTCGTCGCCACCGTGCTCGGGGTGCTGGTCGCCTCCGGCGTCGGGCAGGTCCTGGGACTCGACGTGCTCAGTGTCGCGGTCGCGATGGCGCTGGGCCTCGCGCTGGGGTCGGTCGCGCTGATGGAGGGCGAGGAGACCACCGTGGCGGCGACCGCGCTGGTGGTGCTGACGACGGGGTTCTCCGACGACGACGTGGTGCTGCTGGCCCGGCTCCTGGACACCGCCATCGGGATCGTGGTCGGGGTCGGGATCAACCTCCTGGTCTGGCCGCCGCTGCGCCGACGGACCGCGATCGCGGCGATGGACGCGATCGACGGGGTGATCGGACGGCTGCTGGTCGACGTCGCCGACGGTCTGGCCACCGGCGCCGACCGCGACCGGGCCGAGCAGTGGGTCGAACGCACGCGCGACCTCGACGGCGACCTCGACCACGCCTGGGCGCTGGTGCGCCAGGCGAGCGAGAGCGCCCGGCTCAACCCGCGTCGCTCGGCGCGGGGGTGGCGCGACCCTCGGGAGTGGCACGAGCTGCTGACCCGGATGGAGCAGGCCGTCGCCGAGACGCGGAGCCTGGCCCGCACGCTGGCGTTGAGCCTGAGCGACGGCGGGGACTGGGACCCGGCCTTCCGCGACCACTTCGTCGCGCTGCTGCGCCGCAGCGGGCAGGCGATCGAGGCGGCCGATCCGGAGCCGCTGCTGCTGGCCCGCACCGAGCTCGCCGAGGTGATCGCCGAGGCCGGCCGCGCGGGGCTCCAGGACCGGTGGTGGCCCGAGTACGGCGCGGTGCTGACGAACCTGCGCAACGTGCTGGCCGCGATGGACGAGGTGGCCAGGGCCAACCCGCTGGGCCAGCCCCCGCTCCCGCTGCGCCGGCCGACCCGGCCCATCCGGCCCACCCGTACCTGAGGCCTCTCCGACGGGAGGCTTGACCTTGACGCAGGGGCAGACCCCACGCTCCGAGCACCGGCGACCCTCGCCGGGGACGAGGACGACATGACGCGACGCGAGCAGGACGGCACCGACCCGATGGGCATCGGTGACTTCGCCCGCGCGAGCGGGCTGACCCCGAAGGCGCTGCGCCTCTACGACGACATGGGGCTGCTGCTGCCGGCGTCGGTCGACGCGACCACCGGCTACCGCTCCTACGTCGTCGGACAGCTCGCACGGGCGCGCCTGGTCGCCCGCCTCCGCCTGGCCGGCATGCCGCTGGCCCGGATCGGGGTCGTGGCCGATCTGGCGCCGCGCGCGGCGGCGGCCGAGCTGACGTCGTACTGGCGCCAGGTGGAGGCCGACACCGCCTCCGCCCGGCTCCTGGTCGCCGCCCTCGTCACCACGTTGCACGAGCAGGAGGACGACATGACCCCCACCACTCCCACGACCGGCACCCCGTCCGGCACCCCGATCCGGCACCCTCCGGGTCGCCCGGCGCGAGGGCATCGGCGCCCGCGAGACCCAGCAGGACGCGACCCTGGTCGGTACCCGGGTCGTCGCCGTGGCCGACGGCTTCGGCGACGCCCCCGGTCTGGCCCACGACGCGCTGGCCGAGCTGGTCGGGCCCGACGGGCTGGACGGGGCCGACGGGGCGGGCGCGGACCCGCTGGGTGCGCTCGACGCCGCCCTCGCGCGCGCGGCTGCCGTCGTCACGCAGCGGTACCGCGAACAGCCCGGTGCCGGCACCACGGTGACGGCGCTGGTCCTCGACGACGGCCGTGCCCTGCTGGCCCACGTCGGCGACTCGCGGGCCTACCGGGTGCGGGCGGGTCGCCTCGAGCGGCTGACCCGCGACCACACCGTCGTCCAGACGTTGGTGGACGAGGGCCGGCTGAGCGCGGACGAGGCCCGTGCGGACGACCGGCGCGTGCAGCTCAACCGTGCCGTGGCCCTCGGCGCGCCCCACGAGCCGGACCTCGCGGTGCACGGCACGCTGCCGGGTGACCGCTTCGTGCTCTGCACCGACGGCGTGCACGGCGAGGTGGACCCGGCCGTCCTCAGCGACCTGCTGAGGTCCGCGTCGTCACCCGGGGAGGTCGCCGACGCGGTCGCGCTCGCGGTGGAGGCCACCGGCGCCGACGACAACTACGCCGTCGTGGTGCTCGACCTGCCGGGCTGACGGCGGGCCGGAGCCGGCGGCGCGCACCACTGGTGCACCGAACTGCAGGGGGTCACTCCTCGCCGGCGATGAAGGCCTCGACGCGACGCCGGCCCTCGTCGTCGGGCAGCTGCACCGGCGGGCTCTTCATCAGGTAGGACGATGCGGAGACGATCGGGCCGCCGATGCCGCGGTCCATGGCGATCTTGGCCGCACGCACGGCGTCGATGATGATCCCGGCGGAGTTGGGCGAGTCCCACACCTCGAGCTTGTACTCGAGGTTCAGCGGGACGTCGCCGAACGCGCGGCCCTCGAGGCGGACGTAGGCCCACTTGCGGTCGTCGAGCCACTCGACGTAGTCCGAGGGGCCGATGTGGACGTTGCGGGCGTTGATCTTGTCGGCCAGCTCGCCCTGGAGGTTCGAGGTCACGGCCTGGGTCTTGGAGACCTTCTTGGACTCCAGGCGCTCGCGCTCGAGCATGTTCTTGAAGTCCATGTTGCCGCCGACGTTGAGCTGGTAGGTGCGGTCCAGCGCGACGCCGCGGTCCTCGAACAGCTTGGCCATGACCCGGTGGGTGATGGTCGCGCCGACCTGGGACTTGATGTCGTCACCGACGATCGGGACGCCGGCGTCCTTGAACTTCTGGGCCCACTCGGGGTCCGAGGCGATGAAGACCGGCAGGGCGTTGACGAAGCCGACCCCGGCGTCGATCGCGCACTGGGCGTAGAACTTGTCGGCCTCCTCGGAGCCCACCGGGAGGTAGGCGACCATGACGTCGGCCCGGGTGTCCTTGAGGACCTGCACGACGTCGACCGGGTCGGCGCCGGACTCCTCGATGGTCTGGCGGTAGTACTTGCCCAGGCCGTCCATCGTCGGGCCGCGCTGGACCTCGATGCCGAGCGTGGGCACCTCGGCGATCTTGATCGTGTTGTTCTGCGAGGCGTTGATGGCCTCGGAGAGGTCCTTGCCGACCTTCTTGTCGTCGACGTCGAACGCGGCGACGAACTCCACGTCGCGCACGTGGTAGTCGCCGAACTCGACGTGCATGAGACCCGGGACGGTGCCCGACGGGTCGGCGTCCCGGTAGTACTCGACGCCTTGGATGAGGGAGGTGGCGCAGTTGCCCACTCCCACGATCGCAACTCGAATCGAACCCATGGGGGCTTCCTTTCTCAGGTGATCACGGCGACGGCGGCGCGGTGGCCGGCGTCGGTGTGGTCGGTGGGTGGGGTGTGTGCTGTGCGTCCGGGGGCCGGGTCTCCGGCGGGAGCGCGCGCTCGGCGGCGATGAGGTCGTTGAGCCAGCGCACCTCGCGCTCGACCGACTCCACGCCGTGGCGCTGCAGCTCGGCGGCGTAGCGGTCGACCTCGGCCTGCGTCATCGAGAGCTGGCCCTGGACCCGGTCGAGACGCTCCTGCAGGCGGGTGCGCCGTCCCTCGAGGACCCGCAGGCGGCTCTCCATGTCGGTGCGACCGAAGAAGGCGAAGCGGATGTCGAAGGTGTCGTCCTCCCACGCCGTGGGTCCGACGTCGGCCATCAGCCGCTCGAAGGCGGCCGTGCCGGCCTCGGTGACGCGGTAGACGATGCGGGGCCGGCGCGAGACCACGGTGGTGGCCGGACCGGGCGTCTCCTCGATGAGGGACCCGCGCAGCATCTTCTTCAGGGCCGGGTAGAGCGAGCCGTAGGACAGCACCCGGCCCCAGCCCAGCATCAGGGTGAGCCGCTTGCGCAGCTCGTAGCCGTGCATGGGTGCCTCGTGGAGCAGTCCGAGGACTGCGAGCTCGATGGTCTCTCCACGACGTGCCACGAGATGTATCGTAGCGATATATCCGGGCGAACACCCACTCTGAGACGCCGTGCGGTGTGTCACCCCCGCCGACCCCGCGTAGGCTGACCGGGCCCTGACGGCCCGCTCGGTGCTCGGACGGGCAGGTCTGTCCCCCTACCTGTCGGAGTTCGCGCCGTGGCCAGCAAGAGCAGCTCCGCCAGGTCCACCTCGAAGTCCGCCCCGAGGTCCGCCCGGGGCCCGCGCACCCGCCGGTCCAAGATCTGGCGCGTGGTGCGCTGGTTCCTGGCCCTCGGGCTCGTGGGGGTCCTGGTGGCCGTCCTGGCGTTCGTGCTGGCCTACCGGGCCATCGACATCCCCGACCCCAACGCCGACTTCCTCACCGAGACCTCGTTCATCTACTACGCCGACGGCGAGAGCGAGCTGGGGCGGTTCGCCACCCAGGAGCGCGAGTCGATCTCCTACGACGAGATGCCCGCGACCGTGCGCAACGCGGTCGTCGCCGCCGAGGACCAGACGTTCTGGACCAACGAGGGCATCGACCCCAAGGGCATCCTCCGGGCGGCGTTCAGCAACGCCTCGGGCAACGAGACCCAGGGCGCCTCGACCATCACCCAGCAGTACGTCAAGGTGCTCTACCTGACCCAGGAGCAGACCTGGAAGCGCAAGCTCAAGGAGGCCATCCTCTCCCTGAAGGTCCAGCGCAGCCAGTCCAAGACCGAGGTCCTCGAGGGCTACCTCAACACGATCTACTTCGGCCGGGGCGCCTACGGCATCGAGGCGGCGGCGCACGCCTTCTTCGACAAGCCCGCCGGTGAGCTCGACCTGCGGGAGTCGGCCGTGCTGGCCAGCGTCATCAACAACCCCTCGCTGTTCGACCCGGCCAACGGCAAGGACAACCGCCGCGAGCTCAAGGGACGCTACGGCTACGTCCTGGGCAACATGGCCGAGGCCGGCGACCTGAGCGCCGCGCAGGCCGAGCAGGCCGCGAAGCGGCTGCCGCCCTTCCCCGAGATCGAGGAGGACGACGCCTACGGCGGCCAGCGCGGGCACATGCTGACGCTGGTGCGCGAGGAGCTGCGCGGCCTCGGCTTCTCGGACTCCGAGATCGACGGCCAGGGGTTGCGGGTGACCACCACGTTCAGCGCAAGCGGCGATGGAGGCCGCCAAGCTGGGCGTCGAGGAGGCGCGACCCGAGGGGTTCAGCGACAAGGAGCTGCACGTCGCGGTCGCCTCCGTCGAGCCCGGGACGGGCGCCCTGCGCGGCTTCTTCGGCGGCCAGGACTACCTCGCCTCGCAGATCAACTGGGCCACCGCCGGCGGCATGGTCGGGTCGACGATGAAGCCCGTCACCCTCGCCACGGCGCTCGAGAGCGGCTTCTCGCTGGCCGACACCTTCGAGGGCAACTCGCCCTATGAGTTCCCCGACGGCCTGACGGTGCGCAACGAGGGCTCCGGTCCCGACGGCCTCGGCAACGACTACGGCTCCGCGGTCACCGCCACGGTCGCGCTCGAGCAGTCCATCAACACCGCCTTCGTCGACATGTCGAACCGGATCCCCGACGGTCCGAAGAAGATCTACCAGACCGCCAACAAGATGGGCATCCCCCCGGCCAAGGCCGACCCCGACTACCCCGGGCTGCCCTCGACCTCGCGCGACTTCAGCCCCGAGGACTCCCTGATCACCCTGGGCCGCGCCCGGGTCAGCGCCGTCAACATGGCCAACGCCTACGCCACGGTGGCCAACCGCGGTCAGGAGACCCCGGTCCACGTCGTGGACAGCGTGACCAACGCTGACGGCGAGGAGCTGTACGCCTGGAAGAACGACAGCAGCGCCGCGATCGAGGAGCCGGTCGCCGACGACGTGTCCTACGCCCTGCAGCAGGTCGTGGCCAACGGCACCGGCCAGGCGGCGCTGGCGCTCGAGCGGCCCGCGGCCGGCAAGACCGGCACGGCGACCAACGACCAGGACCAGGTCTCCTCGGCCTGGTTCATCGGCTACACCCCGCAGCTCTCGACGGCCGTGATGTACGTGCGCGGCGACGGCGACGACCAGCTGGACGGGTGGCTGCCGTCCTACTTCGGCGCGGACTACCCGGCCGACACCTGGCTGGCGGTGATGCAGCGCGCCCTGGAGGGCCTGCCGGTCGAGGAGTTCCCGCCGGCCGCCAACGTCGACGGCGAGGCACCCGACGGCAGCACCACCGTCACCGCGCCCCCGACGCCCACCGAGACCTCCGTCGCCCCTCCGACGTCGTCGGCGCCGCCGTCGTCGGCGCCGCCCACGACCCGGACCCCCAAGCCGTCCTCGGAACCTTCGAGCCAGCCGCCGTCGACCACCCAGCCTCCGACGACGCAGCCGCCCTCGACGACGCAGCCGCCGACGACGCAGCCTCCTTCGACCACGCAGCCGCCGTCGAGCAGTCCGCCGGTGACCCCGACCCCCCGGCCCACCGGGACCCCGCGAGGCATTCCCGGTGGTGGGCCCGGTGGTGGGCCCGGTGGTGGGCCCGGTGGTGGGCTTCGGCCCGGTGGTGGGCCCGGCGGCGGACCCGGGTGAGCTCGCACGTCCACCCGACCCACGACGACCCCCTGGTCGCCGGCCTGAGCGAAGGCGTCGGCGGTCCCGTCGGGCCCCGCGCCGGGCGGAGCCGGTGGTGGACCCCGACCGGGGTGGTCCTGATGCTGGCCGCGGTCACCTTCGCTCTCGGGCTGCTGCAGAAGGCGCCGTGCGCGCAGGACTCCTGGGCCGACGGCACGACCCGCTACTCGGCGATGTGCTACTCCGACCTCCCCTACCTCTACACCGGCCGCGGCCTGGTCGAGCACGAGTGGCCCTACTCCACCGACCCCCAGGTGCGGGCGCGCTTCGAGGTGATGGAGTACCCCGTCGGGATCGCCTACTGGGCCTGGGGCACCGCGTGGGTGACCCACGCGGTCGTCGGCTTCCCCGACCTCGAGGAGCGCTACCGCACCGCGCCCGACGCCCTGTTCGGCCAGCCCGACGTGGCGCGCGAGGTGCTGGTCTTCGTGGTCGTCAACGCCCTCGGCCTGGCGCTGCTCACGCTGGTGAGCGCGTGGCTGCTGACCCGGGTCAACCCCCGCCGGCCCTGGGACGCCGCCGTCTTCGCCGCCTCACCGGCCCTGGCCCTGACCGGCCTGGTCAACTGGGACCTCCTCGCGGTCGTGCTGGTGGCCGGTGTGCTGTGGGCGTGGGCGCGCGGACGCCCGGTGCTGACCGGGGTGCTGATCGGGCTGGGAGCGGCCACGAAGCTCTACCCGGGGTTCCTGCTGGGCGCGGTGCTGGTGCTCTGCGTGCGGGAGCGGCGCTGGCGCGACGTGGGCGGCGTCACTCTCGCGGCCGTGGCGGCCTGGCTGGCCGCCAACGCGCCGGCCCTCCTCAGCGGACCCGGCCCGTGGCGGGTCTTCTGGACCTTCAACGCCGAGCGGGGCGCCGACCTGGGCTCCGCGTGGACGGTGCTCTCCCAGGCGGCCGACGTCGTCATCTCCCCGGCCACGATCAACCTGTCCAGCGAGGTCTTCTTCGTCCTGTGGTGTCTCGGGGTGGCGGCCCTGGGCCTGCTGGCCCCGCGCACGCCGCGGCTGGCCCAGCTCGGCTTCCTCGTGGTGGTCGGCTTCCTGCTGGTCAACAAGGTCTACTCGCCGCAGTACGTGCTCTGGCTGCTGCCGCTCGCGGCGCTGGCGCGACCCCGCTGGCGCGACCAGGTGGTCTGGCAGGCAGGGGAGGTCTTCTACTTCGCCTGCATCTGGTGGTACCTCGGCGACTACCTGCGCCCCGGAGGGGCCGCGGAGGGCACCACCTACGACGCGCCGGTGTACTGGGTGGCGATCCTGCTGCGGATGGCCGGCGAGCTGTACCTCGTGGCGCTCGTGGTCCACGACGTGTGGCGACCCGAGCAGGACGTGGTGCGCCGCACCGAGGCCGAGCCGGTGCCCGGCCGCCTCGATCAGCCGACCAGGACCTGGTCGAAGGACGTCGTGGTGTAGCGGACGCGGACGTCGAGCTCGTCGCCGACGGCCGGCACGGCGGCGCCGTGCGGCAGCAGGAGCATCGAGGCCTGCATGTGGGGCGGCTCGGCGAAGAGCCGCAGGCGTCCGTCGACGGTGAACGGCGAGCGGGCCACCCCGGCGGCGTCGAGACCGCCGCGGGCCAGGCTGGCCACCCGTGCCCGCGCGCTGGCGTCGCCCGTGGGTGCCGAGAGCCCGATCCCGTGGGAGGTCCCGCCGCTGACCACGAGCAGGTGCCCGGCCCGGGCGATGCGGCGGCCGCGGTAGCCGAAGACGTCGCCGCGCTGGACGGGGTGCACGTCGAGGACCGTCGAGGTGACCCGCAGGGCAGCCCGCTCGCCCAGCCACAGGTGGGTGCCGACCCGCGGTCGCACCGTGTAGTCGGCGTAGGTCCGACGCAACGTGGCCAGCTCGTCGCCGGTCAGGTGGCTGATCCACAGGGTGCGGCTCGGCAGGTCGGCCGCGACGACGTCGTCCATCAGCGCCAGCACCTCGCCGAGGTGGGAGCCCTCGTCCAGCGGCAGGTGGAGGGCGACCCCCTCGACCCTGGCCGTGCGCCGCTCGGCCAGCAGCCGCCCGGCGGCGCGCAGCCCTGCGGCGTCGAAGCCGTGGCGGAGCATGCTGGTGCGACGCTCCAGCACCACCCGGGCCGTGGGGCGCCGCTCGAGCAGAGCGGTCAGGTCCTCGAGGCGACCGACGGTGTGCACGACCCGCCGCTCGAGGCGCTCGTCGAGCGCGAGCTCGGGGCCGAAGGGCCGCCACGGGGTCAGCACCAGCAGGTCGCCGTCGAAGCGGGGCGCCACGGTGGTCAGCTCGGAGTAGGTGCCGACCGCCACGGTGTCGACCTCGTGGCCCTGCTCTCGCAGCCAGCCCGCCCGCCGCGCGAGCCGGGGCAGGGTCAGGCCGTAGCCGTTGCCCTTGATCACCGGGGTCAGCCCCGGGTTGGCCGCGGCGACCGCGTTCAGGTGGGTGCGCCAGCGCTCGCCGTCGACGTGGAGGGTGAGGCTCACGGGGTGCTCACCGCCGGCTCATGTAGAGGTCGAAGGCGCGGTAGAGCAGTCGGTTGAGCGGGAGGTCCCACTCCCCGGCGTACTCGACGGCCTCGCCGCCCGTGCCGACCTTGAACTGGATGAGGCCGACGTGGGAGTCCTCGGGGTCGAGGGTGTCGGTGATGCCGCGCAGGTCGTAGATCGTGGCGCCGTCGGCCAGGGCGTCGCGGATCATCGCCCACTGCACCGCGTTGGAGCCGCGCACCTCGCGCTTCTCGGTGGAGGAGGCCCCGTAGGAGTACCAGGCGTGGGCGCCGACCCGGATCGCGATCGTCGCCGCGACCAGGTCACCCTCGTGGTGGGCGGTGAACAGCCGGAAGCGGGCCGGGTCCTCGGCGCCGAGGGCGGCGGCCATGGTGCGGAAGTAGGCCAGCGGGCGCGGGGTGAAGTGGTCGCGCTCGGCGGTGTGGACGTAGAGCTCGTGGAAGGCGCGCAGCTGCGTCTCGAGGTCGTCGGCCTCCGCTGCGTCGGTGGCGGCGACCTCGACGCCGGCCTTCGCGGCCTTCTTGATGTTGCGCCGCCACAGCTGGTTCATGCCGGCCAGCACCTCGGCCTCGGTGAGCGGCGTGCGGTCGGGGTGGACCAGGGGCACCTGGAAGACGTACTGCGGCTGGCCGGCGGCGAACCCGCCCGCGGCCCCCTGGTGACGCCACCCGAGCCGCTTGAGACCCGAGACGACGGCGGCGCCGATCGGCTCGCGGTGCGAGGGGGCGAGGTCGGCGAGGCGACGCACGTCGGCGTCGGCCACCCCGTCCTTGACCTGCTGGGCGGTCCACCGGCGCACCACCACCGCGGGGCCGATCCGCACCCCGAAGGCGCCCTGGGCCCTGACGTGGGCGGTGAGGGGGTCCAGCCACGCGGCGAGGTCGTCGGCGGCCTCGGCCCAGTCCAGGACGGGCCCCTCGGGCAGGTAGGCCAGCGACCGTCGGCCCCGGGGCAGCCGCCGGTAGAGCACCAGCGCCACGCCGACCAGCTGCTCGTCGGCCCCGTCGGGACCGGCACGGAACCAGCCGAGCGACTCGCGGCGCCACTCGCTCTTGACCTGGCCCCAGGCCGGCGTCTGCAGGAAGCTGGCCGAGGGCAGGGAGCGCAGGTGGGCGAGGTGCTCGTCCTCGGTGACGGCGCGGACGGTGAGGGCGGGGGGCACGGCCCCGAGGCTAGCGGGCGGCCGGTGCGGCCCGACTCAGAGCCGTTCCCGCAGCCAGTCGAAGTCCGCGACGTGCGCGGACGCCGGTCCGGGGGTCTCGCAGACCACGGGCGCGCCGGCGGCGCGCACCACCGCGGCCAGCAGGTCGGGGTCGATCGTCCCGGCCCCGAGGCTGGCGTGCCGGTCGGCGCCGGAGCCGAAGGCGTCGCGGCTGTCGTTGGCGTGCACGAGGTCGATCCGCCCGGTGATCGCGAGGACGTCGTCGACGACGGTCTCCATCGCGTTGCCGCCGGCGTGGGCGTGGCAGGTGTCCAGGCAGAAGCCGACCTGGTCGGCACCCTCGGCCTCCTCGATCGCCGCCCACACGCCGGCGATCCGCTCGAGGTAGCGCGTCATCGCGTGCTCGCCGCCGGCGGTGTTCTCGATCAGCAGCGGCACCTTCAGGTCGGTCGCCTCGACCGCCTTGCGCCAGTTGTCGAAGCCCTTCGCCGGGTCGTCGGAGGCGTTGACGTGGCCGCCGTGCACGATGAGGCCCCGGGCGCCGATCTCGGCCGCCGCGTCGACGTGCTGCTGGAGCAGCTTCCGGCTCGGGATGCGGATCCGGTTGTTCGTGGTGGCGACGTTGATGATGTACGGCGCGTGGACGTAGAGGGCGACGCCGGCCGCCTCGGCATCGGAGCGCAGCGCGGCCGCGCCGCCGGCGTAGGCGATCTCGGGACCCCGGTAGCCCTGCGGGTCGCCGAGGAAGAACTGGACGAGCGGGGCGTCCCGCTCGCGGGCCTCGGCGAGCGGGTCGGTCTGGTCGACGTGGGCTCCGATGGCGACGGTCATCGGGCCAGGGTAGGCGGCCCGGCAGACGGGCCGCGCCGCGAGCGGCGCCGCGGGATTACCGGCACGCGGCGGGCCGCTGATAACCTCGCGGCTGTCCCTGCGGGGGCGACCCAGCGATCGGGTCGCCGCACCGGGGACGGACGTAGTCCTCCTGCCACGGAAAGACCGTGGCCGCCCGAGTCCACAGGAGGTGGGACAGCTTTGCGCGCATACGAAGTCATGGTCATTCTCGACCCGAGTCTCGAAGAGCGCACCATCGAGCCGTCGCTCGACAAGTACCTCAACGTCATCCGCAAGGACGGCGGCACCGTCGACAAGGTCGACGTCTGGGGTCGTCGGCGCCTGGCCTACGAGGTCAAGAAGAACGCCGAGGGCATCTACGCCGTGGTCTCGCTGCAGGCCGAGCCGGCCACGGTCAAGGAGTTCGACCGCCAGCTCACGCTCAACGAGTCGATCCTGCGGACCAAGGTGATCCGGCCCGACGCCCACTGATCCGCTGACGCGCGCCTGTGGAGAGCCCCTGGTGGCTGTCCCCGGCGCACGGCACGATCGGTGAGCACCGCACCGGTACCCACCCCCGAGCAAGGAGAGACCACATGGCAGGCGAGACCGTCATCACCGTCGTCGGGAACCTCGTCGACGACCCGGAGCTGCGCTTCACCCCCTCGGGGGCGGCCGTGGCCAACTTCCGGATCGCGTCGACCCCGCGGACCCTGGACCGTCAGAGCAACGAGTGGAAGGACGGCGAAGCGCTGTTCCTGTCCTGCTCGGTGTGGCGCCAGGCCGCGGAGAACGTCGCCGAGTCCCTCCAGAAGGGGATGCGCGTCGTCGTCCAGGGGCGGCTCAAGCAGCGCTCCTACGAGACCCGCGAGGGCGAGAAGCGCACCGTCGTCGAGCTCGAGGTCGAGGAGGTCGGCCCGTCGCTGAAGTACGCCACGGCCAAGGTCGCCCGCGCCCAGCGCTCCGGCGGCGGCGGCGGTGGTTACGGCGGCGGCGGCGGCCAGCAGGGCGCTGCCCAGCAGGGCGGCGGCCAGCAGGGCGGCGCCGGCAACGACCCGTGGGCCGCCCCGGCCCAGGGCGGCGGTGCCCAGCAGGGCGGCGGCCAGTCCGCGGACCCGTGGGGGGCGCCCGGCGTCTCGTCGGAGGAACCCCCGTTCTGAGCACCTGAACCAACCCTGCGCGGGCGCCTCACCGGCGACTGCGGGGTGACCACCCATCCACCATTCCGGTCCGGACACCACTTCCGACCGGGCTCACGAAGGAGAGCACCACAATGGCCAAGATAGTGGATCGCAAGCCCAAGAAGAAGGTCTGCCAGTTCTGCAAGGAGAAGGCGACCGGTGTCGACTACAAGGACACCGCCCTGCTCCGCAAGTTCATCTCCGACCGCGGCAAGATCCGCGCCCGTCGGGTGACCGGCAACTGCGTGCAGCACCAGCGCGACGTCGCCATCGCGGTCAAGAACTCCCGCGAGGTCGCCCTGCTGCCCTACACGTCCACCGGTCGCTGAGAGGAGTCGACACCATGAAGCTCATCCTCACCCAGGAGGTCGACGGCCTCGGCGCCCCCGGCGACGTCGTCGAGGTCAAGTCCGGCTACGGCCGCAACTACCTCATCCCGCGCGGGGTCGCCCTGCTGTGGACCCGTGGCGGTCAGAAGACCGTCGACGCGATCAAGACGGCCCGGTCGGCGCGCTCCGTGCGCGACCACGACCACGCCGTCCAGGTCAAGGCGACCCTCGAAGGCGCTCCCGTGGACCTCAAGGTCCGCGCGGGGGCCGGGGGCCGGCTCTTCGGCTCGGTCACCACCGGCGACATCGCCGGCGCGATGACCACGGCCGGCGGCGAGCCGGTCGACAAGCGCACCATCGTGCTCGGCAACCCCATCAAGTCGCTGGGCAACCACACCGTGGGGGTGCGCCTGCACGACGAGGTCTCCGCCACGGTGACGCTCAACGTGATCCCTTCCTGACCCGGTACCGCCGCGTCCGCCACGAGGGCCGTCCCCACCGGGGGCGGTCCTCGGTGGCGCGTGGGGCCGGCCGGGCCCGCTGCACCCAGCAGGCTCGTCAGGTGTGGCGTCGCGGCGCCGGCCCTGAGAGTGTCGATCGGTGAGACACACCCTGGTGCGCCCGGTCGACGCGATCTGGCTGAACACCGACCACCCCGCCAACCTGATGGTGATCGAGGCGCTGGTGCTGCTCGACGGTCCGCTGGACCGCGAGCACTTCGAACGGGTCGTGCGCGAGCGGATCGTCGAGCGCTACCCGGTCTTCGGCCAGCGACCGGTCCGCCCGCGGTTCCCCGGTGGGCTGCCGCGCTGGACCGACGCTGCCCCCTTCCGGTTCGCCGACCACGTCCGCGAGGCCACGCTGGAGGCGCCCGCCGACGACCTCGCCCTCCAGGCCTACGTCGCGCAGCACCTCGGGCGGCCGCTGCGCCGTGACCGTCCCCTGTGGGAGATCCACCTCATCGAGGGCAGGGACGAGGGCACGGCCGTCTTCGTGCGCCTGCACCACGCCCTGGCCGACGGCATCGCCCTGACCCGGGTGCTGCTCTCGATCACCGACGAGACCAGCCAGACCGCTGCCGCCGGTGCGGGTGCCGAGGAGACGAGCGAGCGGCCCGACGGGGCCGCGCGGGGGGCGGCCCGGCTCCGACCGGCGTCGTTGCTCACCCCGGTGCGGGTGCTCGCCCAGGGACTGCGGGTCGGCGCCAAGCTGCTCCTGGCCCGCAACCCCGCGACGGTCCTGTCGGGAACGGCCGAGTCGGAGAAGATCGTCGTGTGGTCGGCCGCGATCCCGCTGGCGGCGGTCAAGGACGTCGCACGGTCGACCGGGAGCACGGTCAACGACGTCCTCGTCGCCGCACTCGCCGGGGCGCTGCACCGCTACCAGGCCCAACAGGTCCACCAGGCCGGCCCTCCGAGCGACGTCGCGACGATGGTGCCGGTCAACCTGCGCCCGCTCGACCGCCCGCTGCCGGTCCGGCTGGGCAACCGCTTCGCCGTCGTGCTGCTGCGCCTGCCCTCGAGCCGATCGACCACGCAGGGGCGGCTGAGCGAGACCAAGCGTCGGATGGACGCCATCAAGGGCTCACCGGAACCACTGATCACCTTCGGCGTCATCCACCTCATCGGCCTGCTCGGCGCCCGGGGCAGCCGGGCCCTGGCCCGCTTCTTCTCCAACAAGGCCAGTGGCGTCACGACCAACGTGCCCGGCCCGCGCGAGCACCGCTACCTCGCCGGCACCCGCATCGGGGGACTCCTCGGGTGGGTGCCGAGCTCGGGGGACCAGACCCTGGGCACCTGCATCTTCACCTACGCCGGTGCGGTCCGGGTGGGGTTCAAGGTCGACGCCCGCGCGATCCCCGACCCCGGCCTCATCCTGAGCGGGTTCCACGAGGAGATCGACGCGCTGGTGGGGCTGGTCGGTCCCGCTCACCGCGCCTCCGGCACCGCCCAGGTGCGGGAGCCGTAGAGCAGCAGGAGCACCAGCAGCCCGAGCGCGGCCAGGGGGGCCACCGAGGCCGCGAACGGACGCAGCGGCTCGATGCCGCCGCCGAGGACGAGCGCCGGCAGGACGGCGACGACCGCGGTCAGCGTCCGCAGCGAGGACAGCCACCCGGCGGCGACCGGGTCCTCGCCCTGCCGCGCGGCCGCGGCCAGCGCGTGCAGCAGCACCACCACGGCGGTGAAGGCCGGCAGCGAGGCCGCCCAGCCCAGGGCCGGGTCGACGTCGCCCAGGGCCCCGGTCACCGCCGGCAGGGCCAGCGGGACCGAGACCAGGCCCGCCACGACGCTCGTGCCCAGCACCGCCGGGCGGAGCCGGCAGGTCGTCCGGGAGGCGCACGACGGCCAGGCACACCAGGGCCCAGCCCAGCGGGTCGGGTGCCGCGTCCCACCCTCCGAGGCGCACGTAGAGGGTCGTCAGCAGGAACCCCAGCGCGGCGACCTGCAACGGCTTCACGGCTTGGAGCCTAGGCGCACCTGCCTGCGCCTCTCACGGTCGCGCCCTGTGTCGCCGAGGGGTATCGTCGGGTGCCCGGTGAGGGGCCCAGGGGGGCCGGTGGGGGATCCGGCGGTGACAGGAGCGTGCCGTGCGAGCAGGTGGCAGCGGCCGGGGTGGAGCAGGCAGGGGGGGAGCAGGCAGGGCGGCCGGTGTGCTCGCCACGGTGGTCCTCGTCTGCTCGGCGCTGGCGGCCGGTCCCGGGGCGCAGGCCGACGCGCGGCAGTCCGTGCGCCACTGGCAGCCACGGGACGTGCTGACGCAGGAGGCCGCCGGCAGCACCGCGAGCGGGCGGAACGGCTTCGCGATCGGCACCGCCGCGGACGGCACGGCGGTCGCGGTGTGGGAGCGCGACCGGGCCGAGGACAAGGTCATCGAGCTGTCCCGCCGCGCGCCGGGTGGGCCGTGGAGCGAGCCGCTCGTGGCCGCGACCGTCTCCCACGGCGCCCGGCTCGACGACCTCGTGGTGGCCGGCGACGGCAGCGCGACCTTCTCCGTGGACGCGGTGGAGGTGGCACCGGGGACCTACCGCGGCCTCCTGCAGACCGTGCGACCGGACGGTCGGCTCGGTCCCGCGCACGAGACCCCGAGCGGGGCGATGCTGGTCGGGAACGACCGCGGCGACCTGATGGCGATCTTCGGCGCCGAGTCCACGGCGCGCTACATCGTCCGACCGGACGGAGGCCGGTGGAGCGAGCCGGCCGAGGGGCCCGGTGCCGTCCCCGGCCTGTTCCCCGGCGTCCCGCGCCTGAGCATGGACGCCCGGGGCGACGTGCGGTACGTGGCACCGTACGGAGCGTCCCCGGGTGGGGACCGGGTGCCCCAGATCGGGCTGCGGACCTGGTCGCGGGCCACCGGCCGCTGGAGCGGGGTGCGACGCCTCGCCGCGACGGACCACGAGATCGAGACCCTCGAGGTCGCCGGGGGCCCCGGCGGCGACCTGGTCCTCGGCTGGGCCGACGTCGACGACGACCAGGAGGGCTCGGTGGTGGTCACCATCCGGTCGGCCTTCGTCCCCGCGGGAGGCACGGGACCGCGACCGGTGAAGACGTGGGCGAGGCAGGACCACTGCAGCTACCGGCCCGACGTCCTGGGCGTAGGCGTCGACGCCGCCGGCACCAGCAGCGTCGCCTTCACCCGGTGCCGGGCAGGTGAGTACGTCATCCTGACCGCGCGCCGCGGGGTCCGCCGAGGGGGCTGGGGCACCGCCAAGGTGGTCACCGAGAGCCGACCCGGTGGCCTCGAGGGCCAGGTGGCCGTCAACCGGGCCGGCACGACGATGATCGCCGTCCGCTACTACGGCGACGGCCGGCTGGCCGTGCTGCGGCGGCCGGCGGGCGACGGCGCCTTCGGCCGGGCACGGTTCGTGACGCCGCCCGAGGTCGCGGTGTCCGCGCGGTGGCAGGCGTCCCTGGCCGACAGCGGGGACGCGACCGTGGCCTACCGCAACCGCAGGCCGCCCCTCTACGCCCGCAGCTACGAGGCCGGCCGGCCCCGGGCCTGACCGGCGCCGGTGACCAGCCACCGCTCGCCGCGGGCGCGGTGCACGAGGGCGAGGCCGCGGACGCCCATGAAGACGGCGCCGAAGACGACCCACACCCCCACCAGGCCACCCCCTCGGTGGGCGACCAGGAGCACCACCGGCAGGTGCACCGCGAGCACGACGGTCCCTGCGAGCGCCAGGTAGCGGCCGTCGCCGGCACCGATCAGCACGCCGTCGAGGACGAAGACGACGCCGGCGAGCGGCTGGGCCAGGGCCGCGACCACGAGCACCCCCACCAGCCGCCGGTGCACCTCGGGGTCGTCGCTGAACAGCGGTCCGAGCAGGGGGCTGGTGGCGGCGAGCAGCACCCCGGTCACGACGCCGGAGACCAGGCCCCAGCGCACCATCCGCCGGGTCACGGCACGCACGGCGACGACGTCGCCGGCGCCGAGGTAGCGACCGGTGATCGCCTGGGCCGCGATCGCGACGGCGTCGAGCACGAAGGCCAGGAAGCCCCACAGCGTCATCGCCAGCTGGTGCGTGGCGAGGTCGACGGTCCGCTCGGCGACCACGCCGAGGGTCACCGCGTAGGTCGTGGCCAGCAGGGCGGCGCGCAGCGTCAGCGTCCGCACCACCAGGGGCACCGAGGCTCGTGCCGCCAGGGCGATGCCGCCGCGGTCGGGGCGCAGGGCGGCCCCCTCGCGGCGCGCGCCGCGGACGACCACGGCCACCAGGGCGGCGGCGCTGAGGACCTGGGCCACGACCGAGCCGACCGCCGAGCCGGCCAGGCCGAGCGCGGGGACGGGGCCGGCGCCGTAGACGAGCGCCACGTTGAGACCCAGGTTGAGCAGGTTGCCGACGACGGCGACCACCAGGGGGGTCCGGGTGTCCTGGAGCCCGCGCAGGACGCCCGTGGCGGCCAGGAGGAGCAGCAGCGGGACGACCCCGAGCGCCGCGATGCGCAGGTAGGTGGTGCCGCCGTCCGCGACGACCCGGTCGGCACCGAAGAGGCCCACCACCGGCCGGGCCAGCACCAGGACCGCCACCGTGGCCAGCGCGCCGATGCCGACCGCCAGCCACAGCCCGTCCACGCCCTGGGCCAGAGCCCCCTCCCGGTCGCCGGCCCCGAGGCGGCGCGAGACGCCGGCCGTGGTGCCGTAGGCCAGGAACACGCACAGGCCCACGACGGTCTGCAGGACGGTCGCGGCGAGCCCGAGCGAGGCCAGGCTGCCGGTGCCGAGGTGACCCACGACGGCCGCGTCACCGAGCAGGAAGAGCGGCTCGGCGACGAGGGCCAGGAAGGCCGGGACGGCGAGCGCCACGATCTCGCGGTCGTGTCCTCGCAGGTCAGCGCGGCTACCCGATCGGGTAGGGCCGGTCATGGTCGGAGGTGGGGTTGGACGACCGGTGGAAAACTTGGCCCTGGCTGTGGACAAATTCTGACTCGGCGGTGTATCAGTGCCACGGCACCGCAGACACGGAGTGGACGGCGGGTGAACGCCGGGACCGGCGAAGTATTTTCTGTCCACAGGGCGAGGGCGCCGTTTGCGCAGGTCAGCGCGGCACGGGTGCCAACAGAAATCTTGTTGTCCACAGGTTGCTCCCCACCCTCCGCACAGTTCGTGGCGTGTCGTCCACCTGCCACCCCTGGTTATCCACAGGGCCTGTGGACAACGTGCTGTCGCCGGGTCCCGGCGGGCCGTAACGTCACCTCCGACCGGTCCCCGCGCCAGCAGCGCGGACCGGGTTGTCGGCGCCCGCGCCTAGCCTCGCACCCGCACCGTCCGACCAGACCCGTACCCGTCTCGAGGGGGACCGCGCGTGAGCGTCACCGAGTCCGACAACCGCCCCCCGGAGCCGTCCTTCGAGGCCTCCATGGCGGTGTGGGGCGACGGGCCGTCACCGTTCGCGCCCGGGGAGGCGCCCAGCTCGCCCGGTGACCGCACCCCGCCCCAGGACATGGCCGCCGAGCAGTCGGTGCTCGGGGCGATGCTGATCTCCAAGGACGCGATCGCCGACGTCGCCGAGGTGCTGCGCGGTGCGGACTTCTACCGCCCCTCGCACGAGACCATCCACGACGCCGTCCTCGACCTGTTCGGACGCGGCGACCCCGTCGACATGGTCACCATCGCCGCCGAGCTGCAGCGTCGGGGGCAGCTGCAGCGGGTCGGCGGCGCGCCCTACCTGCACACCCTCGCCTCCAACGTCCCGATCGCGGCCAATGCCGGGTTCTACGCCGAGATCGTGCGCGAGAAGGCGATCCTGCGACGCCTGGTCGACGCCGGCACGAAGATCGTCCAGATCGGCTACGCCGGCGAGGGTCAGGTCGACGACGTGGTCGACCGCGCGCAGGCCGAGATCTACACCGTCACCGACAAGCGCAACAGCGAGGACTTCGCGCCGCTCTCGGACATCATGGACGGCGTCCTCGACGAGATCGAGGCCATCGGCAACCGGGATTCCGGTCTCTACGGCGTCCCGACGGGCTTCGCCGACCTCGACGACCTGACCAACGGCCTGCACGCCGGGCAGATGATCATCGTCGCGGCGAGGCCGGCCATGGGCAAGTCGACCCTGGCCCTCGACCTGTGCCGGGCGGCCTCGATCCACAACAACATGACCAGCGTGTTCTTCAGCCTCGAGATGACCCGCTCGGAGATCACCATGCGCCTGCTCTCGGCCGAGGCCAAGGTGCCCCTCAACCACATCCGCAACGGCAAGATGGACACCGCCGACTGGGACAAGCTGGCCCGCCACATGGGCCGCATCTCCTCGGCGCCGATGTTCATCGACGACTCGCCCAACATGACGATGATGGAGATCCGGGCCAAGGCCCGGCGGCTCAAGCAGCGCCACGACCTCAAGCTGATCGTCATCGACTACATGCAGCTGATGAGCTCGGGGCGCAAGGTCGAGTCCCGCCAGCTCGAGGTCTCGGAGTTCTCGCGTCAGATCAAGCTGCTCGCCAAGGAGCTCGGGCTGCCGATCATCGCGCTCTCGCAGCTCAACCGTGGCCCTGAGCAGCGCAGCGACAAGCGACCGATGATGAGCGACCTGCGCGAGTCGGGGTCCCTGGAGCAGGACGCCGACATGGTGATCCTGCTGCACCGCGACGACGTCTACGAGAAGGAGTCGCAGCGCCCCGGCGAGGCCGACCTGATCGTGGCCAAGCACCGCAACGGCGCCACGCGGGACATCACCGTGGCCTTCCAGGGCCACTACTCGCGCTTCGTCGACATGGCCCAGTAGCCCGAGCACGTCGTGTGCCTGAGGACGCGCCATGGGTCGTCCTCAGACACACGACTCTCCTCTCGCCACCACCGCCACCACCGCCACTGAGGAGGAGGAACCGTGAAGCTGCTGCTCACGTCCGGAGGCGTCACGAACACCAGCATCCGAGAGTCGCTGGTCGACCTGCTGGGCAAGCCGATCGCCGACTCGAGCGCGCTGTGCATCCCGACCGCGATGTACGGGCACCCCGCTGTCGGGCCCGGGGAGAGGGCCTGGCAGTTCATCAGCGGGACGTCCGAGAACCCCATGGTCGAGCTGGGCTGGAAGTCGATGGGCGTGCTCGAGCTCACGGCCCTGCCCAGCATCGACGACGAGCGCTGGGTCCCGCTGGTCCAGGAGACGGACGTGCTGCTCGTGGCGGGAGGCGACGTCCTCTACCTCTGCCACTGGATGCGGGAGTCCGGGCTCGCGGACCTGCTGCCGACGCTGAACGAGACGGTGTGGGTGGGGCTGAGCGCGGGGAGCATGGTGATGACCCCCGAGGTCGGCGACGACTTCATCCAGTGGAGGCCGGCGTCCGGCGACGAGAGCACGCTCGGCATGGTCGACTTCTCGATCTGCCCGCACCTGGCCCCGGACGGTCTGCCAGGCAACTCCCTCGCCGAGGCGGAACGATGGGCCGCCGGCATCTCCGGCCCGGCGTACGCCATCGACGACCAGACGGCCATCACCGTGGTCGACGGCACCGCCGAGGTCGTCTCGGAAGGGCACTGGACGCTGCTGACCTGACGGTCGGCCGCGCGGTGCCGGTCCTCACTTGACGGCGTGGGCGCTCGCCGCAGAATGGCGGTCATGGTGTGCGTGCTGAGTGCCCTGACCTTCAGCTCACCCGATCCGGGGCGACTGGCGGCGTTCTGGGGCGCCCTGCTCGGCCAGACGGTCACGATCGAACGGGGTGCACCGGCACTGGCGGCGCTGCCCGAGGTCGGGTTCGGTCTGCGATTCGTCGCCGGTCCCGGTGAGAAGTGGGGTCCCAACCAGATGCACCCCGACCTGAGACCGACCTCCGTTCCCGACCAGACGGCCGTCGTCCACCGGGCACTCGAGCTGGGTGCGGGGCGCCTGGACGTCGGCCAGGGACCCGACGCCGAGCACGTCGTCCTCGCCGACCCCGACGGGAACGAGCTGTGCGTCCTCGAGCCGGGAGGCACGTTCCTCGCCGGCTGCCCGTTCTTCAGCTCGTTGGCCGCCGACGGTCTTGCCGAGGTCGGCTACTTCTGGCGCGACGCCCTGGCCTGGAACCTGGTCTGGGAGCAGGACGGCGAGACCGCGGTCCAGGCACCCGCCGGAGGCCCCAAGATCACCTGGGGTGGCGAGCCGGTGGCGCCCAAGCTCGGCCGGAACCGGCTGCACCTCGACCTCACCCCTGCGGCCTCGTCGAGCCTCGAAGCCGAGGTCGAGCGGCTCTCGGGCCTCGGGGCCGCTCGGGTCGAGGCCGGCTGCGCGGACGGCGTCGGCCTGGTCGACCCCGGGGGCAACGAGCTGTGCGTGGTGGGGTGAGGAGGCCGTGCCGGTCCGGGACGGCCGGCGCCGGGCTCGGATAATGTCGGGACATGGCGACCCAGGACCCTGGACCCACGAGGATCGAGCCGTTGACCCCGGACACGTGGAGCCTCTTCGCCGGGCTGGTGGAGCGGCATCACGGCATCTTCGGCGGCTGCTGGTGCGTGAAGTTCCACGCCGAGCGCGCCGACCACGTGCCGGGCTACGACGGCAACCGGGCCTTCAAGGAGCGGCTGGTGGGCGAGGGCGTGGCCCATGCGGCGCTCGTCGTCCGGGACGGTGAGGACGGGGCGGAGGCGGTCGCCTGGGCGGAGTACGGCACCCCGGCCGAGCTGCCCGACATCCACCACAGCAAGCAGTACCTCGCGGAGCAGGACCTCGAGCCCGACTACCGGATCACCTGCATCTTCGTCGACAAGCGGTTCCGCCAGCACGGTCTGGTGACCGTCGCCCTGGAGGGGGCGCTCGAGCTGATCGCGCACGCCGGCGGCGGCGTCGTCGAGGGCTATCCCCACATCCCGGGCGAGCGGCGGCTGTCGTCCTCGTTCCTCTACAACGGCACGTTGGCCGTCTACGAGCGCGCCGGCTTCGACTTCGTCCGGCCCAAGGGGCTGAAGAACACGGTGATGCGCCGCGCCGTCGCTCCCTCGCTCACGGAGACAGCACCAGCTTGAGGCCCTCGTGCGAGGCCTCGAACCCGAGGCGCTCGTAGAAGCGCAGGGCGTCCCCGCGGGACTTGTCGGTGCTCAGCTGGACCAGGGCGCAACCTCGGCGGCGCGCCTCCTCGATGGCCCACGCGAAGAACGCGGCTCCCAGCCCGAGGCCGCGGTAGTCGTGCCGGACCCGCACGGTCCGCGTCGATGACGGCGAACGCACGCAGGTAGGGCTCGAGGCCGTCGTCGGAGCCGACGCCGTCGCGGGTCGCGCCGAGGTGGTCGTCGGCCACCAGCTCGACCAGGGACGGGACGTCCGCCTCGGTTGCCGTACGGAGGACCACCGTCGCGCCCTCGAGGGGCAGGTGCGTCAGGATCGTCATGGCAGCAGGGTGCCCGGCCCGCTCTGGTCGGGCCGGTGAGCCACGACCGGCCCGCAACGATCTCAAGCCACAATGGGCGGCCAGCCCGACTGTGCCTGCGTGGAGACCGGCCACCCGACCCGAGGGGAGATCAAGGTGCGAGCGATCCTGCTCAGTGGTGCCCTGGCCGTAGCCTGCTCGCTGCTGGGCACCAGGGCCGCCCTGGCCTGGTTCACCCGCCACGGGTACGGCCAACCGATCCGGGACGACGGCCCCACGACCCACCACGTGAAGCAGGGGACCCCGACCATGGGTGGTCTCGTGATCATCCTGAGCGCCACGGCGGCGTACCTGGTGGCCACGATCCTCACCGGCGGACGACCGAGCGCCAGCGTGTGGCTCGTGCTCCTCCTCCTCTTCGGCTGCGGGGCGGTGGGGTTCCTCGACGACTTCATCAAGGTGTACTCGCAGCACAACCAGGGGCTGAGCAGTCGCGCCAAGATGGCCGGGCAGACGCTGGTCGCTCTCGCGTTCGGACTCCTCGCCACCGGCTTCTTCGCCGACGAGCGGGGTGTCCGGCCGGCGTCGTCGTCCATCTCCACCACGCACGACTGGGGCGTCAAGCTGCCGCTGGTCGTGGTGCTGCTGGTCATCTGGTTCATCGTCACCGCGACGTCGAACGGCGCCAACCTCACCGACGGCGCCGACGGCCTGCTCGCCGGCACCGCGGCGATGGTCTTCGGCGCCTACATGTTCGTCAACGTGTGGCAGAACAACCAGGTCTGCGGGTCCTCCGGGACCTCCCCGGTGGACGCGCAGTGCTACCAGGTGCGCGATCCGCTCGATCTCGCGGTGTTCGCCGCGGCCGCCAGCGCGGCCTGCATCGGCTTCCTGTGGTGGAACGCCAAACCCGCCCGGATCATGATGGGCGACGTCGGCTCGCTGGCGATCGGGGGAGCCGTGGCGGGTCTGGCGATCCTGTCGCGGACCGAGCTCCTCCTGGTCGTCATCGCCGGGTTGTTCGTGCTGGAGACGATGTCGGTGCTGCTGCAGATGAGCTACTTCAAGCTCACCCGCAGGCTCACCGGCACGGGCCGTCGCATCTTCCGGATCGCCCCGATCCACCACCACTTCGAGCACCTGGGCTGGGACGAGGTCACCGTCGTGATCCGCTTCTGGCTGATCGCCGGGATCTTCGTCGCGACCGGGATGGCGATCTTCTACGCCGCCTGGTTGGTCTGACCCGACGACCTGACGACCGACGACCTGGTGCGGCCGGCGCGAGCCGACCGTCCGCGGAGGATCATCGGTAGCCTCGGGCCCGTGGCAACCGACCTCCCCCTGGCTGGACGAACCGCGCTGGTGACCGGGGTCAGTCGCCGCCGCGGGATCGGCTTCGCTGTCGCCTCACGGCTCGCCGCGATGGGCGCCTCGCTCGCGATCCACCACCACACCCCGCACGACGTCGCCGCGTACGGCACCGCGGAGGATGTCGACGACCTGCTCGAGGACCTCAGGCGGTGGCAGCCTCCGGGCACCCGTGCGGTCGCCCTGCCCGGCGACCTTGCTGTGCCGGTTGCGGCCGCTGAGCTGGTGGCGGCATCGGGCGACTCGATCGGGCACCTCGACGTGCTGGTCTGCAACCACGCGCACGGTGGCGACGCCGTCTCGATCCGCGACGCCACCGCGGAGGCCTACGACCAGCACTGGAGGGTCAACACCAGGGCGACGCTCCTGCTCACCCAGGCGTTCGCCGCTCAGCACGACGGCCGGCCGGGAGGTCGAGTCGTCTGGATGACCTCCGGACAACAGCTCGGACCCATGAGCGCCAACCTCGCCTACGCGGTGTCGAAGGCCGCACTGGCCGGAGCGACCGGCTCTGCCGCCGCGGACCTGGCCCGCTCCGGGATCCTGCTCAACACCGTCAACCCCGGGCCGGTCAACACCGGCTACCTCGACGACGCGCCGGACGAGCTGCTCCGTGCCTTCCCGACCGGTCAACCCGCCGAGCCCGACGACCCCGCCCGACTGATCGCCTGGCTCGTCTGCGACGACGGACGATGGATGGTCGGGCAGGTGCTCAACTCCGAGGGCGGTTTCGAGCGGTAGACGACACCCCGGGCGTCGGGTGACCGGGGCGGCAGATCGCTGTGACGCACGGCGGTCGCTGGGGCGCCTCGCCGCTCACGGCACCGAGAAGGGATGGACGCGTGTGACGTCTCGTCGGTGGTGCGTCGCGGCCTCAGCGGGGGCGGACCTGCGGGATGGCAGTGCCCCGTCCGGTCAGCCGCGCATGGCGCCGCCGGCGATCGGGCGGACCTCCTGAGGCCAGCCGCACCCCTCCGCGACCCGGCCACCCCAGTAGCGAGCCTGCTCCTCGGTCTCCACGTCGACGATGGTGAACCCGCCCAGCCACTCCCCGGACTCGGCGAACGGCCCGTCGGTGATGGTCAGCGTGCCGCTGGTGTCGTCGGCGCTGAAGGCCTGGTCGAGGTCCTCCACGAGCCCACCGGCGAACACCAGCACACCCGCGGCCTTCATGTCCTCGACCACCGCCCTCGAGGTCGGTCCGCGGCCGCGGAACCACTCCTCGTCGTGGTCTCCGACCCACTGCTGGTTGAAGAAGATGAGGTACTCGGTCATGGCTGCTCCTGGTCGCCGTGGCGGACTCGGTGTCCGCACCGTCCTGACGACGACCAGCATGCCGCTCGAGTGAAGACCAGCACACTGGTGTACGACAGCACCGGGTGAGCGCCTGCCTCCGACGTCGGCGCGAACACCCACGAGGTGGCACGCGGTGGTCGCGAGTCCGGAGGTGGCTGCGGTCGACCAGCTCGGCTCCTGCCCATTCTCTGCGCTACTGCTTGCACTGCAGCGCGACGGACATCAGGGCTGTCCGATCGTCACGTCGGCGCCCAGGTCGACGACCGACTGCGACGTCGTCAGGCTGAGTCGTGGGTCGGTCGCCAGGGCGGCAAGATCCGGCAGCGGCACCCCAAGGTCGAGGTTGCGCGGGTCGTCGGTGACGGGCGGTCCGGACACCTGGACGGCGACGTTCTCGGCCTCGCGACGGTCGATGACGTAGACGGTGCCGGGGTCCTCCTCGGGCTCGAGCTCCTGCCACGCGATCGTCACGTCGTGACCGTCGACGGACTCGTCCACGCACTCGTCGAAGGAGGTGGGCGGGGCGCAGGCCGCGGGGCCGTCGCCGATCGGCGTGACGACGACCTCGAGCGTCACGTCGGCGTACTGCAGCCACACGCCGGGAGGCCCGCCATCGAGCGTCGTGGAAGGGGCTGGCGTGACCTGGGACGCGCGGTCGACGACCGCCATCCGGCGCGGTTCGAGGGCGACGTGCTCCTGCACGATGGCAGCGATCGCTGCGGGGGTGATCAGCTGGCCAGCGGCGACC
The DNA here is from genome assembly GCA_963822495.1 of uncultured Actinomycetota bacterium. Lineage (GTDB taxonomy): Bacteria > Actinomycetota > Actinomycetes > Propionibacteriales > Nocardioidaceae > Nocardioides. Next base: position 374,453 of record CAWGHQ010000008.1, on the reverse strand, counting down.
GAGTCGCCTTCGCCTCCGCACCCGGCGAGCAGTACGCAGGCCACCAGCACTACCACCACCCGCCGCGTCACCCGGTGAGAGTACGACCTGCGCGCACCACCAACCTCGGCCTCCGGCGGGTGGACCCCACGTGGCACGTCAGCGCAAAGCCCAGGAGGATCACCCTGGCACTGGGTTCTGGGAGCCGTCCCCCTCGTGCCCACCGTCCGGATCTACCGCGGAGCGCGCGCTCACCGACCTGGGTCGTTCGACGTCGCTGGCCACGACGTCAGACGGAGGCATCGTTGCCGCCCGCTTGGCGGTCTTGCTCTTCGCGGCGCCGTGCTTCTCGCCAGGTCTAGAGTCCCCCGGTGGACCACCGCTACTGGCCGATGTTCGACCTGCGCCTCACGACGGACGAGCTCCAGCTGAGGCACCTGACCGAAGCCGACCTCGGTCCGATGGCAGCCATCCTTCCCGACGACCTCGAGCAGGACCCGTCGGCGACTCGGTATCCCGGCCTCGATCGGGACGAGAATCGTCGAGTGGTCATGCATCAGGACTACTGGCGAGCTCGGGGAACCTGGCGCCCGGAGTCGTGGGAGCTGAACTTCGCTGTCTTCCGGGACGGTGAGCTCATCGGCCACCAGGGACTGGAGGGTGATCACTTCGTGACGCTGCGAACGGTGGACTCATGGTCGTTCCTGGTCCCCGCGATGCGTGGGCGCGGCCTGGGCAAGCAGATGCGGGCAGCTGTGCTGGCACTCGCCTTCGGTTCGCTCGGCGCGAGATTCGCCATCACCTCGGCATGGGCGGACAATCGCGCCTCCCTGGGTGTGTCTCGCGCGCTCGGGTATGTCGACAACGGCGTCACCGCCCACCGCCGCGACGAGGGAGCCGGAGAGATGGCTCACCTGCGCCTCACTCACGAGCAGTGGCTGGCGTCGGGATGGGCCACTCGGGTGGACGTCGCCGGCGTCGAGGAGTGCATGGCGTTCTTCGGTCTGCGCTGACACCAGGCCTCATTGCATCGCGCCGCTTGGAAGTGCGGGCGCTGCACTGTGCGTCCCGGGACGCCGAGAAGGTCTGCCCCGATCCAGTACGTGGAAGATCGTGCCGGAGCACGCGGAGCCGGGCGTGGTCGCAACGAAGATCGTCGTGTCGAGCGCTAGGAAGTCGGCTGCGAGTGCATGGTCAGACGCAGTGCGGTCACAGGTCGCTCAGTGTCCAGGTCGGTGCGAAAGATCGCTCCCGCGAAGGTGCGCCGCACCGCCGCCTTCGAGCGCTGCCGAAAGGATCGGCGTCACGTAGCGTCAGCCGCGTGACGACGGACCCCCATCGGCTGGAGCGCTTCATCGAAGCGCAGGACGGTATGCACACGCAGGTGCTGGAGGAGCTGCGCGCTTGCCGAAAGGCCAGCCACTGGATGTGGTTCGTCTTTCCTCAGGTCGCCGGCCTCGGTTCCACGCCGACGTCGCAGCGCTACGCGATCGGCTCGCTGGAGGAGGCGAGCGCCTACCTCGATCACCCGGTGCTCGGCTCCCGGTTGGTCGAGTGCGCCGAGGCCGTCCTCACCTGCAGTGGTCGGACCGCTCGCGACGTCCTCGGGTCACCCGACGATGTGAAGCTTCGCTCGTCCATGACGCTCTTCACCCTGGTTGCCGGCCCGGGGTCGGTGTTCCAGCTGGTGCTGGACACCTTCTTCGCTGGTGAGCGGGACCCGCGGACGCTCGACTTGCTGGATCTCTGAGCCTCCGCGTCGTTCGCGGCGATGGTGCCGTCGCGGTACCCGTGAGCCTGCGGGATCGCCTCACGCGCCGGAGGCCGTCACCACTCAGGCGGGTCTCGTTGTCGCTGCGCTGCGCTGCGGTCGGGTCTGACACCTCGCACCCGCCCCTCGCGCTGGCTACGCTGCGCCATGCCCGAGTTCACCTGGCGACCGGCCAACCAGGCAACCTGCGAGGACGTCGAGCTCGTCTTCGGCGCCGGTGGTGCCCGCAGGTGCCGCTGCCAGGCGCTGAAGGCCCCCGGGTGGATCTGGCGTGACACCACCCAGGAGCAGCGGGACGCCGCCCTGCTGGAGCAGGTCGGCTGCGGCACCGACGGACCCACCTCCGGTCTGATCGGGTACCTCGACGGCCAGCCGGCCGGCTGGGTCGCGGTCGAGCCGCGGGACAACTACCCCAGGGTGTGGAGCCGGAAGAAGGCGTGGATGCGGATGGACCCCGAGCTCGAGGGGGTGTGGTCGGTGACGTGCTTCGTCGTCCGCAAGGGCTTCCGCCAGCAGGGCCTGATGTACGAGCTGGCCGTCGCCACCGTCGAGTACGGGAAGCAGGTCGGCGCCCGCCTCCTCGAGGCCTACCCGACCGAGCCGGCGCCCGGAAAGACCGTGATCTGGGACGAGGCGTCGGTCGGGCTCCTGCCGGTCTTCCTCGACGCCGGCTACGAGGAGGTTGCCTCGCCGACCCTGCGCCGCAGGGTGGTGCGGCACCGACTCGGCGTGGCGTCGTGACCGGGGCGGCCGTCGGCGGCGGGGTCGAGGACCCGTGCTCGGGCCCTCAGCGAGCGAGCAGACAGAACGGATGCCCGGCCGGATCGGCCATGACGTAGAGCGGCTCGGCCCCGTCGTCGGAACGGTCGTGCAACAGACGAGCGCCCAGCTCCTCGGCACGCTCGCGATGCCGGCGCAGGTCCTCTACGGTCGCCACCGCGAAGTCCAGGTGCATCTGCATCGGGACATCCTCCGAGGGCCAGGTCGGAGGGCTCGTGTCCACCTTCTCCTGGATCGCCATCACTCGGTTCTCGTGGTCGTCGAGCAGGACGAGCCAGTCCGCGTCGTCCGGGGTGCCGTCGGCGGGTGGCTCGTCGCCCTGCCGGTAGTGGAGCCCGAGGAGCTGGCGGTAGAACTCCGCCACACCGCGGCAGTCCCGAGCGTCGAGGGCGGTGTGCAGGAGGACGGGGAACGTGGGCACGGGGGTCTCCTTCGCAACGACTCCATTGACCGTAGCGTCGGCCGGCCTGTCGTGCCGGCCACCGGGTCGCCGGCTCGGAGCCCGCTAGGTTCGCAGCGATCAGCCGCACCGCTTGTCCAGCACAGCTGCGATGAGTACTCCGCCCGGAGGCGGTCTGACCCAGCACGACCTCCAGCTCCGAGACGAAGACAGAAGGTGCGCCATGAGCGAGACCCGAGCCTGGGTGGCCGCGACCTACGACGGTCTCGCCGACCTCCTCGCCGCCGCAGGCCCGGAGGGCTGGGAGGCCGACTCGTTGTGCGAGGCGTGGCAGACCCGGCACGTCGTCGCGCACGTCACGATGGCCGCGCGCCTGACCCCTGAGCAGTTCGGCGCGGAGATGGCGGCCGCCCACGGCGACTTCACCACGCTGTCCGACAACGTCGCCGCTCGCGACGCCTCGCTGCCGCACGAGGAGCTCCTGGCGTGGCTGCGCACGCCGGCGCTGCACGAGTGGGAGCCACCAGGTGGCGGTGCGGCCGGAGCGCTCAACCATGCCGTCATCCACTCCCTGGACGTGACGATCGCACTCGGCCACCCACCGGTCGCTCCACCGGACGCCGTCATGGCCGTCCTCGACCAGCTGACCGCGGCGAACGGTGCGACCTTCGGCCTCGACCTGGACGGTGTCCGCCTCGAGACGGAGGGGACCGACTGGAGCTGGGGGACCGGCGACCCGGTGCGCGCCGACCCGGGCGCCCTGGTGGCGCTGCTGGCCGGCCGCACCCTCCCCGACGGTCGCACCCTGCGCGGCGTGTAGCGACCGGCTACCCGAACGCGGCGCGGACCGCCAGCGCGACCTCGTCCCGGCGAGCCTCCGGCAACCACCGGGCCGGGTCGTCGTCGAGGTAGGCGAAGACGGCCGGCCCGCGAGCGTCCGCGGGGTGCTCGGCCGAGCGCGGCACCAGATGCAGGTGGAGGTGGGCGTAGCCCTCGGCCTCGGAGAACTGCATCAGGTAGGTCTTCACGCAACCGGTGACCTGTTCCAGCGCGGTCGCGAGCTGACGGACCAGGCCGCCGAGCTCGTCGGCGGCGGCGGGAGACAGGTCCGTGAACGACAGGACGTGCCGGGTCGGCAGCAGCACCAACCACCCTGGCAGGGTGCTGTTGAAGGCGTGGGCCACCCGCCAGTGCGCGGTGTGGAGGACGTCCTCGCGCGGCGCCAGCGAGTCGCTGGCCTGCTGGTCGCAGGAGAAGCAGCCGGGCATCAGATCAGTCGCCATCTCGCGAACCCTAGAGTGGCGGTCGAACTCGCGGGAGGATGCGCGGGTGGACCTCGAGCGGCTCGACGAGATGGCGATGGCGATGGCCGGGGTGGGCCGCCGCACCGAGCGCGGCCTGTGGCGCTGGCAGACCCGTGGACGCCTGGTGGCGCGCGTGCTCGACCCGACGCACGTGGTGGTGCGGGTCCCGTTCGACGTGCGTGACCTGCTCGTGCGCCAGCACCCCGCGGTGTTCTCGGTGCCCTCTCGCTTCGCCTCGCACATGATGGTCGTCGCCGACCTGGAGGCCGTGGACGCCGACGGGGCGGTCCTCGACGCGATCGAGTCCGCTTGGCGGCTGCAGAGCGGCCCGGCGTCGGGGACTTCTTGAGGCGTCCTACGCAATGCGCGACGGGGGTTTCGAGACGCTCGCTGCGCCCGCTCCTCCACCTCTTGGGGTGGCGGGGGATACCAGAGGCAAACTCGTGCGGCCAGCCTCTACCGCGGGGCGAGGTTCGGCGGTTACGGTGGCCGGACCAAGTGCGTATCACGAAACGAGATGCGTCATGCGCAACGTTGATCACTCCTTGAGCCAGGCAGTGGCTCCCGCGGTCCGGCGCGCGGTGACGGGGTCGGACGCGGCCTCAGCCGGCCTTGCCGACCTCCTGGAACAGGCGCGGTTCGAGGTGCTGCCGTCGCCGGGGACCGCGGACCTGGTCACCGCCCACCTGCCGTCGGGGCGGATGCTCACCGTGACCGCGTCACCCACGCGCGGGCTCGAGCCGACGCTGGCGCTCGCCTGCGAGCTCGCCGGGCTCGGCTACGAGGTGGTGCCCCACCTCGCGGCGCGGATGGTCCTCGACGCGGCGCACCTGAAGGACATCGTCGCCCGCCTCCAGGAAGCCGGCATCACCCGCATCTTCGTCCCCAGCGGGGACGCCGCCCAGGTCGGGACCTACGCCGACGCGATCGCCCTCCTCGAGGACCTCACGGCGCTGGGCAACGGGCTGGGCAACGGGCTGGGCAACGGACTGGGCAACGGACTGGGCTCGCCCTTCCGCCACGTCGGCGTGACCGCCTACCCCGAGTCGCACGTCTCGATCCCGGACGACCTCACGGTCCAGGCCATGTGGGACAAGCGTCGCCACGCCACGGAGCTGGTCAGCAACCTGACCTTCGACCCGCAGGTCGTCGAGGTCTGGCTCAGGAGGACCCGCGCCCGCGGCATCACCCTGCCCCTCTGGCTCGGCATCCCCGGGCCGGTCGACACCGCGAAGCTGCTCACCATCGCCACCCGGATCGGTGTCGGTGACTCCAGCCGGTTCCTGCTCAAGCACCGCCGCACGGCGATGCGCCTGGCCACCCCGGGTGGCTTCAGCACCGACCGGTTCCTGCGGCGGCTCGCGCCGACGCTGGTCCGCGAGGAGTCCGGCGTTGCCGGGCTTCACGTCTTCACCTTCAACCAGGTCGCCGAGACCGAGGCCTGGCGCCGACGTGCCGTGGCCCAGCTGCGAGAGGCCGGTCCGCGGCCTCGCTCGTCCCCGCGGCGGCGCACGACTGCGCGCTAGGCGCTTCCAGCCCACCGATCCCACCGCACCACCGATCCCACCGCACGGCCGACCCCACCGCACCACTCACCAGAGGAGCACCATGAGCCACAACGTCGACTCGGTCGACCAGTCCGACCGACTCGTCCCCGTCAACCTGCGCCAGTCCGGATGGACCCCGGTGCAGCTCCTCGTCGACACCCGCGTGCGGAAGTCGCCGTACTGGCACCTGTCCGCGGAGGCCGGGTGCTGGCGGGCCTCGGTCTACAACCGGATGTACCACCCGCGCGGCTACGTGCGTCCCGAGGACGGCGGCGCCATGAAGGAGTACGACTCCCTGGTCAACCACGTGACGATGTGGAACGTCGCCGTCGAGCGCCAGATCCAGGTCAAGGGCCCCGACGCCGCCGACTTCGTGAACTTCGTGATCACCCGCGACGCCACCAAGATCCCGCCGATGCACGCGCGCTACGTCATCTTGTGCAACGAGGCCGGCGGCATCCTCAACGACCCCGTCCTGCTGCGGGTCGCCGAGGACGAGTACTGGTTCAGCCTGTCCGACTCCGACCTGATGTTCTGGCTCCAAGGCGTCAACGTCGGTCGCCGCTTCGACGTCGACATCGCCGAGATCGACGTCTCGCCCGTCCAGATCCAGGGCCCCAAGTCCCTCGCCCTCATGGTCGACATGTTCGGCCCGGCCATCGAGGCACTCCCGTCCTACGGGCTGCACGCGGGCGCCGTCGAGGGCTGCGAGGTGATCGTCTCGCAGACCGGGTTCTCGGGGGAGAAGGGTTACGAGATCTACCTGCGCGACGCCACGCTGCACGCGGAGACGCTGTGGAACGCCGTCCTGGCCGCGGGCGAGCGCCACCAGCTGGCCGTCATCGCTCCCGCCCACCACCGCCGGATCGCCGCAGGGATCCTGTCCTGGGGGCAGGACATGGACGTCGAGACCCTCCCCTTCCAGGTCAACCTCGGCTACCAGGTACCGCGCACCAAGGAGGTGGACTACATCGGCAAGGCGGCGCTCGAGCAGGCGCGGGCCGCGATCGACGCCGGCAACCCGCCGTACACCCACACGCTCGTCGGCCTGCGCCTGGGCGGCAAGCCGATCGACGACTACGCCCCGGACTTCTGGCTGATCGGCCAGGCCGAGGACGGCGAGCCCGTCGGGTACGTCACCTCGCCGTGGTACTCCCCCGAGCTGGAGGGCAACATCGCCATGGGTCACGTGCCGGTGGCCTCCAGCGCCCTCGGCACCGAGCTGTGGGTCCACCTGCCCGAGGAGTACGCCGACGAGCCCGGGCGACCGGTGCGCGCCGAGATCGTCGAGATGCCCTTCCGCCCGTCGGTCAACCCCAACCAGCGCGAGATCCTCAAGTCCCGTGGCCTCGACGCCGCCGTCTAGCGCCCACGCGATGCGACGCACGACGACGAGGAGGAGGACCGATGCGTAGCGACGGGGAGATCGCCGAGGCCGCCGAGCTGTGGCCGATCGCGCGGGTGGCGCGCGAGCAGCTCGGCATCCCGGAGGAGGCGCTGGTGCCCTACGGGCGCCACATCGCCAAGCTCGACCGAGCCTGGCTGGCCGGACTCGAGGACGCCCCGCTGGGCAAGCTGGTGCTGGTCACCGGGCTGTCCCCGACCCCGGCCGGGGAGGGCAAGACCACGACCACCGTCGGGCTCACCGACGGGTTGCGCCGCATCGGGGTGAAGGCGGCGGCGGCGCTGCGCGAGCCGAGCATGGGACCGGTCTTCGGCATGAAGGGCGGCGCCGCCGGCGGCGGTCACGCGCAGGTGGTGCCGATGACCGACATCAACCTGCACTTCACCGGCGACTTCGCGGCGATCGCTGCGGCCAACAACCTGCTCGCGGCCCTCATCGACAACCACCTGCACCACGGCAACGGCCTCGACATCGATGCCCGCACGGTCACCTGGAAGCGGGTGATCGACATGAACGACCGGGCGCTGCGCGACATCGTCGTGGGCCTCGGGGGGACGACCAACGGGGTCCCCCGCGAGGACGGGTGGGACATCGTGGTCGCCAGCGAGCTGATGGCCATCTTCTGCCTGGCCACCTCCCTGGGCGACCTCAAGGAGCGCATCGGGCGGATCGTGGTCGCCCACAGCCGGGCGGGTGCCGCGATCACGGCGGCCGACCTGCAGGCCCAGGACGCCCTGACGATCCTGCTCGCGAACGCGCTCCAGCCCAACCTGGTGCAGACCCTCGAGCACTCACCGGCCTTCGTGCACGGTGGCCCCTTCGCCAACATCGCGCACGGCTGCAACTCGGTGCTGGCGACCCGGACCGCCCTGCGCCTCAACGACGTCGTGGTCACCGAGGCCGGCTTCGGGGCCGACCTGGGCGCTGAGAAGTTCTTCGACCTGAAGTGCCGGCTGTCGGGCCTGCGACCCTCGGTCGCGGTGGTGGTCGCGACCGTGCGAGCCCTCAAGTACCACGGCGGCGTGGCAGTGGCCGACGTCGGCCGGGAGGACCTCGACGCGCTCCGGGCGGGAGCGCCCAACCTGCTGCGTCACCTGGAGAACCTGCGCGACGTCTTCGGCGTGCCGGCCCTCGTCGCGATCAACCGGTTCCCCCAGGACACCGATGCCGAGATCGGCCTCCTCCAGCAGCTCGTGGAGGCCGCCGGGTGGCAGGCCTTGCCGAGCACCCACGTGGTCGACGGCAGCCACGGGGCCGTCGCCCTGGCCGAGGGGGTGGCGAACCTGCTCGACAAGGACGAGGTCGACTTCGCCTTCTGCTACCCCGACGAGGGCCAGGTGCTGGACAAGGCCAACGCCGTCGCCCGCCGGATCTACCGCGCGGAGGGAGTGAGCCTGGGACCGCGCGCGCGACGACAGCTCGACCGGATCGTCGCCGACGGCTTCGGGCACCTGCCGGTGTGCTTCGCCAAGACGCAGTACTCCTTCTCCACCGACCCGACGGCGCGCGGCGTCCCCGAGGGGCACACCATCGACGTCCGCGAGATCCGGCTCAGCGCCGGCGCGGGCTTCGTGGTCCTCGTGGCCGGCGACGTGATGACGATGCCCGGCCTGCCCCGGGTGCCGGCCAGCGTCGCGATGACCATCGACGACGACGGGCGGATCCATGGCCTGTCCTGACCCGTGCGCCGTCTCTTCATGCGCAACACCGCGTCTACGATGACGCCATGGGCCTGGTAGCTCCCGAGGAGCGTGACGTCGGTGTCGTGCAGTCCGTCGACCGCGCCATCACGATCCTCGAGACCATGGCGCGCGTCGGCGACGCCGGGGTGAGCGAGGTCGCCCGTGAGCTGGGCGTCCACAAGAGCACGGCGTTCCGGCTGCTGACGACGCTGGCCGCCCGGGGCCTGGTGGAGCAGAGCGAGGACCGCGGGAAGTACCGGATCGGCCTCGGCCTGGTCCGCATCGCCGGGACGTCGGCGGCCCGGACCGAGATCGTGCAGGCGGCCCGGGAGGGCGGCAAGCAGCTTGCGGCCGAGACCGGGGAGACCATCAACGTCGCGGTGCTGCGCGACGACACCGCGCTCTACCTCGACCAGATCGCCGGCGCCGCCGGGCTGCAGCCGCACAACTGGGTCGGCCTGCGGATCCCGCTGCACGCGACCAGCGACGGCAAGGTGCTGCTGGCCTGGCTCCCCCCGGAGGACGTCGACGAGCTGGTGCCCAGCCTCGAGGCCCACACGGAGCGGACCCTCACCCGCCGCAGCGCCCTGCACCGCGAGCTCGCGGAGATCCGGGAGCGGGGCTACGCGATGACGGTCGACGAGCTCGAGGAGGGGCTCACCGCGCTCGCGGCCCCGATCCGCGACGCGCACGGTGACGTCGTGGCCTCGCTGAGCATCAGCGGCTCCACCTACCGGATGACCGCCGAGACGCTCGTCGAGCTCGTCGAGCCCCTGGTCCGCGCGGCCCGGGAGGCCTCGCTGGCCATGGGCTGGTCCGACGTCGAGATCGCCTGAGGTCGAGGGCGTCGGCCGCCGAGACCGGTCGAGGTCGGGGGCGTGCCGTCCTTGACATGCGCCCTCCCCACACCAGACAGTTGACCTGTCTCGCATGACGCGTCCGAGTGCGTCACACGCAACAACATCAGTTCCCTACGGGAGGTCGACCGTGGCAGTACCGGAGTCCGCGAACGTCGTCGTGATCGGGGCGGGGATCGTGGGCAACAGCCTGGTCCACCACCTGGCGCGGCTCGGCTGGCGCGACATCGTCCAGATCGACAAGGGCCCGCTGCCCAACCCGGGCGGATCGACCGGGCACGCGTCGAACTTCATCTTCCCCGTCGACCACTCACGGGAGATCACCGATCTCACCCTGGACTCGATGCGCCAGTACCGCGAGCTGGGCGTGCTCACCGAGTGCGGCGGCTTCGAGGTCGCCCGCACCGAGGAGCGGATGGAGGAGCTGCGGCGGCGGATGTCCAGCGCCCGGGCCTGGGGCATCGAGGCGGAGCTGGTCGAGCCGGAGGACGTCGCGAAGCGGGTGCCCTTCATCGAGACCGACGACCTGATCGGCGCCTTCTGGACGCCCTCGGTGTCGGTCGTGGACTCGCTGCGGGCCGGGACGCTGATGCGCGAGCGCGCCCAGGAGACCGGGGCCCTCACCGTGGCCGCGAACGTCGAGGTCACCGGCATCGAGGTCGTCGACGGTGCGGTGCGCTGCGTGCACACCGACCGGGGGGACATCGCCTGCGAGACCGTCGTGGTCGCCTGCGGGGTGTGGAGCCCGCGCCTGGCGGCGATGGCGGGAGCGAGCATCCCGCTCACGCCGGCGGTGCACCAGATGATCAGCGTCGGGCCCGTCCCGCAGCTCACCGAGACCGAGGGTGAGATCTCCTTCCCGATCATCCGGGACATGGACTCCCTGTGCTACGAGCGCCAGCACGGCGCCGACATGGAGGTCGGCTCGTACGCCCACCGGGCGATCCTGCACGACCCCGACGAGATCCCCTCGCTGGACCAGGCGAAGCTCAGCCCGACCGAGATGCCGTTCACGGCCGACGACTTCGACCCCCAGCTCGAGACCGCGCTCGAGCTGATGCCCGACGCGCTCGGGGCCGACGGCGCCGAGATCCGCTACGCCATCAACGGCCTCCTCTCGCTGACCCCCGACGGCAACCCGGTGCTGGGCGAGACCCCCGAGGTCCGCGGCCTGTGGTCGGCCGCGGCGGTGTGGATCAAGGAGGGCCCCGGCGTCGGCCGGGCCGTCGCGGAGCTGATGACCCACGGTGCCTCCGAGATCGACGTCCACCACAGCGACATCTCCCGCTTCCACCCCCACCAGCGCACCCGCGAGCACGTGCGGGCCCGCACCGACGAGTCCTTCATCAAGACCTACGGGATCGTCCACCCCGGGGAGCAGTACGCCTCCGACCGCGGCAAGCGGCTGCCCCCCATGCACGCCGACCAGGTCGCGCGGGGCGCCGAGCTCTTCGAGGCGGCCGGCTGGGAGCGTCCGCAGTGGTACGCCGCCAACGAGACCCTCCTCGCGGAGTACGGCGACGCCGTCATGCCCCGCGAGCACGAGTGGGACAGCCGGTGGTGGAGCCCGATCATCAACGCCGAGCACCTCGCGATGCGCGAGCGGGCCGGCATCGTCGACCTCACGGCCTTCACCATCTTCGACGTCATCGGCCCCGAGGCCCTCGCGGCGGTCCAGCGGACCGTCGTGGCCCAGGTCGACGTCGCCCCCGGGAAGGTCGTCTACACGCCCGTGCTGGACGTGCGGGGCGGGTTCCGCTCCGACCTCACCGTGATGCGGCTGGCGCACGACCACTTCCGCGTGGTCACCGGCGGCGCGCACGGGATGGCCGACCGCGCCTGGTTCGCCGCGCACGCGCGCGGCCTCGGCGCGGCCGTCGCGGACCTCACCTCGGCCTACTCCACGATCGGGATCTGGGGCCCGCGGGCCCGCGACATCCTCAGCGAGGTGACCGCAGCCGACCTCAGCCACGAGGCCTTCGGCTTCGCCACCTGCCGCACGGTCGACGTCGGCAGCCTCGAGGTGCTGGCCTCGCGGATCTCCTACGTCGGCGAGCTCGGCTGGGAGCTCTACGTGCCGACGGACCAGGCCGCAGGCCTGTGGAGCAGGCTGCACGAGGCCGGCGCCCCGCACGGCGCGGTGCCGGTCGGGATCGGGGTCTACGCCGGCACGGGTCGTCTGGAGAAGGGCTACCGCGCCTTCGGTCTCGAGCTCGACGGCGAGCGCACCATCGTCGAGGCCGGGATGCAGCGCCCGAAGGTCAAGGTGGCCGACTTCACCGGACGCGATGCCTACCTCGAGCAGCGCGAGCAGCAGCCGGACCGGGTGCTGTGCACCCTCACGGTCGACGACCACACCTCGGCCTCGGGGGTGAAGCGCTACATGCTCGGCGGGGAGCCGGTGCTCGCCGCGGACGGCAGCCCGCTGGTCGACGGCGGCGGCCACCACCCCTACGTCACCTCGGCGGGATCGGCGCCCAGCCTCGGCAAGCACCTGCTGATGGCCTACCTGCCCCCGGAGCAGGCCGCGGTGGGCACGGCGCTGTCGGTCTCCTACATGGAGGAGCGCTACCCCGTCACGGTCGTCAGCGCCGACGCCACCCCGGCCTTCGACCCCACCAACGAGCGGATCAGGTCGTGACCCGGGTGCTGGTGGCGGTCAAGCGGGTCGCCGACGTCTCGGGGGAGGTGCAGCTCACCCCGGACGCGCAGGGTCTCGACGGCCGGTTCGTCGGCTACACGATCGGCAACCACGACGCGTGCGCCGTCGAGCTCGGGATCCGGGTGGCCGAGCAGACCGGTGGCTCGGTGACCGTGCTGTCCGTCGGCACCGCCGAGGCCGTCGAGCAGCTCCGCTCCGCACTGGCGCTCGGCGCCCAGGCCGCGATCCTGGTCGAGACCGACCCGGTAGCGCTGGGCCCGACCGACGTCGCCGCCGAGATCGCTGCCGTGGTGGAGTCCGCCGAGCAGGCGGGCGAGCCGTTCGACCTCCTGCTGCTCGGCAACGACGCCGCCGACACCGGCGACTTCCAGGTCCCGGTGCGGCTCGCCTACGCCCTGTCACGCCCGATCGTCACCGGCGCGACCGTGGCGTCGGTGGCAGACGGCGAGCTGGTGGCCACCGTGCGCGGGCCCTACGGCGAGGAGACCTACGCCGTGCCCCTGCCCGCGGTCGCAGCGGTGCTCGAGGGTGGGACCGAGCCGCGCTATCCCTCGTTGCGGGGGCGGATGGCCGCGAAGAAGATCGAGGTCCAGGTGCGTCCACCGGTGGGCGCCGCCGCCGGCAGCGGCCGGGTCGGCTGGCACCTGCCGCCCCGGCCACCGAGCACCACCGAGCTGCTCGGCACCGGGCCGGAGGCGGCCCCGGCCGTCGTCGAGGTGCTGCGCCGGATGGCGGTGCTGTCGTGATCCTGGTCCTGTGCGAGGTGCACCCGGTCACCTCCGACGTCGCCGAGGTCTCGTTGGAGACCCTCGCCCTGGCCCGCGCGCTCTCGGCCGCAGCCGGTGGCGTGCCGCTCCGCGCCGTCGTGGTCGGGCCGGTCGCCCACCCCGACGAGGTGGCAGTCGCGCTGGGTCGACATGGCGTCAGCGAGGTTCGGCACGCGGACGGCGAGGGCGTCGCGTCCTACGGCGGAGCCGCCTGGGCCAGCGCCGTGCAGGCCGTGCGCGAGGACACCGGCGCGGTGGCGGTGCTGGCCGGTGGCTCGCCGCGCGGCAACGAGGTGATGGCCCACCTGGCGGCCCGCCTCGGGGTGCCGATGGCGGCCAACGTCGTGGCCTTCGACGGGCTGTCGCCGCTCACCGTGCGCCGCCAGGTCGCGGGCGGAGCCGCTCTCGAGGAGCTCCAGATGCAGACCCGACCGGCCGTCCTGACGGTGGCCGGGCACTCCTGGCAGGCCGAGGAGGGCCCGGGCGAGGCCGCGTCCTGGGTCACCTCGACCCCGGAGGTGTCCGCGGCGGACCGGGTGGCCCGCGTGGTCAGCACCGCCGACCCGGTCCCGGACGAGTCGGGGGCGCTCTCCGCGGCCCGGGTCGTCGTCGGAGCCGGACGCGGGGCCGGCGGTCCCGACGGCTTCGGCGCGGTCACCGAGCTGGCGGCCCTCCTCGGAGGAGCCGTCGGGGTCTCGCGGGTGGTGACCAGCCTGGGCTGGCGCCCGCACCACGAGCAGGTCGGCCAGACCGGGAGCAAGATCTCGCCCGAGCTGTACATCGCCTGCGGGATCAGCGGGGCGATCCAGCACTGGGCCGGCTGCGCCTCCTCCCGGTCCATCCTGGCCGTCAACACCGACCCCGAGGCGCCGATGATGACCCGCGCGACCTACGCCGTCGTCGGCGACATGCACGAGGTGCTCCCGGCGGTGGTCGAGGCGATCCGGGAGCGCTGACCGCGGATCCACCCCGCGCTGGTGCCGGCCGGTGGAGGAATACCTGACGCCTGCGGCAGGCTGTGCCCTTATGAGCCAGTACAAGACCGTCAATCCCGCCACCGGCGAGACCGTGCAGGAGTACGACACCCTCGACGACGCGGGCGTCGAGGCCGCGTTGGCCGGCGCCCACGCCGGGTACCTCAGCTGGCGCGGGACCACACCGCAGGAACGATCCGCGATCCTGAGCCGGGTCGCCGAGCTCTACACCGAGCGCGCCGACGAGCTGGCCCGCTCGATCGCCCTCGAGATGGGCAAGCCGGTCCGCGAGGCGGCCGGCGAGATCCAGCTCTCCGCCGCGATCTACCAGTACTACGCCGACCACGGCCCCGGCCTGCTGGAGGAGGAGCGGCTCGACGTCCCCGGCGCCGACAGCTCCGTGCTCCAGCGCCGCCCGATCGGTGCCCTGGTGGGCGTCATGCCGTGGAACTTCCCCTACTACCAGGTCGCCCGGTTCGCCGCCCCGAACCTCATGCTGGGCAACACGATCCTGCTCAAGCACGCGCCGAACTGCCCGGCCTCGGCCCTGCTGATGGAGCAGATCTTCGCCGACGCCGGGCTGCCGTCGGAGGCGTACACGAACATCTTCGCCAGCAACGAGCAGATCGCCGACATGATCGCCGACGAGCGGGTGCAGGGGGTCTCCCTGACCGGGAGCGAGCGCGCCGGCACCGCGGTCGCCGAGGTCGCCGGTCGCAACCTCAAGAAGATCGTGCTCGAGCTCGGCGGCTCGGACGTGTTCATCGTGCTCGACGCCGACGACATGGCCTCCACCGTCAAGTCCGCGGCGCGGGCCCGCCTGGGCAACGCCGGCCAGGCCTGCAACGCCGCCAAGCGGCTCATCGTCACCGAGGAGTACTACGACGACTTCGTCGCCCAGCTCACAGCGGCCTTCGAGGCCACCGCGACCGGGGACCCCCTGGACAAGGCCACCCGCCTGGGCCCGCTGTCGTCGCAGACCGCCGCCGACGGCCTCATCGAGCAGGTCGAGGACGCCGTCGCCAAGGGCGCCACGGTGCTCACCGGCGGCCACCTCGTCGAGGGCGCGGGAGCGTTCGTCGAGCCGACCCTGCTGGCCGACGTCACCCCCGAGATGCGCGCCTACACCGAGGAGCTGTTCGGCCCGGTCGGCGTGGTCTACAAGGTCAAGGACGCCGCGGAGGCGCTCGCGCTGGCCAACGCCTCGGCCTACGGGCTCAGCGGCTCGGTGTGGAGCAGCGACGTCGAGCGCGCCCGCGAGGTCGCCGAGGGCCTCGACGTCGGCATGGCCTTCGTCAACGAGCACGGGACGACCCTGCCGGGCCTGCCCTTCGGTGGCGTGAAGCGCTCGGGCGTGGGTCGCGAGCTCGGCCCGTGGGGCATGGACGAGTTCGTCAACAAGAAGCTGGTCCGCGTCACCGCGAAGTGACGGCGCTGCCGTCGCGCAGGCCGGAGGCGAGGGGGCACTCGAAGGGCCCCCTCGCCTGCAGGCCGACGTCGTTGAGGTACCGCACCACGATCGCGTACGAGGCCAGCAGGCCGACCTCGGTGTAGGCCACCCCGACCTGGGCGCAGTAGGCGCGGACGATGGGCTGCGCGTGCTTGAGGTTGGCGCGCGGCATGCTCGGGAAGAGGTGGTGCTCGATCTGGTAGTTCAGCCCGCCCATGGCCACGTCGACCAGGACGCCGCCGCGCACGTTGCGTGACATGAGCACCTGGCGCTGGAGGAAGTCCAGGCGCAGCCCGCGCTCCACGATGGGCATTCCCTTGTGGTTCGGGGCGAAGGACCCGCCCAGGCAGACCCCGAAGACCGCCAGCTGCACTGCCAGGAAGGCCGCCGCCTTGCCCGGCGGCAGCAGCGCCACGAGCGCCACCACGTAGACCACCAGGCGGGTCGAGACGAGGGTACAGCTCGACCCAGCGGTGCCGCACCGGTGCCCGTCCGGTGAGCACCCGCAGGCTCGCGACGTGCAGGTTCACGCCCTCCAGCGTGAGGAGCGGGAAGAACAGCCAGCCCTGGTGGCGCAGGAACCAGCCCCGGGCCCCGGTGTCCCGCTGCTCGGCGATCGCGCGGGTGAAGGCGATCGCGCCCGGACCGATGTCGGGGTCGCGACCCTCCTGGTTGGGGGCGGCGTGGTGCTGGTTGTGCTTGCCCCGCCACCAGCTGTAGCTCAGCCCGGCGAAGGCGCCGGAGAGGACCCGGGCGGTCCAGTCGTTCCACGCGGCGCCGGTGAACACCTGGCGGTGGGCGGCGTCGTGGCCCAGGAAGCCGAACCGGGTGACCACCACGCCCAGCGCGGCGGCCGGCACCAGCTGCCACCAGGTGTCGCCGAGCGCGACCACCACGACCCACACCCCGACGAAGGAGCCGACCGCCAGGGCGACGGAGATCGCGTACGGACCGCGGCGCCGCTCGAGCAGGCCGCTGACCCGGATGGTCCGGGCCAGCTCGGTGTAGCTGGCCACGGGTGAGCTGGGAGGTGTCGACAAGGTGGTCCCTAGACCAGGAGGACGAGGCCGCCGGGGTCCAGGACGACGATCGATCGGGTGTTGCCCTCGAACCTAGCCCGCCGGCACCAGCGGCGGCTGCGCTGGACCGGTTCAAGGTGCGGCGCCCAGGACCCGATGAGTCAGAGGACGCCGCGGACCGTGAGCCGCGGGTCCGAGGGGAGGGGGGCACACGATGGCAGCCGGCGCCGCTCTGCCCACGCTGCGCGCCCTGCGCACCGTCGACCCCCGCAACGTGCTGGCCGGGGTCCTGCTGGCGGTCGCGGTGGTCTCGACCCTCGGCGTGGCCTGGTCCACGGTCGCCCGCGAGCCGGGGACCGCGGTGGCCTGGGCCGACCTGTGGGCCTACAACCTGGCGCACGCCGCCGCCGTCGCGCTCTGCCTCCAGCGCGCCGTCCGGACCCCCACGGAGCGGTGGGCCTGGGTCGGGCTGGCGGCGGGACTCGTGGCCACCATCGCCGCCAACGCCTGGTACACCGTCGTGCTGACCGCGCTGCCCCGCGTGCCGTACCCGTCGGTGGCCGACTGGCTGTGGCTGGCCTACTTCCCGCTGACCTACGTCGGCCTCGTGCTCCTCGTGCGCGCCGACGTCCGCCGCTTCCACCTCAGCATGTGGCTCGACGGGCTGGTGGCCGCCCTCGGCGTCGCCGCCCTGGCCTGCGCGCTCGTCTACGACGACCTGATCGCGGTGGCCGGTCGCCGTCTGGTCGCGGTGGTCGTCAACCTGGCCTACCCGGTCGGCGACCTGCTGCTGCTCGCGATGGTCGTCGCCGCCGTCGGGCTGCTCGGCCTGCGGTGCGGGGCGCGGTGGTGGCTGCTGGGTGCCGGCCTGCTCGTGCAGGCTGTCGCGGACTCCGCCTACGCCGTGATGCTCGCGGACGGGACCTACGTCGACGGCTCACGCCTGGACTCCCTGTGGCCGCTCGGGGCGCTCCTGGTCGGAGGCGGCGCGATGATCGCCGCGCGCCCGGAGGACGACCGGCGCAGCGGTGCCTGGTGGACCACGGTGCTGGTCCCCGGGATCTTCGCGGTCTCGAGCGTCGTCCTGCTGGCCTGGAGCCTGGTCGCACCCGTGTCGACCTGGGTCGGTGCCCTCGCCATCGGTGCCGTGGTCGCCGCCGGGGCGCGCGCCGCCCTCACCTTCCGCGAGGTCAGCACGCTGGCCGAGACCCGGCGCGAGGCACGCACCGACGACCTGACCGGGCTGGCCAACCGGCGTGCCTTCCAGCTCGGGCTCGCCGGTGCGCTCGCCGGCCGCGCCGGAGGACCGGTCGCCGTCCTGCTCATCGACCTCGACCGCTTCAAGGAGGTCAACGACGCCATGGGCCACCACACCGGCGACGCCCTGCTCCGCCTGGTCGGCGGCCGCCTGGCCGGGTGCGTGCGCGAGGGCGACCTGCTGGCCCGGCTCGGGGGCGACGAGTTCGCGATCGTGCTGACCGACGGCGCCGACCAGGCGCGCGCCGAGGCCGTGGCCCGCCGCGTCTGCGCAGCGCTGACCGCGCCCTTCGAGCTGCCCGAGATCTCGCTGCACGTCGGCGCCAGCACCGGCATCGCGTTGTGCCCCGACCACTCCACCGACGCCAGCGCCCTCCTCCAGCAGGCGGACGTCGCGATGTACGAGGCGAAGGCCGCCGGCGGCGGCCACCAGGTCTACTGCTCCGGCACCGACGCGCACAGCAAGGTCCGGCTCCAGACCATCGAGGACCTCCGGGTCGCGATCGCGCGCGGCGAGCTGGTGCTGCACTACCAGCCCAAGATCGACCTGCGCCTCGGCGTGGCGACCGGGGTCGAGGCGCTGGTGCGCTGGCAGCACCCCGAGCGCGGGCTGCTTGCGCCGGACACCTTCCTCCCGCTGGCCGAGCAGACCGGGCTCATGCGCCCGCTGACGGCCTTCGTGCTCGACCAGGCGATGGCCCAGGTGCGTCGCTGGCGCGACCAGGGCCGGGACCTCACCGTCGCCATCAACGTCTCGGCCTCGAACCTGATGGACGCCGGACTGCCGGACCAGGTCGCCGACCTGCTCGAGCGGCACGGGCTGCCCGTCGAGGCGATCGAGCTCGAGGTGACCGAGTCGGTCATGATGAGCGACCCCGCCCGCGCGCAGCAGGTCGTGGCCAGGCTCGACGAGATGGGGATCAAGGTCGCCGTCGACGACTACGGCGTCGGCCACTCCTCGCTGGCCTACCTGCGCAACCTCGCCGTGCGCCAGCTGAAGCTCGACCGGGCCTTCGTCGACCAGGTCTCCAGCGACGCGACCTGCGAGGCGATCGTGCGCTCGACCATCGACCTCGCCCACTCCCTCGGCCTGCAGATGGTCGCCGAGGGCGTCGAGGAGGAGGCGGACGCGGCCAAGCTGATCGTCCTCGGCTGCGACGTGGCCCAGGGCTTCTACTACAGCCACCCGGTGAGCGCCGACGCCCTCGAGCAGTGGCTCACCGATCGGGACGAGAGGCCCGACGGGCCGGTCCTCACCGTCGTCGCCCGCGGCTGACCGGTAGCGCGCGAGCGAGCAGCCAGGGGTGAGTGCGGGGGTGGGCCGCGCCGCGCGGGCGCCGCTAATCTGGGCTGGTCCACTCCCCCGACGGCCCCTCTGTGCGGGCCGTCCGTGCCGGTGCACCCCACCGTGCTCGACGTCTTGAAGAGAGCCCCCATGTCCCAGCGCAACACGCTCGTCCGCAGCATGCACGACCTCGGCCTCGCCACCTGGTTCGGCGGCTCCCTGATGGGCGCCGTCGGCCTCAACGGCGCCGCCGGGGCAGCGCACGACCCGACCGAGCGCCTACGGCTGTCCTCCCTGGGCTGGAAGCGCTGGTCGCCGGTGGCGGCCGGCGCGATCGGCCTCCACGCCGTCGGAGGCCTCGGCCTGATCGTGGCCAACCAGGGCCGCATCGAGCAGCACGGCGGCACGGCGGCCAACACCGGCGTCAAGCTCGCCCTGACCGTCGCGGCCGCCGGGGCCACCGCCTACAGCGGTGCCCTCGGGCGCAAGGTGGAGCAGGAGAGCGACCAGGGCGCGCAGGGTGCCACGGAGCCGGCCGGATCGGCCTCGAAGGACCTCGCCGCCGCGCAGAAGCAGCTCCAGGTCGTCCAGTGGGTGATCCCGGCCCTGACCGGTCTCCTGGTGGTCCTCGGCGCCCAGCAGGGCGAGCAGCAGCGCCCGAGCCAGCAGCTCATCGGGCGCCTGACCCGCGGCTGAGCGGTAGGTTCGCCCCTCGTGGACCCCTCGCAGATGCTGACCGAGCCGACCGGGACGTCGCTGCCGCGGCTGGCTGAAGCGGCGTGGGAGCGGTGGGGGGAGGACTCCTCCACCCTCTTCGAGGGGCAGCGGTGGAGCAGCGCCCAGATCGGTGCACGGGCTCGCGCCCTCGCCGCCGGCCTGGCCGGTCTGGGCGTCCGGCCCGGCGACCGGGTCGTGGTCTGCATGGCCAACTGCCCCGAGGTCCAGATCGGCTACCACGCCATCTGGCGGCTCGGGGCGGTCACCACCCCGGTGCTGTTCCTGCTCAGCCCGGACGAGCTGCACCACGTGCTGGCCGACTCCGAGGCGGTCGTGGTCCTCACCACCCCCGAGCTCGCCGCCCGGGTGCAGTCCGCGGCGACCGGCACCAGCGTGCGGGCGGTGGTCGTGGCCGGTGAGGCCGACGAGACGGTCCCCGTCGAGGGGACCCTGTCCTTCGACGACCTCGCCGGTGGCGGGGAGGCGCCGATGGCCGACGTCGACCCCGGCGACCTGGGCGCCCTGCTCTACACCGGCGGCACCACCGGGCGGGCCAAGGGCGTGATGCTCAGCCACGACGCGCTCTCGGCGTCGGCCTGGGCGTCGGTGCTCAATAGCGCCGACCCGGCGCAGCACACCTCGATCCTGCCGCTGCCGCTGGCGCACGTCTTCGGGCTGATGGTCTCCACGATGGCCCTGCACCAGGGCTTCGCGACCACGTCGGTGCTGATGCGGTGGTTCGAGCCGAGCGCCTTCCTCGCGCTGGTGCAGTCCGAGCGGGTCCACGTCGGCGCCGTCGTCCCGGCGATGCTGCGCTCGCTGCTCGCCCAGCCGCTCGAGGAGCACGACCTCTCGAGCCTGCGGCGGCTCTCCTCGGGCAGCGCGCCGCTGGCCGAGGAGGTCGTCGCGCAGCTGGCGGCCCGGCTCCCGCAGGTCGAGGTCGTGGAGGGTTACGGGTGCACCGAGAGCGCCGCGCTGATCTCCAGCACGCCCCTCGGAGCCGCACGACGCGGCAGTGTCGGCAGGCCGGTCCACGGCATCGAGCTGCGCATCGTCGGCCCCGGCGGTGACGAGGTGGCGCCCGGTGCGGACGGGGAGATCTGCGTGCGGGGGCCGTCGCTGATGCAGGGCTACTGGCGCTCCCCGGAGGCCACCGCGCAGACGGTGCGGGAGGGCTGGCTGCACACCGGCGACGTCGGCCGCGTCGACCAGGACGGCTACCTCTACGTGGTCGACCGGATCAAGGACCTGATCATCCGCGGCGGCTTCAACGTCTACCCGCGGGACGTCGAGGAGGTGCTGGTGGCCCACCCGGACGTCCTCAACGCCGCGGTGGTCGGTCGTCCCGACGAGGTCCACGGCGAGGAGGTCGTGGCCTTCGTGCAGCCCGTCCCGGGGCGGGACCTCGACGCCGACGACGTGCGGGCCTTCGCCCGGGCGCGGCTCTCGGCGGTGAAGTACCCCCGCGAGGTGCACGTGGTGGACACGATCCCCCTGACCAGCGTCGGCAAGCTCGACCGCAAGCGGCTGCGCACCCCCCCTGCCTGACCCCCGCCGAGATGGCAGCCGCGGCGCGTCGAGGTGGCTGCTGTCGCGCGGCGAGCGCCATCTCGACGCGCGGCGAGTGCCATCTCGACGGTCAGTCGGCGGCCTCGAGGAGCACGCGGGCCAGGGCCTCGGGCTGGGTCAGCTGCGGCCAGTGGCCACCCGGCAGGTCGACGTAGCGGACGTCGCGCACCAGGCCGAGCTCGCGGACCGGCTCCTCGTCGGCGGCGATCCAGGCCTGCAGCTGCGCAGCGGTGTACTCGGGGCAGACCGCCGTCACCGGGACCTCGTAGCGGCGCGGGTCGTGCAGCCGCTGCGGACCCGCGAGCACGGCCGCCGGGGAGGGGATCGCGGCCGCCTGGAAGCGGGCCAGCGCGTCGGGCTCGAAGTCGACGACCATCTCGGGCTCCACTGCCGCCCAGTCGGGCATCGCGACCTCGCCGCGCTCGACCGGGAGGCCCTCGAGCAGGGTCTCGCCGTCGCCGGCCGGGAAGCCGCCGACGTGCACCGCGCGCGCGACCCGGTCGGGGCGGGCGTCGACGGCGGCGTGGGCGATGGCCGCTCCCAGGGAGTGCCCGACCACGAGCACCGGTGCCCGCTCGTCGCCGCCGGCCTCGTCGATGGCAGCCACCACGGCCGAGACCTGGTCGGCGAGCGTGACGCCGGAGCGGTCCACGTCGGGGCCCTCCATGCCGGGCAGGGTCAGCGCCCAGGTGCGGTGACCGGCCTCCTGCAGGTACGGGGTGACGGCGTCCCAGGAGGAGCCGTGGAGCCAGAGACCGGGCACGAGAACGATGTCCATGCCGCCACCCTAGGAGCCGTGGTGGGCGATCCGCGTCCTGCACCGCGTGGCTCAGATGCTTCTCAGCCGCACGGGGCAGGGTGGGCCCGGTGACGACGACCGCGCCACCGCCGCCGACCAGCCTGCCGCGCGCCCTGCTGTGGTTCGAGGTCGCGCTCGTGCTGGCGCTGTCGCTGGGCCGCTCCGCGGTCTATGCCGTGGTGAACCTCTACGCCGCCGCCACCGCGCCCGGCGCACTGTCGAGCCAGGCCGCGACCCTGAACAGCAGCCTGGCGCCGGACCGGCCGTGGCTGGACCTGACCTACCAGCTGCTGCGGCTGGGCTTCGCCCTCGTGCCGGTGGCGCTCGCGGGCTACCTCCTGGTCCGCTCGGGCGTCCAGCTGCGGGACGTGTGGTGGCGCGGCGGCGGTCGCCGCGGCCTGGTCGTGGGTGACCTCGGCCGCGGAGCGGTCCTCGCGGCCGGCGTCGGCACGGTGGGCGTCGTGTTCTACCTGGCCACCTACGCCCTCGGGGTCAACCTCACCGTGGTCGCCGACGGCCTGCCACCGGTGTGGTGGAAGGTCCCCGTGCTCGTCCTGTCCGCCCTGGAGAACGCCCTGCTCGAGGAGATCGTCGTGCTGGGCTTCGTCCAGGTGCGGCTGCGCCAGAGCGGTCTCGGCGACGTCGCCGCGATCGGCGGTGCGGCGCTCCTGCGCGGCAGCTACCACCTCTACCAGGGCCTCGGCGGCTTCGTGGGCAACCTGGCCATGGGCCTGCTCTTCGGCTGGCTGTACCGGCGCTGGGGCCGGGTCACGCCGATGATCGCTGCCCACACCCTGCTCGACGTCGGTGCGTTCGTCGGGTACGCCGTCCTGGCCGGTCGCGTCGACTGGCTGCCGACGCTGTAGCCGCAGCGGCAGACACGGCAGCGCACGCTCACCGGCCGACGTCGCGGAACCAGGCCGTCCGGTCCGACGGGTCCGGGCCGCGGCGCGGCCGGACCGGAGCCGACCGGCCGTGGACCGGCGCGTGGTGGTCCAGGCGCGCCACCAGGACGCCCTCGCCGCCGGTGAGGTCGGGCAGACGGGCCCTCAGGGAGGGCACGGCACGGGAGGCCAGGTGGCCCGAGAACCTGCTCCAGCCGCCGTGCGCGGAGGTGGCCAGCGGACGACCGCCGAGCCGGCCGAGCACGGAGACCACCGCGCCGAGGGTCGCGTCCGGGACGTCGAGGTCGACCCGGTCGACCGGCTCGCACACCCGGGTCCCGGCCTGCTCGAGCGCGGCGAGGAGCACGACCGGGGCCAGGTGGCGGAAGTCGCCCGCGACGCTCGAGCTGGCCTTGTCGAAGCCCTGGTGGGGCCGGCTCTGACGCGGGTAGTAGCCGGACTCGGTCATCGTGACGACGCAGTCGGTGACCACCCAGCCCGCCAGGCCGCAGCCCAGCGCGTCCCGGACGCCCTCCTCGGTCGCCGAGACGAACGCCGGGGGCAGGTTGCCCCGCTCGACCCCGGGGGAGAAGCGGACGCCGTGACCCACGGGGGCCGGGTCGACCCGCAGGCCGATCCCGGCCAGGTAGGGGTTGTCGCCGACCGCGATGCGCTCGACCGAGCGGCCCCGGCCGACCACCCGCTCCAGGTAGACCACCGTGGGCTCGGCGAAGACCGCCCGCACCCCGTACCTCTCCTCCAGCAGCGCCGCCACCACCTCGCGCTGCACCTCGCCGTGCAGGCTGAGCGCGGCCTCACCCGAGACCGGGTCCAGCCGGAGGTCGATGAGCGGGTCCTCCTCGGCCAGCTCGCCCAGGCCGGCGAACAGCGCGCTCCGCTGCGAGGGGTCCTCGGGCTCCACGAGGGCCTGGAGCGCCGCCGGTGCGACGTGGTGGGGGCCGCGGCGGGGTGGACCTCCGATCGTGTCGCCGATGCGGGCGGCCGGGCCCCGGAGCACGGCGATCTGACCCGCGCGGACCGTCGGCGCCACCACGAGGCCCTCGGGCGTGCTGACGGCGACCTCGGTGACCCGCTCGGGCCGCCGCGCTCCCAGGCTGAGCCGGTCGCGGTTGCGCACCTCCCCGGCCCAGACGCGGACCCACGCCCGGCGGCCGCGCTCGTCCCGGTCGACGGCGAAGACCGTGGCGGACACCGGGGCGCCGGCCTCGTCGGGGCGGGGGAGCGGCAGCAGGTCGGTGAGCACGGAGCGCAGCGTCGAGAGCCCGGCACCGGTCAGGGCCGATCCGCACACGGTCGGGGTGAGCCGAGCGTCGTGGACCCCCCGCCGGAGAGCGGCGCGCACCTCCTCGGCCCCGACCGGCCCGCCTCGACCCACCGGCCCAGCACGCTGTCGTCCTGCTCGGCCACGACTGCGAGGACCGACTCGTGGTCCAGGGCGACCTCGGTGACCTGCACGTCGGGGGTGCCGGGCCGCTCGGGGCGGGCGAGCAGCACGATGCCCGGCGTCAGCCGGCGGCGCGCCTGCGCCACGGCCCGGTCGACGTCGGCGCCGGACCGGTCGACCTTGTTGACGAAGACCACGGTGGGGATCCCCACCCGTCGCAGTGCCCGCCAGATCACCACGGTCTGTGGCTGGACCCCCTCGACGGCCGAGACCACGAGCACGGCGGCGTCGAGCACGGCGAGCGAGCGCTCGACCTCGGCGATGAAGTCGGGGTGGCCCGGGGTGTCGAGCAGGTTGACCGTCAGGTCGCCGAGCCCGAAGGTCGTCACGGAGGCGCGGATGGTGATCCCGCGCCGTCGCTCCAGCGCGAGGGAGTCGGTGCGGGTGGTGCCGGCGTCGACGCTTCCCGGGGCGTCGAGCACGCCGGCCTCGTAGAGCAGACGCTCGGTCAGGCTGGTCTTGCCGGCGTCAACGTGGGCGACGATGCCGAGGTTGAGCCAGGCCGGCCGGTGAAGGGAGGCGTGGTGCGGGGACGGGTCGATCGGGGACACAGGGCAGCTCCACGGCGGGTCGGATGAGGGTCCGGGGCGTGGTGGCTGCTCGCATGGCATCTCCTGGTCGCGGGTCGGTCGACGGTCGGGTCGGTCGACGGTCGCCTCCACCCTGTCAGCGGCCGGCGGTGCCGAGCCAGGGGTTTTCCGGCCACGCGGGCCGGACGGCGCACCCGGGCGCACCCGGGCGCACCGAGGTCGGTGCGGCCCTGGCACGATGACGCGTCGGGTCCGGGTCAGGAGGGTCATGCGCACCTGGTCGCACCGCGTCGGGTTCTGGGTCGTCGGGCTGAGCGTCGTGACGGTCCTGGCCGCCTCCAGCGCGCCCACCCCGCTGTACCCGGTCTACGCCGACCAGTGGCACCTCGCTCCCGCCACCGTGACCCTCGTCTTCGCCGTGTACGCCCTCGCGCTGCTCGTCGCGCTCCTGGTCGTGGGCGGGCTGTCCGACCACGTCGGGCGACGGCCGGTGCTGGTCGGCGCGATCGCGCTGGAGGCCGTCAGCATCGCGCTGTTCGTGGTGGCCGGCGACGCCGGGGACCTCGTGCTCGCCCGGGTCGTCCAGGGGCTGGCCACGGGCGCCTTCACCGGCGTCGCGAGCGCCGCGCTCGTCGACCTGGAGCCACGTGGGTCGCAGCTCGGCGCGCTGCTCAACAGCTCGGGCGCGACGCTCGGGCTGGCGCTGGGCGCCCTCGGCTCCGGCCTGCTGGTCCAGCTGGCCCCGGCTCCGACGCGACTCGTCTACGTGGTCCTGCTGGTGGCGTTCGTCGCGATCGGCCTCGCGCTGGCGCGCCTGCCCGACACCGGCCACCGCCGGTTCGGCGCCATCGGCTCCCTGTGGCCGCGGGCGTCGGTGCCACCCGCGGTGCGCCCCCAGTTCTGGGTGGTGCTTCCCATCCTGGTCGCGACCTGGTCCATGGGCGGGTTCTTCCTCTCGCTCGGCCCGAGCCTGGCCCGCGACGTGCTGGGCCTCGAGGCGACCCTCCAGCAGGCCCTCGTCGTGGTCGCGTTCACCGGCGCCGGGTCCCTGGCCGGGGTGCTGACCCGCCGCTGGGCGGCACGACCCACGATGCTCACCGGGGCCGGCGCGCTGGCGGTCGGCACCGCCGTGACGGTGCTGGCCATCCACCTCGGCGACCCCCGGCTCTTCGTGCCGGCCGAGCTCGTCGCCGGGGCCGGCTTCGGGATGGCCTTCCTGGGCGCCTACCAGACGCTCACCGCCGCCTCGGAGCCCGGCCGCCGCGCCGAGCTGCTCGCCGCCGTCTTCGTGGTGAACTACCTCGCGTTCTCGATCCCCGCCGTCCTCGCCGGGATCTCGGTCCCGCGGGTCGGTCTGCAACGGGTGGCCGAGACCTACGGCAGCGTCGTGGTGCTCCTGGCGCTGGTGCTGCTCGCCGCGGAGACCGCCGCCGGGCGCCGCCGCCGGGTGCGCGCGGGATGACCCGCGTCGGTCTGCTGCACACCGCAGCGGTCCACGTGGCGACGTTCGAGGCGCTGCTGGCCCAGGCCCTCCCCGGCGTCGAGACCCGCCACGTCGTCGACCCCGACCTGCTCGCGGATCCCGAGACCGACCGGCTCACGCAGCGGCTGCGCGAGGTCGGTGCGGGCGCCGACCTCGTGCTGTGCACCTGCTCGACGATCGGCGGCCTCGCCGAGGCGGTGGACCCGCAGGTCGTCGGCGCCCCCGTGCTGCGGGTCGACCGCCCCCTCGCAGCACGAGCCGTGGTTCTGGCGCGGCGAGCTGCGGGCCCGACCGGTCGAGGACGGGTCGGGCTGGTGACCGCGGTCGCCTCGACCCTGGGCCCCACCCGCCAGCTGGTGACCGAGGTGGCCGCGGCCTCGGGGGTTCCGGTCGAGCTGGTCGACCTCCCGGTCGCGGGGGCCTGGGCGCTCCTTCGAGGCCGGCGACCTGGTGGGCTACCACGCAGCCGTCGCCGCCCACGTGCGCGCAGTGGCCGAGCGGTGCGACGTGGTGGTGCTCGCGCAGGCCTCGATGGCGCCCGTCGTGGCCCTGCTCTCCGCCGGCACCCCGGTGCTGGCCGCCCCGGTCCTGGCCACCCCGGTCCTGGCCAGTCCGGTCCTGGCCGTGGAGCACCTGGCCGGTCTGCTCCGACCGGGCGCCGAGCCTGCCACCCGTCCTGGGGGCCGGTGAGGGAGGCCCGCACCGTCCGGCTACGGCTTGAGCACCACCTTGCAGGCGCCGTCCTCCTTGGCCTGGAAGATCCGGTACCCGTGGGCGGCCTCCTCCAACGGGAGCGTGTGGGTGGCGAAGTCGTCGACGCCCAGAGGGTCCTCGTCGGTGAGCAGCGGCAGGATGTCGGGCACCCAGCGGCGCACGTTGGCCTGGCCCATCCGCAGCGGAGCTGCTTGTCGAACATCGTCATCAACGGCATCGGGTCGGCCATGCCGCCGTAGACGCCGATCACCGAGATCGTGCCGCCCCGGCGGACGACGTCGATCGCCGAGTGCAGGGCTGCCAGGCGGTCCACCCCGGCCGTGGTCATCACCGGGGCCGCGACGGCGTCGGGCAGGAAGCCGGCCACCCGCTGGACGACCTTGGCCACCGGGGAACCGTGCGCCTCCATGCCGACCGCGTCGATGACGGAGTCCGCGCCGCGGCCCTGCGTGAGCTCGCGCACCGCCTCGCCGAGGTCGTCGACGCCGCGGAGGTCGATGCGTCTCGGCGCCGTGGGCGCGCACCCGCTCCAGGCGCTCGGGAACCAGGTCGACGGTGATCACCCGATGACCGCGGTGGGCGGCGATCCGGCTGGCCATGTCGCCGATCGGGCCGGCGCCCATCACCACGACGGTGCCGCCGTCGGGGATGTCGGCGTACTCCACGGACTGCCAGGCGGTGGGCAGGACGTCGGAGAGGAAGAGGAACCGCTCGTCCGGCGGGCCGTCGGGCACGACGACGGCGTTGGCGTCGACCAGTGGCGTGCGCAGGTACTCGGCCTGGCCGCCGGGAACCTCGCCGTAGAGCCGGGAGAACCCGTAGAGCGCCGCCCCGGTGCCCTGTTCCCGGACCTGGGTGGTCTCGCACTGGGTCTGCAGGCCCTGCTCGCACATCCAGCAGTGGCCGCAGGAGATCTGGAACGGGAGCACCACCCGGTCGCCGACCTTCACCGCGGTCACGGCGGAGCCGACCTCCTCGACGATGCCCATCGGCTCGTGCCCCAGGATGTTGCCCTGCCCCATGAACGGTCCGAGCGTCTCGTAGAGGTGCAGGTCGGAGCCGCACACGCCGCTCGAGGTGATCCGCACGACCGCGTCGGTCGGCTGCTCGATCCGGGGGTCGGGCACGTCCTCGACGCGGACGTCGCGCACTCCCTGCCAGGTCACTGCTCTCATCGGTTCCACTCCTGTGCTCGAGGTCCCCGCTTCTCGTCGGGCCGACTCGCGAGGGTAGGTCCTTCGCAGGGTGCCCGACTCACCCCCGGCCCGACCAGGGCCCCTAGGCTCCGGGAGTGACACGACGAGCACTGGTCCTGGGCGGCGGCGGCATCACCGGGATCGCCTGGGAGCTGGGCCTGCTGCACGGCCTGGCGCTCGGCGGCGTCGACCTGGCCTCGGCCGACCTCGTGGTCGGGACGTCCGCCGGTTCGGTCGTGGGCGCGCTGCTGCGCAGCGAGGTCCCGCTCGGCGAGCTCTACGAGCAGCAGCTGGCGCCGGCCACCGGCGAGGTCTCCGCCCGCCTGGGCCCGCTGGCCCTCGCGCGGGTGGTCATGCCGTTCTTGCTGCCGGGGACCGCCGTGCAGAAGCGGGCGCGCCTGGGCCGCATGGCTCGCCGGATGCACCCCGACGGGGGCGCAGAGCGCGTCGAGGTCATCCGTGCGCGCCTGGTCGGGGACCGGTGGCCCGAGGGTGCGTTGAAGGTGACCGCGGTGGACGCCGACACCGGGGCCTTCACCGTCTTCGACCGGGACGGCGACGTCGACCTCGTCCACGCCGTGGCCTCGAGCTGCGCCGTGCCGATGGTGTGGCCCCCCGTGCGCGTCGGCGAGCGGCACTTCATCGACGGGGGGTTCCGCTCCACGACCAACGCCGACCTCGCCACCGGTCACGACCGCGTCGTCGTGGTCGCGCCCCTGCCGCGCTCGTTCAGCAGGGCGACGTCCATCCCGGCCCAGGTGGCCCGCACCGGCGCGTCGCGCTCGGCGGTGGTGGTGCCCGACGCGACGGCGCTGACGGCGATCGGCAAGAACGTCCTCGACCCGGCCAAGCGCGCCGACGCCGCGCGCACCGGGCTCCGCCAGGCCGGTGAGGTGCTCGACGAGGTCCGCGCGGCGTGGGGGTGAGTCGGCGCCCATCCGGCACCCCGTCTGGTACCCCACCCGGCGTGGCGGTGTCGCCCACCGCGGCCTAGGTTCGGCATCGACGTCCGGCTCCTGCCCGGGCGCCCAGACGAGGAGGGCAGCGTGGCGGACCGCGAGAGCTTCGACTACGTCATCGTGGGGGCCGGCAGCGCCGGCGCCGTCCTGGCGGCCCGGC
Source organism: uncultured Actinomycetota bacterium (assembly GCA_963822495.1). Taxonomy (GTDB): domain Bacteria; phylum Actinomycetota; class Actinomycetes; order Propionibacteriales; family Nocardioidaceae; genus Nocardioides. The sequence goes on along the minus strand of CAWGHQ010000008.1, from coordinate 344,838 downwards.
TGAGCGAGGACCCCGGCACCTCCGTGCTGCTCCTCGAGGCCGGCGGCGCGGCGGAGGCCGACCACATCACCATCCCGGCAGCGTTCGCGAGCCTGTTCCAGACCCGGTGGGACTGGGGCTACCGCACCACCGAGCAGAAGCAGCTCGAGGGCCGCCGGGCCGACTGGCCGCGGATGAAGGCGCTGGGCGGCTGCTCGTCGATGAACGCGATGATCTACATCCGGGGCAACCGGGCCGACTACGACACCTGGCGCGACGACTTCGGCGCCACCGGCTGGGGCTACGACGACGTCCTGCCGGCGTTCGTGAAGGCCGAGGGCAACACCCGCCTCGGCGGGCCGTTCCACGGCCAGGACGGCCCGCTGCACGTCGAGGACCGCCGCTACACCCATCCCCTGACGCAGGCCTGGGTCGACTCGGCCGTCGCGACCGGCTTCAAGCCCACCGACGACTTCAACGGCTCCGAGCAGGAGGGCGCCGGGCTGTACCAGGTGACCTGCCGCAAGGGCCGTCGCTGGTCGGTGGCCAAGGGCTACCTCGAGCCGGCCGCCGGGCGTGCGAACCTCACCGTGCGCACCGGCGCCCTGGTCGAGAAGATCGAGGTCGAGGGCTCCCGTGCCGTGGGCGTGACCTACCAGCTGGGGCGCGAGCGGCGGACCAGCTACGTCGACGCCGAGGTGCTCCTGTGCGGTGGGGCGATCAACAGCCCGCAGCTGCTGATGCTCTCCGGCATCGGCCCCGGCGAGCACCTGCGCGAGGTCGGCGTCGACCTCGTCGCCGACCTGCCCGGCGTGGGGCAGAACCTCCACGACCACCCGGCGGTGCCCCTGGTCTTCGAGACCACGGGCACCACCGACCTGGCCGAGCACAACACCCTGCTCAACTTCGCCCGGGCCAAGGCGACCGGCACCGGTCCGCTGACCTCGAACGTCGGCGAGGGCGGTGGCTTCTTCCGCAGCCGGGAGAGCCTGGCCGCGCCGGACCTCCAGGTGCACGTCGCGCCGACGGGCTTCTACGACAACGGTCTGCACGAGCCGACCACGCGCCGGGTGACCCTGGCCCCGACCCTGGTCCACGTGGCCAGCCGCGGGGCGGTGCGGCTGCGCTCGACCGACCCGCGCTGGCACCCCGACATCGACCCCGGGTACTACGACGACCAGAGCGACCTCGACGCCATGACCGCCGGGGTGCGCCGGATGCTCGAGACGGTCGCCACCGGTCCGCTGGCGGCGATGGTGACCGGGACCGGCCTGCCGACCATGGCCGGCTGGGGCCAGGACCCCACCGACGCCCAGATCGTCGAGCACGTCCGCGCCCAGACGCAGACCCTCTACCACCCGGTCGGGACCTGTGCCATGGGCAACGACGACCGCGCCGTGGTCGATCCCGAGCTGCGCGTGCGCGGCATCGAGGGGCTGCGGGTGGTCGACGCCAGCGTGATGCCGATGGTCACCCGCGGCAACACCAACGCCCCCACCGTCATGATCGGCGAGCGGGCGGCCGCCCTGCTCCGCGGAAGGAACCTCTGATGACCGACCAGCTCACGCACGCGCAGACCGAGCAGACCCTGGAGTCGCTGAACCCGGCGACCGGTGACGTCGTCGGCGTCCACCCGGTCCACGACGCCGCCGCCGTGGAGGCCGCCGTGGCGCGCGCCCGGGAGGCGGCACGCTGGTGGTCGGGGATCGGCTTCGACGCGCGCGCCGAGATCCTGGGCCAGTGGCGCAGCATCCTGACCCGACGCATCGCCCAGCTCGCCGACGTCGTCCACTGCGAGACCGGCAAGCCGCACTCCGACGCCCAGCTCGAGATCGGGCTGGCCATCGACCACCTGGCCTGGATCTGCGCCAAGGCCGAGAAGGTGCTGGGCCGTTCCCGTCGGTCCGCCGGCCTGCTGCTGGCCAACCAGGCCGCCACGGTGGAGTACCTGCCCCTGGGCGTGGTCGGCGTGATCGGGCCGTGGAACTACCCCGTCTACACGCCGATGGGCTCGATCGCCTACGCCCTCGGCGCCGGCAACGCGGTCGTCTTCAAGCCCAGCGAGCTCACTCCCGGCGTCGGGGTGTGGCTGGCCGACAGCCTGCGCGAGGTCGTGCCCGACCACGACCTGCTGCAGGTCGTCACGGGGCTGGGCGAGACCGGCAGCGCCCTGTGCCGCGCCGGCGTCGACAAGCTCGCCTTCACCGGCTCCACCGAGACCGCGAAGAAGGTGATGGCCACCTGTGCCGAGCGGCTCACCCCGGTGCTCATCGAGGCCGGCGGCAAGGACGCGCTGCTCGTCGATGCCGATGCCGACATCGAGGCGGCCGCCGACGCGGCCGCCTGGGGCGCCTTCTCCAACGCCGGGCAGACCTGCATCGGCATCGAGCGGGTCTACGTCCACGACCGGGTCGCCGAGGCCTTCCTCACCGCGCTCACCGAGCGCGCCCGGGGCATCCACGCCGGGGCCGACGGCGAGGCCAAGCTGGGCCCGATGACGATGACCTCCCAGCTCGACGTCGTGCGCCGTCACGTCGACGACGCGCTCGCCCGCGGCGGCCGGGCCCTGGTCGGCGGCGCGGACTCGGTCGACGACCGGTACGCCCAGCCCACCGTGCTCGTCGACGTGCCGGAGGACTCCGAGGCGGTGACCGAGGAGACCTTCGGACCCACGGTCACCGTGACCCGGGTCCGCGACATGGACGAGGCCGTCGAGAAGGCCAACGCCAGCCGCTACGGCCTCGGGGGCGCGGTGTTCTCGCGCCGCCGGGGGCCCGAGCTGGCTCGCCGGCTGCGCAGCGGCATGACCTCGATCAACTCCGTCATCGCCTTCGCCGGCGTGCCGTCGCTCCCCTTCGGCGGCGTCGGCGACTCCGGCTTCGGGCGCATCCACGGCCCGGACGGGCTGCGGGAGTTCACCTACGCCAAGGCCGTGACCCGTCAGCGGTTCAAGGCGCCGCTGCTGCTGACGACCTTCGACCGCACCGAGGCGCAGGACACCGCCTTCGTCACCCTGCTCACCGCGCTGCACGGCCGCGCGAGCCAGCTCTCGGCGCGGCGGCCGGTGCGGCTGGTCCGGGCGGGCCGCGGCCGCCGGGGCTGAGGGCGGCGCCGTGGACGGCCTCCTCGAGGGCTTCGAGCCCTTCGTCGAGGAGGTCGACGGTGCGCTGGTCGCGGGGCGTCGGGCAGGCTCCGGCCCGCCGGTCCTGCTGCTGCACGGCTACCCGCAGACGGGCGCCATGTGGCACGCGGTGGCCCGTGACCTGGCCCGCGAGCGGACGGTCGTCGTCCCCGACCTGCGCGGCTACGGCGCCTCGCGGTGCCTCGACGAGGTGATGACCTTCCGCGCGATGGCCGCCGACCAGGTGCGGCCTCATGCAGCGGCTGGGACTGGGGCGCTGCGACGTCGTCGGTCACGACCGCGGCGCCCGCACGGCGCACCGGATGGCGCTGGACCACCCGACGTCCGTGCGCAGCGTCGCGCTCCTCGACGTCGCTCCGACGCTGGTGGTCTGGGAGCAGATGGACGCCTGGCTGGCCCGGCGCTACTTCCACTGGACCTTCCTGGCCCAGGGCGGTGGGCTGCCCGAGCGCCTCATCGACGCCGCCCCGCTGGTCTGGCTCCACCACGCCCTCGGCGCGCTGGGCGGCACCGCCGGGAATGCACCCGGCCGCCATCGCCGAGTACGAGGCGGCCGCGCAGCGGCCCGAGGTCGTGCACGCCTGGTGCGAGGACTACCGCGCCGCCGCCGGGGTGGACCTCGAGCACGACCGCGAGGACGCCGGTCGCGTGCTCGACCACCCGGCGCTGGTCCTGTGGGGCGACCGGGGGGTGGTCGGCGTCCGTGCCGACCCGCTCGCGCTGTGGCGCGAGCACTTCGCCGACGTCCGTGGTCACGCCGTCCCGGCCGGCCACTTCCTGGCCGAGGAGCAGCCGGCCGCCGTCCTGGCCGCCCTGCGACCCCACCTGGCTCCCACCGGCCGCGACCACAGCGTCCAGTGAGCAGGCCGCGCCCGGCGATGGTCGACTGGCCGTCCTGGTTGGGCCGCCCTGCCAGGCTCGGCGGGTGAGGCAGACACGAGGACGGGCCCGAGGCCGGACCAGCGCCGTCGGCTTCACGCTGGCAGTGGCACTGCTGACCGGCTGTGGCAGCGGCGGCGGCGGCGAACCCGACCTGGAGGGCCGCAGCAACGCCCCCTCGGACGCGGTGCGCACGGCCTCGCCCGATGACGACGCCGCGAACGAGCTCGCTGTCGAGGAGGTCGCCTCCGGCATCACCAGTCCGTGGGGGCTGGTCGAGCTCGCGGACGGCGACCTGCTCGTCGACGAGCGCGACACCGGCCGGATCCTGCGCGTCGATCGTGGCACCGGAACGACCACCGCGCTGCGCACGCTTCCCGGCGTGGCCCCAGGGGGCGAGTCCGGCCTGCTCGGCCTGGCGATGGCGCCCGACGAGCGCTCCGTGCTGGCCTACTACACGACCACGCAGGACAGCCGCGTGGTCACCATGTCCTGGGACGACCGGCAGCTCGGCGAGCCCGAGGTGATCTTCGACGACATCCCGACCGGCGCCGGCTACCACCAAGGTGGGCGGATCGCGATCGGCCCGGACGACCTCGTCTACATCGGCACCGGCGACAACGGCGTGCCGGAGAACGCCCAGGACCCCGACTCGCTCTCGGGCAAGATCCTGCGAGTCACGCTCGACGGCGAGCCGGCACCCGGCAACCCCTCCGGCACCGCCGTGTACTCCCTGGGCCACCGCAACGTCGAGGGGTTGACCTTCGACGACCAGGGCCGGCTGTGGTCGGCTGAGTTCGGTGACGCCGCCTGGGACGAGGTCAACCTCATCGAGGCCGGCGGCAACTACGGCTGGCCCGTGGTCGAGGGCAGCGGAGGGGAGCCGGACTTCGTGGACCCGGTGGCCGTGTGGCGCACCGCCGACGCCTCCCCGTCCGGCATCGCCTACGCCGACGGCGCCCTGTGGGTCGCGGCCCTGCGCGGCGAGCGCCTGTGGGAGGTGCCGCTCGAACCCGGCTCCGACGCCGTCGGGCAACCGGTCGCGCACCTCGCCGGCGCCTACGGACGGCTGCGCACGATCGTGCGCAGCGCCGAGGGCTCCCTGCTGCTGACCACCTCCGACACCGACGGCCGCGGCGAGGTCGACCCCGGCGACGACCGGGTCCTCGAGCTCACCCGCTGAGCACGTCCGAGGAGGCCAGCCAGCCGCGCACCTCGCGGGACGAGCGCAGCCGCACCACCCTCAGGTCGGGGTGGGTGGCCCGGATGCCGGGCATCGCCTCCCGCACCCGGTGCCGGGTGCGCCACGACCACCGCACGACGTGGTCGCGGTCGGTCAGGAACGTGCGCAGCGGGGCCTCCCGGTTGCCGTTCCACAGCACCTCGCGCCGCAGCCCACGCCCGATGGTGCGGCGCACCACCCGCCAGGTGACCACGCTGTCGGGCAGGTCGAGCCACACCAGCAGGTCGGCCCGCTCGAGCAGGAGCGGCCGCGCGAGGCCGTACTGCCACTCGGTGACCCACCGCTGCCCAGCGACCAGCCGGCGCACGTCGTCGAGGAACTCCGGTCGCTCGGTCCACCCGGGACCGTGGAACAGGCCGTCGAGGTCGGTGTGCGGGAGGTCCAGGCGGGTCCCGAGCGCCCGCGCCAAGGTCGTCTTGCCGGACCCCGACCGGCCGGCGACGACCACCCGGCGCGGTGGGCCCGACGCGCTCACCCGCCGGGCAGCGGTTCGGTGGGCAGCGGACCGAGCCCGGCGAAGGCCTCCAGGTAGGCCTCCACGTCACCGCGGGTGGTCCACGACCGCAGCTGCTCGGCAGTGCGCCTGCTGGTCAGGGCGCGGAACAGGTCCAGGTCGTCGGCGTCGAGACGCGTAGCGGCGTCCTCGACCGGACCGGCGCTGCACCACGACCACGAACGCCCCACCAGGGCCAGCGGCGGGAGGCCGGCCATCGAGGACCCCAGTCGCTCGGCCATGCGATCGCGCACCAGCGCCAGCTCGGGCGTCGCCGCGGCCCCGGGGGCTCGTAGGGAGCCCCGCAGGTCCTGCTCGTGGATGACCACGTCGTTCAGGGGCCGGGAGCCGTGGTCGTGCATCCACGCCACCAGGTCGTCGGCCAGCGCGCGCCACTCCGCGATCAGCGCCGTCGTCGAGCGGCCACGGCGGGCCTCCACCTGCCGCCGGGTCCAGGACGCGTCGTGATCGGCGGGCTCGTCTCCGGCGAGCACGTCGGCACCCAGCCCGACCATGTGGCCCAGCAGGTCACGGCCGCTCCAGTCCGGGCAGGCCGGCACCCGAGCGTCCAGCGCCGCGTCCGAGGCCCCGGTGGCGAGGTCGCAGACCCGTTCCATCGCGGTGTGCCACAGCCGTGCCGGGTCGTGTTCGTCGCTGTCCATGCCACCATCCTGGCACCGCGCCCCACGGGCCCGGTGCCGTGCGGCGGCCGGTCTCACCCCCGCGCGTGATTGACCCTCCGGGGGCGGCGGCGCAAGGCTGGACCCAGCTCGCGAACGGGTCCCGGGACTCCTGCGCCATCGGCGTGCCCGGGACCGCGCGGACCCGAGGGAGGACTCTCTGATGGGCAAGATCACGATGCTCGCCGCAGGCGCCGCCGGTTACGTGCTGGGCGCTCGCGCCGGCCGCGACCGCTACGAGCAGATCGTCTCGCAGGCGCAGTCGGTGTGGGGGAACCCCCGCGTCCAGGCGCGCAAGGACCAGGCCGCCGGCGCGGTGAAGGAGACCGCCTCCGACGTCGCGCAGCAGGCCGCCGGTGCGGCGAAGGACGCAGCGCAGAGCGCGAAGGACGTGGCGCAGGACAAGGCCGGCTCCGCCAAGCAGGCCGTCCAGGACGCACGCAGCAGCGACGAGCCCGCGGTGCCGACGCCGGACGTCGCGTTCGGTGGCAGCGAGACGGCGGCCTTCCCCGCCGACCCCGGCCAGCCGGGGGAGCCCGGCCGTCATGTCTGAGACCGTCACGGACCCCGACCCGGCGCGCGGGCCCGACCCGACCCTCGGCGCGCTGGTCAAGGACCTCTCGGAGCAGACCCGCGCGCTGGTCCGGGGCGAGATGGCCCTGGCCCGGGTCGAGCTGACCGAGACCGTCAAGCACGCGGGCAAGGGAGCGGGACTCTTCGGCGGCGCCGGAGTGGTCGCGCTCTACGGCGTCGGTGCGCTCGTCACTGCCGCGATCGCGGCACTCGACCTGGTCCTCGCCCTGTGGCTGGCCGCCCTGGTGGTCGCCGTGCTGCTCCTGGCCGTGGCCGGCTTCGCCGCACTGCTGGGCAAGAAGCAGGTCGACCAGGCCGCACCGGTGGTCGAACGCACCCCGGTGAACCTCCAGCGCGACGTCGACGCCGCGAAGTCCGGCACGAAGGGTGGCCACCGTGGCTGACGACTCCCAGCCCGGCTCCGACGGCTCGTCGGGCCAGACGCCGCGAAGCCCGGAGGTCGCGGCCATCGAGGCCGATCTCGAGGCGACCCGCGAGCGGCTCGCCGGCACCGTCGACGCGCTCGGCGCCAAGCTGGACGTGAAGACCCGGACCCAGGACAAGGTGGCCGAGGTCCGCGCCGAGCGGGGCACCGAGATCGCGGTCGCCGCCGGCATGGCGCTCGCCCTGGTCGTCGCCTACGTCGTGTGGCGTCGCCGCCGGTGAGGCTGCGCCGGAGCACGAAGCAAGCGACGCGGCAGGAGCGACGACGGAGGGCTCGCAGCAGGGGTCGCAGAAGGGGTCGCAGAAGGGGTCGCAGAAGGGGTCGCAGAAGGGGTCGCAGGAGGGGTCGCAGGAGGGGTCGCAGGAGGGGTCGCAGCGGGAGTCGCAGCAGACAGGGGAACGGCCCCACCCCGAGCACCCGGACAAGCCGGACTCGCCGACCGACCTGACCGGGCCCTCGTGGCGCCTCGTGGTCCGCTCGACGTTGCGCGAGTTCAGCGAGGACCAGTGCCTCGACGTCGCCGCTGCGCTGACCTACTACGCCGTCCTGGCCCTCTTCCCGGCGCTCCTGGCACTGGTCTCGATCGTCGGCCTGGTCAACCAGGGTCCGCAGACGGTCGGCACGATCCTCCAGGTGCTGCGCGACGTCGGCGCCGGCTCGGCGGCCGACACCCTCCAGCCGACCCTGCTGGCGCTGAGTCGGTCGAAGAGCGCCGGGATCGCGTTCGTCGTCGGGCTGGCCGCGGCGCTGTGGTCGGCCTCGGGCTACGTCGGCTCGTTCGGGCGGGCGATGAACCGCATCCTCGAGATCGAGGAGGGTCGTCCGGTCTGGAAGCTGCGACCGGTGATGCTGCTGGTCACGGTGGTGGTGGTCACCCTGGCGGCGGGCGTCCTGCTCAGCCTGGTGCTCACCGGTCCGGCGGTCTCGGCGGTCGGTGACGCCCTCGGTGTCGGGAGCACCGCCCAGCTGGTGTGGAGCATCGCCAAGTGGCCCGTCACGCTGCTCGTCGTCGTCGCGATCGTGGCGCTGCTGTACTACGCCACGCCGAACATCAAGCAGCCTCGATTGCGCTGGATCTCCGTGGGCGCCGTGGTGGCGATCGTGGTCTGGATCCTGGCGTCGGTGGCGTTCGGGTTCTACGTGGCCAACTTCTCCAGCTACGACAAGACCTATGGCTCCCTGGCCGGGGTCGTGGTGTTCCTGCTGTGGCTGTGGATCACCAACCTCGCCCTGCTGCTCGGCGCCGAGCTCGACTCCGAGCTCGAGCGCGGGCGCCAGCTGCAGGCCGGTCTGCCCGCCGAGGAGGCGCTGCAGCTGCCGCCGCGCGACACGCGCACCAGCGACAAGGCCGCGCGCAAGCGGGAGAAGGCCGTGGCGCAGGCCCGCGAGCTGCGCCGCAGCCGCGGGGCGGACGACGACCCGAGCAGCTGAGCGGTCCCGCCGGCGCACGGGGGCCGCGCGGGCGGTCCGGGGCGTCGGGCTGCGGGGCCTTGGCGTCCGTGGTGGACTACGTCCGTGAGAATGGTGCAGTCGGTGACTCGGCAGGTGGGCCGCCTCGTGGTGCGCCGGGCCGTCCGCGGGGGCATCGACCTGCGCACGCTGCGCCTGCTGCCCGAGGCGATCACGATGCCGCTGCGCCGGGTCGGCGTCGACCCGCTGCCCGAGCTCGCTCTGGCCCGTGAGCAGGAGCCCGTGCGGCGTCTGACCACGCTCTTCGGCAAGGGCATCTGGCTGGTCTCCGGCGCCGCGGAGGCGCGCGAGGTCCTCGCCGACAGCACCTCCTGGAGCAACGACCTCGGCCAGTTCGTCTCGCAGGAGGGCCGCGGGGCGGCAGACCAGATCGGCGGACTCGGCATGACCGACCCGCCGCTGCACACCGAGCTGCGTCGCTACCTGACCCCAGAGTTCACCCGCCGCCGTCTGGCCCGGCTCGAGCCGCGCATCGCCGAGATCGTCGAGGCGCGCCTCGACGCCCTCGAGGAGGCCGGCCCCGAGGCCGACCTGGTGGCGGAGTTCGCGTTCCCGGTGCCCTTCGAGGTGATCTGCGAGCTGCTGGGCCTGCCGGTCGCGGACCGCTCGGCCTTCCACGCGCTGGGCTCGGCCCGGTTCGACCTGACCCGGGGCGGCGCCGGCGTCTTCGGAGCCGCCGCTCAGACGCGCGAGTTCCTCATCGAGGCGGTCGCCCGCCAGCGCCAGGAGCCGGGAGACGGGCTGATCGGCGCGCTGCTGCGCGAGCACGGTGACGAGCTCGACGACGTGACCCTGGGCGGGATGGCCGACGGCGTCTTCCTCGGCGGCTACGAGACCAGCGCGAGCATGCTCGCGCTGGGCGCCTACGTGCTGGCCGACTCCCCCGAGGCGATGGAGGCCCTGCGCGGTGACGCGGAGTCCGTCGACCGTGTCGTCGAGGAGCTGTTGCGCCACCTGAGCGTGGTCCAGATCGCGTTCCTGCGCTTCGCGCGGCGCGACGTGTCGCTCGGCGGGCGGCGGGTCCCGGCCGGCGACTGCGTCGGCGTCTCGCTGCTGGCCGCCAACCGCGACGCGTCCCTGGTCGGCGAGACCGACCGGTTCGACCCCACCCGGGAGCCCACGCGGCACCTCGCCTTCGGCTGGGGCATGCACCGCTGCCTGGGCGCCGAGCTGTCGCGCCTGGAGCTGCGCGCCGCGCTGAGCGGCCTCGCCCGGCGCTTCCCCGACCTCAGCGTCGTCGGCACCGCGACGTCGCTGCCCTGGCGCGAGCTGTCGGCCGTGTACGGGGTCGACGCGCTGCCGGTGCGGCTCGACGGCCGCCCCGACCCGGCGCCCGACCCGGTGCCCGACCCGGTGTCCAGCGCAGTGGGCGGCCTCAGCTCGGCCGGCTGAGGCCCCGTAGCCGGCTCCGCACGGCAGCGGCGGCGCCGAGGGCCGTCGCCCGGGTGACCGAGCCCCAGGTGAAGTGGTCCTCCCACAGGACGATCTTGCCGTCGCGCACCTCGAAGGTGCCCTGGACCGGGAAGGAGCTGGCGAAGGCACCGGCGCGGATGGTGTCCGTGCGGTCGGTGAGCACGACGTCGCCGGTCTCGGCGATGTGGTGCATGACGACCTCGACGGCCACGCCGCGCCGGTCCAGGGCGGTCAGCGCCGCCCCGACCCGGCGCCCGCGCAACGTCGGCAGGCCCGTGTTGCGCCACACGACGTCGTCGGACAGCAGCGCCGTGGCGCCACGGGGGTCGCCGGTCTGCAGTGCGATCCAGAAGCGCTCGACGACGTCGCGGGGGCTGTTCACCGCGAGCTCGCACGCTGGTACTGGCGTACCGAGAGCGGGACGAAGACGACCAGGATGAGCGCGACCCACAGCAGCGTGTAGGCCGCCGGATGCTGCAGCGACCAGACGTCGGCGACGGGGGCGGCGGGGTCGACGTTGCCGAACAGCTCGCGCGCGGCCTGGGTCAGCGCCGAGACCGGGTTCCACTCCACGAAGACCCGCAGCCCGCTGGAGAACGACTCCAGCGGCACGAAGGCGTTCGAGACGAAGGTGAGCGGCATGATCACGATGAACGAGGCATTGTTGATGACCTCGACGCTCGGCACGAGCAGGCCCACCAGCGCCATCACCCAGCTGACGGCGTAGGCGAAGACGAGCAGCAGCAGGAAGCCGGCCACCGCGTCGAGGAAGCCCTCGCGCACGCGCCAGCCGACCAGCAGGCCGGTCAGCGCCATGATGATCAGCGAGAGCACGTTGTAGACCACGTCGCTGGTCGTCCGGCCGACCAGGACCGCGGACGGCGACATCGGCAGCGAGCGGAAGCGGTCGATGATGCCCTTCGACATGTCCTCGGCCAGCCCCGCGCCGGTGAAGGTGGCGCCGAAGACCACCGTCTGGGCGAAGATGCCGCCGATGAGGAACTCGCGGTAGGACACCGCGCCCTCGGGGTCGATCGCGCCGCCGAAGACGTAGGCGAAGAGCAGCACGAACATGATCGGTGAGATCAGCACGAAGATGAGGACCTCGGGCACGCGCTTGATCTTGATCAGGTTGCGCTTGGCGACCACCCACCCGTCGGAGGCGGCGCGGGTCACCCCCCCGCGCCGGGCGACGGTGGGCTCGGCGGCGCCGGACCGGTCGGCGGTGGACGGGTCGGCGGTGGACGGGTCGGTGGTGGACCGGGCGTCGCCGGACTTCGTCGGGCTCATCGGGCGGCCTCCTCGGGCTGGCGGCGGGTGGACTGGTGCTGCGCGGCCGCCTCGTCGGCGGCCTCCTCGCTGGCGTGACCGGTGAGGGTGAGGAACACGTCGTCGAGGGTCGGGCGGCGCAGGCCGACGTCGAGCAGTGCGATGCCCTCGCGCTCGAAGGAGCTCAGGGTCCGCATGAGGGAGGTCGTGCCGCCGTCGACCGCGGCCGTCAGGGCCCGGCCGACGCCGTCGTCGACCACCTCGCCCACCGCGACCTCGCTCAGCACCCGCCGCGCGGCGTCACGCTGGGCGGGATCGGCCAGCACCACCTCCACCCGCTCACCGCCGGTCTGGGACTTCAGCTCGTCGGCGGTGCCGCGGGCGATGGCCGTGCCCCGGTCGATGACCACGATGTCGTCGGCGAGGCGGTCGGCCTCCTCGAGGTACTGCGTCGTGAGCAGGACGGTGGCGCCGGAGGTGACCAGCTCGCGGATCACCTCCCACATCTGCTGGCGGCTGCGCGGGTCCAGCCCGGTGGTCGGCTCGTCGAGGATCAGCACCTGCGGCGCCGCCACCAGGGCGCCGGCGAGGTCGAGACGGCGTCGCATGCCGCCCGAGTAGGTCTTCGAGGGTCGGTCGCCGGCGTCGGCGAGGTCGAAGCGCTCGAGCAGCTCGCGAGCGCGTGCCCGGGACCGGGTCCGGCCCAGGCCGTAGAGCCGACCGACCATCTCGAGGTTCTCGAAGCCCGTCAGGTACTCGTCGACGGCGGCGTACTGGCCCGAGAGGCCGATCCGCGCCCGCACCCCGTCGGGGTCGACGGACACGTCGATGCCGGCCACCTCGGCCCGCCCGCCGTCGGCGCGCTGGAGCGTCGCCAGGATCTTGACGGCCGTGGTCTTGCCGGCGCCGTTGGGCCCGAGCAGCCCCAGCACCGTGCCCTCGGGCACGACCAGGTCGAGCCCGCGCAGGGCCTTCACCTCGCCGTAGGTCTTGACCAGGCCCTCGGCCCGGATCATGTCCGTCATCGCTCTCCATCCACCAGTCGCCGTACGTCGAGGGTAGGGACCGCCGCCGACACCCGTACTCATCGGCCCACCTGCCGCCGGTGGCCCTGCCAGCTGTAACGCGGAGTTACTTCGTCTGCTGCGGTGCTGCGCCGCCGCACCAGGCGAAGTAACTCCGCGTTACAGCCAGCGGCCCCGCCCCCAGCGGCCCCGCCCCAGCGGCCCGCGCCAGCCGGTAGGGCAGGCTGGGGCGCATGTACTACGTGGGCGTCGACCTGGCGTGGGGGACGCGGCAGCCGACGGGGCTGGCCGTCCTGGACGCCGACGCCCGCCTGCTGCACGTCAGCGCGGTGCGCACGGACGACGAGATCGAGGCCGCGCTGGCGGCCTACGTCGCGGGTGAGTGCCTGGTCGGCCTCGACGCGCCGATCGTGGTCACCAACCCCACCGGGTCGCGGCCCGCGGAGCAGGAGCTGAGCCGCGACTTCCGGCGCTTCGAGGCCGGCGCCCACCCGGCCAACACCGGCAAGCCGGAGTTCTCCGACGGGACGCGGGCCGCGCGCGTGTGCCGTCGGCTCGGCCTCGACACCAACCCGCGCAGCGGCCGGGGCCGGCGGGCGATCGAGGTCTACCCGCACGCCGCCAGCGTGGTGCTCTTCGACCTCGACAAGACGTTGAAGTACAAGAACAAGACCGGCCGCGACCTCGACCTGCTGCGCCACGAGCTGCTGAGGCTGGTCGCCCTCGTCGAGACGATCGTCGCCGTCGACGCGACCTGGGAGACCTGGGCCGGCCTGCGCCGCCAGGTCGAGGCGGCGACGAGGAAGAGCCAGCTGCGGGTCGTCGAGGACCAGGTCGACGCCGTGCTGTGCGCCTACGTCGCCCTGTTCGCCGACACGCGACCCGAGGAGACCCACACCTACGGCGACGCCCAGACCGGGGCCATCGTCACGCCGGCGCTGCCCGAGCACCGCGGCGGCCGACCGCGGTCCGCTGCCGTCCCGACCGCCCCGGGGGGCCCCCACCGGGGGACCCCGGCCCCGGTCCGCGCGGCGGTCCAGGCCTACGCCGAGTCCCGCCCGGAGCTGCTCGCGGCCGGGCAGGGCTTCGTCGACCTGGTCACCGCCGTCCTCGACGAGGCCGGCATCAACTACCTCTCCGTGACCGGCCGGGCCAAGTCGGTGTCCTCCTTCGCCGAGAAGGCCGCCCGGGTCCGGGACGGCCAGCTGGTCTTCGAGGACCCGCTGCGCGAGATCACCGACCAGCTCGGGGTGCGCGTGATCACCTACGTGCACAGCGACGTCGCCGCCGTCGCGGACCTGCTCGGCGACCAGGTGGTGGTCAAGGACGACCGGGACATGGGGCGCCAGACCGCGAGCGAGGGACGCTTCGGCTACGCGAGCCGTCACCTGCTGATCGGTCTCGACCCGGCCCGCGAGAGCCATCCCGAGTGGGCCGGGCTGCGCGGACGGCTCGCCCAGGTGCAGGTGCGCACGGTGCTCCAGCACGCCTGGGCCGAGTTCGAGCACGAGGCGCGCTACAAGGGCGCGGTGCCGCCCGAGCTCGTGCGGGACCTCGACCGCCGCTTCACCCTGGCCGCCGGCCTCCTGGAGCTGGCCGACCAGGAGTTCTCCACCATCCGCGATCGGCTGCGCACCGCCGCCGTCGACCCCGCCCCCGAGGAGCCGGACGACCCGCGCCTCGACCCGGGCGAGCTGGCGGCGTTCCTGGCCGGGCAGTACGACGACGCCGGCTGGTCGCGCACGGAGCACTACGGCTGGATCTCCGGGCTGCTCCTCGAGCTCGGGGTCACCTCGTTCGACGAGCTGGCCGACGTGCTGCGCGACCCCGCTCTGGCGGGGCTGAACCAGCAGATGGGCTACCGCTTCCCGCCCGGGGCCGTGCGCCGCCTCGACGACGCGCTGCTGGCCGCGTTCGGCGAGCGGTACGCAGCGCTGACCGGCAACGCCCACCGCACCGACGCCCTGCGTCAGCGGCTCGAGCGACTGGTGCCGTCGGAGGTCCGCTGAGCCAGAGGTCCGCTGAGTCAGGACCCGGGGGACGAGCCTCAGGTGCCGCTCAGCGTCCTCACGGCTTCCGTGCGGTCGCGGCGCTCCTTGACCGTGACCTTCTTCGACTCCAGCATCCGGTAGGCGGTGAAGAAGGCGTCGAGCTCGTCGAGGAAGGCCTCGGGCAGGTCGCCGAGGTCCTCGAGGTGCGCGCCGTGATGGTCGCCCTCGGGCACGACGATCAGCTTGGTCTCGGCGACGTCGTCCACCTGGAGCGTGTAGGCGCCGATCACCCGGCAGGTGACGTGGACGCCGGGGAAGGTGGCCTCGTCGATGAGCACGAGGGCGTCGAGGGCGTCGCCGTCCTCGCCGTCGGCGCCGATGACGTAGCCGTAGTCGCCGGGGAAGCCGGCCGGCCCACCCAGACGCCGGTCGAACCAGATCTCGCCGTTCTCGGAGGCCTCGTACTTGTTGCGGCTGCCACGAGGGATCTCGACGACCACCTCGCAGCGTCCGTCGGCGTGCATGCGGGTGCGGTCCTCGTCGGTGGTCATTCCCGGCACGCTAGCCGCCCGCCCTGCCCCGACGCCTCAGGAGGTCGCGCGGCGCAGCTTGTCCAGCAGCGGTTCGGCCACCTCGGCCAGGAAGCGCTCCTGGCTCGCGTCGCCGATCTGCACCAGGGCGACGTCGGTGAAGCCGGCCGCGGGGAAGGCCGAGACGGCCTCGACGATCTTGTCCAGGTCCGGCCCGCAGGGGATGGAGGCCGCGACGTCCTCCTCGCGGACGAACTGCGTCGCGCCTGCGAAGCCGGCCGGTGTGGGGAGGTCCGCGTTGACCTTCCACCCGCCGGCGAACCACCGGAACTGCTCGTGGGCGGTGGTGACCGCGGCCGCTTCGTCGGGGCCCCAGCAGATCGGGATCTGGCCGATCGCCCGCGCACCCTCACCGATGCGCTGGGTGCCGTCCGCAGCGTTCCACCGCTCGACGAGGTCGCTGCGCGGCTCGACGGCCACCAGGTGGTCGGCGAGCGGAGCGAGCTCGCGGACCGAGCGCTCCCCCGAGACCGCCACCGCGATCGGTACCGGCTGGTCGGGCACGTCCCACAGGTGGGCCGACTCGACGTCGAAGTAGGCGCCGCGGTAGTCCACGACCTCGCCCGAGTGCAGGGCTCGGATGATCTCCATCGCCTCGCGCAGCATCGCCTGGCGCGGGCCGACCGCCGGCCACCCCTGCCCGACGACGTGCTCGTTGAGGTTCTCCCCGCTGCCCAGGCCCAGGACGAAGCGGCCCTCGGCGAGCAGCTGCAGCGTGGCGGCCTTCTGGGCCACGACGGCCGGGTGGTACCGGATGGTCGGGCAGGTCACGTAGGTCATCAGCTCCACCCGCTCGGTGGCCTGCGCGACGGCGCCCAGCACCGTCCAGGCGTGCGGCGCGTGACCCTGCTCGGTGAGCCAGGGCGAGAAGTGGTCGCTGGAGACCTCGAAGTCGAAGCCGGCCCGCTCCGCGCCGACGGCGTAGCGCACCAGCTCGCGGGGGCCGCTCTGCTCGGTCATCAGGGTGTAGCCGAAGTTCGTCATGCCTGGACGCTAGGAGCCGGCGCCGGCACCTGCCCCACCCGCCGAGGTGGGGGTCGTGGTCCCCGCGCTGAGGCGGTAGCGCACGAAGGAGGGCACCGCGAGCGCCGCGGCGACCGTGCCGAGCACCACGAGGACGCCTCCCCCTGCGGAGGCCGCGGCGGTCCCGACGACCGCGGCGGCCGCGCCGTGACCGACGTCGGCGATGCGGGGGCCGCCGGCCACGACGACGATGAAGATGCCCTGCAGCCGCCCCCGCACGTCGTCGGCTGCGGCGGACTGCAGCATCGAGCTGCGGAACGCCGCCGAGGCCATGTCGGCGGCACCGCCGAGGACCAGCATCAGCACGGCCACCACCAGCATGGGCGAGCGCCACCCGCCGCCGAGCCCGGCGAGGCCGACGGCCGCTCCGAAGCCGGTGATGGCGCCGCCCCACACGAGGATGCACACGATCACCGCCCGCCCCTGCGCGTCCACGCCCGAGACCCAGCCGGAGAAGACCCCGCCCAGGACGGCCCCGGCCGGGATGGCCGCGAAGAGGACGGCGAAGGCCAGACCCCCGCCGGCCGGGCCGAGGAACGACTCGTGCGCGATCTCCGGGAACAGGGCGCGCGGCATCCCGAAGACCATCGCGACGATGTCGACCACGAAGCTCATCATCAGCACGGGCTGGTGGCGCAGGAACGCGACGCCCTCGACGACCGAGCGCAGCCCCGGCGTGCGCGGGGGGCCGTCGGCCTCGGCGCGGTCGACCGCCAGCCGCGGCAGGCGCACCACGGCCGAGAGCGTGGCGAAGAGCGTGATGGTGTCGATGAGGTAGAGCCACGAGAACCCGACGAAGGGGATGAGGGCGCCGGCCACGAGCGGTCCCGCGATCGCCCCGGCCTGGAAGACCGTCATGTTCAACGAGTTCGCCGCGGGCAGCAGGTCGGGCGTGAGGAGCTTCGGCAGGATCGCGCTGCGGGTCGGCTGGTTGACCGCGAAGAACGCCTGCTGCACCGAGAACAGGCTCAGCAGCAACCACACGTCGGTGTTGCCCGCGGCCGCCTGGGCCCAGAACAGGGCGCTGGTGAGGATCAGCCCGAGGGTGGTCACGACCAGCAGGGTGCGGCGGTCGAAGACGTCGGCCAGGGCCCCGCCCCAGAGCCCGAAGACGACCAGCGGGACCAGCCCGAAGATCCCGGTCAGCCCGACGTAGGCCGACGAGCCGGTCTGGGCGTAGATCTGGGCCGGGACCGCCACGATCGTCAGCTGGGCGCCGACGACCGTGACGATGTTGGCCAGCCAGAGCCGGCGGAAGTGACCGTCGGCGAGGGGCCGGGTGTCGGCGACCAGTCCGCGCAGCTGCACGGGCCGCGACGTTACGCCGCCGGTCGGTTCGCGCCGGGGTGCGGGTCGGAGCACCATGAGGACCGAACAGCCGGCCGGGGCGACCGGCACCCCGCTCGACCTGACCTTCACCGCGACGCTGGTGCGCAGCCCGGCCCCCGGCGGCTGGACCTACGTCGTGTGGCCGGAGCCGGTGGCCCGCCTGGGAACCCGGGGAGGGTCAGGGTCCGGGGCACCGTCGACGGGGGTCGCGTTCACCAGCTCGGCGCTCCTGCGGCGGGGGACCGGCAAGCAGGAGGGTGACGAGGTCGTCGTCCACCTCGAGGAGCGGCTCACGTGAGCGGTGGGGCCTCCGGCACCGACGAACGGCGTCGCGCCCGGTAGTTTCGGTCCATGACGCCACCGGTCTCGAGCCCGCAGGCCCCCAGCCCCGCCGACGTCGTGGCCCGCCTCGAGACGCAGGGCGTCCTGGGGGTCACGATCGGGTGGGTCGACAACAACGGCATCGTCCGCTCCCGCACGGTGCCGCTCGACGGCCTCCCTGCGGCGATGGCCACCGGCGTCGGCGTCACGGCGGTCTTCGCGGTCTTCGACTCCCACGACGGCATCACCTTCGCCCACGAGGGGCTGGCCACGCCGTCGGGCGACGTCCGCATCGTGCCCGTCGTCGAGGACATGCACAGCATCCGTCCCCTGGCCGGGCAGCCCGGGATCGCCTGGGCCCACGGCCGCCAGGTCGCCGCCGACGGCGCTGCCTGGCCCTACGACCAGCGCGGGGTGCTGGAGCGCCAGGTGGCCGCTGCCGCCGCTGCCGGCTTCGAGGTCCGGGCCGGCTTCGAGGTCGAGATGGTGCTCGTCCACGACCGTCCCGACGGCCAGTGGTCGCCGGCGCACCGTGGTCCGGCCTACGGCCCGAAGGCCATGCTCGACGTCCAGGAGTTCATCGTCCAGCTGCTGGGCGACCTCCGCGCGAACGGCATCCGGGTCGGTCAGGTCCACGCCGAGTACGGCGAGTCGCAGGTCGAGCTGTCCCTGGACGCCGCCGACCCGCTGACCATGTGCGACACCCAGGTGCTGACGCGCCAGACCGTCCACGCCGCCGCCCGCGCCCACGGCCTGCGCGCCACGTTCGCGCCGATCACGACCACCGCCGGCGCCGGCAACGGCTGGCACCTGCACACCTCGCTCGTCGATCGCGAGACCGGGCGCAACGCCCTGAGCGGTGACGACGAGCACGGTCTGTCCGCCGTGGGCCGGGGCTACGTCGCCGGCCTCCTGCGTGAGCTGCCGGGGCTGGTCGCGATCACCGCCCCCAGCACCGGCTCGCTGCTGCGCCGCCGTCCCGGCTACTGGGCGGGCGCGTTCGGGTTCTGGGGCGTCGAGAACCGCGAGGCCGTCGTGCGGCTCGTGCCGGGCTCGCCGCTGCTGGGCAGCGAGCACACCAACGTCGAGCTCAAGGCCTGCGACGCCTCCGCGAACCCCTACCTCGCCCTGGCCGCCACGATCGCCGCGGGACTCTCCGGGGTGGTCGACGAGCTCACGCCGCCCGAGCCGGTCCAGGAGGACGTCGGGGCGTGGGAGGTGGCCCGGCGATCCGACGCCGGCATCGTGGCGCTGGCCACCGGCTTCGAGGAGCAGCAGGCCCACCTCCTGGCCAGCCCGCTGATGCGCGAGGTCCTCGGCGAGGACCTCCTCGGGGCCTTCGCGGCCTGCCGGGCCGCCGACGCCGCGTGGGCGGCCGAGCACGACGACGAGGAGACGATCGCCTCGCTGCGCTGGCAGTACTGAGGTGAGCGGGCCCCTGCTGCCGGGCGCCGCCCGGGTGCTCGCCGCCCGGGTCGGGCTGCTTCCCCAGCCCGACCAGCTGTGCGGACCGTTCGCCGCGCACGTCGCGCTGCACGCGGTGCTCGACGACCCGCCGTCGGTGGTCGACCTCGCCCGGTCCGCCGGGACCCGGGTCTGGCCCCACGACGAGCCGGCCTGGCGCCCCGCCGGCGCACCGCTGCGCCGCGACGGGTGGGACGACCTGGCCCGGGCTGCGACCCCGGAGGACAGCGGCACCGACGCCGGACCCCTGGCTGCCGGGATGCGGGCGGTGGCGCCCGTGACCGTCGTGCCCGTCCCGGCCGCCGGGGTCACCGACCACGCCCGCTGGGGCCGTCTGCTCGACGCGGTGCGGTTCTGCGACGTCCCGGTCGGGGTGCTGGCCAACCTCCGGACGGGGCCGACCTGGCCGACGGGCCACCCGCTGGCCGGCTGGGACGTCGGCCACTTCGTGGTCGTGGTGTCCTACGACGGCGACCTGGTGGGCGTGGCCGACAGCTACGCCGAGGCCGGTGCCGAGGGCTGGGCGCCGGGCTGTCGTGGGGTACCACCGGCGCACCTGGCCGCCGCCCTGTCCGCGCCGCCGGGCCGTGGCCTCCTGCTGGTCGGCTCCCCCGAGGACCGCGAGGTGCTGGTCGCCCTCGTGGTGGGCGCCGGCCTGGCGGTCGACGACGCCGCCTGGTGAGCGACCGGCCGAGGGGCTTGCCCCGCGGGGTTGACTGGGTCCATGAGCCGACGTCCTACGCCCGATCAGCCCGGTCCCGGTCAGGAGTCGGTGTGGGACTACCCTCGCCCGCCGGCGTTGGAGCGCAGCGAGGAGACCGTCGAGATCGTGCTGGGCGGCGTCGTCCTCGCCCGGACCACGGCGTCCTTCCGGGTGCTCGAGACGAGCCACCCGCCGACCTACTACGTGCCGGTCGACGCGTTCGTCGAGGGCGCCCTGCGTCCCACCGCCGGGTCGAGCGTCTGCGAGTGGAAGGGCGCCGCGTCCTACTACGACCTGGTCGCCGGTGAGCGGGTGGCCGAGCGGGCGGCCTGGACCTACCCCGACCCGACCCCGGCCTTCCGCGACCTCGTCGGCACCGTCGCGGTGATGCCGGCGGCCGTCGACCGGTGCGTGGTCGACGGCGAGACCGTGCTCCCGCAGCCGAGCGGCTTCTACGGGGGCTGGATCACCTCGCGCGTCGTCGGACCGTTCAAGGGCGTCCCCGGCAGCACCTTCTGGTAGGTCGGCGCTTGCGGCGGAGCACCCCCCGAAGGGTCCCCTCGGGATGACAGGGTGGCGCGATGCCCACTCCCGCACCGTCCTCCGGCCCGCTCGTCCTGCCCGCCACCGCGGTCGCCCAGGAGTGGGTGGAGGCGCGGGCCGCGACCGGGCTGGGCGAGGCCCGGGTCCTGGTCGAGGCGTTGCTCGAGCGCCCGCCGTCGGCGGCTATGGAGGCGTTGCGCGCTTGGGACGAGATCACGCTCCGGCTCGGGAACGTCGCCGCGATGGGCAGCCTCTTCAGCAACGTCCACCCCCTGGAAGGGGTCCGCGACGCCGCCGAGCAGGCCGAGCAGGAGGTGAGTCGCCGGCTGACCGAGCTCTCCCTGGACCGCCGCCTGTACGAGGTGTTCGCCGGGCTCGACGCGGCCGGCCTCGAGGAGAGGGACCCGCTGGCCGCCCGGTTGCTGGCCAAGGTGTGCGACGACTTCCGCCGCTCCGGGGTCGACCGCGACCAGGCCACCCGGGACCGGATCGCCGCGGTCTCCGACCGGCTGACCGAGCTCGACCAGCAGCTCGGCAAGCACACGCGCGACGACGTCCGCACGGTGCACGTGGCGCCCGACCGCCTCGGCGGCCTGCCCCAGGACTGGCGGGACGCGCACCCGGCCCGCGGCGACGGCCTGGTGCGGATCACCACCGACTACCCCGACACCGTCCCGGTGCGCATGTTCGCCCACGACGCCGGGCTCCGCGCCGAGGTCACCCGGGCCTTCCTCTCCCGCGGCTACCCCGACAACGAGGCCCGGCTGCGCGAGATGTTCGACCTGCGCCACGAGCTGGCCACCCTCGTCGGCTTCGCGGACTGGGCCTCCTACGACGCCGGTCGCAAGATGATCGGTGAGGGGCCGGCCATCCCGGCGTTCATCGACAAGATCGCGGCGGCCGCCGAGGAGCCGATGCGCCGCGACCTCGCCGTGCTGCTCGAGCGCTACCGCCGGGACCTGCCCGACGCCGAGACGGTCGCGCTGCCCGACGCGTCCTACTACGAGGAGACGGTGCGACGCGAGCAGCTGCAGGTCGACGCCCAGCAGGTGCGCCGCTACTTCGACGCGACCAAGGTGCAGCGCGGGCTGCTCGACGTCACCAGCCGGCTCTTCGGCGTGCGGTACGAGGCCGTGCCGGACGCGCCGGTCTGGGCCGAGGACGTCACCTGCTACGACGTCTACGACGCCTCGAGCCCGTCGGCCCCGTCGGCCGCCGACGGTTCGGGCGAGGACCTCATCGGTCGGATCTACCTCGACCTGCACCCCCGCCAGGGCAAGTACAAGCACGCGGCGCAGTTCACGCTGACCAACGGGGTGGCCGGCCGGCAGCTGCCCGAGGGCGTCCTGGTCTGCAACTTCTCGCGCGGGCTGATGGAGCACAGCCACGTCGTCACGCTCTTCCACGAGTTCGGCCACCTCGTCCACCACGTGCTGGGCGGCCGCGGGCCGTGGTCCCGCTTCTCGGGCGTGGCCACCGAGTGGGACTTCGTCGAGGCGCCGAGCCAGATGCTCGAGGAGTGGGCCTGGAACGCCACCGTCCTGCGTTCGTTCGCCACCGACGCCGACGGGGAGCCGATCCCGGCCGACCTCGTGGAGCGGATGCGCGCGGGCGACGACTTCGGCAAGGGCTACCACGCGCGCACGCAGATGTTCTACGCCGCCGTCTCCTACTGGTTCCACCAGGAGCGCCCAGAGGACCTGACCGAGGCCATGAAGCGGCTCCAGGCGCGCTACTCGCCCTTCCCGTACCTGGAGGGGACGCACTTCTTCGCCAGCTTCGGGCACCTCGGCGGGTACTCCTCGGCCTACTACACCTACGCGTGGTCGCTGGTGATCGCCAAGGACCTCCTCTCCGCCTTCGACCCCGACGACCTCCTCGATCCCGTCGTCGCCGGCCGCTACCGCGACCGCGTCCTCGCCCCCGGGGGCTCCCGCGACGCCGCCGACCTCGTCGCCGACTTCCTCGGCCGTCCCTACACCTTCGACGCCTACGCCGCCTGGCTGGCTGGGTGAGGCCCTCGCTGGGAATCCCCGGTCAGCCGGGGACTTTCGAGCTTGTCGTGGTTCGTAAACCCCACGAACGCTGGGAGTCCCCGGCCAGCCGGGGATTCCCACTTGCCCTCCGCCAACACTCGGCGTAAGTTCGCGATATGTCGCGAGTGGTCGCCGAGCGGTCGGCGGCGGAGGGAGAACGATGACGAACCCGGGGTTCAACCGGCAGTGGGCCAAGCACATCGACGCGGTGTGGGGGGCCCAGCAGCGGCGTGGGTCGGGCGGGAACAGCGGACCCGGCGGGTCCGGGCGGCGGGCACGGGGGACCATCTGGACCGCCGCCGTGGCTGACGGGGCTGTTCGGGCTCGGGCAGGGCGAGCAGCAGCGCGGCCCGCGGGTGCGCCGTGGTGACGTCCGCTCAGCCGTGCTGGACGTCGTCCGGGGCGCCGGCGAGCGCGGCGAGAGCATCAACGGCTACCAGGTGATCCAGCAGATCGCGGAGCGCAGCCACCAGGAGTGGCGGCCCAGCCCCGGGTCGGTGTACCCGACCATCTCCCAGCTCGAGGACGAGGGACTGCTCGAGACCGACGAGACCGCCGGCCGCAAGGCGCTCCGCCTGACCGACGCCGGCCGGGCCTACGTCGGCGAGCACGCCGAGGGCGCTCGCGGCCGTGTGGGCGCCGTTCCAGCCCGACGATGCGCCGACCGGACGCACCGGCCGCCCGTTCGCCGACCTCAAGCCGGAGATCGGGCAGGTGATGAGCGCCGTGTGGCAGATCGTCACCAACGGCTCGGAGGCCCAACGCTCCGCGGCGATCGACGTGCTCGTCGAGACCCGGCGCAAGCTCTACGGCATCCTCGCCGAGGGTGACCCGGTCGAGGAGCCCCCAGGTCCCGACCCGATCGACGCCACCGGCGGCGCTGACAGCGTGGACAGGCAGGGGCCCGGCGGTCCGCGGAGCTCCTGGTGAGCCCGCAGGACTGGTCGCGCGTGCGCATCGGCGACGCCGAGCGCGACCAGGCCGCAGCGGCTCTCGGCGACCACTTCGCCCTGGGCCGCCTCGACTCGGCCGAGCACGCCCAGCGCCTCGACGCCGCCTGGTCGGCGCGCACCCGCGCCGACCTCGACCTGCTCTTCCACGACCTCCCGATGCCGGCGCGGCCGATGGTCCCGCCGCCCCCGCCGCCGCGCCAGGGCGTCCCGAGCGGGCTGCTGGTCCTGCTCGTGGTGCTCGGCGTCCTCGCGCTGATCCTCAGCAAGGCGAGCCTGCTGATCGTCGCGGGCGTCGTCTCCTTCCTGGTGCTGCGGCGTCGGCGACGCCAGCAGTACGTGGGCGGGCGGCCCTGGGTGACCGGTCGGTAACCTCTGCGGCGTGACGACTCCCAGCTTCGGCCTCGGCCCCGATCACCGCGA
This sequence comes from uncultured Actinomycetota bacterium, assembly GCA_963822495.1. Classification (GTDB taxonomy): domain Bacteria; phylum Actinomycetota; class Actinomycetes; order Propionibacteriales; family Nocardioidaceae; genus Nocardioides. The sequence continues at coordinate 320,854 of CAWGHQ010000008.1, read as the reverse complement.
CCTCCGTGCCTGGGTCCACACCTTCGCCTCCGACGTCGTCCGCCCGGCGGCGGCCGAGTGGGACGAGCGCGAGGAGTTCCCCTGGCCGATCCTGGAGGAGGCCGCGAAGATCGGGCTGTACTCGCTCGACTTCTTCGCCACCCAGGCCTTCGACGAGACCGGCCTCGGGATCCCGCTGACCATGGAGGAGCTCTTCTGGGGCGACGCCGGTATCGGGCTCTCGATCGTCGGCACCGCGCTCGCCGCAGCCGGGGTCAGCTCGAACGGAACCGACGAGCAGGTCGCGGAATGGGTCCCGCAGATGTTCGGCTCCCCTGGCGACCTCAAGATCGCTGCCTTCTGCTCCTCCGAGCCCGACGCCGGCTCGGACGTCGGCGCGATGCGCACCCGCGCGACCTACGACCAGGCCACCGACGAGTGGGTCCTGACCGGCACCAAGACCTGGGCCACCAACGGCGGACTGGCTGACATCCACGTCGTCACCGCCGTCGTCGACCCCGAGCTGCGCACCCGCGGACAGGCCAGCTTCGTGGTGCCACCCGGCACCCGGGGCCTCACCCAGGGCCAGAAGTTCGCCAAGCACGGCATCCGGGCCTCCCACACCGCCGAGGTCGTCCTGGACTCCGCGCGGGTGCCCGGCCGGTGCCTGCTCGGCGGGAAGGACAAGCTCGACGCCCGCCTCGCCCGGGCTCGCAGCGGCGACGGGGCGCGCGGCAACGCCAGCATGGCGACCTTCGAGCGTACCCGCCCGGCGGTCGGCGCGCAGGCGATCGGCATCGCGCGGGCGGCCTACGAGGTCGCGCTCGACTACGCGCAGACGCGCGAGCAGTTCGGCAAGCCGATCATCGAGAACCAGGCGATCGCCTTCGCGCTGGCCGACATGGCCACGAGCATCGAGGGGGCGCGCCTGCTGGTCTGGCGGGCCGCCTGGATGGCGGCCACCGGGGCCCGTTTCGACGCGGCGGAGGGGTCGATGTCGAAGCTGGTCGCCGGCGAGACCGCGGTGGCGGTGACCGAGAAGGCGATGCAGATCCTCGGCGGCAACGGCTACACCCGCGACTACCCCGTCGAGCGGATGGCCCGCGACGCGAAGATCTACACGATCTTCGAGGGCACCTCCGAGATCCAGCGCCTCGTCATCGCCCGCACCATCTCCGGCGCTCCCATCCGATGAGCCGAGCACGCCCCGCCCCCGGCGGTGGGCCTTCGAGGGGCACATCATGGGCCTCGGCAGCAGCAGCGGGGTGCGGGTCGTCGTGGGTCACTGGGCGGCGTCACCGCTGGGCGCGTTCAGCGACGCGATGGTCGAGACGGCCTCGGGCCACCGCGTGCTCGTCGCGCCGCGCCAGGACGTGGCCGACCTCGTAGCGGCGACGTACTCCTTCGACGAGGTCCGCGTCGAGCCGCTCGAGTGCGTCCTGGCGCCGACCTGGCTGACGTTCGGCTCGCCGTCGCTGCGGCTCTCCGCCGGCATCGGGACCCGCACGTCGCTGGGCTGGCTGCTGCGCGCCGTGCCGACGCGCGTGGCCAGGGACCCGGCCTGGTGCGCGGTGACCGACCCGGTCGCGCGGCTCGTGCTGAGCGGCGTGCGCACGCGGGGCCGGACCGGCCAGGGGCCCCGGGACCGCCGCGAGTGGTACGGCGCGACCGACCACCATCGGCTGCACGCGCTGGCCGGGACCTTCGACGGCCGCCCGCTGGGCACCCTCGCCCCGGTGCTGCCACCGGCGACCTTCGGCTTCTCCTCGAGCCCGCCCCGGCCCTCGCTGACCCGGGTCACGAGCACCGTCGAGGTGCCCTGACCACAGTCCGGGTGAGGGCTCAGCCGAGCGGGGCGGCCACGGCGATCGCCCGGTTGACCCAGGTCGAGGTGACCTGCATGCCGACCCGCTCGTAGAGCGTCAGCGCACCGGTCCGCGAGTCGGTCGACAAGCCGCTGGTGACAGCGCCGTGCGCCCGGGCCATGGCGAAGGCGTCGACCATCAACGCCTGGGCCAGGCCACGGCGACGCTGGTCGCCTCGCACGGCCAGCCGCGTGACGTACGAGGCCGGACCGGCTGAGGAGGCCGAGGAGGCTGAGGAGGCGTCGGGCGCTCCGAGAACGATCACGGCGACCCCGACCACGGTCCCGCCGGGGTCGACGGCGACGCGCAGGTTCCACGGCTCGAAGCCGGGGCGGCGCAGCACGGTCGCCTCGAACTCCTCGAACGGCTCCCGCTCGCGCACCGACCACTCCAGGAACGCGTCCTCGAGCGTGGCATGGGCCGCGGTGTGCTCGCCGGGGGCGGCCTGGCGGATGAGGTAGCCCGGCGGGAGCGGGCGCGCCGGGACCTCCCGGTCCGGGGGCAGCTCGAGGATCCAGCTGGTCCAGCGGACGTGGAAGCCGAGCGCGTCGAGCAGCCGGTCAGCGTCGGATCCCTGCGGTACCGGCATGCCGATCTCGGTCTCTCCCCGCTCGCGGGCGCGCGCGCACAGCCAGGCCGCCAGCCAGGTCCCGGTGCCGCGACCGCGATGGTCGGGGTGGACGGCGGTGTCGCAGCGACCGTGCGGGCCGAGCTCGGCGTAGGCGACCATGCGGGAGCCGTCCAGCACGGCGATCGCCGACTCCTCGAGGACGAAGCCGGGCCGCTGCCAGTCGCCGACGAGGTCGGCCTCCTCGATCTCGACCTGGCCGATGTCGTGGAGCTCCTCTGCGGCCATCAGTGCGGTGACCTCGGGCGCGTCGGCCCGGCTCAGGGGCCGGGTGGTCAGGCCGGCCGGGAGGGCGGGGGTGCGCATCGTCCGATCCTGGCCGGGTCCGGGCCGGATGTCACCCGAGTTCGGGGGTGCTCAGGCGGCGTGGACGACGCTGAGGGTCGGTACCGGAAGCGGCTCCGCCGGCGTCGGGGCGGCCGTCAGCGGCGCGACGTGGTCCGCGAGGACCCATCGTGACTCCATCCGGGTGCGTCCGTCGGCACCGGTCACCGGGGTCCAGCGCATCGTCAACGTGTCGGCCATGGGGGCGTGGTGCATGAGCCACCTCCTGTTCATCTGCTGTTCACCTAGATTAGCACGGGTGCGAGAGGTGGTGGCCCAGAACGGCAGGACCGACTCGGTGAGCCGCAGACCGTCATTCCTGCCCGAAATTGGGCAGGAAGTTGCGGAACCGTTGGCCTTTCCGGCACAGTGCCCGGATGCGCGCCGACTCCGACCTCGTGAGGCACGTGGTCGCGACCACCGGACTCGCCGCCGACCACGCAGCCCGGCTGGTCGAGGACGTCGTGGCCTTCCACGCGGAGCCGGTCGAGGCGTACGTCCGACGGCGTCACCGCGAGCTGAAGCTGCTCGGCGCCCGCAACGAGGCGATCTTCGCCGACCTGTCGATCGAGCTGCGCGGCCGCGTGGTCGCCGCGCCCCCTCTCACCGAGCGGCAGCTGCGCCGTCTCGTCTACGGATGACCACCCAGACAGGAGCACCCCGTGTGCGGCATCGTCGGCTACATCGGAGGCCAGCAGGCCGCCCCCCTACTGCTGGAGGGTCTGGCCCGCCTGGAGCACCGCGGGTACGACTCGGCCGGCCTCGCGGTGCTGGCCGGCGCCGGCGGGCTGCGCACGGCCAAGCGCGCCGGACGGGTACGTGACCTCCGCGAGGCGCTGCCGAAGCGGTTCTCCGGGCGGACGGGCATCGGCCACACGCGGTGGGCCACCCACGGCCCGGCCACCGACGCCAACGCTCACCCGCACACCTCGGTGGACGGGCGCGTGGCGGTGGTGCACAACGGCATCATCGACAACGCCACGGCCCTGCGCGCCGAGCTCGACGGCCTCGGGGTCGAGCTGGCCAGCGACACCGACACCGAGGTGCTGGCCCACCTCGTGGCCCGCTCCCAGGCGCCGACCCTGGAGGCCAAGGTCGCCGAGTCGCTCTCCCGTGTCACGGGCACCTACGGCATCGCGGTGCTGCACGCCGACTTCCCCGACCGGATCGTGGTGGCCCGCAACGGCAGCCCGCTGATCATCGGTGTCGGCGAGAAGGAGATGCACGTCGCCTCCGACCTCGCCGCGCTGGTGCGCTACACCACCACGGTGGCCTACCTCGAGGACGGCGAGATGGCCACGGTCACCGCCACCGACTTCACGACCTACCGCCACGACCTGACCGCGACCGGCGCCCGCGCCGAGACCCTCGACATCGACGCCGACGCCTACGAGGCCGGCGACCACGCCTCCTACATGCGCAAGGAGATGCTCGAGCAGCCGGCCGCCACCGAACGCGCCCTGCGCGGACGGCTCGACGCGCGCTTCGGCACCGCGCACCTCGGAGGGCTCGGGCTCGACCCGCGTGAGCTGCGCGCCGTTCGCCGGGTCAAGATCCTCGGGTGCGGCTCGGCCTTCTACGTCGGCCAGATGGGCGCCACCCTCGTCGAGGAGCTCGCCCGGGTGCCGGCGGACGCCGAGGCCGCCAGCGAGTTCCGCTACCGCAACCCGGTCATCGAGCCCGACACGCTCTACGTCGCGGTCAGCCAGTCCGGCGAGACCGTGGACACCCTGCTGGCGGTGGAGGAGATCCGTCGCAAGGGCGGGCGGGTCGTCGGCCTGGTCAACGTGGTCGGCAGCGCCATCGCCCGCGCCTGCGACGGCGGGATCTACCTGCACGCAGGACCCGAGGTCGCGGTGGCCAGCACCAAGGCCCTGACCACGATGTACGTCGCCTTCGCGCTGCTCGCACTGCAGCTCGGGCGGGTCCGCGACCTGTCGGTCGCGGACGGGCGCCGGCTGATCGCGGGCCTCGAGCGGCTTCCCCGCGACCTCGCCGCAGTCCTGGCCGACGAGGACCGGATCGCCGCAGTCGCGGGACGGCTGAGCGAGGCCGAGAGCCTGTTCTTCATCGGCCGGGTGCGTGGCTACCCGGTCGCGCGTGAGGGTGCGCAGAAGTTCAAGGAGATCAGCTACCGCCACGCCGAGGCCTATCAGACCTCCGAGCTCAAGCACGGGCCGCTCGCCCTGATCTCGGCCGCGGTGCCGACGGTGGCCGTGGTCCCGGACGACGAGCTGACCGAGCGCAACGTGGCCGCGTTGCACGAGATCGCCGCCCGTGGCGGGCCGCTCGTGGTCGTGACCCACCCCGGCGTCGACCTCGCCGGGCTCGAGACCGTCGCGGACGTCGAGCGGATCGAGGTGCCGCGCAACGAGATCGAGATCGACCCGATCCTGCTGACCATCCCCCTCCAGATGCTGGCCTTCCACGCCGCGCTCCGCCTGGGCCACGACATCGACAAGCCGCGCAACCTGGCCAAGTCCGTCACCGTCGAGTAGGCGCGCTCGGCGGGGGGACCCCCGCTGGGAATCCCCGGTCGGCCGGGGATTCCCAGGGTTGTCGTGGTTCGTAAACCCCGACAAGCTCGAGAGAAGCCTGACCAGTACCCCGCCGCACCGGACCGCGGGACGGCCGGATTCGCGGGCCGCCGCACCGGCTTCCAGGGTGCAGGGGGCGGCGGAGCGACCGTGCCACCCTGGGCGCGTGAAGCGGCTCACCGAGTGGATCCTGCGGCGACGCCTGCTGGTCGCGGTGGTGTGGCTGCTGGTCGCCGGGGCCGGCGGTGCGACGGCGTCGACGACCGTCGACCGCCTCGGCGACGACTTCGCGCTGCCCGGGCAGCCGGCCTACGAGGCCAACCAGCAGATCGTCGAGCAGTACGGCAGCGGTGGAGCGAACGACCCGCTGCTCCTGGTCGTCCAGGGCGACCTGGCCCGCGCCTGCGAGGCGGACGTGGCCGCCGCGGCCGAGGCGGCCGTGCCCGGCTCGCGCGTCGTCGCGCCCTCCGACGACGGCGCCGACCTGCTCTCCCCGTCGGTCGATCTGGTCACGATCGTGGTCTACCCACCCCTGGCCCCCGGCCCCGAGCCGTACGCCGCCGCGACGCCGGCCCTCGAGCAGGTCGCCGAGCGGCTCTCCACCGCCGGTTCTCGCGTGAGCCTGACCGGCTTCACCATGCTGACCGAGGACGGAGAGGACGACCGCGGGCTGCTGGTGGGGGTGCTGCTGGGCGGCACCGGCGCGCTGGTGGTGCTGGCCCTCGTCCTCGGCTCCCTGCTGGCCGGGGTGCCGCTGCTGGTGGCGGCGGTCTCGATCCTCGCCACGTTCCTGGCCCTGCTCGGGCTGACCCTGCTGACCGAGGTGTCCTTCGTCGTGCCGTTCCTCGTGGCGCTGATCGGTCTCGGCGTCGCCATCGACTACTCCCTGCTGGTGGTCACCCGCTGGCGCGAGGAGGCCGCCCTGGGCGCCTCGAACGACGACGCCGTCCGCCGCGCCATGGACACGGCCGGCCGCTCGGTGCTCCTCAGGGGGTTCACGGTCGCGGTCCCGCTGGCCGCGCTCGTGCTCGTCCCGGTGCCGTTCCTGCGCAGCATCGGCCTGGGCGGCCTGCTGATCCCGCTCCTCAGCGTGGCCACCTCACTGACGCTGGTGCCGGCGCTGCTCAGCGCCCTGGGTCCGCGTCTGACCTGGCCCCGCCGCGGGCCGGCGGTCACCCGCAGCCGGACCTGGGCCGCGGTCGCCCGCGGCGTGCTGCGGCACCGCTGGCTGAGCATCGCCGGCTGCGTGGTCGTGCTCGCCGTGCTGTCCCTCCCCGCGCTCCGTCTGACGCTGGGCACCCCCCAGCTGAGCGGGCTCACCGGCTCCACACCCGCGTCGTCAGCCGCAGTCACCTCCGCCACCTCCGCCACCACCGCCGCCACCGCCGCCACTGCCGTCGAGGCGGGCGTCCCGACGGGGGTCCTACGACCGACCGAGGTGCTGGTGCCGGCGGCGGGGGTCGCGACCACCTTGGAGCGGTTGGCCGGCGTCGACGGCGTCGCGGCCGCCGTCGCACCCCCGGGCGCTGCCTGGAGGGCCGGTGGTCGGTCCCTGCTCCAGGTGTGGTCGACCGAGGACCCCTCGAGCGTGGCCGGCCGAGCGGCTCTCGACGGCGTCCGCGACGTCGCGACGGGAGGGGTCGCCGTCGGAGGCAGCCCGGCCGAGGACGCGGACCTCGTCACGGCCGTCTACCGCAACGCGACCTGGGTCGGGCTGGGGGTGGCCCTGGGGACCTTCCTCCTGCTCGCCCGCGCGCTGCGCTCGCTGTGGCTGCCGGTGAAGGCCCTCGCCCTCACCGTGCTCTCGCTGGCCGCCGCCTGCGGCGTGACCGTGCTGATCTGGCAGGACGGCTACGGCTCCGACCTCCTCTTCGGCCAGCAGTCCACCGGCGTGATCACCACCTGGGTCCCGGTGGCGGCGTTCTCGTTCCTGTTCGGGCTCTCGATGCACGACGAGGTCCTCATCCTGACGCGGACGCGCGAGGACTACGACCAGCACGGCGAGACCGAACGGGCCGTCGTCGACGGCATCGCCCACACGGGCCGACTGGTCACCTCGGCCGCCCTGATCCTGTTCCTGGCCCTCGTGGCACTCTCGACCGTACCGGCGGTCGAGGTGAAGATCCTGGCGACCACGCTCGCACTCGGCATCGTGATCGACGCGGTGGTCGTGCGGGGACTGCTGGGCCCGGCCGTGGTCGGCGTGCTCGGTCGCGCGAGCTGGACGATCCCACGGCTCCTGTCGGTCCTCCTGCGGGTCCGCGGGCCGGCGGGCGCCGCGCCCGGACCGGGACGCCACCGCGCCTGAGCCCGATCGGTCCGGGCTCAGACCTTGCCGCGCAGGATCCGCCGGTAGTAGGTCACCAGAAGGCCGTACCGGTCGGCCCAGAAGGTCAGCCGTCGCGGTCGCACGAGGTCCGGGAACGGCACCGTCGGCGTGGGCCGGCCCTCGCGGTCGACCTCGACGAGCATCAGCCGTCGTCGGGAGACCGTGATCGGCATGACCGTGTAGCCGTCGTAGTGCTTCAAGTGCCCCGTCGGGGCCGCCCTGATGTTGTGGGCCAGCACCGCGACCTGCTTGCGCAGCCCGCCGCCCGAGGGGCGGGTGCCGAGGTCGGCGACGTCGCCGAGCGACCAGAGCGCGGGATGGTGCCGGTGACGCAGCGTGGACGCGTCGACGTCGACCAGGCCGGCCCCGCCGGCCCCCGCCAGTCCGCTCTCGGCGATCCAGCCGGGTGCCCGGTAGTGCGGGACGACGTGCGCGTAGGCGAGGTCGTCGAGCACCTGCTCGCCCTCGGCCGTCCGCACGGTGACCCGACGCTCGCCGAGCCCGGTGACCCGGGCGTCCCGCAGCACCTGGACGCCGTAGTCCGTCAGGGTCTGCTCGAGCAGCCGGTCGGGCTTCTGCAGCCCCAGGGGCGACGGACCCGGCAGGACCAGGTGCACGTCGAGATCCGGCAGGACGCCGGCCCGGCGCCAGTGGTCGCAGGCCAGGAAGAGCGGCTTGAGAGCGGTCGCCCCGCAGGGAGCCGGCTCGGGCGGCATCGTGAACACGACGCGACCGCTCGAGAGGTCCCGCAGCGCGGGCCAGACCTGGGGGGCGCTCTCGACGACGAAGGTCGATCCGGCCCACCCGGCCGCGTAGGACTCCGCGAGACCCGGTGTGGCGTCCCAGTCCTCCTCGAGACCGGGGCACAGGACCAGGGTCGTGCAGCCGACCTGTCGCCCGCCCCGCATCAGCACGCTGGGGCCGCGGGTGTCGACCGACACGACGCGCTCCTGGATCCACGTGCACCCGTCGGGCATCACCGCGGCCGCCGGCCGCTCCAGGGAGTCCATCGTCGCCTGACCGGCTCCGACGTAGTTGAGCAGCGGCCGGTAGCGGTGCACGGACTCGGACTCCACGACGGCGACGTCGCGGGCCCCCTCGCGCAGGAGCCGTGCGGCCAGCGAGATCCCGGCGTTGCCGCCGCCGACGATCAGCACGTCGTGGTGCTCCATGTGGTCCATCCTCTCCGTCATCGGTGAAGCCCTGACCGATCGAGTCAGCCCGACGCGGCGTCGGCCAGGCGGACGAGCTGGTCGAGGCCGGGCCCGGCGTGGCGGCGCAGGCCCTCGACCGCGGCACTCAGGGCGTCGGAGGGTGGGTGGTCGGGCGGGATCCGCGCGGGGTTGAGCGCGACCCGGTTCGACCACGCCTTGATGTCCGGCGCCGCGCCGAAGGAGTCGGCGTTGCGCATGCCGATGACGTTCATGCGGGCCCAGTCGGTCAAGGAGTTGCCGAGCGGCGAGGGCGGGCAGAGCCGGTTCTTCTCCGCGTCGTCGTCACGCGTGGCCTCGACGTAGCCGACGAGGGCTGCACCGAAGCAGGGGAAGCCGGCGCGGACCGGCTGGATGGTGATCGCCTCCGCACCCCAGATCGGGAGCAGCGGCCGGTTCCGGAGGCCGTCGGCCGCGCAGTGCACGACGAGGGCGTCCTCGGCGACCGCCACGGAGCCGTCCGCGAGGTCCAGCCGGCCCCTGCCCACGGAGACGAGGCGACCCCGACGCACCACGTTCTCCACGGACCGCAGCAGGTCGAGCTCCCACGTGCCGAGCGTCGGCGCCTTGGCCATCGTCGGCTCGACGGCGCGGTCGATGCGCAGCATGATGCCGGCCTCCTCGAGCCGCTCGAAGAGCTGGGGCAGGGACGGTGAGTCCGCAGCCGCGCGCAGGAGGTCGGCGACCATGGCGAGGTAGACCGCGGGGTCGGGCTGGATCAGCGCGCGGTTGAGCATCCACGGGTCGCGCGGGCGCACCCAGCAGATCCGGTCGGGATCGGTGCCCTGCCCGAGGAGCCAGACGACGGCGTCGGTCGCGGTCTTGCCCGACCCCACGACGACGTACTGGCTGGGGGAGTCCTCGACGCGCACGAGGTCGTTGACCGAGACCACGCGCACGCCCTCGCCGACGGCGAAGCCCGGCGACGTCTCCGCCGGGATCTCCGGGGCCAGGTAGCGCGCGTCGACGACCCGGCAGTGCGCCGGCACCTCGAAGCGCTCGCCGGTGACGGTGGAGACGAACGCCCGGCCGCCGACGTAGTCGCAGCCGGTGAAGAGCTCGACCCGGCCCGGAGCCAGCATCCGGGTGGCCAGCACGTCGTCGTAGTAGGCGCAGATCTGGGTGCTGGCCGGCCCGCTCGTGCAGTCCGGCCTCGGGCCCGTCGTGCTGGAGCCTCCCGCCACCGAGCAGCGTCGAGGCCACGCCGTAGAAGGTCGAGGACTGGTGCAGCCGCACGAACGGGTACGCAGTTCCGCCAGTGTCCGCCGACCCCCTCGCGCCGCTCGACCAGGGCGACCCGCACCTCGGGGTCGTGGTCGATCAGCGCGTCGACGAACGCCATGCCGGAGGCGCCGGCCCCGATGACGAGGTAGTCGGTCTCCACCAGACGCGTCACGGTGCTACCAGAACACGGCGGACCACCGGCGTCCACCGGTGCCCGGAGGCCGGCTCAGACATCGGCGACGAGGGGCGCGACCTCGCGACCGAGCAGCTCGATGCCGCGCAGCAGGTCGGTGTGGGCCAGTCGGGGGTTGGTCATCTGCATCGAGAGGCGGTCGACGCCGCCGAGCTGCTCGCTGACGCGGCGGATCTTGTCGGCGACGGTCGCGGGATCACCCATGAAGAAGGCGCCGTTGGGGCCGGCCGTGGCGTCGAAGCGCAGCCGGGTCGGCGGCGGGAAGCCGCGTTCGCGCGAGATCGCGGTGAACATCTGGTTCCACCCCGGGTAGATCGTGTCGGCCGCCGCCTGCGTGGACTCCGCGACGAACCCGAAGACGTGCAGCCCCACCTGGAGCCGCTCCGGCGCGTGCCCGGCCTCGGCGCCGGCGCGCCGGTAGAGGTCGACGAGGGGCGCGAACTGGCGTGGCTCGCCGCCGATGATCGCGATCATCAGCGGCAGACCCAGCACTCCCGCGCGGGCGAAGGACTCCGGGGTGCCGCCCACGCCGACCCAGATCGGCAGGGGGTCCTGCACCGGCCGGGGGTAGACGCTCTGACGCACCAGGGGCGGGCGGTGCCGCCCCGACCAGGTCACCTCGGGCTGGTCGCGGATCTGGAGCAGCAGCTCGAGCTTCTCGCTGAACAGCGAGTCGTAGTCGGCCAGGTCCAGGCCGAAGAGCGGGAAGGCCTCGGTGAAGGAGCCGCGGCCCACGACGAGGTCGATCCTCCCCTTCGCCAGGAGGTCCAGGGTGGCGAACTGCTGGAAGACCCGGACCGGGTCGTCGGCGCTGAGCACCTTGACGGCGCTGCCGAGGCGGATCCGCTCCGTGCGCGCCGCGGCGGCGGCGAGGATGATCTGCGGCGCCGAGTCGTAGTACTCCTGGCGGTGGTGCTCGCCGATGCCGAAGGAGTAGAGCCCCACCTGGTCGGCGAGGGTGATCTCCTCGAGGAGGTGCTCGAGCCGCTCGGCCGGACCGACGACGTGGCCGGTGGTCGGGTCGGTGACGGAGGAGACGAAGCTGTCGACGCCCAGGTGCATGAGGTTGGCCTCTCTTCCGGGGCCGACGGCCGCCTGCCCCTCAGGTGGATCCAACCAGCCCGGTCCCAGTCAGGCGTGCCGGGCTGCACACAGCACCGGGTGCGGACCCTCGCGGTCCGCACCCGGTGCTGGTCGCGCGGCGCTCTACCGCCACTCGCAGGGCCGCGCCGAGGACGGGTGGCAGGACTCCCTCCAGCGCCTCGCGCACGGCATCAGACGCGCCGGGCTGCGTCACCCCGGGTGTTCTGCCTGGTCACCTCGCGCCCCCGGAGGGCCCCGTCGTTGCGGCCGCCGCTGGGCGACCTGCGGTGGGTGGAGGCCTTCCTCACCGGGTTCGTGCGGCCCAGGACCCCAGGTCGGTGCGGGTGCTGGTCGGGTCGTAGGGCTGGTTGGAGGACTGGTCGTACGGCTGGCTCGTCGGCTGGTCGTACGGCTGGTCGTACGGCTGGGTCGAACCGGTCCGGCTCTGGTACTCCTCCTCGGCGCGACCGCGACCGGCCTCGAGGTCGCGGCGGGCCTGCTCCTTCGCGTCCTGGCCCTTGCGGTAGGCGTCCTCGAGGATACGGCCGGCGACGTCCTTGCCGCCGAGCCCGAAGGCCAGCGCCGACCCGAGCGCGAGGGCACCCACGGTCGCCGCGAACGCGATGGTGACGATCGCGGGCGCGATCTGGAGCTGGTTGAGGATCATGAACATGGCGATGACCATGACCAGGGCCGGCACGGCGGTGGCGACGATCTTGCCGGTCGGGGTGTCGCCCATCAGCTTGGCCGCGGCGGCGGCGACCGCTCCGGAGATCAGCGCGGCGAGCACGAAGATGACGATGGCGACGATCACGTTGGGCAGGTAGGCGAGGACCTGGTTCATGAAGGTGGTCACGGCCGGGATGCCCAGCGCGCCGATCGCGGCGGTGATGAAGAAGATGAAGATGAGCCAGAAGACGACGCGGGCGATGCCATTCGACGGGCTGGCTCCGGGCAGCACCCGCTCGACGTACTGGTTGGCGTCGGACTCGTGCAGCTTCTGGTCGAGGCCGAGACGGCCCAGGACCGCCGCGATCGCCTTGGCGACCACCTTGGCGATGACGAAGCCGATGATGAGGAGCAGGAGGAAGCCGAGCAGGCTGGGCAGGAAGGCGAAGAAGCCGTCCGTCGCGTTGCTGAAGCTGTTGCCGATGTCCATGGTGTGACTGGGTCCTTTCAGGGGCCTGCTGGTTCGGAGTGGGGACCAAGGAGCCCGAGGAGTCGCTGGTCTTGGTATCCCGTCAAGGAGAGTTTATCAGATAAACGGACGTATCTCTCGCAGCGAGAGTAGTGCTTTCCCTCTGCCTGGTGCGTCACCCCTCTGGATGACTTACTACGCTTCGTCGATATGGTTTGGTTTACGGGATAAATTCTGCGTTGAGTCACGACGTCCGCGGGTCCCGGGGTGCCCGGCACCCAGGTCCTTCGGTGCACCTCGATGGAGCCGGCACTCGACGGCCGTGGTCTGCGACGTCTCGCACGCCCGGGTCTCGCCACCGGGCCGCAGGAGGACCGATCCGCTACTGGAGCACGAAGGAGAGACCCATGCGCAACGGAAGCAAGAAGCTCGACGAGAACCGCAGCGAGTCGTCCACGGGGCGGGCCTCGGCCCGACCAGTGGCCGGTCGCAGCGAGGTCGTGGGCCGGGAGAAGGAGGAGCACGGCGGGATCAAGTGGGGCTCGGCGTTCTTCGGCTGGTTGACCGCGACCGGCATGGCGGTGGTCCTGACCGCCGTGGTCGCTGCGGCCGGCACGGCGGTCGGACTCGCCTCGGGCACCAAGGTCGGCCAGGCCACCAACCAGGCGACCAAGCAGGCCGACACCGTCGGGATCATCGGCGGGATCGTCCTGCTGGTGATCGTCTTGCTGGCCTACTACTGCGGCGGGTACGTCGCGGGCCGGATGGCGCGCTTCGACGGGATCAAGCAGGGCCTGGCGGTGTGGTTGTGGGCCCTGGTGATCGCGATCGTGGTGGCGGTCGTCGGTGCTGTGGCGGGTGCGCAGTACAACGTGCTGGCCTCGCTGAACAGCTTCCCGCGGCTCCCGGTGGGGGAGGGCACGCTCGGCCTGGCCGGCGTCCTGGCCCTGCTCGCGGTGGCCGTGGCCAGCCTGGTCGGTGCCCTGCTGGGTGGTCTGGCCGGGATGCGGTTCCACCGCAGGGTCGACAAGACCGGCCTCGGTCGCTGACTCCCCGAGGCACCTGCCGACGGACGCGCTCCCGCGGTCGTCGGTGGGCGCCACGGTGCCTCGTGCCCCACGGCCTTCACCTATCCTGGGAGGAGCCGGCCCGCTCGGGTGCCGCGACGTCGGGTGGAGGTATGGATGGGCAACGAGTTCGGCACCGCTACGCAGGTGGACGACACGCCGCTGACGAACCGGCGGGCGCCCCTGTCAGCGGAGATCATCGTCGACGCCGCGATCGCCTTCATCGACCGGCGGGGACTGGCCGAGCTGACCATGCGGCGCCTGGGCCACGACCTCGGCGTCGAGGCAATGGCGCTCTACCGTCACGTTCAGGGCCGTGAGGAGCTGCTCGACGCCGTGGTGGCGAGGGTGATGGCCGAAGTGGATGCCGACGACGAGGTGATCGTCGCGCCCGAGGTCGGGTGGCAGGACTTCCTCCAGCGGCTGGCGCAGGGCATCAGGCGCGCGGGGTTGCGCCACCCCAAGGTGTTCCCGCTCGTGGCTTCGCGCCCTCCGGAGGCGCCCTGGCTCCGCCCGCCGCTGCGCGACCTGCGATGGGTGGAGGCCTTTCTCAGCGGTCTGGCCGCCGAGGGTTTCGACGAGCCACGGCGCGCCGCCGCCTACCGGGCGTTCACCAGCTTCCTGCTGGGACACCTGTTGCTCGAGGCCTCGGCCCAAGGCGCGGACGTGGGGCCGCTCGATGTGCTCGAGGACCCCCAGGAGCAGAGGACGCCACGCTGAAGGACTTTCCTCAGGTCGAGCACCTGAGCCACGAGCTGTCGCAGGACCACTCCGCGACCGAGTTCGAGGAGTCGCTGGAGAACCTGATCGACCGCATCGCCCGCATGAAGGCCGAGCAGTAGGGGCGGCGCCACCCTGCAGGCTCGCCCGAGGCCCGGTCACGGCCGCTCGTGACCCAGGTCGCTGCCACCACGAATCGGACGACCGGGCCCGGACCCACTACCGTTGGAGGGTGAACGACCCAGCACCCGACCCCACGCCCGACCCCGAGCAGGCCCCCGCACCCGAACAGAGCAGCACCCCGACGTTCTCCGACCTCGGCCTCGGACCGGCGGTGCTCAAGGCCCTCTCCGACGTCGGCTACGAGAGCCCGTCGACCATCCAGGCCCGCACCATCCCCCCGCTGCTCCAGGGGCGCGACCTCGTCGGCCTGGCCCAGACCGGCACGGGCAAGACCGCCGCCTTCGCCCTGCCGATCATCGACCGCCTCGACCTCAAGCAGAAGACGCCGCAGGCGCTCGTCCTGGCCCCGACCCGTGAGCTCGCGCTCCAGGTCTGCGAGGCGTTCGAGCGCTACGCCACCCACCTCAAGGGCGTCCACGTCCTGCCCGTCTACGGCGGTCAGGCCTACGGCGTCCAGCTCTCGGCGCTGCGTCGCGGGGTCCACGTCGTCGTGGGCACCCCCGGCCGGATCATGGACCACCTCGAGAAGGGGACCCTCGACCTCTCGGCGCTGCGCTTCCTCGTCCTCGACGAGGCCGACGAGATGCTCAACATGGGCTTCGCCGACGACGTCGAGACGATCCTGGCCGACACCCCCGACACCAAGCAGGTCGCGCTGTTCTCGGCCACCATGCCGCGCCAGATCCGGACCCTGTCGAGCAAGTACCTCAACGACCCGGTCGAGATCACGGTCAAGAACAAGACGACCACCTCCATCAACACCACGCAGCGCTACCTCATCTGCAGCTACCCGCAGAAGGTGGACGCCCTGACCCGCATCCTCGAGGTCGAGAACTTCGAGGGCATGATCGTCTTCGTCCGCACCAAGAACGAGACCGAGACCCTGGCCGAGAAGCTGCGGGCCCGGGGCTTCTCGGCGACGGCCATCAACGGCGACATCGCCCAGGTGCAGCGTGAGCGCACCGTCAACCAGCTGAAGTCCGGCAAGCTGGACATCCTGGTCGCCACCGACGTCGCCGCGCGAGGTCTCGACGTCGAGCGGATCAGCCACGTCGTGAACTACGACATCCCCACCGACACCGAGTCCTACGTCCACCGGATCGGTCGCACCGGCCGGGCCGGGCGCAGCGGCGACGCGATCTCGTTCGTCACGCCGCGGGAGCGCTACCTGCTCAAGCACATCGAGAAGGCCACCCGCCAGCCGCTGACGCAGATGAGCCTGCCCTCGGTAGACGACGTCAACACCACCCGCCTCGCGCGCTTCGACGACCAGATCACCGAGGCGCTGTCCTCGAACAACCTCGGCTTCTTCCGCGACGTCGTGCAGCACTACATGCGCAACCACGACGTACCCGAGGTCGACGTCGCCGCGGCGCTGGCCATGGCCGCGCAGGGCACCACGCCGCTGCTCCTCGAGCCGGAGCCGGTGCGCCAGCAGCGCCCCGCGCGGGACCGCGACGATCGGCCCGACCGCGCCGGCCACGGCGGCGGCGGTCATCGTGCGGAACGGGGCGAACGGCCCACCCCTCGCCCGCGCAGCGACGGCAGGGTGATGGCGATGTACCGCATCGCGGTCGGCAAGCGGCACAAGGTGGAGCCGCGCCAGATCGTCGGTGCGATCGCCAACGAGGGCGGCCTCGAGCGGGGCGACTTCGGCCAGATCCAGATCCGTCCGGACTTCTCGCTCGTCGAGCTGCCGGCCGACCTGTCGCCGTCGACGCTGGAGAAGCTCGGCTCGACGCGCATCAGCGGGAAGCTGATCGCCCTCCAGCCCGACTCCGGCCCGCCCAAGCGCAGCGGCCCGCCACGCGGCAAGCCCCGCCACCAGGGCTGAGCCCACGTCCTGACTGGTGCACCGACACTGCTGCTTCTGCACGGGTGCTGCGGTGCAGAAGCGCCGGTTTCACCGGTTGACCGGTGAAACCAGCACGAGAGCCGAACAAGCCGGGGGTCAGGCCTCGCGGGCCTGGGCTGCGGCCTCTTGCTCGTTGCTCGCACCCTCCGTCGACAGGTGGCCGCCGGCGGTCTCCAGGTGGGCCCGGATGAACCAGTGGAACAGCTCGAGCTTGTCGGTCTGGCCGATGAGCATGTCCTCGGTGATCGGGTCGAGGTCGCCCATCTCCTTGATCGCGGCTCGGTGACTGCCGATCACGCCCTGGTAGACCAGGTCGAGCGCGCCGAGGTGCTCCTGGGTGCCGGCGCGGCGGATCGAGTACTCGTCCCAGTCGCGCTCGGAGGCGATGGCGCCGGGGGTGCCCTTGGGAGAGCCGCCGAGGGTGGCGATCCGCTCGGCGAGGTCGTCGGCGAAGCCGCGGATGAGGTCCACCTGCGGGTCGATCATCTCGTGCACCGCGATGAAGTGGGGGCCCACGACGTTCCAGTGGACGTGCTTGAGGGTCAGGGCGAGGTCGTTGCAGGCGTGGAGCCGGGACTGCAGAAGCTCGACGATCCTGCGCGCGTCGTTCTCTTCGATGCCGGGGGTGGTGAAGTACAGGTTCTCGGTGCTCATGGGACGAAACTAGCGCGCGTGTCCTCCGGGCGACGACCACCCCTGGCGGTGGCGCGGTGGAGACTGGGGCGCATGTCGCGCAAGACCACTGTCGCCTCCGCCCTGGGCGCCCTCGCCGTGCTGGTCGCCCTGACCGGCTGCGAGGGTGCGGCCGAGCCCGGGGACGGCGGGCCGGACCCGACGTCGGCCGCCGCGGCCCTGGCCGACGCGCTGGCCGAGGGCGACCTCGGCGCGATCGCCTTCACCGGCGGGTCCGGCGGGTCCGGCGGGTCCGGCGAGGTGCAGGACTCCTACGACGAGGTCGTCGCGGGGCTCGGCGACCTGACTCCCACCGTGGAGCTGACCGACCTGCGTGACGTCGGCCAGGACGCCTCCGGCGCCGACGTCGCCACCGCCGTGCTCGCCTGGAGCTGGCCGGTCAGCGACACCGACACCTGGACCTACACCTCCGAGGCCCCCCTGGTGCTCGCGGACGACCAGTGGCAGGTCGACTTCTCGCGCGAGGTCGTGGAGCCGTCCCTGAGCGAGGGCACCGTCATCTCCCTGTCCGGCCTGAGCGCCAGGCGCGGCGACGTGACCGGCGACGGTGGCCAGGCGCTGGTCACCGAGCGCCAGGTGGTGCGCGTCGGGCTCGACAAGGTCGACGTCGCGAAGGCCCGCGCCGGCGCCTCGGCCGAGCGTCTGGCGCGCTTGGCCGACGTCGACCCGACCGCGTTCCGCAAGCAGGTCGAGGCCGCGGGCGACGAGGCCTTCGTCGAGGCGATCGTCTACCGCACCGAGGACGTCCCGAAGGCGCTCGTCGGCGCCGCCGAGGCCATCCCGGGCGCCCGCCTGGTCAGTGACCAGCTGCCCCTGGCCCCGACCCGCGACTTCGCCGCCCCGCTGCTCGGCTCGGTCGGCCCGGTCACCGCGGAGATGATCCAGGACGACCCTCGAGACCTACGAGGTCGGTGACGAGGCCGGGCTCTCCGGGCTCCAGGCGCGCTACGACGACCAGCTGCGCGGCACCGACGGCGTCCTGGTCCGGGCGGTGGCCTCCGACGGCCGCTCCCGCCGCCTGTTCCGGTCCGACCCGCAGGACGGGACCGACCTCGAGACCACGCTCGACCAGCGGCTCCAGAGCCTCGCCGAGTCGTTGCTCGCCGACGTGGGCCCGGCCAGCGCGGTCGTCGCCGTGCGGCCCAGCGACGGTGCGGTGCTGGTCGCGGCCAACGGGCCGGGGGCCGGGGGCCTCAACATCGCCACCTACGGCCAGTACGCCCCGGGGTCGACGTTCAAGGTGGTCAGCTCACTGGCCCTGCTGCGCGCCGGGCTGAGCCCCGCCTCGCCCGTGGCGTGCCCGACGTCGCTGGTCGTCGACGGCAAGCGCTTCGAGAACTACGACGACTACCCGACCGAGGCCCTCGGCACGATCCCGCTGAGCCAGGCGGTGGCCAGCTCCTGCAACACCGCCTTCATCGGCGAGCGCGACCGCCCCGGTCGCGCCGGCCTGGCCGAGGCCGCCGCGTCGCTGGGCCTCGGTGTCGACCAGGACCTCGGGTTCCCGGCCTACCTCGGCCAGGTCGTGCCGCCCGACTCGGAGACCGAGCAGGCCGCGGACATGATCGGCCAGGGCACGGTGCTGGCCTCGCCGATGGCGATGGCCACGGTGATCGCCTCCGCGCAGCAGGGCGACACGGTGGTGCCCCGCCTGCTGCCGGCCGTCGACGTCGAGACGCCGGACGCCGACCCGATCGACCCCGGCGAGGCCGAGAAGCTGCGCTCGATGCTGCGAGGAGTCGTCACCGCGGGCAGCGGCGCGCAGCTGGCCGACCTCCCCGGCCCTCCCGCGATCGCCAAGACGGGCACCGCCGAGTTCGACGGCGAGAGGGGTCTGGAGACCCACGCCTGGATGGTCGCGGCGCAGGCCGACCTGGCGGTCGCGGTCTTCGTCGAGGTCGGCGACTCAGGCTCGGGCACCGCCGGTCCGATCCTCGAGGCGTTCCTGCGGCAGGCCGCTGCGCGGTAGCCGCTGCTCCTCGGGCCGGGCGGGCCCATAGAAGAACCCCTCGCCGCATGGGGTCAGCGAGGGGTTCCTGTCTTCTTCAGATGCTCCCTCCGAAGTCGACGTCCCGATCATACGCCCCGGGGCACCCAAATCAACCGCGGCCGCGCTCACCGGCGCCTCCCGGCACGGGTCACGGGCGTGGCACAGTGAGACCCATGACCGTCCCGGACCTGCTGCTCGACGACCACCGCAACCTCTTCGTAGCCGGGCGGTGGAGACCCGCCGAGGACGATGCCCGCTTCGACGTGCTCGACCCGGCCGACGGCTCGGTCATCACCGACGTGGCCGACGGCTCGCCGGCCGACGCCACCGCCGCCCTCGACGCCGCCGTGGCCGCACAGCCCGGCTGGGCGGCCACGGCCCCCCGCGAGCGCGGCGAGGTGCTGCGCAAGGCGTTCACGCTCATCACCGAGCGCAGCGGCGACCTCGCCCACCTGATGAGCCTGGAGATGGGAAAGCCGCTGAAGGAGGCGCAGGGCGAGGTCGCCTACGGGGCCGACTTCTTCCGCTGGTTCTCCGAGGAGGCCGTGCGCATCCACGGCTCCTGGATGCAGGCTCCGGCCGGCGGCACCCGGATCCTGACGATGAAGAAGCCCGTCGGCCCGTGCCTGTTCATCACCCCGTGGAACTTCCCGCTGGCGATGGGCACCCGCAAGATCGGCCCGGCGGTGGCCGCCGGCTGCACGATGGTCGTCAAGCCCGCGCCGTCCACGCCGCTCACGATGCTCGCGCTGGCGGCGATCATGGCGGAGGCGGGGCTGCCCGACGGCGTGCTCAACGTGGTGACCACCACCCGCGACGCCGACCTGAGCACCACGCTCCAGGGCGACGACCGGCTCCGCAAGGTCAGCTTCACCGGGTCGACGGCCGTGGGCCGCACCCTGGTCGAGCAGTCCGCCCGTGGCCTGCAGCGCGTCAGCATGGAGCTCGGCGGGAACGCCCCGTTCCTCGTCTTCGACGACGCCGACCTCGACGCCGCCGTGGCCGGGGCCATGGTGGCCAAGATGCGCAACATGGGCGAGGCCTGCACCTCGGCGAACCGGTTCCTGGTGCACTCCTCGGTCGCCGACGCCTTCGCCGAGCGGCTCGCCGAGAAGATGGGCGCCCTCACCCTCGGCCGCGGCCAGGACGACGGTGTCGACGTCGGCCCGCTCATCGACGCCAAGGCCCTCGACTCGGTGACCGCGATCGTCGACGAGGCCGTCGCCGACGGTGCCCGGGTCGTCACCGGCGGCTCGGCCCGCGAGGGCGCGGGGCACTTCTACCAGCCCACCGTGCTGGTCGACGTCGCCCCGGGCTCGAGGATCAACCGCGACGAGATCTTCGGCCCGGTCGCGCCGATCACCACCTTCGAGACCGAGGAGGAGGCCGTCGCCCGCGCGAACGACACCGTCTACGGACTCTCGTCCTACGTCTTCACCCGCGACCTGGCCCGCAGCATCCGCCTGGCGGAGTCGCTCGACTTCGGCATGGTGGGGGTCAACACCGGCCTGATCTCCAACGCCGCCGCGCCGTTCGGCGGCGTCAAGGCCTCCGGCTTCGGTCGCGAGGGCGGCTTCGACGGCATCGAGGAGTACCTGGAGACGACCTACGTCGCGATCCCGGTCGCGTGAGCCTCCCGGGCCCGGGCCGGCTGGCGAACCGGCCGGCTGGCTGAGGGTGGACCTGCACGGCGACCTGGCCGGCCGCTACCGCGAGTTCGCTACCTACGCGGAGCACGACTCGCCGTGCCTGGCCGACTGGGCGCGTGGGGTGGCCGGGGACCGCGAGGTGCTCGACTGGCTGGCCGACCTCCCGGGCGCGCGCGAGCAGCAGCCGAACCTGGTCTTCGCGGCGGCCCGGTGGCACGGGGTGCCCGCGCCGGGACGGTACGCCGGTCTGCGCGAGGCCCTGCTCGCCGACGGGGCAGCAGGGGCCGACGGCCCGCTGCGGACCACGCTGGCCACCCGCACCACCCAGACCAACGAGGTCGGTCGCCTCGCGACCATCGTGCCGGCGCTCCACCTCGTGTCCGGTCGCGAGGGCACGCCGCTGGCGCTGGTCGAGGTCGGAGCCAGCGCCGGCCTGTGCCTCTTCCCCGACCGGTGGGACTACACCTGGACCACCCGCGACGGCCCGGTGCGTACCGACTCCGGTGCCGCGGGCCGGCTCACGTGCGCCGTCGAGGGCGACGCCCCGCTCCCGTCCGCGCCGCCGGCGGTCGCCTGGCGCGCGGGGCTCGACCTGCACCCGCTCGACCTCACCGACGAGGACCACGTCGCCTGGCTCGAGGTGCTGGTCTGGCCAGAGCAGGAGGAGCGTCGCCAGCGGCTGCGCGCCGCGCTGGCCGTCGCCCGTGCCGACCCGCCGCTCGTCGAGCGGGGCGACCTGCTGCGCGACCTCCCGGACCTGGTGCGGCGCGCCTCCCGCCACGGTCCCGTGGTGGTCTTCCACTCGGCCGTCACCGCCTACCTCGCGCCCCGCGACCGGGCGGTCTTCGAGGCGACGATGAGGGAACTCGTCGCCGCGGGCGCCTGCCACTGGATCAGCAACGAGGGCAAGGACGTCCACCCGGCGGTGACCACGACGGGCCCCACCGTCCCGCCCGACCTGGCTACCTTCGTGCTCGGCCTCGACGGGCGCGCCCTGGCCTGGACCCACGGTCACGGCGCCAGCCTGCGGTGGGTCGGCCCTTCGTCGGCCCTTCGTCGGCCCTTCGTCGGCCGAGGTCAGAGCTGACGGCGTGAGCAGATCCCGAGCTTGCGGTACACGCGGGAGAGGTGCCACTCGACCGACTTGACGCTGACGCCCAGCTCGGCGGCGACCTGCCGGTTCGTGAGCCCCGACGCCGCGTGCGCGACGACGCGGCGCTCGGCCGCGGTGAGCCGGTCCAGGCCGTCGCGCGCGCGGGGCGGGAGGTTGGCGGCGTAGCGCTCGGTGAGCCGGCGCACCCGGCACAGCAGCGGCCACAGGTGTTCCTCCGTGGCGTAGGCCTCGACACCGCGCAGCAGGGCGCCCGCCTCCTCGCACGTCGTCGCGCCGCAGTCCAGCAGCAGCAGGCCGGCCAGGTCGGCGTCGACCTGGGCGGCCAGCCGGGCCGCGGGCACACCCTCCAGCGCGGAGCGCGCCTGGCGCAGCAGATCCTCGCGGTGGCCGCCGAGGTCGGTGGTCGCGAGCATCCGCAGGGCCTGCGCGACGGCGTGCGCCGACCCGGACTCGCGTCCGACGGCGAGGTGCTCGCGGGCCAGCCCGGCTGCTCGGTCGCGGTGGCCGGTGTGGGTCAGGGCGAGCGCGGCCGACGCGCGCCACGGCCAGGTCGCGGGGTCCGTGGCCCTGGGGGAGCCCTCCGCGGCGATCAGGCGACCGGCGCGCAGCAGGTGGTCGGTCGCCGCGACCGGGTCGCCCTCGGCCTGGGCGAGCTCGCCGTGGGCGAAGGCGGCACCGGCGGACCGGACGGGGTCCAGGCCGGTGGCGGCGTCGCGGGCGCCGGGCAGGTCGCCCAGCGCCAGCCGGCACTCCACCACCCCGGCCAGCACCGTCGGCGCAGCGGGTGCGCCCGGCGCGCTCGGGACCAGGACCTCGAAGCCGCGCAGCGCCGCACGGACGCGCCCTGCGAGCAGGTCCGGGAGGGGGAGGTCGGGGCGAGGGCCCGGGGGGCGGGGGACCTCGGGACGGACGTGCTCGGGGGGAGGGTCGCCCGGGGGTCGGCGGTGCTCAACATGGCGTGACCTTAGGCAGCCGGCCCGGCATCGGGGGGAGCGATCGGGGTTTCTTTGCCGTCTGGTCCAGCCGGGTCGCCCGAGCCTCAAGCGTTGCCTCGCCCGAGGTGGGCCAGCAGCCGCGTGACCGCGTCGCAGTCCTCTCCCACCCGCAGGGCCGGGCCGAAGCGTCGCCCGCGGTCGGCGTCGTCGACGCAGCGCGACGCGAGCGGCCACAGGTCCTCGGCGAGCGTCTCGGGCAGCCGGGGGCCGCGACCCAGGCAGGACGCGGCATCGCTGGCGTGGACGCTGACCTCCAGCGCAGCGATGCCGGCGAGCACCCCGGCCGGCAGCCGACGGTCGCCGAGCCGCACCAGGCCGTCGGGCGCGGCGCTCCACACGCCGAGCAGGTGGCAGGCCTTGTCGGCGAGCCGGGCCACCCGCACCGGCGCGGGCCCGCGGGCCGGGGTCAGCGCGACCCGCCCGGCGGCCGCCTCGGTGAAGGCGTCGAGCCCGTCCTCGACGTGGTCGAGCAGGTCGGCCACCGACCACGGAGGGCACCGTGTCGCCCGCGCGAGGTCGGCGTCGGTGATCTCCGACAGGACGACGCGGGCATGACCCAGGGACCGCTCCAGCAGCTCGACGCCGTCGAAGGGCGTCGGTGCCATCAGGCCGGTGGCGGGTCGGGGACGTAGCCGGCGGGCAGGTGCTCGGGGAGCCCGAACCGCGCGAACAGCGCGGTGTCGAAGAACGCGCCGACGTGGCGGACCTGGTCGCCCTCGAGATCGAGCACCTGCAGGTGGAAGGGCACGAAGGAGCCGTCGGGCACGCGCATGTAGAGACCGAACGCCGGCTGGCCGTTGGCCAGGGTCCGCACCATCGGCATGTCGTGGACGCCACCGGGGCACTGCCCGTCGATGAGCGCGCCGATGGTCCGCGCCCCGTGGTACCAGCCGGTGAACGGCGGCATCTCCCAGATCGCGTCGGCCTTGAGCATGCTCACGATGGCGTCGATGTCCTTGCGCCAGAACGCCTCGACGTAGCGCTGGAGCATGACCTCCTGCGCCTGGTCGAGGTCGGGCTGGACGGTGTCCTCGGTGAGACCGCGTTCCCGCATCTGGGCGTGGGCGCGCTGGAGCGCCGAGTTCACCGCAGCCACGGTCGTCTCCAGCGCCTGCGCCACCTCGGCAGCGCTCCAGCGCAGCACGTCGCGCAGGATCAGCACTGCGCGCTGGCGGGCCGGGAGGTGCTGGAGGGCCGCGATGAAGGCCAGTCGGATCGTGTCGCGCTCGGCGACGACGACAGCCGCGTCGGGGATCGGCTCGAGCCAGGCCACCTCGTGGTCCTGCTCGAGGGCGTCGCCGGCCGGCTGGTCGGGCGTGCCGAGTCCGGACGGGAGCGGGCGGCGCGGTCGCCCCTCGAGGTTGGTCAGGCAGACGTTGGTGGCGATGCGGTAGAGCCAGGTGCGCACCGAGGAGCGTCCCTCGAAGCTCGACGACGACTTCCAGGCGCGCAGGAGCGTCTCCTGGAGGAGGTCCTCGGCCTCGTGGGAGGACCCGCTCATCCGGTAGCAGTGAGCCAGCAGCTCGCGTCCGTAGCGCGCGGTCAGCGCGTCGAAGTCGTCGAGCTCGGTGCCGCCGGCCTCGACGGTCTCCACCGTGCTGGACGGCGTCATGGCGTCCATGCTGTTCATGTCGTCCCTGTCCTCGCAGATCTCCGTGCCGCTCTGGATCGCTGTCATCGCGGTGCCTCCTCAGTGTGCCCGCCCCTACCGACCGGGGTCGAGAGGCGGACTCATCGGTGCTGATGCTGGTTTCACCGGTTCACCGGTGAAGCCAGCACTTCTGCACCGCAGCATCAGCGCAGAAGCAGCAGTCTGCGGTGCACCAGTCGGGGCTCGGGTTCAGCAGCCGTCGGCGGCGGCGAAGGTCCAGACCATCAGCTCAGTGGGAACGGCCGCGACGAGCCGGGCCGGCGGCTGGCGCTCGGCGTCCTCGACGACGATCGCGTCCCCGGCCTCGAGCGGCTCCACGATGCTGAACCTGGTGAGGGCCCCGGCGGCCACGAAGACGTGTCGGGTGGACCCGGCGGGACCCTCCACCGGGTCGAGGACGACGGACTCCCCGGCCGCGAGCCGGGCCACCTGCAAGGTGGCGCCGGCGGTGCCCACCTGCACCGGTGCGGCCCCGTCCGTCGCCGAGGCCACGGTCCTCAGCCGGCCGGCGAGGGCGGCCGCATCCGGGCTTGCGCAGGCGTAGGAC
This sequence comes from uncultured Actinomycetota bacterium, assembly GCA_963822495.1. GTDB lineage: Bacteria > Actinomycetota > Actinomycetes > Propionibacteriales > Nocardioidaceae > Nocardioides. The sequence continues at coordinate 295,879 of CAWGHQ010000008.1, read as the reverse complement.
GGCGGCGAGGAGCCGTCGTCGGGCCGCAGCCAGGCCTGGACGAAGCGGCACGGACCGCCGACGGCGAGCTCGCTGTGCTCGACGCCGGAGCCGGCCGAGAGCACCGCCACGTCGCCGCGGCGCAGGTGGTGGTGGGTGCCGAGGGAGTCCTCGTGCTGCAGCACGCCCTCGAGGACCCAGGTGAGGATCTCGAGCCCTTCGTGGGGGTGCCGCTCGAAGCCGCGGCCGGCGCCCAGGACGTGCTCGTCGTGGCACAGCATCGGCCCGATCCGCAGCCGTCCGGGGTCGTAGTGCTCGCCGAAGGAGAGTGAGTGGCGGGTAGACCGGCCGGGCTCTCGGGTGGTGAAGCGGGCGGTTCCGCGTCGGATCTGCATCGTCACAGGCATCATGGTGCCCGTGAACGCCACGCGGTCGGGCCAGGTCACCCCGCCACCGGCGGGGTTCCCGATGCTGCCCGCAGGATTCGAGCTCGGCGTGGCCACCTCGGCCTACCAGATCGAGGGCGCCTTCGACGTCGACGGACGGGGCCCGGGCATCTGGGACGCCTTCGCGCGCCGACCCGGCGCCATCGTCGACGGCAGCGACGCCAGCAGGGCCTGCGACCACTACCGGCGCGTCGAGGAGGACGTGGCCCTCCTCAGGCGCCTCGGCGTCGACAGCTACCGCTTCTCGGTCGCCTGGCCGCGGGTGCAGCCCGACGGACGGGGAGCGGTCGACCCGCGGGGTCTGGACCACTACGACCGTCTGGTCGACCTGCTGCTCGAGGCCGGTATCGCCCCCACCGTCACGCTCTTCCACCACGACCTGCCCGCGGCTCTCGAGGACGACGGCGGGTGGCTCAACCCGGCCACCGTCGAGCACTACGCCGCGTACGCCGCGATCGTGGGCGAGCGCCTCGTCGACCGGGTCCGGCACTGGATCCCGGTGCACGACCCGGCCGTGGCCTCGGTGCGCGGCTACGGCGACGGGACCCATGCTCCGGGCTGGAAGCTGTCGTTCGACGGTCTCTGGGCCTCCCACCACCTGCTGATGGCCCACGGACGCGGGGCGATCGCGCTGCGAGGAGCCGGCGCCACCAGCGTCGGCTGCGCGAACAGCCACGCCCCGATGTGGCCGGCCAGCGAGGACGTGGCCGACGTCGGGGCGACGAAGCTCTTCGACGCGCTGTGGAACGGGCTCTTCCTCGAGCCGATGCTGCTCGGGCGCTACCCCGTGGACCTCCAGCCCCTGATGGAGCCGATCGTCTCCCACGGCGACCTGGCCACCATCCGCCAGCCGCTCGACTTCTACGGCGTCAACTACTACAACCCGATGCGCGTCGCCGCGGCACCGGAGGACGACGAGGCGCCGTTCCGCCTCCTGCCCCTCGTCGGCTACCCCGAGACCGACCTCGGGCGGCCGATCGTGCCCGACGCGCTGCGCGAGTGGCTGATCGTTTTCCGCTCACGCTTCCGCAACGCGCTGCCCCCGATCATGGTCACCGAGTCCGGGTGCGCCTTCGCCGGCGACCCCGACGAGCACGGCAAGGTCGACGACCGGCACCGCATCGCCTACCACCGCGACCACCTGCAGGCGGTGGCCGAGGCCATCCGCCGCGGCGTCGACGTCCGCGGCTACACCGCCTGGTCGCTGCTCGACTGCTGGGAGTGGGTGGAGGGCTACACCCAGCGCTTCGGCCTGGTCCACGTCGACTTCGAGACCTTCGAGCGCACGCCCAAGGCGTCCTTCGACTGGTACGCCGCCCTGATCGCGGCCCAGCCCCAGCACTCGGGTTGACGGTGCCCGCGCTGGGATAGTCCCTGACGTTCTGGTCGTGTTCCGGGCCATTTCACGACCACTCCGTCGGGGACTATCCCACCGCGGCGGCGAGCCGCTCGATCGAGGCCGTCAGGCGCTCGGGGCTGGTGGCGAGGTTGAGGCGGACGTGGCCGGGCAGGCCCGGCTGGTAGAGGTGGCCGGCGGCGGGGGCGACGCCGTGCTCGACGGCGCGCGCGGCCGGGTCGTCGTGGCCGGTCGCCCGGAGGTCCAGCCAGGGCAGGTAGGTCGCCTCCAGGCGACGCATCCGCGCCTGGGGCAGGTGCCGGGCCAGGAGGTCGTCGAGCAGGGTGCGCTGCGAGACGAGACGGTCGACGAGCTCGCGGCGCCACGCGTCGCCCTCGCCCCAGGCCGCCCGCGCGGCGACCATGCCGAGCGGTGAGAAGGCGTGGTTCTGCGGCAGTGGGAGGCCGCGCAGCAGCGCCTGCTCGACCGGGTCGGCGACCACGAGGATCGCGCAGTGCAGGCCCGCGGTGTTGAAGGTCTTCGACGCGCTGGTCACCACCACCCCGCGCCCGTCGACGGAGAGGTAGGGCGTGAACGGCGGGCCGCCGGGCAGGACGAGGGGTCCGTGGATCTCGTCGGAGACCACGCGGGCGTCGTGACGCCGAGCCAGGTCGCGCAGCGCCTCCAGCTCGGCGCGACGCGGTACCCGGCCCAGCGGGTTGTGGGGGTTGCACAGCAGCAGCGTCCGGGCGCCGCCGACGAAGGCACGCTCGACCGCTGCGAGGTCCAGCGCAGCGGTCTCCTGGTCCTCCGCGTCGGGGTCGGTGGCGACGTAGACCGCGTCACGGCCCGCGAGCGCGACGACGTCGCGGAACGGCGGGTAGCACGGCACCGGCACCACGACCGGTCCCGGTGGGCAGAGCACGTCGAGGGCGAGCCGCAGCCCGGCGATGGCGTCGCCGGTCACCACGGTGGCGGCCGGGTCCACCTCGTGGTCCCAGTGCCGACGCGCCCAGCCCGCGTAGGCCTCGCCGACGCCGAGGTCGTGCTGGGGCGCGTAGCCGGCCATGCCGTGCCCGACGGCATCGAGGACGGCGCGGGCGACCGGCTCGGCGAGCGCGAAGTCCATCTCGGCCACGAAGCACGGGATCGTGCCGGGGTCGACCGAGCCCCACTTCAGCGGCAGGGCCGCACGGACCTCGTCGTCGGCCAGGTCGCGGAGCAGGGCGGTCGGGGGCACGCGGTGAACCTACCGACCGGGGGCCCCCACCGCGATCACTGAGCGGTGACGGCGACGACCTCGCGGCCCAGGGTCGACGCGACCCGGGTGCCCTGCTCGATCGCGCGCTCGGCGTCCAGCTCGGCAGCGAGGTCGGCTCCTCCGACCAGGTGGACCGAGCGGTGGCCGCTGCCGAGGAGGTCGTCGTACAGGCCGCGCACCGACTCCTGCCCGGCGCAGAGCACGACGTGGTCGACCGCGAGCACCCGCTCGACCCCGTCCACCGTCACGTGGAGGCCGGCGTCGTCGACCCGGCGGTAGGTGACTCCGGAGACCTGCTCGACCTGGGACTGCCGCAGCACCGCGCGGTGCGCCCACCCCGAGGTCTTGCCGAGGTCCTGGCCGATCCTCGTCGTCTTGCGCTGCAGCAGCGTCACCTGCCGGGCCGGCGTGCGGGGCTTGGGCTCGCTGAGCCCCCCGGGGTGGACGGCCGGGTCGCCGACGCCCCAGTGCGCGCGCCAGTCGTCGTCGGTCTCGAGGGGGTCGTGAGCCAGGAAGTGGCTCACGTCGACCCCGATGCCGCCGGCGCCGACCACCGCCACCCGACGCCCGGGGACGACCTCGCCGGAGAGCACCTGGGCGTAGGTGACCACGCTCGGGTGGTCGACCCCGGACAGGTCGGGCACGCGGGGAGCGACCCCGGTGGCGACCACGACCTCGTCGTAGGCCGCGAGGTCGCCCGCACCGGGCGACGTACCCAGGCGCACGTCGACGCCGAGCACCTCGAGCCGGCGGCGGTAGTAGCGCAACGTCTCGGCGAAGTCCTCCTTGCCCGGCACGGCCATCGCGTAGCGGAACTGCCCCCCGAGCTCGGCTCCGCGCTCGAAGAGCGTGACGGCCAGACCTCGCTCGGCCGCTGAGACAGCGGTGGCCAGCCCCGCGGGTCCGGCGCCGACCACGGCGACCCGGGCGGCCGAGCGGGTGGGGGAGAGCACCAGCGTGGTCTCGCGGCAGGCCCGCGGGTTGACCAGGCAGGACGCCTTCCGGTTGACGAAGACGTGGTCGAGGCAGGCCTGGTTGCAGGCGATGCAGGTGTTGATCTCGTCGGCGCGGCCGGCGGCGGCCTTGGCCACGAAGTCCGGGTCGGCCAGCAGCGGGCGCGCCATCGAGACCAGGTCGGCCTCGCCCGAGGCCAGGATGTCCTCGGCCATCTCGGGACTGTTGATGCGGTTGGAGGCGCAGACCGGCACGGTGACGCCGGAGGCCGTCAGGGCCTTCCTCAGCTCCGAGGTCGAGGAGCGCCACGCGCCGCGGGGGACCTGGGTGATGATCGTGGGCACCCGCGCCTCGTGCCAGCCGATGCCGGTGTTGAGCACGCTGACGCCGGCCTCGGCGAGCCGGTGCGCCAGCTCGACGACCTCGTCCCAGGTCTGGCCCCCCTCGACGAGGTCGAGCAGGCTGATCCGGTAGAGGATCGGCAGGTCCGGCGCCAGCTCGCGGGTGCGGCGCACGATCTCGACCGGGAGCCGCATCCGCTTCTCGGCGCTGCCGCCCCAGGCGTCGGTGCGATCGTTGGTGCGCACGGCGAGGAACTGGTTGATCAGGTAGCCCTCGGAGCCCATCACCTCGACGGCGTCGTAGCCGGCCTTGTGCGCCAGGGCAGCCGAGCGGGCGAAGGCGGTCGCCGTGGCGTCGACCTGACGTGCCGACATCGCCGAGGGGCGGAACGGCGTGATCGGGGAGGTCCTGCTCGACGCCGACTGGCTGAAGGGGTGGTAGGAGTAGCGACCGGCGTGCAGCACCTGCAGCGCGATGGCCCCGCCCTCGTCGTGCACGGCGCCGGTGACCTGGCGGTGGCGCATCGCCTGCAGTCGGGTGGTCATCTCGCTGGCGAGCGGCTTGAGCCAGCCGCGCCTGGTCGGGGCGTAGCCGCCGGTCACGATGAGCCCGACCTGCCCGCGCGCGCGCAGCGCGGCGTAGGCCGCCAGGCGTGGGACGTCCCAGAAGGCGTCCTCCAGCCCGGTGTGCATCGAGCCCATCACGACCCGGTTGCGCAGGGCCAGGCCCGGTTGGTCGGCACGGCCGATCGTGATCGGCTCGAGCAGGTGGGGGTAGGGGGTGCTCATGCGTGTGCCTCCAGGTACTCGGTGAGCCAGGTGGTCCAGAACTCCTCGAGGCGGACGCCGCCGCGCAGGACGAGGTACTGGTCGAGGTCGCGCCCGGCCAGGGCGTCCGGCTCGGGGTAGTCGCGCTTCTCCAGCAGGCGGTAGTGCTCCAGCCGCGCGTGGTGGTCGCCCAGCTGGGAGCGCACCAGGGCGAGGACGCCCTCGCGGTCGCCGAGGGACGCCGCGCGCATCTTCACCGCGATCTCGCTGCGGAAGGTCTCCATCGGGGTCGGCTCGACCAGCCAGGCCTCGAGGACGCCGTCACCGGCGGACGTCACGGCGTACTCGCGCCGGGTCGGCCGCCCGGTCTGGGCGACGGCGGTGGCCGCGACCCATCCGTCGCTCTCCATCCGCGCCAGCACGCGGTAGATCTGCTGGTGGGTGGCGTGCCAGAAGAAGCCGAGCGACCGCTCGAAGCGACGGGTCAGCTCCAGACCGGAGCCGGGCTGCTCGCGCAGCGCGACGAGGAGCACGTGCTCGAGGGCCATGCCATGATCATGGCCGACCTATGCAACGAGTTGCAACCCAGGGGTGGACCCTACGCTTCGTCCATGACGCCGCGCCGCCGCTCCCGCACCGCCCTGCTCACCCTGCCCCTGGTGCTGGCCGTCCTGGCCTGCGCGCCGCAGCAGGAGGCCGTCAGCGACGGGACGCCCGACGGCGGCACCGACGACGGGTCCACCGCCACGCCGGAGTCCTGCGCGCTCGACGCCCTGCCACTGCAGACCGACGGCCGGCTCACGGTCGCCACCGACTCGCCGGCCTACGACCCGTGGTTCGTCGACAACGACCCGACCAACGGCCGCGGCTACGAGTCGGCCGTGGCCTACGCCGTCGCCGACGAGCTCGGCTTCGCCGCCGAGGACGTCGACTGGGTCAAGGTCGGGTTCAACTCCTCCTACGCCCCGGGGCCGAAGTCCTTCGACTTCGACATCAACCAGATCTCGATCACGGCGGCGCGCGAGAAGGCCGTCGACTTCTCCCAGGGCTACTACGCCGCCGCGCAGGCCGTCATCGCCCTGAAGGGGACCGCCGGTGCGGAGGCGACCAGCCTGTCCGACCTCTCCGACCTCCGTCTCGGCGCGCAGACCGGCACCACGTCGCTGACCGCGATCCGCGACCTCATCCAGCCGGCCGCCGAGCCGCTGGTCTTCGACGACACCAACGTCGCCAAGCAGGCGCTGGCCAACGACCAGGTCGACGCGATCCTGGCCGACCTGCCGACCGCGTTCTACATCTCGGCCGTGGAGATCCCCGACTCGAGCATCGTGGGCCAGTTCCAGCCCGCGAGCGGGGAGCAGGAGGAGTTCGGGATGCTCTTCGAGCAGGGCTCCGGCCTGGTGCCGTGCGTCGACGACGCCCTGGAGACGCTGAGCGAGGACGGCACGCTCGCCGACCTCGAGCAGCAGTGGCTCTCGGAGTCCGTGAGCGTCCCCGAGCTGCAGTGAGCACGCCCGCGGCCTGGACGCCGAGCGCGCGCGAGCAGGAACGTCGTGGCGTGCGCCGCGTGCTGCGCGCCCGGGCGGTGCTGCTGGCCGGAGCGACGTCGGTCGTGGTGCTCGGCGGCCTGCTCGCGCTCGTGCTGACCTCGCCGGGCTGGCCCACCGTCCGGGCGACCTTCTTCGACGGCTACCACGCCCGCGAGTCCTTCCCGGCGATCCTGGACGGCTTCCGGCTCAACGTGACCATGTTCCTCCTCGCCGAGCCCCTGATCCTCCTGCTCGGGCTGGCCCTGGCGCTGGCTCGGCAGGCGCGCAGCCCGGTCCTGGTGCCCCTCCGTGCGCTGGCCGTGCTGTGGACCGACCTCTTCCGCGGCATCCCGACGCTCGTCCTGGTCTTCCTGCTCGTCTTCGGGATGCCCTCCCTGGCCCTGCAGGGCGTGCCGACGAGCATCTTCTTCTGGGCGACCGTCGCGCTGGTCGTCTCCTACAGCGCCTACGTGGCCGAGGTCTTCCGCGCCGGCATCGAGTCGGTGCACCCCTCGCAGGTGGCCAGCGCCGACGCGCTCGGCCTCTCGCGGGGCCAGGCGATGCGCCACGTCGTGGTGCCCCAGGCCGTGCGCCGGGTCGTCCCGCCGTTGCTCAACGACTTCGTCTCGCTGCAGAAGGACACCTCGCTGGTGGCCTCGGTCTCGCTCTTCGACGCGCTCTTCAGCGCCCGCGACTACGCCAACTACAACTTCAACTTCACCCCCTACGTCGTGGTCGCGGCCTTCTTCGTGCTGATGACCGTGCCCCTGGCCCGGCTCACCGACTGGCTGGGCCGGCGCTACGCCGAGCGCGAGCGCGCGGGCGCCCGATGAGCGGCGCGGGGCAGGGATCGCGGCAGGGAGCGCGGCAGGGAGCGGGGCAGGGCGCACCCCTGGTCGAGGTGTCCGGGCTGCGCAAGTCCTACGGCGCCACCCTGGTGCTCGACGACGTCGACCTGCGCGTCGAGACCGGCGACGTCGTGTGCCTGATCGGTGCCTCGGGCTCGGGGAAGTCGACGCTGCTGCGCTGCCTGAACCTGCTCGAGGAGATCGACGACGGGCGCATCCTGCTCGAGGGCAGGGAGATCTCCGACCCGCGGGTCGACCAGCGCGAGGTGCGCTCGCGCATCGGCATGGTCTTCCAGTCCTACAACCTCTTCCCGCACCTGTCGGTGCTCGACAACTGCACGCTGGCCCCGCGCCGGGTCCACCACCTGTCCAAGTCCGCGGCGCAGGAGCGCGCCCGCGACCTGCTCGCGCAGTTCGGCCTGGCCGACCACGCCGCGCAGCACCCCGACCGGCTCTCGGGCGGTCAGCAGCAGCGGGCCGCGCTCGTCCGGGCGCTGTGCACCTCGCCGTCGCTGCTCCTGCTCGACGAGATCACCGCCGCGCTGGACCCCGAGCTGGTCGGCGACGTGCTCGCCGCCGTGCGTCGCCTGGCCGCGGAGGGGACCACGATGGTGCTGGCCACCCACGAGATGTCCTTCGCCCGGGAGGTCGCGACCCGGGTCTGCTTCCTGCACGAGGGTCGGATCCTCGAGCAGGGCCCACCCGAGCACGTCCTCGTGGCTCCCCGCGAGGAGCGGACCCGGCAGTTCCTGCGCCGGGTGCTGCCGGCCTGAGCCTGGCCCGGACGCCGGCCGGGGCTCTGCCAGACTGCCGTCATGGGCTACGAGCTGGGTCTGGGCACCGGCCCGCTGCGGGGGGTCAAGGTCGTCGAGATCGCCGGGATCGGGCCCGGACCGCATGCCTGCATGATCCTGGCCGACCTCGGCGCCGATGTGGTACGCATCGAGCGTCCGGGGGGCTCGGTGCTCTCCGGCGGACCCCACGACCTGCTCAACCGGGGTCGACCCAGCGTGGCGCTCGACCTCAAGCAGCCCGAGGCGGTCGAGACGGTCCTCGCCCTGGTGGAGCGCGCCGACGTCCTCGTCGAGGGGATGCGCCCGGGTGTCGCCGAGCGGCTGGGACTCGGGCCTGCGGACTGCCAGAACCGCAACCCGCGGCTGGTCTACGGCCGCATGACCGGCTGGGGCCAGGACGGACCCCTGGCCGCCGCGGCCGGCCACGACCTCAACTACGTCGCCGTCGCCGGGGCGCTCTTCGGCCTCGGGCAGGACCCGGCGCGCCCGCACTTCGCCGCCAACCTCGTCGGCGACTTCGGGGGCGGCTCGACCTACCTGGTCATCGGCCTGCTGGCCGCCCTGCTCGAGTCGCGGGTCTCGGGCGAGGGCCAGGTCGTGGACGCCGCGATCGTCGACGGCACCGCCCACCTCGCCGCGATGACGTCCTCGATGCTCAACAGTGGGCTCTCCCGTGAGGAGCGGGCGGTGAACCTGCTCGAGGGCGGCGCCCCCTACTACGACCTCTACGAGACCTCCGACGGGGAGCACATGAGCGTCGGCGCCCTGGAGCCGCAGTTCTTCGCGACCTTCGTGGACCTGCTCGGCATCGCCGACACCGCGCCCGGCCAGGGCGAGGTCGCCCGCTACGACGAGCTGCGCGAGCTCCTCCGGGAGCGGTTCGCGACCCGCACCCGCGCGGAGTGGACCGCCCTCTTCGAGGGCACCGACGCCTGCGTTGCCCCCGTGCTGCGCCCCTCCGAGGCGCGGGCGCACCCCCACCTGGCCGCCCGTTCGACCTTCGTCGAGCGGGACGGCGTCCCGCAGCCGGCGCCGGCGCCGCGCTTCTCCCGGACGCCGGCCACGCTCGGCGCACCGCCGGCGGTGAGCGCGGGCGCACAGACCCGGGTGGCGCTCTCGGCGTGGGGCATCGGCGACGTCGAGGGTCTCCTGGCGCGCGGCGTCGCGGTCCAGGCCGGGTAGGGCCGATCCGACGATGCGGCCCTTCCTCTTCCTCGGCACCCGCGCCGAGGACCTCGCCGCGGACGGCGAGTACGACGCCGTCCTGCGCTTCAGTGGCCTCGACGAGCGCGACCTCGTCCGGGTGCGGATGGAGCGCGACGAGCTCGGCCCGGTCGCTCTCGACGCCTGGTCGGGCATCGTGCTCGGTGGAGGGCCCCTACAACGTCTCCGACGCCGAGGAGGACAAGTCCACCGCCCAGCGTCGGGTCGAGGCCGAGCTGGCGGTGCTGGCCGAGCAGGTGCTCGTGGCCGACGCCGCCTTCCTCGGGGCCTGCTACGGCATCGGCACCCTCGGCCGGCTGCGCGGGGGGCTGGTCGACCGGCGCCACGCAGAGCCGATCGGTGCGGTGCCGATCACCTTGACCGAGGCCGGGCGCGCGGACCCGCTGCTCGGGGGGCTCAGCCCGACCTTCGAGGCGTTCCTGGGCCACAAGGAGGCGGTCTCGGTCCTGCCCGAGGGCGCGGTCCTGCTGGCCTCCTCCCCGGACTGCCCGGTGCAGGCCTTCCGGTTGCGCACGCGGGTCTACGCGACCCAGTTCCATCCCGAGCTGGACGTCGACGGGCTCCTGACGCGGATCGAGGTCTACCGCCACCACGGCTACTTCGCGCCGGAGACGGCCCACACGCTGGTGCGGGCCGCCCGCGAGGCGTGCGTGAGCGAGCCGCCGCGCCTGCTGCGTCGCTTCGTCGAGCTCTTCGCGCGCGACTGAGCGGCGCTGAGACCGGTGCGGAGCGCGACCGGGCTGTGACCTGGGTCTCCCCGGTCCCCTTCCTGGGGGTGGTATGCCCGGTAGGGGCCCGTGGTTCAGTGGGCGCAGATCACGCGGCACCCTGCTGCGACCAAGGAGGCAACATCATGGGCATCGGCAACAAGGCTGACAACAAGGGCGAAGAGCTCGGCGGCAAGGTCAAGGAGGGTGCCGGCAAGGCGACCGGCAACGAGCGTCTCGAGGGCGAGGGCAAGGGCGACCAGGCCTCCGCCTCGGTCAAGCAGGGCGCCGAGAAGATCAAGGACGCCGGCAAGGACCTCAAGGAAGGCCTGACCGGCAAGAAGCACTGAGCCGAGCTCCACGACGTCCTACGCGTGGGGGCGGGCTGGTGCCCGCCCCCGACGCGATCCGCCGGAGACGCCTTTCGTAGGCTCGGACCGAGAGGTGATCTGGTTGCGGAACTGGTTGCAGCGAGCGCTGTGGGACGTCGTCCCGCGCGACCACCGGCAGTCCCAGCGGGACCTGCGCCGTCGACAGCTCATCACCGGCGGCTTCGTGGTGGTCGGTGCCGTCGTGCTCGGCTACTCCCTGCGCCTGACCCCGGGCAGCAACGCCTTCTACGTCGCCTCGGTGGTGCTGGCCAGCGTCTGGCTGGTGGGCGCCTTCGCCTCCGGTCCGCTGCACCTCGGGCACATCCCGATCGGGACCGACGCTGCCGGACCGACCAAGCGACCCATCACCACGCCGCTGCTGCTCGGCTTCGGCCTGGGCGGCGTGTTCGTCCTGGGCGGGCTGGTGGTGGCGCAGATCCCGTGGCTCTCCGACCAGGTCGCCAGCGTGCTCTCCTACGCCGACGAGGGCTCCCTGCCGATCCTGGTCGTCATCACGGCCCTCAACGGCCTGGCCGAGGAGCTCTTCTTCCGCGGGGCGCTCTACGCCGCTGTCACCAGCCGCCCGGTGCTGTGGTCGTCGCTGGCCTACGTCGTCGCGACCGCCGCGACGGGCAACGTGATGCTGGCCTTCGCGGCGGTGCTGCTCGGCGTCGTCGTCGGGCTCCAGCGCCGAGCCTCCGGCGGCATCCTCGCCCCCATCCTGACCCACGTCGCCTGGTCGGTCACGATGCTCCTCACGCTGCCGTTCATCTTCGGCACCGTCTGAGGCCAATGGGGACAGTGGGGCCAGTGAGCCGCCGGCCCCGACTGTAACGCTGAGTTACTTCCTCCGGGACGGCGTCGCGACCGCGCACCTGAGGAAGTAACTCAGCGTTACATCCCGGCGGGCTCAGACAGCGGCCCGGGAGTCCTCCACAGCGCGGCGTACGGCCTCCTGGTAGTCGATCGGCTCGCCGGGGACGACGTCGCGGATCGACCAGTCGTGGACGACGACCTCGGTCGCCATCGAGTCGATGAGGTTCTTGCCGGTGGTGGCGTCGACGTCGGTCACGAAGCCGATCCAGTGCGCGGAGAGCTTCGGGGTGAGGACGGGGACGGTGATGACGGGCACCCGACGCCCGTTGATCACCTCCGCGGCCTGCTGGAGCATCTGGAGGTAGCTCAGGGGCTCGGGGCCGCCGATGTCGAAGGTGCGCCCGACCGCCTCGGGGTGGTCGATGACGCCCGCGAGGTAGCGCACGACGTCGTCGATGCCGATCGGCTGCGTCATCGTCTGGGCCCACTTGGGCACGACCATCGCCGGCAGGTTCTTGACCAGCTGTCGGGTGATCTCCCAGGAGATGCCGCCGGCGCCGACGACGATCGCGGCCCGCAGCACCGTGACCGGCACCCCGCCCTCGGCGAGCAGGCTCTCGACCTCGCGTCGCGAGCGCAGGTGGGCCGAGAGCTGCTGGGAGTCCTCCCCGAGGCCGCCGAGGTAGACGATCTGACGCACGCCCTGCGCCGCAGCGGCGTGGGCGAAGTTGCGCGCCGACTCGGCGTCCTTCTTCTCGAAGTCGCGGTCGTCGAGCGCGTGCACCAGGTAGACGGCGACGTCGACCCCGGCCATCGCCTGCTCGAGGCTCGCCGGGTCCGAGACGTCGCCGTGGACGGCCTCGCCGCGGCCGGTGTAGTCGTCGGGACGCCGGGTCATCGCCCTGACCTTCAGCCCGGCGTCGACCAGCTGCGGCACCAGCCTGGCCCCGACGAAACCGGTCGCGCCGGTGACCAGGACGGTGGAGGGATCGCTCATCGCGCCAGGCTCGTGGTCATCGCTCCACACTAGGGAGTCGGTCCGGGGGGCGCTACGCCCTTGGGGGTCCGGGCCCGCTCGGCGATGTTCTCGCGCTTCGTCTCGTCCATCCCCTGCTCGTAGGCCGCCACCAGGGCGTTGATCGACAACGGCTTGAGCCGCTCCACCACGTCCTGGATCGTCTGCGCGGTGGCACCCGACTCCTGGTAGACCGGCCACACCTGGGTCCGGAAGACCTCGTAGAGCTCGCGGGCGACCTGGCGACCGTGCGCGTCGTAGACCTCGGCCGCAGCCTGCGCCGCGGCCAGCGGGAACCCGACCTCCAGCAGCCCGAGCCCGATCGAGAGCTGCGAGACCGCCACCTCGTAGTGACCCGGGTGGTGCTCGGGGTCGACCGCCCGGACGATCCCGAGGGCGTCCAGCGTCGCGAGGTCGGCCTCGCTCGAGCTCGCGGTCGGCGCGGCTCTCGAGGTCGGCGCGCGTCATCCGCACCGGCAGGTCGGCCTGCCACGGGGCGAGCATCGCTCGTCGCAGCGCGATGTCCTCCGCGCTCGCGTCGACGGGGATCCCGGTGACGTAGCGCTCGATCGCGGCCAGGGTGAAGCCGTGGCTCTGCAGCTCCTGGACCAGCTCGAGGCGTGCGACGTGGTCGGCGGTGTAGTAGCCCGACCGTCCCCGCCGCAACGGCGGCGGCACCAGTCCGCGCGTGGTGTAGAAGCGCACGTTGCGCACGCTCATGCCCACGCGGGTGGTCAGCTCCTCCAGGCTCAGCAGGCCGGAGGGCTCGGCCGGGGGCACTGGCACGGGGCCTCGCTCTCCTTCGTGTGGTGCAGGACACCTCTGGCCCTCAGCGTCGATGACAGCGATGGTGTCACAATCGTGGTCGGGGCTCGACGGGCCCCGTCCGAGCACTGCGACGAGGGACGGTCATGGCAGAAGCATTCGTGTACGACCACATCCGCACACCCCGGGGGCGCGGCAAGGCCGCGGGCTCCCTGCACGAGGTGAAGCCGGTCGACCTCGCGGTCGGCCTGCTCGAGGAGCTCCGCAAGCGCAACCCCTCCCTCGACGTCGACCGCGTCGACGACGTCGTCCTCGGTGTCGTCTCGCCCCTGGGGGACCAGGGCGGCGACATCGCCAAGACGGCCGCGCTCGCGGCCGGCTATCCCGAGACGGTGGCGGGCGTGCAGCTCAACCGCTTCTGCGCCTCCGGCCTCGAGGCCGTCAACCAGGCCGCCTCCCGCGTCCGGGGCGGTTTCGAGGACCTCATCCTGGCCGGCGGCGTCGAGTCGATGAGCCGCGTCCCCATGGGCTCCGACGGCGGGGCCTGGGCGATGGACCCGGCGACCGCGCTGACCACCGGCTTCGTGCCCCAGGGCATCGGCGCCGACCTGATCGCGACGATCGAGGGCTGGGACCGCCACGACGTCGACGTCTACGCCTCGGAGTCGCACCACCGTGCCGCCAAGGCCTGGGCGAACGGCCACTTCGCCGCCTCGGTCGTGCCGGTCGTCGACGGCAACGGACTCGTGGTCCTCGACCACGACGAGACGGTGCGCCCCGACACGAGCCCGGAGGGCCTGGCCGGGCTGAAGCCGAGCTTCGCCCAGATCGGCAAGGAGGCCGGCTTCGACTCGGTCGCGCTGGAGAAGTACCACTGGGTCGAGCGGATCGACCACGTCCACCACGCCGGCAACTCCTCGGGCATCGTCGACGGGGCGGCGCTGGTGGCCATCGGCTCCGAGGCCGTCGGCACCGAGATGGGGCTCACCCCGCGCGCGCGGATCATCTCCGCCGCCGTCTCCGGCGCCGACCCGACGATCATGCTCACCGGCCCCGCGCCGGCGGCGCGCAAGGCGCTGGCCAAGGCCGGCCTCGAGGTCGAGGACATCGACCTCTTCGAGATCAACGAGGCGTTCGCCGCGGTCGCGATGCGGTTCATGCGCGACCTCGGCATCAGCCACGACATCACCAACGTCAACGGCGGCGCGATCGCGATGGGCCACCCGCTGGGCGCCACCGGGGCGATGATCCTCGGCACCCTGGTCGACGAGCTCGAGCGGCGCGACCTCCGTCGCGGGCTCGCGACGCTTTGCGTCGGCGGCGGCATGGGCATCGCCACCATCGTCGAGCGCGTCTGACCCCGCCCGGCACCGTCTGTCCCAGACGCAGTGGCCGGCACCTCCCGCAGGCCCGACCCCGCACCGAAGGACATCCGTGAGCACCAGTTCAGCGAGCACCAGTTCCGTGAGCACCGGCCCGACCTCGAACACGCCGAGCAGCGAGCGCCGTCCGCTACGAGCGCGACGCCGACGGCATCGTCACCTTGACCCTCGACGACCCGGACCAGTCGGCGAACACCATGAACGACCTGTACCGCACCTCGATGGCGGCGGTCGTGGACCGTCTCCACGACGAGCTCGCGGCCGACCCCGCCGCATCACCGGGGTGGTGGTCGCCAGCGCGAAGAAGACCTTCTTCGCCGGCGGTGACCTCAAGGCGCATGGTGCTCTACGACCAAGGCCGACGCCGGCGGGGTCTTCGCGCTCGCCGAGGCGCCAAGGCGGCGCTGCGCCGGCTCGAGACGTTCCCCCGCCCGGTGGTCGCCGCGATCAACGGTGCCGCCCTCGGCGGCGGCCTCGAGATCGCCCTGGCCTGCAACCACCGCATCGCCCTGGACCACCCCAGCGTCCAGCTCGGCCTGCCCGGAGGCGACCCTCGGGCTGCTCCCCGGCGGGGGAGGTGTGACCCGGGTCGTGCGCATGCTCGGTCTGCAGGTCGGGCTGATGGAGGTGCTCCTGCAGGGCTAGCGGTTCACGCCCGCCCAGGCGCCTCGAGCAGGGGCTCGTCGACGAGCTGGTCCCCACCTCCGCGGACCTCCTGTCCTGCGGCCGCCGGGCCTGGATAGCGGCGAACCTCGACGCCTGGGCGAACCCGTGGGACGTCAAGGGCTACCAGATGCCGGGCGGCACGCCGCGCTCTCCCGCGCTCGCCCAGCTCCTCCCGGCCTTCCCCTCGCTGCTGCGCCAGCAGACGAAGGGCGCCGTCTACCCTGCGCAACGCGCCATCCTCTCGGCTGCCGTCGAGGGCGCCCAGGTCGACGTCGAGACCGCCACGCGGATCGAGTCGCGGTACCTGACCACGCTGATCACCGGGCAGGGCTCGAAGAACATGATCCAGGCGTTCTTCTTCGACCTCCAGGCGATCAACGCCGGCTCGCTGCGCCCGGCGGGCATCGAGCCCTGGCGGGCCACCAAGGTGGGCGTCCTGGGCGCCGGGATGATGGGTGCCGGGATCGCCTACTCCTGCGCGAGGGCCGGGATGCAGGTCGTCCTCAAGGACGTCGCCGCCGAGAACGCCGAGCGCGGCAAGGCCTACTCGGCCGGTCTGCTCGACACCTCGATCGCGCGCGGACGGTCCACCGAGGAGAAGAAGTCCGAGGTGCTGGCCCGGATCACCGCCACCGCCGACCCGGCCGACCTCACCGGCTGCGACCTCGTCATCGAGGCGGTCTTCGAGGACCCGGCGCTCAAGGCGTCGGTCTTCGCCGAGGTGCTGCCCCACGTCGAACGCCCGACGCCCTGCTGTGCTCGAACACCTCGACCCTGCCGATCAGCGAGCTGGCGGACGGCGTCGACCGCCCCGCCGACTTCATCGGGCTGCACTTCTTCAGCCCCGTCGACAAGATGCCCCTGGTCGAGATCATCCGCGGCGAGCAGACCTCCGACGAGGCGCTGGCCCGCGCCTACGACGTCGTCCAGCAGATCCGGAAGACGCCGATCGTGGTCAACGACAGTCGTGGGTTCTACACCTCGCGGGTGATCGGGACGAGGGTCACCGAGGGCCTGGCCATGCTCGGCGAGGGCGTGCACCCGCTCAGCCTCGAGCGGGCCGCGACGCAGGCCGGCTACCCGGTCGGCACCCCTGCAGCTCTCCGACGAGCTGAACCTGGAGCTGATGGCCAAGATCGAGCGGGCGACCCGCGCGGCCGCCGAGCGCGACGGCCGCGCCTACGCCGAGCACCCCGGCACTGCGGTGGTCGACCAGATGATCGCCCTCGAGCGGCCCTCGCGGCTGCGGGGCGCCGGCTTCTACGACTACGCCGACGGCCGGCGGCGTCGCTGTGGCCGGGCCTGGCCGAGGAGTTCCCGGTCGCGCCCACGCAGATGCCCGTTCGTCGACGTCCAGGAGCGGATGCTCTTCGTGGAGGCGCTGGAGACCGCGCGGTGCTTCGACGAGGGCGTCATCACCTCCGCGGCCGCCGCCAACATCGGCTCGATCATGGGCATCGGGTTCCCCCCGGTGACCGGCGGTGCGGCGCAGTACATGGCCGGCTACGAGGGTGCCGACGGCGAGATCGGGCTCGCCGCGTTCGTGCGTCGCGCCGACGAGCTGGCGGCCGCCTACGGCGACCGGTTCGCGGTGACGCCTGGCTGCGCGACCTGGCCTCCTCCAGGGGAGCCCTGCCGGCCTGAGCGTGCGGTCCGACCCGTCCGCCCTACCGGCCCGACCGGCCCGCCGGCCGGGTGGCTAGCCTCCGGGCATGGCGATGGTGCTCGTGGTCCGACACGGCCAGGCCTCCTTCGGGGCCGACGACTACGACGTGCTCTCCGAGGTCGGCTGGGAGCAGGGACGCAGGCTGGGCGCCCACCTGGCCTCCGACCGGCGTGGTGCCGGCGGTGGTCGTGCGCGGCGGCATGCGCAGGCACCGGGAGACGGCGCAGGCCCTGCTCGAGGGCCTCGGCAGCGCGCCGCCGTCCTCGGGCGACGACCCCGAGGTGGAGGTCGAGGTCGACGAGCGGTGGGACGAGTTCGACCACCTCGGGCGTGGTCGCCGCGCACCCCGACCTGCCGCAGGGCGGCATGGCCGACCTCGACCGTCGGGAGTTCCAGCGGGTCTTCGTGGAGTCGACGCGACGGTGGGCCCTCGACGAGGACGAGACGTCGTCACCTACCCGGAGAGCTTCGGCGCCTTCGCCGCACGCAGCCGCGCCGCCCTGGCGCAGGCCTGCGCCCGGGCCGCCGACGGGGTCGTGCTGGTGGTCAGCAGCGGCGGCCCGATCGGTCTGGTGGCGGCCGACCTCGTCGACCCCGAGGGGACCGACCGCGCCTCGCTGGCCCGCCGGTGGGAGCGGTTCAACACCGTCTGCGCGAACTCCGCGGTGAGCCGGGTCCTGGTCGGGTCCAGCGGCACCCGCCTGCTCACCTTCAACGAGCACGCCCACCTCGACCGCGAGCTGACCACGTACCGCTGATCCGGCCCCGCAGCGCAGTTCTGCCGGTGGAACGCGGCCGGGTCGGTGAAATCGTCGGCGACTCGCGCCTGACCCCTTGACATTCGCGCCCGGCTGGATTGAGGTGCACCTAGTCGTGTTCACGACCGGCCCACTCGGAGGCTGGCGCGCGGCCAGTCTTCGCCAGAGGGAGAATTCGTGCCGAAGTTCCTCATCAGCCGGGTAGCGCGTCGGCGCGCGCTCGGCGCCATGTCCGCGAGCGTGCTCGCGGTCGGGATGGTGGCGACCCTGTCGCCCGCCCACGCCGCCGACGGTTCCACCGGGGCCGACGGCCTCCAGAAGCTCGGCCGGGGCGCGCTCGACCGGAGCCAGCTCGACGGGTTCGAGGACGGTCGCTACATCGTCCTGCTGAACCAGCCCAGCATCGCCGCCTACGACGGCGGCACGCGCGGACTGGACTCGACCCGGGCCGTCCCGGGCAGGTCGCTGCGCACCGACACCTCGGCGTTCGCCGACTACCGCTCCTTCCTCGTGCGCCAGCAGCGCAGCACCGCCTCCTCGGTCGGCGCGCAGGTGGCCCGCAGCTACACGGTGGCCTCCAACGGCTTCGCCAGCGAGCTCACCGCCGAGCAGGCCGCAGAGCTGACCGCGACCAAGGCTGTCTACGCGGTGATCCCCGTCGAGGCTCGCACGCCCGACGCGCGCATCAACTCCGCGAAGTTCCTCGGCATGTACGGCAAGCGAGGGGTCTGGAAGCAGCACGGCGGCTCCCAGAGCGACGCCGGGTCCGGCATCGTCGTGGGCGACCTCGACACCGGCATCTGGCCCGAGAACCCCTCCTTCTCCGGCGAGGCGCTCAGCGGCGCACCGACCGGACCCTGGCGCGCCACGATGGACCCGCTGGGCAACACCACCATGCGCAAGTCCGACGGCGGCACCTTCCGTGGTCGCTGCGAGACCGGGCAGGAGTTCAGCGTCGACGACTGCTCGACGAAGATCATCGGCGCGCGCTACTACCCCGACACCTTCGTGGAGTCCGTCCCCGAGGACGAGTACTCGCCGGCGGAGTTCATCTCGCCCCGTGACGGCGGCGGGCACGGCAGCCACACCGCCAGCACCGCGGCCGGCAACGTGGTGAAGAACGTCTCGGTCGACGGCATCAAGTTCGGCGAGGTCACCGGCATGGTCCCGGGTGCCTCGGTGGCGGCCTACAAGGTCTGCTGGGAGGACACCGACGAGGACACCGGCGGGTGCTACACCGACGCCATCATGTCGGCCATCGACGACGCCGTCCGCGACGGTGTCGACGTCATCAACTTCTCGATCTCGGGAGCGACCGACACGGTCGTCGACCCGGTCGAGATCGCCTTCGCCGGTGCCGCCGACGCGGGCGTCTTCGTCGCCGCCTCCGCCGGCAACAGCGGTCCGACCGCCTCGACGGTTGCCCACAACAGCCCCTGGCTGACCACCGTGGCCGCCTCGACCTATCGCAACTTCGAGGGCACCGTCGAGCTCGGGGACGGCACCAGGTACCTCGGCGCCATGATCGACACCGCAGGGCGTCCCCGAGCAGACCCCCGCGGTCGACTCGGCCGACGCGGCCGCCGACGGCGCGTCCGAGGAGGACGCGACGCTGTGCGCACCGGACTCCCTCGACGACTCCGCCGTCGACGGCACGATCGTGGTCTGTCTGCGCGGGACCTACGCCCGGACCGACAAGTCCGCCGAGGTCGCCCGGGCCGGGGGCGTCGGGATGATCCTGGTCAACCCGTCGCCGAACAGCCTGGACGCCGACCTGCACGCCGTGCCGTCGGTGCACCTCTCCGACGCCGATGCCGACGCCGTCTACGGCTACGTCGACACCGCCGAGAACCCGACGGCCGCGCTGCTGCCGGGCAACGAGACCGACCAGGACAGCGCACCCCTCCCCGAGGTCTCCGGCTTCTCCTCGCGGGGCCCGGCCGTCGCCAACCAGAGCGACATCCTCAAGCCCGACATCGCGGCGCCCGGCCAGACCGTGCTCGCAGCCGTCGCGCCGCCGTCGAACAGCGGCCGGGACTTCGACCTCTACTCCGGCACGTCGATGGCCGCTCCGCACATCACCGGCCTCGGCGCGCTGCTGATGGCCGAGAACCCGACCTGGACCCCGCAGATGGTCCAGTCGGCGATGATGACGACCGCGACCAGCACGAAGCGCCCCGACGGCCGCCCCTCGAGCGACGCCTTCGCCCAGGGCGCCGGCGAGGTCACCCCGACCGACATGTTCGAGCCGGGACTCTTCGTCACCTCCACGCCCAAGCAGTGGTACGGCCTGATCACCGACCAGGGCTACGAGACCGGCGTCGAGGGCCGCAGCGCCAAGACGATCAACCTGCCCTCGATGGCCGACCACTCGGTGGTCGGCTCCACCACCTTCACCCGCACGGTCACCAGCCAGGTGGGCGGCACGTGGAAGGTGCGCGGCAGGGTGCCGGGCTTCGACCTGACGGCGGTCACCCCGACCGTCTCCGCGCCGGGTGCCGGGGTCAAGCGCAAGGTCACCGTCGAGTTCGCGGCCCAGCCCGGCACCAAGCTGGACCGTTGGCACAAGGGCTTCGTCAAGCTGGTCGGTCCGACCAAGGTCCGGATGCCGGTGGCGCTCCAGCCCACCGCGCTGTCGGCCCCGGAACTGGTCAGCGGCACGGGCACCACCGGGTCGGAGGACGTCACCGTCACCAGCGGCGAGGACGGCGAGATCGACCTGGTCGCCCAGGGGCTGGCGAAGGCCGACTCCATCGAGGACTCGGTCGACGTCGGTGACAGTGCCGGGTACTGCTTCCCGGTCGCCGACGACAGCTCGCTGCTCCGCTTCGACGTCGACGCTGCCGACGACACCGCCGACCTCGACCTCTTCACCTACGAGGCGACGGCCGGGTGCTGCGAGCTGACGGCCGTCGGTCCGGAGTCGGCCACCGGCTCCGCCGACGAGTCGGTGACCATCGAGGACCCGACGGCTGCTGCCTACGTGGTCTTCGTCGACGGCTTCGCCGCCGGCGAGGACGGCTCTCCGATGGACTTCCGGCTGGACGGCTACGACGTCAACCCCGCCGGCGACCTGGGTGACCTCACCGCCACCCCGGACCCGCTGCCGGTCAGCCAGGGCGAGGAGTCGACCTACACCGTCTCGTGGAGCGACCTCGATCCCGACGGCCGCTACCTGGGTCAGGTGCTCTACGGCGGCACGGACGTCTCCACCACGGTGGAGGTCTCGACCCTCACCGAGTGACGCACCACGGATCGTGAACGGCACCCAGGTGCCGACTGGACGGCCATCTCGCCTCGGCGGGATGGCCGTTCGGCCGTCCTGACTGGTCTCCGGGTTCAGCCGTGCGGCACGGGCAGCACCCAGTGCGCCGCCAGCAGCACGGCGGCCAGGTCGGCCACCAGGAACAGCCCGACCCACAGCACGGCCGGGACGTGGGTGAGCCGGGCGAGGACGTCCGCGTCCGAGGTCCGCGCCCGGCCGCGCCGTCGCGCGGAGGCCATCTCGAGCACGGCGCGCGGTGCGCCCAGCAGCAGGAACCAGGTGGCGACGGAGACCGCGAGCGCCAGCCAGGCAGGCCTGCCCCACCACGACGCTGCGGCGACGACGACGAGCAGGCTCCGACGGCCAGGATGCCGTAGCCGTTGCGGGTCCAGGCGAGCAGACCGGCCAGCAGCAGTGCCGCGACCCAGGCCGCCGCCACGGCGTGGCCCCGCGAGACCAGCGACGCAGCCCCGAGCCCGAGCAGCGACGGGCCGAGGTACCCGGCGGCCGCGGTCACGACCATGCCCGGACCCCGGGGACGTCCCCGCGAGAGGGTCAGCCCCGAGGAGTCCGGGTGCAGACGCACCCCGGCGAGCCGACGTCCGCTCAGGACGCCCGCGACGGCGTGGGCTCCCTCGTGTGCCGCGGTGAGCGCGATCCGGGCGCGACGCCACGGGGACGGCAGGACGACCGCCGCCAGTGCGAGCGCGGCAGCCAGCCACGCAGTCGGCGCGGAGGGCGCCGGCTGCGCGAGGAGGACCTGGTCGCGCACGACCGACCACCCGTCCACGCTGCAGACGCTACGCGGTGCCTCGGACAGACGCCTAAGAAACAGTCTTGACTGTTTGTGACTACAGGGGCAGGCTGGGCCGATGACCACGGCGACCCGCACCCCGCAGGAGCAGCGCTCCCGGACGATGCGGGCGCGGCTGCTGGAGGCCACGGTCGAGTGCCTGGTCGAGCACGGCTTCGCCGGGACCAGCACCACGCTCGTCTCGGAGCGGGCCGGGGTGAGCCGAGGGGCCCAGCTGCACCACTTCCCCACCAAGAACGCCTTGGTCGTCGCCGCTGTCGAGCACGTCAGCGACGTCCGCCGCCGCGAGCTCGCCGCGGCCGCTGCGGCGCTGCCCCGGGGTCGCCCGCGCACCCGCACCGTCCTGACGCTGCTGGCCGAGCACTTCACCAGCCCCGCCTTCGTCGCCGCCCTCGAGCTGTGGGTCGCCGCCCGGACCGACCCGGCGCTGCTGGTCGCAGTGACCCCGCTCGAGCAGCGGGTCGGGCGCGAGACGCACCGGCTCTGCATGCAGCTGCTCGGCGCCGACGAGAGCATCACCGGCGTCCGCGAGCTCGTCCAAGCCACGCTCGACCTGGTGCGGGGTCTCGGTCTGGCCGACACCATCACCGATGACCGGGCACGGCGCGAGCGGATCCTGGACGAGTGGGCGGTGGCCCTCGACGCCGCCCTGGCCGAGCGCGCGGCATGAGCGACGTGCTCGCCGGCCTGCTGGCGGATCTGGGCGCCGAGACCACCGCGCTGCACGCCGTCGTGGCCGATCTCGACGACGCCGCGTGGCGCCGGGCGACCCCGGCCCCGGGCTGGACGGTGGCCCACCAGGTCGCCCACCTGGCCTGGACCGACCGGGCGGCGTCGCTGGCCGCCGCCGACGGGGCCGGCTGGCACGATCTGGTGCTCGGGGCGCTGGAGGACCCCGGCGGCTTCGTCGACCGTGCCGCCGCGGCGCTGGCCGCGCAACCGCCCGCCGAGCTGCTGAGGCACTGGCAGACCGTCCACGACAACCTCCGAGGCATCCTGGCCGCGCTTCCGGCGGGGCAGCGGCTGCCGTGGTTCGGGCCGCCGATGTCGGCCACCTCCATGGCCACCGCCCGTCTCATGGAGACCTGGGCGCACGGTCTCGACGTCCGCGCCGCGCTGGGCGTCGAGCCCCTGGTGACCGACCGGATCCGCCACGTCGCCCACCTCGGGGTGCGCACCCGCGACTTCGCCTACGCCCTGCACGAGCTGACGGCGCCGGCCGAGCCGTTCCGCATCGAGCTGGACGCCCCGTCCGGGGAGCGGTGGACGTGGGGTCCGCCGGACGCGGCGCAGCGGGTGGCTGGAGCGGCACTGGACTTCTGCCTGCTGGTGACCCAGCGCGCCCACCGCGACGACACCGCCCTGGTGGCGACCGGCGCCGACGCGGTGCGCTGGCTCGAGATCGCGCAGTGCTTCGCGGGGCCCCCCGGACCGGGGAGGGCCCGTGCCTGACCCCGACCTGCTCCGCATCGGCAACTGCTCGGGCTTCTACGGCGACCGGCTCTCGGCCATGCGCGAGATGCTCGAGGGCAGCGCCGACGGCCACGGCCTCGACGTGCTCACCGGCGACTACCTGGCCGAGCTGACCATGCTGATCCTGGGTCGGGACGCGCTGCGCGACCCGTCCCTGGGCTACGCCCGCACCTTCGTGACCCAGCTCGAGGACTGCCTCGCGCTGGCGCTCGAGCGGGGGGTGCGGATCGTGGCCAACGCCGGCGGCCTGAACCCCGCCGGCCTGGCCGCCAAGGTCCGCGAGGTCGCCCGTGGACTGGGCCTCGACCCGGTGGTCGCCCACGTCGAGGGCGACGACCTGCGCGACCAGGCGGCCGGACTCGGGTTCCCCGGCGTGCTGACGGCCAACGCCTACCTCGGGGGTTTCGGGATCGCCCGCGCCCTCGACGCCGGCGCCGACGTCGTCGTCACGGGCCGGGTCACCGACGCCTCGCTGGTCCTCGGCGCGGCCGTCTCCCACTTCGGCTGGGGCCCCGAGGAGCACGACCGGCTGGCCGGCGCGGTCGTCGCCGGGCACGTGCTCGAGTGCGGCACCCAGGCCACCGGCGGCAACTTCTCGGGCTTCACCAGGCTGCCGCACCGCGACCGGCCGCTGGGCTTCCCGTGGGCCGAGCTGGCTGCGGACGGCTCCTGCGTGGTCACCAAGGCCGACGGCACCGGCGGCGCCGTCACGCTCGACACGGTCACGGCCCAGCTGCTCTACGAGATCCAGTCGACCCGCTACCTCGGGCCCGACGTCACCGCCGACCTCGACTCCGTGCGGCTCGGCCAGGCCGGTCGCGACCGGGTGCTGATCAGCGGCGTGCGCGGCAGCGCCCCGCCGGCGCAGCTCAAGGTCTGCCTCAACGAGCTCGGCGGGTGGCGCGGCTCCTTCGAGCTGGTGGTCACCGGCCTCGACCTCGACGCCAAGATCGACTGGGTGCGCGCCCAGCTCGAGCCCCGGCTGACGGCGTCCTCGGTGACCTGGACCCGCTCCTCACCGCCCCGGGCCGACGCCGAGACCCAGGAGGGCGCCGCCTGCGTGCTGCGCTGCGTGGCTCTCGACCCCGAGCCCGGCCCGGTCGGCAGGGAGCTGACCGGCCCGGTGGTCGAGCTGGCCCTGGCCTCCTACCCCGGCTTCACGCTGACCGCACCGCCGGGCAAGCCGTCGCCCTACGGCGTGTACCGCCCGGCCTTCGTGGACCGTTCGGCGCTCGAGCACACCGTGGTCCTGCCCGACGGCACCCGCGAGGTGGTCGCCGACCCGTCCGACCTGGCCGGGGCGGCCGAGACCGAGGCCGCGGCCCGAGCGGGCCTGCGGCCCTCCCCGTACCTGGCGCCCGCGGACTCGCTGACCCGCCGCCAGCCCCTCGGCACCTTCGTCCACGCCCGCTCGGGCGACAAGGGCGGTGACGCCAACGTCGGGCTGTGGGTGGCCCACGACGTGCCAGGTCACCCCGAGCTCTACGAGGCCCGGGTGACCTGGCTGACCAAGATGATGAGTCCCAGGAAGGTGCGTGAGCTGGTGCCCGAGGCCGCCGACCTCCCGGTCGAGGTGTACGCGCTGCCCCACCTGGGCGGGGTCAACGTGGTGCTGCGCGGCCTGCTCGGCGAGGGCGTCGCAGCCTCGACGCGGTTCGACCCCCAGGCCAAGGCGCTGGGGGAGTGGCTGCGCAGCCGACTGGTGCAGATCGAGGAGAGGCTGCTGTGAACGACCTCCACGACCTCGGCGCGCACTTCGTCCGCCGCGAGGTGGCCGGGCACCTCGACGCCTGGGAGGAGGCCGGCTCGGTCCCGCGCGAGCTGCACCGGGCCGCGGCGGAGCACGGCCTGCTGGGGCTCTCCTTCCCCGAGGCGGTCGGGGGCCACGGCGGGACGCTGCTCGACACCGTCGACCTCACCGAGGGGATGCTCGCCGCGGGGGCCTCCAGCGGGCTGCTGGCCGCCCTGCTCACCTCCGGCATCGCCCTGCCCCACCTCGCAGCGACCGGCTCGGCCGACCTCGTCGACCGCTTCGTGCGGCCGACGCTGGCCGGCGAGCTGCTCGGGGCCCTGGCGATCACCGAGCCCGGCGGCGGGTCCGACGTGGCACGCCTGCGCACCACGGCCCGGCGGGACGGCGACCACTACGTCGTCGACGGCACCAAGACCTTCATCACCTCCGGCGTCCGCGCCGACTTCGTGACCACCGCGGTGCGCACCGGCGGACCCGGTCACGCCGGCCTCTCGCTGCTCGTGGTCGAGAAGGGCACGCCCGGCCTGAGCGTCGACCGCAGCCTGCGCAAGCTCGGCTGGCACTGCTCCGACACCGCCGAGCTCGGCTACTGCGGGGTACGGGTCCCGCGGGCCAACCTCGTCGGCGAGGAGGGCAGCGGGTTCGCCCAGATCGCCGCTCAGTTCGTCACCGAGCGGGTCGCCCTGGCGGTGCACGCCTACGGCATCGCGAGCCGCTCGCTCGACCTCACCGCGGCGTACTGCCGCGAGCGGGAGACCTTCGGCCGTCCGCTGGTGGCCAACCAGGTCGTGCGCCACCGGCTCGTGGAGATGCGCCGGCAGGTCGAGGTCGCCCGTACCTACACCCGTGAGGTCGCGCGCCGCCACGACGCCGGTGAGAACGTGGTCGCCGAGGTGTGCCTGGCCAAGCAGACCGCCTGCGAGGCGGCCGCCTACGTCTGCGACCAGGCCGTCCAGCTGCACGGCGGGACGGGCTACCTGCACGGGACCGAGGTCGAGCGGCACTACCGCGACGCCCGGATCCTGCCGATCGGCGGTGGCGCGACCGAGGTGCTCACCGACCTCGCGGCCAGGCTGCTGGGCTACGCCTCGTGAGCCTCGTGAGCTCCGCGACCAACCGGGCGGCCATGGAGGCCAAGCTGGCCGACCTCGCCGTCGAGCAGGCCAAGGCCGTGGCCGGTGGCGGGGAGCGGTACGTCGCCCGCCACCACGCGCGCGGGAGGCTGCTGCCCCGCGAGCGCATCGAGCTGCTCGTCGACGAGGGGTCGGCCTTCCTCGAGCTGTCCCCGCTGGCCGGCTGGGGCTCGGACTTCACCGTCGGCGCCAGCATCGTGACCGGGATCGGCGTGGTCGAGGGCGTCGAGTGCCTGATCACCGCCAACGACCCGACGGTCAAGGGCGGCGCGAGCAACCCCTGGACGGTCCGCAAGGCCTTCCGCGCCCACCAGGTCGCCGAGGAGAACGGGCTGCCGACCATCGCGCTCGTCGAGTCCGGCGGCGCCGACCTGCCGACGCAGAAGGAGATCTTCATCCCGGGCGGCCGGACCTTCCGCGACATCACCCGCAGCTCGGCGCAGAAGCTGCCGACGCTCGCGCTGGTCTTCGGCAACTCCACGGCCGGCGGCGCCTACGTGCCGGGGATGAGCGACTACACGGTGATGGTCGAGGAGCAGGCCAAGGTGTTCCTCGGGGGTCCTCCCCTGGTCAAGATGGCCACCGGCGAGGAGTCCGACGACGAGTCGCTCGGCGGCGCCGCGATGCACGCGCGCACCTCCGGGCTGGCCGACTACCTCGCCGTCGACGAGCGGGACGCGATCCGGATCGGGCGGCGCATCGTGGCCCGGCTGAACTGGCGCAAGCCCGCCGCCGCCGGGTCGACGTCGACCTACGCCGAGCCCGACGCCGACGTCGAGGAGCTGCTCGACCTCGTCCCGGCCGACCTCAAGGAGCCCTTCGACCCCCGTGAGGTGATCGCCCGCGTCTGCGACGGGGTCAGTGCCACCAACGGTGCGGTCCTCGACGAGTTCAAGCCGCTCTACGGCACCTCCCTGGTCACCGGTTGGGCACGCGTGCACGGCCGACCGGTCGGGATCCTGGCCAACGCCCAGGGCGTGCTGTTCAGCGAGGAGGCCCAGAAGGCCACCCAGTTCGTCCAGCTGGCCAACCAGACCGACACGCCCCTGCTGTTCCTGCACAACACCACCGGCTACATGGTCGGTCAGGAGTACGAGCAGGGCGGGATCATCAAGCACGGGGCGATGATGATCAACGCGATCTCGAACTCCTCGGTGCCGCACCTGACGGTGATCCTGGGCGCCTCGTACGGCGCCGGCAACTACGGCATGAACGGGCGGGCCTACGACCCGCGGTTCCTGTTCACCTGGCCCAGCGCGAAGTCGGCGGTGATGGGCCCGGCGCAGCTGGCCGGGGTGCTCTCGATCGTGGCCCGTGCCTCGGCCGAGGCCAAGGGCCAGCCCTACGACGAGGAGGGGGACGCCGGCATGCGCGCCTACGTCGAGCAGATGGTCGAGGAGGCGTCGCTGCCCTACGCGCTCTCGGGGATGCTCTACGACGACGGCGTGATCGACCCCCGCGACACCCGCACCGTGCTCGGCATCTGCCTGTCCGTGATCGAGAACAAGACCTGGTCCGGCGC
Organism: uncultured Actinomycetota bacterium; assembly: GCA_963822495.1. GTDB lineage: Bacteria > Actinomycetota > Actinomycetes > Propionibacteriales > Nocardioidaceae > Nocardioides. Next base: position 268,293 of record CAWGHQ010000008.1, on the reverse strand, counting down.
CGCCGGCTACGGCGTCTTCAGGATGTAGGGGCGCCCGTGATCACCACCGTGCTCGTCGCCAACCGCGCCGAGGTCGCCTCCCGCGTCTTCCGCACCTGCCGCCGCCTGGGCATCGGGGCGGTGGCCGTCCACAGCGACGCCGACGCCGGCCTTCCGTACGTCGGCGAGGCAGACCTCGCCGTGCGCCTGCCCGGCGACGCTCCGTCGCGGACCTACCTGCGCGGCGACCTGCTCGTCGACGCTGCGCGACGGGCCGGCGCGGACGCGGTCCATCCCGGCTACGGGTTCCTCTCGGAGAACGCCGGGTTCGCGCGGGCGGTGCTCGAGGCCGGCCTGACCTGGATCGGACCGAGCCCGGCGTCGATCGAGGCGATGGGCGACAAGGTCCGGGCGAAGGAGATCATGCGCGCGGCCGGGGTCCCGGTGCTCGACGCGCCGAGCGCCCCGCGGACGGCGGACCTGCCCCTGATCGTCAAGGCCGCCGCCGGCGGCGGCGGCCGGGGGATGCGGGTGGTGAGGGACCTGGCCGACCTGGAGCGCGAGGTCGCCGCGGCGGGCGCCGAGGCCGGGAGCGCCTTCGGCGACGGCACCGTCTTCCTCGAGCCGTTCGTCGAGCACGGACGCCACGTGGAGGTGCAGGTCGTCGGTCACGACGGCGGCGTCCTGGTGCTCGGCGACCGCGACTGCTCCCTCCAGCGGCGCCATCAGAAGGTGGTCGAGGAGTCGCCGGCGCCGGCGTTGCCGGAGGCGACCCGTGCTGCGCTGGCCCGGGCCGCCGCCGCCGCGGCGGCAGCCATCGACTACCGGGGCGTCGGCACGGTGGAGTTCCTCTACGACCCGGCCGCCGACCGGTTCTTCTTCCTGGAGATGAACACCCGCCTCCAGGTCGAGCACCCCGTCACCGAGCTCGTCCATGGCGTCGACCTCGTCGAGCTCCAGCTGGCCGTGGCCGAGGGCCGACCAATCGACGCGCAGGCCCTCCCCGAGCCACGCGGCCACGCGGTGGAGGTGCGCCTCTACGCCGAGGACCCGAGCGCCGAGTACCAGCCCCAGAGCGGCACGCTGACGACCTTCGAGATCCCCGGAGGGGACGGGGTCCGGGTCGATGCCGGGTACGCCGCGGGCGACGCGGTCTCGACCCACTACGACGCGATGCTGGCCAAGGTGGTCGTGCACGCCCCGACCCGCTCCCAGGCAGCGCGGCAGCTGGCCGGCGTCCTGCGGCGGGCCCGGATCCACGGGGTCCGGACGAACCGGGACCAGCTCGTCGCCGCGCTCACCTCGCCGGCGTTCCTCGACGAGGTGCTCAGCACGCGCTTCCTGCTCGACCACCCCCCGGCGCCTCGCTCCGCGCCGGACCAGGGCGCCGCGGTCGCCGCCGCGCTCGCGATCGCCGAGCGGGCGCGCGGGTGGCGCACGGTCCAGCGCGGCATCCCGGTCGGGTGGCGCAACGTGGCCGCCACGACGCGCCGGACCGACTTCGAGGGCGACGTGAGCGTCTCGTGGGAGGGCACCCGGGACGGCTACGTCGTCGAGGGCCTGGTGGTGCGGACGGCGAGCGCGACCTCGGTCGTCCTCGAGACCGACGGGGTCGCACGGGCCTACGAGCTCGTGGTCACCGGCCTTGCCGACCGTGAGGTCGTCGACGTCGACGGGCCGGGTGGGCACGTCCGCCTGGTCCGCGTACCCCGCTTCCTCGACCCGGCCGACCAGGTCGCCAGCGGCAGCCTGCTGGCGCCGATGCCGGGCAGCGTGGTGAGGGTCCTCGTCGAGCAGGGCCAGCAGGTCAGCACCGGCGATCCGGTGCTGGTGCTCGAGGCGATGAAGATGCAGCACACCGTCAGCGCGCCGCACGCCGGGACGGTGGTCCGCCTCGACGTCGTGACCGGCGCCCAGGTCGCCTCCGGCGCCGTCCTCGCCGTGGTCGAGGCACCCCCCGTTGGTTGAGGAGGTTGCGCAGCAACCGTCTCGAAACCCCCGCAGACGACAGGAGACCAGATGAGCACCTACACCGAGTCCGACGAACGCCACGAGCTCAGGAAGGCCGTCGCGCGCCTCGCCGCCGGCTACGGCCGGGAGTGGTTCACCGCGAAGGCGCGCGCCGGTGAGAAGACCACCGAGCTCTGGCTCGACATCGCCAAGCACGGCTACCTCGGGGTCAACGTCCCCGAGGAGTACGGCGGCGGCGGTGGCGGCATCGGCGACATCGCGGCGGTCTGCGAGGAGCTCGGGGCCCAGGGCTGTCCGCTGCTGCTGATGGTGGTCAGCCCGGCGATCTGCGGCACGATCATCACCCGCTACGGCTCCGAGGAGCAGAAGCAGCGCTGGCTGCCCGGGATCTGCGACGGCACCGGCACCATGGCCTTCGCGATCACCGAGCCGGACGCCGGGACCAACACCCACAACATCACCACCACGGCCCGCCGTGACGGTGACGGCTGGGTGCTCAACGGGCGCAAGATCTGGATCTCCGGCGTCGACGAGGCGGACAACGTGCTCGTCGTCGCCCGCGCGCACGACGCTCGCACCGGCAAGGTGAAGCCGGTGCTGTTCGTGGTGCCCACCGACGCCTCCGGGTTCGAGGCCACCCCGATCCCGATGGAGATCGTCAGCCCCGAGAAGCAGTTCCAGCTGTTCCTCGACGACGTCCGGCTGCCGGCCGACGCGGTGGTCGGTGACGAGAACGGGGGCCTGGTGCAGCTCTTCGCCGGGCTCAACCCGGAGCGGATCATGGCGGCCGCCTTCTCGCTCGGGCTGGCTCGCTACGCCCTCGGCAAGGCCACCGCCTACGCCAAGGAGCGGACGGTCTTCCAGAGCCCCATCGGAGCGCACCAGGCCATCGCCCACCCGTTGGCCGAGAGCCACATCGAGATCGAGATGGCGCGGCTGATGAACGCCAAGGCGGCTGCGCTGCTCGACGCGGGCGACGAGGCAGCGGCGGGGGAGGCGGCCAACATCGCCAAGTACGCAGCGGCCGAGGCAGCCGTCCACGCCGTCGACCGGGCCGTCCAGACGCACGGCGGCAACGGCATCAGCCAGGAGTACGGCATGGCCGGTCTCCTGGTCGCGGCCCGAGCCGGCCGCATCGCGCCGGTCAGCCGCGAGATGATCCTCAACTACGTCGCCATGCACTCCCTGGGGCTCCCGAAGTCGTACTGAGCAAGCAGACCACCACCCTCCGGGTGCGACCCACCCGCTCAGCGGGCGGCACCGGCCTCCGCCCCGAGCCGAGTGCTCCATCTGCCCACCGGCAACCCAGCCAGACCGGGATGGAGGTCCTCCCTTGACCTGCCGGCGGGCATCCCTCAACCTGGTGGCGGAGCCGCGACTCGATGACAACAGTGGTGCCGGAGGTATCGTGCGTACGTCTGTGCGGTGTGGTCTCGTCGGCTGGTCCTTGGCGCTCCTGACGGCCTCCGCGGGTAGCCCGGCAATCGCCGAGTCGAGCGTGTTGTTCGTCGACGGGTTCGAGAGCGGCTCACTGGCGTCGTGGACGACCGTCACGTCGTTGACGACCCAGCAGCAGGACGTGGCCACCGGTTCGTGGGCGGCTCGGGCGACCAGCAGTGGTGCCGCTGCGTCCTTCGCGCGCAAGAGACTGGCGTCCGCGGAGAACGACGTGGTGCTCAGCGCGGCGGCCAAGGTCGTCACCCAGGGCAGGAACACGGTGACGCTGATGACGCTGAGGACGTCCAGCGGGGCGTCGCTCGCCGGCGTGCACGTCACCGCGGCGGGACGACTGGCGCTCCGCAACTTCGTCACCTCGACGACCGAGGTCAGCCCCACCGTCGTGGACAAGGGCGTGTGGCACCGGGTGAGCCTGAGTGCCCGCATCGCCGGCGGTGCTAGCGAGCTGGAGGTGATGCTCGACGGCTCGAGCGTGCCGTCCCTGGGCGGGACCGTGCCGCTGGGGACGACCGGCGTCGGGCAGGTCCAGATCGGCGACGCCGCCTCGGGACGCAGCTTCACCGTCGGCTTCGACGATGTGACGGTGAGCCGTCGGAGCACGGACGACACGGCGCCGTCGGCCCCCTCCGGCCTGGTGGCCGAGGCGGCCTCGGCGCGACAGGTGAACCTGTCCTGGACGGCCGCCACCGACGACGTGGGCGTCACTGGCTACCACGTCTACCGCGACGGCGTCGCTGTCGCCACCGTCGGCGCACAGACCGACTACAGCGACCTGACGGTGAGCGAGGACACCACCTACGACTACACCGTTCGGGCCACCGATCGCTCCGGGAACGCTTCGGTCGCGAGTCGACCGGCCTCGGTGACCACCCCCGGAGGCCCTGAGCCGTCGGACCCGGTGATCGCTGCGGCCGGGGACATCGCCTGTGCGCCCGGGACGCCGGTCACCGCGACGACGTGTCACCAACAGGGCACGGCGAACCTCTTGAACGGCGCACAGAAGGTGCTGGCGCTGGGAGACAACCAGTACGGCGCCGGACTGCTCTCCGAGTACCGTGGGTCCTACGATCCGACGTGGGGAAGGTACAAGGCGGTCACCGCCCCGGTCGCTGGCAACCACGAGTACCGCTCCGGCAGTCCGGCAGGGTACTTCGACTACTTCGGGCCGGCGGCGGGCACTCGCGGCCAGGGCTGGTACTCCTACGACGTCGGCGCGTGGCACCTCATCGCGCTCAACAGCATCGAGCCGATGGCGCAGGGCTCGCCGCAGAACCGGTGGCTGGAGAGCGACCTGGCCGCACACCCGACCCGCTGCGTCCTGGCCTACTGGCACTACCCCCTCTACGCGGCCGGCAGCATCGCGCCGGGGATGGGGAAGTCCAGGCCGGCGTGGTCGGACCTGCTCGGGGCGCGCGCTGACGTCGTCCTGGCCGGCCACGAGCACCAGTACGAACGATGGGCGCGGATGAATCAGTCGGGCGCGGTCACCAGCGACGGCATCCGGCAGTTCGTCGTCGGCACCGGCGGCGTCGGCCACTCCTCCAGCCCGGTCACCCAGAGGGCCGGGCTGGAGAAGGTCGACTCCACCGCGTTCGGGGTGCTGCGCCTGACGCTCCACCCGGACTCCTACGACTGGACGCTCGTCAGTGAGAACGGGTCGGTGCGCGATGCCGGCAGCGACGCCTGTGTCCGTTAGGAGACAAGACCCATGAGGTCACCTGATCCTCGTGCGCCGCACGCGGCCGACACCCACGACCTGATCCGGGTCCACGGGGCGCGCGAGAACAACCTCAGGGACGTCAGCGTCGAGCTGCCGAAGCGGCGCCTGACGGTCTTCACGGGCGTCTCCGGCTCGGGCAAGAGCTCGTTGGTCTTCGCCACCATCGCCGCGGAGTCGCAGCGGATGATCAACGAGACCTACAGCGCCTTCGTGCAGGGCTTCCTGCCGGCCCAGGCGCGCCCCGACGTCGACGTGCTCGATGGCCTGACCACCGCGATCATCGTGGACCAGGAGCGGATGGGCGCCGACCCGCGCTCGACGGTCGGCACCGCGACGGACGCCAACGCGATGCTGCGCCGCCTCTACAGCCGCCTCGCGACCCCCAGCATCGGCGGTCCCCAGGCCTACGCCTTCAACCTCGCCTCGGTCTCCGGGGCCGGCGCGGTCACGCTCGAGAAGGGTGGCCGCCAGGTCAAGCAGCGCCGCTCGTTCAGCATCATCGGGGGCATGTGCTCGCGCTGCGAGGGACGCGGCAGGGTCGACGAGGTCGACCTGACCGCCCTCTACGACGACACCGCGTCGCTCAACGACGGCGCCCTGACCATCCCGGGCTACAGCATGGAGGGCTGGTACGGCCGGATCCTCCGCGGCTGCGGCTTCTTCGACCCGGACAAGCCGATCCGGGACTTCACCCGGCGCGAGCTCGACGACCTCCTGCACAAGGAGGCCACCAGGCTCAAGGTCGATGGCATCAACCTGACCTACCTCGGTCTGATCCCCCAGATCAAGAAGACCTTCCTGGCCAAGGATGTCGACGCGATGCAGCCCCACGTCCGCGCCTTCGTCGAGCGGGCGGTCACCTTCACCGCCTGCCCCGACTGCCACGGCACCCGGCTGAGCGCGGCGGCCCGCAGCTCGACCATCGCCGGCGTCAGCATCGCCGATGCCTGTGCGATGCAGATCAGCGACCTCGCCTCGTGGGTCGGCGGTCTCGACCAGCCGTCGGTGGCTCCCCTGCTCACGACGCTACGACGCACCTTGGACTCCTTCGTCGAGATCGGCCTGGGGTACCTCTCGCTCGACCGGTCCTCCGGCACGTTGTCGGGTGGCGAGGCCCAGCGCACCAAGATGATCCGGCACCTCGGCTCCTCGCTGACCGACGTCACCTACGTCTTCGACGAGCCGACCATCGGTCTGCATCCCGCACGATGTCGAGAGGATGAACCGGCTGCTCCTACAGCTGCGCGACAAGGGCAACACCGTCCTCGTGGTCGAGCACAAGCCGGAGGTGATCGCGATCGCCGACCATGTCGTCGACCTGGGGCCGAGAGGCCGGCGCCGAGGGCGGCGAGGTCGTCTTCGAGGGCACGGTCGACGGGCTGCGAGCCAGCGGCACGCTCACCGGCCGTCACCTCGACGACCGGGTCGCCCCCAAGGAGGTGTTGCGTGCACCGACGGGCGCGATCGAGGTGCGCGGCGCGAGCAGGCACAACCTCCGCTCCGTCGACGTCGACGTGCCCCTCGGTGTCCTCACGGTGGTCACCGGTGTGGCCGGGTCGGGCAAGAGCTCGCTGATCCACGGCTCGCTCGCCGGTCGCGACGGCGTGGTGGTGGTCGACCAGAGCGGCATCAAGGGCTCGCGGCGCAGCAACCCCGCGACGTACACGGGACTGCTCGAGCCGATCCGCAAGGCCTTCGCCAAGGCCAACGGCGTGAAGCCGGCGCTTGTTCAGCGCCAACTCGGAGGGTGCCTGCCCGAGCTGCAACGGCGCCGGGGTGATCTTCACCGACCTCGGGATCATGGCGAGCGTCCCGACGCCCTGCGAGGTGTGCGAGGGACGACGCTTCGACGCGATGGTGCTCGAGTACACCTTCGGCGGCCAGGACATCAGCGAGGTGCTCGCGATGTCGGTGACCGAGGCCGAGGCCTTCTTCGGCGCCGGGGACGCCAGGCTCCCCGCGGCTCACCGGATCCTGGTCGACCTCGTCGACGTCGGACTGGGCTACCTGCGGATCGGTCAGCCGCTCACGACCCTGTCCGGCGGTGAGCGCCAACGGGTCAAGCTCGCGACCCGGATGGCCGAGAAGGGTGGGATCTACGTCCTCGACGAGCCCACGACGGGCCTCCACCTCGCCGACGTCGAGAACCTGCTGAGGGTGCTGGACGGGTTGGTGGAGGCCGGCAAGACCGTGGTCGTCATCGAGCACCACCTGGCCGTGATGGTCCACGCCGACTGGATCATCGACCTCGGACCCGGCGCGGGAAACGACGGCGGGCAGGTGGTCTTCGAGGGCACCCCCGCCGACCTCGCCGCCGCCCGGTCGACCCTGACCGGCGAGCACCTCGAGGCCTACGTCCGTGGCCGGACGACGAGCATCGCATGACGGTCTCACCCGCGCGCTGAGGATACGGTGATCCCCGTGGCGGACCGGGTGTGGAGGGTGGACGAGTTCCAGCGTCAGCACCCCGTCGTCGGCCTGCCGCTCGCGGTCCTCTACAAGTTCTTCGACGACCAGGGCAACTACCTCTCGGCGATCCTGACCTACTACGCCTTCATCGCGATCTTCCCGCTGCTGCTGCTGGCCTCCTCGATCCTCGGCTTCGTGCTCCAGGGCAACCCCCAGCTGCAGATGGAGGTGCTCACCTCGACGCTGAGCAACTTCCCGATCATCGGCGAGCAGCTCGGACGGCCCGAGGGCCTCCAGGGCTCGACCGCCGGCGTCGTGGTCGGCGCGATCGCGGCGATCTACGGCGCGATGGGCCTGGGCCAGGCCATCCAGAACGCGATGAACATCGCCTGGTCGGTGCCACGCAACAGTCGTCCGAACCCGTTCCTGCTGCGTCTGAAGAGCCTGGGCCTGCTGCTCACCTCAGGGGTGGCCGTCGTCGCCGTCACCACGGTCTCGGTCCTCGGGTCCAACACCGAGATCTTCGGCGGCCCGGTCAACGCGTTCCTGCGGCTCCTGATCGGGCTCGTCTCGGTGGTCGCGCTCGGCCTCGGGCTCACGGTCCTCTTCCGGCTGGCGGCCTCGCGCCGTCACGGGTTCGGCCGGTCGGCCCCGGGGGCGTTCGTGACCGCGATCCTCTGGCAGGCCCTGCAGTACGCCGGCACCGTCTACGCGACCCGCGTGCTCACCGAGACCAACGGGATGAACCAGACCTTCGGCCTCGTGCTCGGGCTGGTCGGCATCATCTACCTCGCCTCCCTCATGGGCGTCCTCGGTGTGGAGGTCAACGTCGTGCTGGTCCGCCGCCTGTGGCCGCGGGCCCTGCTGACGCCGTTCACCGACGCCGTCGACCTCACCGACGCCGATCGCCGGGCCTACGCCGCCTACGCCCAGATGCAGCGGCACAAGGGCTTCGAGACGGTGATCATCCGCTTCTCGGGACGCGACGGCGCCAGCCACGAGTTCGTCCCTGACCCGGCCTCGCCGAAGGACCAGGTGCAGACCGGCGCCATCCCGACGGTGCCCGTCACCCCGCAGCAGAAGCGGGCCCCGCGGCCGCGGTCAGGGTGAGCACGCCGGGAATCCCCGGCTGACCGGAAACTTCCGGGCTTGTCGTGGTTCACAAACCACGACAACGCTGGGATTCCCCGGCTGACCGGGGATTCCCAGGCGACCCTCTACCGCCGACCCGGGGGGCGCGGGAAGAACATGGGCACGCGGGCGGCGTACTCGTCCCAGCCCTCACGCTGGCTCATCTTCTTCTCCAGCAGCTTGGCGCCGGTGACGTTGCGGATGAAGAGCGTCATCGCCACCGGGGCCACGACGGTGGCCAGCCCTGCGAGCCAGCCGGACGCCAGGCCGGCCGTCAACCACAGGCCCCACCACACGCAGGCGTCGCCGAAGTAGTTCGGGTGCCGCGTCCAGCCCCACAGCCCGCGGTCCATCACGCTGGGCCGCTCCTCACGGGGCTGGGCCATGAACTCGTTGAGCTGGCGGTCGCCGACGGCCTCGAAGCCCAGCCCGACGGCCCACACCACGACCCCGAGCACCAGGAACGGCCACAGGTGCAGGTCGAGACCGGCCCCGACCATCACCGGCAGGGAGACCAGCCACATCGCCACGCCCTGGACCAGGAAGACCCGGCGCACCGCGGTGCCCAGGCCGACCTCCTCCAGCGACCCGCCGAGCATCTCGGCGTAGCGGGGGTCCTCCTTGCCGCCGTGGCTGCCCAGCGCGCGACCGCGCACGTGCCAGGCCAGGCGCAGGCCCCAGGCCGCGACGAGGACGACGACCAGCCACCGCTGGAAGGTCGCGCCGCCGGAGTCGTCGCCCGCGAGCTGGCCGACCAGCGCCGAGACGAGCGCGACGACCACGAAGCCCGAGCCCCAGGCGACGTCGACGACGGCGACCTTGCCGAGCTGCTGGGCGCGCACGGCCGTCAGCGCCATCACGGCGACGACGGTCGCGGCGCCGAGGACCAGGACGAGGACGATCAGGCTGGGGGTCTGCACGCCTCGACCGTAGTCCGCAGGGTCATCGGGTCCGTTCGCCCGGCAGGGTGTGCGGGGCGCCGGGGCGCACCATGAGGATCTGGTCGACGCCCATCCGGCCGTCGCGGAAGGCCATCGACCCGCCGACGAGGTAGAGGCGCCACACGCGCACGACCTCCTCGCCCATCAGCTCGGTCAGCCGCTCGCGGTTGGCCTCGAAGCGCTCGAGCCAGCCTGCCACGGTCAGCACGTAGTGCTCGCGCAGGGCGTGGACGTCGCGGACCTCGAGCCCGCCGGACTCCAGCAGCTCGACGGTCTCGCCGACCGGTCGCATGTACATGTCCGGGGCGATGAAGGACTCGATGAACGGTCCGCCACCCGGCCAGCGACCCCGGCGCGACATCTGCTGGACCAGCACCCGACCGCCGGGCCGGACGCTGCGGCAGAGCACGTCGGCGTAGGTCGGGTAGTTGTCCTGGCCGACGTGCTCGCCCATCTCCAGCGAGCCGACCGCGTCGTACTCCTCGCGAGGGGCGGGGACGGCGTCCCGGTAGTCCTGGAGTCGGATCTCCACCCGGTCCCCGAGCCCGCGCTCGGCGATGCGGGCGTCGATGAAACGCTTCTGCTCCGCGGCGATCGTCACCCCGGTGACCTGGGCCCCGAAGTGCTCGGCGGCATGGAGCGACAGCGACCCCCAGCCGCAGCCGACGTCGAGCATCCGCATCCCGGGCTCGAGCCCGAGCTTGCGGCAGACCAGGTCGAGCTTGGCCCGCTGCGCCTCCTCCAGGCTCACCTCGGGGCTCACGTGGTAGCCGCTGGAGTAGGCCATCTGCGGGTCGAGGATCAGCTCGTAGAACTCGTTGGAGAGGTCGTAGTGGTGGCTGATCGCCCGTCGGTCGCGCAGCTTGCTGTGCAGGCGTCCCTTGACCTGGGCCTGCGAGGCCGGCGGCGCCGGGGGCAGGCCGACCAGACCCATCGAGCGCAGCTCGCGCAGCGCGCGGAGGATCGCCGACGGCGACAGGCGGGCCCCGGACAGCCCGCGCTGGCCGGCGACGTGGAAGGAGTGCGTCAGGGCCCGCTCGAGGGTCCACCCGCCCTCGGCCGGCACGTCGAGCTCGCCGGTGACGTAGGCCTGTGCCGCGCCGAGCTCGCCGGGGTGGCGCAGCAGCCGCCGGACGGCGGCCGGCGACCGCAGCTCGACCACAGGACCCTCGAGCGGCCCGGCCTCCGAGCCGTCCCAGGCCCGCAGGCGGACCGGGAGGGGACCGCCGAGGAAGGGCTCGACGACTCCGGCGAGCCGCTCGGCGACGGTGCCGGCGGCTGGGACGGGGGGCATCAGCCGACGCTCGCCCGCGAGAAGACGAGCTGGTTCACGTCGAGGTACTGCGAGGCGAACCCGGCCCGGGAGTACTCGAGGTAGAAGTGCCACATCCGCAGGAAGGTCTCGTCGAAGCCGAGCTCGAGCACCTGGTCGTGGGCGGCGGCGAAGGTCTCGTCCCACAGTCGCAGCGTCTCGGCGTAGTGCAGCCCCATCGAGAGCCGGTCGGTCAGGCGCAGGTCGGTGTGCTCGCGACTGAGCTCGTCCAGCACCTGCACCGAGGGCAGGAAGCCCCCCGGGAAGATGTACTTGTTGACCCACGTGAAGGTGTTCTTGGTGGCCAGCATCCGGTCGTGGGGCATGGTGATGGCCTGGATCCCGGCGCGCCCGCCGGGCACGAGGACGCGCTCGATGGTCTCGAGGTAGGTCGGCCAGAACTGCCAGCCGACGGCCTCGATCATCTCCACGGAGAGCACGACGTCGTAGGTGCCGCGCACCGCGCGGTAGTCGACCAGCTCGACGCTGACCCGGTCGCTCATGCCGGCAGCAGCGATGCGCTGCTCGGCGAGGGCCTTCTGCTCGCTGGACAAGGTGATGGTCACCACCTGCGCGCCCCGGCGGGCAGCACGGATGGCCAGCTCGCCCCAACCGGAGCCGATCTCGAGCACGCGGGTGCCCTCGGCGACGCCCGTCTGGTCGAGCAGGCGCTCGAGCTTGCGGGCCTGAGCGGCCTCCAGGTCCTCGCGACGGGGACCGCCCTGGGCGCAGGTCGCCGGGACCCGGGCCCGGTGCAGCGCGCCGACACCGTCGGTCACGGCGACGTGCTCGGCCTCGAAGAGGGCGCTGGAGTAGCTCAGCGTCGGGTCGAGGAACAGCTCGAACATGTCGTTCGACAGGTCGTAGTGGTGGGCGATGTTGTCGCGGGTCTGGTCGGCGGTGTTGCGGTGGAAGCGGGGCGGGCGGGCCACGTAGAGGGCGCGCAGCCGCTGGAGGGGGCGCGGTACGAGGTCGGCCATCTCGGCGGCCATCACCCCGAGGAAGCCGCCCAGGTCCTCGGCGTCCCAGGCGCCGGTCAGGTAGGCCTCGCCGAACCCGATCAGGCCCTGGGTGCCGATCCGGGCGAAGAACTCCTCGGGTCGGTGCAGGACCGCGACGGGCCCGCCGCGCCCCAGGCGCTGGGCCGGACGGCCCGCGGTGGCCGCGACCTCGACGGTCACGTCGAGACGGTTCACGGCGGCGGCGAAGATCCGGCGGGCCAGGCGGCTGGCCACGACGGCCTTGGGGCCGGTCGGGACGACCTCGAGCCCGGGCCAGTGGTTGGCCGCGAGGCGGGTGGGGGCGACGGTCATCGAACACCTTCCTGGTGGTGCGGGGGGCGGGGGCGGATCGGGAGGCGGCGCAGCCAGAGCCACACGCCGTGGGCATGGATGAGCACCGAGCCGCGCAAGGAGGCCGGGGCCGCGCGCAGGACGGTGCGCCGCGAGGTCGGCGAGCCCGCCGGGGCGACGCGCTCACCGTCGAGGGAGGCGCTGAAGACCGCGCCGTCCTCGGTGTGGAGGCTCACCGCGACGTGCAGACGGTCCGTGGGGACGGGGACGGCCAGCTCGTAGGAGCCGTCGGTGCCGTGGAACGGCGAGACGTACATCGCCTTGTCGGTGCTCGCGCGGCCCTGCTCGTCGGGGCGGACGAGGTAGGCGTGGCGGTCACCGTAGGTGTTGTGGACCTCGACGACGGTGGCCGCCAGGTCGCCGGCGGCATCGGTGCACCAGAAGACCGAGATCGGGTTGAAGCAGTAGCCCAGCGCGCGCGCCTGGGCGGCCATCAGCACCTGGCCGCCGTGCAGGTCGATCCCGTGCCCGCCGAGGTAGGCCTCGAGGTTCGCACGGATCGAGGTGGACGGGTCGCCGAGGTGGTCCCGGGCCTCGAAGCGGCCCAGCACCCCGTGGTCGGGCAGGTCGTCGAGGTCGACGACCCAGGTGTGGCTGCGGTGGGCGAACCGACGACGCCAGGGCTTGCGGCGGGTGTGGCGCACGGTGGTGGTGAACACGCCGGTCAGGTCACGGCCGGCGCCGCCGAAGGCACCGACGGGCGCGCCGTCGGCAGCGGGCCACTGCAGTCCGAGACGTTCGGCGGCGGCCAGGCCGGAGCGGGCGCCGTCCTCGTGGAAGCCCCAGCCGTGGTAGGCGCCCGCGAAGGCGACCCGGTCGGTGGCGATGCCGGGCAGCCGACCCTGCGCCGCTACCGAGGACGGGTTGTACAGCGGGTGCTCGTACTCGCGGCGCGCGATGACGGTGGCCGGGTCGACGAGGTGCTCGCCGCCCAGGGTCACCAGGTAGTGCGTGGAGGTCGGCAGCCGCTGGAGGCGGGTCAGGTCGTAGGTCACCGTGACCTCGCCGGGGCGGGCCTCGGTGCCGGTGGGGCGCAGGAAGTTCCACGACGCCCGGGCGCCGTCGGCGCGCGGGAGCACCGAGGTGTCGGTGTGCAGCAGCGCGGTGTTGGCCGAGTACGGCATCGCGCCGAGCACCTCGCGCTGCGCCGGCGTCGGCTCGGCCAGCATCGCCAGGGCGTGTCCGGGGTGGGTGGCCACGACGACGCCGTCGTAGGTCTGCACCTCGCCGTTGCCGTCGGTGACCTCGACACCCGCCGGCGTCTCGAGGATCGAGGTGACCTTGATGCCGGTGCGTACGTGGTGGACGCGGGCGGCGACCTGGGCGACGTACTGCCCCGAGCCGCCGGCGACGGTGCGCCACTGCGGGGACCCGAAGACGCCGAGCATGCCGTGGTGCTCCAGGAAGGTGAACAGGTAGCGCGCGGGGTACTCCAGCGCGACCTCCGGGTCGCAGGACCACACGGCGGCCACGAGCGGCTCCATGAAGTGCCGGACGAAGTAGGCCGAGAAGCCGCCGTCGGCCAGGAACCGGCGCAGCGTCACGTCGGTGGCGACGTCGCTCTGCCCGGGGGCGAGGCCCTGGGACACGACGCGCTTGGCCTGACGGTGGAAGCGGGGGATCTCGACCAGCATCCGCAGGTAGCGGGGCTTGATCAGGTTCGCCCGGGTCGGGAAGAGTCCCCGGCGGCCCAGCGCCCCGGCCCACTCCAGCGCGGAGGCGTCGTCGCGGATCGACATCGACATCTCGGAGGGCTGGGTGGCGACGCCGAGCTCGGCGAAGAGGCGCAGCAGCACCGGGTAGGTGCGGGGGTTGTGCACGATGAACCCGGTGTCGATGCCGAGCACCTGCTCGGAGCCGTCCGGGCGGGTGTCGGTGACCTGGTGGGTGTCGGCGTGGCCGCCGAGCCGGCCGTCGGCCTCGTAGAGGGTGACCTCCGCCGTCCGCGACGCGACGTAGGCGGCGGTCAGGCCGGCGACGCCGGACCCGACCACGGCGATGCGCGCCATCAGACCTTCTTGAGGGCGAAGTACGCGATCGGCTGGGTCGTGGGCACGCCGTCGGGTGCTCCGCCGGCCTGCTCGACGGTGATCCCGACGGCCTCCGCGTCCGTGGCGTCGCCGGTGAGCAGCACGGCGCTGTCGGGGTTCCGCATGAAGCCGGCCGGGACCATCTCGCCGTCCAGGCGCAGCCACAGCTCGTAGATCTTGGTCTCCGGGAGGGTGTCGAGGCCGGAGGCGACGACGGCGGCCTGGCCGAGGTCGCGCGAGCGCACCGCGGTGATCGAGCCGCCGGTCTCGACGGCGCGGCTGTGGGTCTCGGCGTCGGGTGCACCGACGACCCGCTCGGCGGCGGTCAGGGTGCTGGTCACCGGGGGCTGCGAGGGGCCGACGGGGCCGTTGCCCTCGTCGGTCCAGGGGTGCCAGGCGGCTCCCAGACCGATCGCGGCGACGGTGGCCGCGGCCGCGACGAGCGGTGCCAGCCTCCGCGAGCGCCGGCGGCGGTGCTCGTCGAGCGAGGAGACCTGCGGCGGCAGCGGGCGCACGACGGCGATGTCGGCCAGCACGCGGTCCCGCAGCGAGCTCGGGGGGCTGATCTCGGAGGCCAGGCTCAGCATCGCACCGGCCTCGCGCAGGCTGGCGACCTCGTCGCGGCAGTCAGCGCACTCGGCGAGGTGAGCCTCGAAGTGGTGGCGCTCGGTGTCGTCGAGAGCGTCGATGGCGTAGGCACCGGACAGTGCGTGCACGTCGATCATGCCGGTGCTCCTTTCACTGTGCCTGGGCCTGCTCCCAGGGCGTCGCGCAGCCGGATCAGGCCGTCGCGGATGCGGGTCTTGGCGGTACCCACCGGGACCTCGAGCATGCTCGCGACCTCGGTGTGGGTGTATCCCCCGAAGTAGGCCAGCTCGAGCGCTTCTCGCTGGACCGGCGTCAGGGTGGTGAGCGCGTCCCGTACCCGGCGGGCCTCCATCGAGGCCTGGGCCTCGTCGGCGGTGCTGTCGTGCGGGACGCTCTGGTTCTGGTGGTGGTAGGTCTCGTCGCGGCGGCTGGCTGCCTCCGCGGACCGCACCCGGTCCACCGCGCGTCGGTGCACGATGGTCAGCAGCCACGAGAGGGCACTGCCGCGGGCCGGGTCGAAGCGGTTCGCGCTCTTCCAGACCTCCAGGTAGGCCTCCTGCGTGACCTCCTCGGCCTGCGCGGGGTTCCTCACCACGCGCACCGCGAGCCCGAAGGCTCGCGAGGCGGTGGCGTCGTACAGGGTGGCGAAGGCCTGCTCGTCCCCGCGGGCCGCCTGCTTGAGCAGCTGTGCCAGCTGCTGCGCGTGGGCTGCTCGCGGGTCCGAGGCGGCCGACGACCCCCCCGGGGGGGAGGGGCCGCCGGCCATGGGCTCAAGGTGGGTCACCCGTCGATCTTGTCCTGCTTTGCCTGAGGAAGGAAACCTCAGGGCATCAGCACGGAGTCGATGACGTACACCGTGGCGTTCGCGGTGGGGATGTTGCCGCACAGCACCGTGGCGGGGCCACCGGCGTTCTCGACGGTCACACCCTCGTCGGCGTTGCCCTTGATGGTCAGGGTGTCCTTGTTGAGGGTGTCCTGCTTGCCGGCGATCTCGTCCGGGCCGAGCTGCTCGCCGATGACGTGGTGGGTCAGGATCGCGGTCAGCGTCGCCTTGTCCTTCAGGACGGCGTTGAGCGTCTTCGCCGGGATCTTGGCGAAGGCGTCGTCGGTCGGGGCGAAGACGGTCAGGGCCTCGGCACCGTTGAGGGTGTCGACGAGGTCGGCCGCGGTGACGGCCTTGACCAGGGTGCCCAGCAGGGGGTTGTTGCTGGCGGCGGTGCCCACCGGGTCCTGGACCATGCCGTCGAACGAGCCGGGGCCCGAGGTCGGGACGGCCGAGCAGGCCTCGCCGAAGGTCTGCGCCATGGCGCCCTCAGCGGCCGAGTCGGACTCGCTGGGGGAGGGGGACTCCGCCTTGGGCGCGCTGCTCGAGGGGGAGTCGGAGGCGGTGCTGTCGCTGCTCGAGTCCGAGCCACAGGCGGCCAGGCTCACGGAGAGGGCGACCGCGCTGGCGGCGATGCCGGTGGTGCGGCGGAGGGTCTGGAGCTTCATGAGGATGGTGCCTTTCGTACGGGGATGGGAACTCTCGGTGTTGACGAGAGGAGTTCGGCGCCGGAGGGCGAACGGATTGGTCCGATTCGGTCCGGATTGGTGCGGGGTGGTGCCGGGTGGTGCTGGGTGGCGCGGAGTGGTCTGGGGATCGCCTGGGTCGCCGGAGGGCGGGTCAGGCGACCGTGACCTGGAGCGACTGGATGCCCGAGGCGCCCTCGGGGAAGGGGTTGGCGCGTGCGGCCGTCTGGACCTCGCCGTCCCCGCTGGTGACGCGGGCAGCGATCGAGCGGGCGCCGGACTTGGCGTCCCAGCGGTAGAACCACTGGCGCCAGTAGTCGTTGCCGACGTCGGGCCCGAGCTCGGCCTTCTCCCAGGCGCCACCGTCGACCTGGACCTCGACCATCGCGACCCCGCCCTTGACCTGGGCCCAGGCGACGCCGCCGATGATGGTGTCACCGGCCTTGACCTCGGCCAGGCTGGCGGGGGTGTCGATGCGTGCGGAGATCTTGATCGGGGCGTCGGTGGCCCAGTCGCGCTCGGTCCAGTAGGCCTGCTCGGCCTCGTAGGTGGTCAGCGTGATCCGCTCGATCCACTTGGTGGCGCTGATGAAGCCGTAGAGCCCGGGGATGACCAGCCGGGCCGGGAAGCCGTGCTCGCGGGGCAGTGCGACACCGTTCATGCCGATCGCCAGCATCGCGTCGCGGCCGTCGGTGGCCAGGTCGAGGGGGGTGCTGATGGTCATGCCGTCGACGTCGGTCGAGAGCATCTGGTCGGCCGAGGTGTTCTCGATGCCGGCCGCGTCGAGCAGCCGCTGGAGCGGGACGCCGAGCCAGCGGGCGCCGCCGACGAACTCGCCGCCGACGGAGTTGGACACGCAGGTCAGGGTGATGTCCCGCTCGACGAGCTCCATCGCGGCGATCTCGTCGAAGGTGAAGCTGACGGTCTGGTCGACGTCGCCGTCGATGGTCAGCGTCCACGAGTCGAGGTCGACGATCGGCACGTCGAGCCGGGTGTCGACCCGGTAGAAGTCCTTGTTGGCGACCTGCAGGGGGGTGATGCCCGGGTACTGCTCCTCGAGACCGGTCGGCAGCGCCGGCGCGGGCTCGGCGGGGCTGGGCAGGGCGACGTCCTCGGGACGGGCGCGCAGGGTCGCCACGACGCGGCCGGCTCCGGCCATCACCGCGGCCAGGACGACCATGGCGCCGGCTCCGACGAGCACGCCACGGCGGCTCGGTCCGGCCTCGCTGTCGGTCGCCGTCGTGCTGCGACGGGCCAGTCGGTCCAGCAGGACCAGGGTGGCCAGCCCGACCAGCAGCGTGGCGATGCTCGGGACGACGTCGACGGCGCTGGCGCCGGTGTTGGTCAGCGCGGCGGCACCGGCCACGACGACCAGCAGAGCCAGCAGCGCCAGGCCCAGGCCCAGGCTGCGTCGGGCGAGGATGCCGGCCACGGCGGCGAGGATGAGCACGACCACGATCACGGTGCCGACGAGGATGATCTTGTCGGCGGAGCCGAAGTGCGCGATCGCCCAGTCCTTCAGCGGTGTCGGCGTGAGGTCGATGACCGTCGAGCCGACCGCCAGGACCGGCGACGAGCCCGGGTCGGTGAAGGCGGCGACGAGATGGCCGGCGGCCATGCCGACCAGCGTGGCAAGGAGTCCGTAGAAGGCGTAGGCCCAGCGAGTCTGCATGTCCGTTGTTCGGAGCGGAGGCGCTCCCGGATGGGTCGGCGGCGCGCCGGGACCCGTTCGGGTGCGTCCCCCCGGCACACCCGAACGGGCTCGTCGCTGGCCGTGACCGGGCCGACGGCCGTTCCGACGGCGACAACGACAGGAGGTGACGATAGAAGGTGACGGGCTGCGGTGGGTCCACCCGCGGTCCACCGTCTGGTAACAGGTCGGTTGAACCGTATGATGGACGACTCCGTCGCCCGGCCCGAGTGCCGCGACGGGACCGGACGGACGTGCCTGAGGGGAATCTTCCTTGACCGAGGAGCTGGTGGAGCGGGAGATCGCTCACGAGCAGGAGTTCGTCGACCTCGTGTACTCGCGGCTGGAGCGGGCCGGTGAGGCCGCGCAGAGGCTGGCGAGCGAGGGCCACGAGCGCGGCCGGCTCGGTCACGAGGGCGGGCTCGTGGAGCGGGACGCGATGGTCTTCCAGGCCGCGCGGCGACTGGCGCAGCTCGACGCCGCTCACGAGGGGCTGGTCTTCGGTCGCCTCGACCTCGACCCCGACCTCGACCCGGCGCCGCGCTACATCGGCCGGATCGGCCTGCGGGACGCCGACCGTGACTCCCTGCTGGTCGACTGGCGCGCGCCGGCCGCCGCGGTGTTCTACCAGGCCACCGCGGTCTCACCGCAGCGGGTGGTGCGTCGGCGGGTGCTGCGCGCGACCGGACGCACCGTCGTCGGGGTCGAGGACGAGCTGCTCGACGCCGACACGGCCGCCCGGCTCGAGGAGGACGGTCGCTCGTTGCCCGTGATCGGCGAGGGCGCGCTGATGGCCCAGCTCTCCCGGGCGCGCGACCGTTCGATGCACTCGATCGTGGCCACCATCCAGGCCGAGCAGGACCGGGCCATCCGGGCTCCCGGGCGGGGCGTGGTGACGATCTCCGGAGGTCCAGGCACCGGCAAGACCGTGGTCGCGCTGCACCGCGCCGCCTACCTGCTCTACTCCGACCGTCGCCGCTACGAGACCGGGGGCGTCCTGGTGATCGGCCCCAGCGGGGTCTTCATGCGCTACATCGAGCGGGTGCTCCCGAGCCTGGGTGAGACCGCGGTGGCGCTGCGCTCGCTGGGCGAGGTCGTCAACGGGGTCAGCGCCGCCCGCCACGACCCGCCGGCGGTGGCAGACGTCAAGGGTTCGATGAGGATGGCCGAGCTGGTGCGCCGCCTCTCCCGCGAGTCGGTGCCCGGATCGCCCACGTCGTTCCGGGTGTTCTGGCGCGACGACGTCCTCGAGCTGGGCCCGCAGCACCTGACGCGGGTCCGGCGTCAGCTGATGGGCCAGGGGCGTCGCAACCGCCAGGTGAACCGGGTGGCGCCGGCCCTGCTGGACGCCCTGTGGCGCCAGGTGCGCGGTGAGCGCGGCCGTGAGCGCGGCCGGGAGGCCTTCGACGACGACCTGCTCTCGATGCCGAGCCTTCGTCGACTTCGCGGTGGGCTGGTGGCCGCCGCTGCACGCGGTCGACGTGCTCGGCTGGTTGCGCGACCCCGACCTGCTCGCGCGGGTCTCCCGCGGGCTGGTCGCCGAGGACGAGCAGCGGTTGCTGGTCAAGTCCTGGGAGGAGTCGGCCTCGGTGGCGCGCTCCACCGGCGGTACGGCCGCCACCCGCCACGCGCTCTCCGTCGAGGACGTCCCGCTGCTCGACGAGCTGCGCTACGCCCTCGGCGACGTGCCGGTGCTCACCGAGGAGGACCGCAGCGCTCCGCTCGCCGCGCTCGACGCCATGGTCGACCTCCAGGAGCTCACCACCGCCGCGGACCGCGAGTACGCCCCGTCCGGGCGTCCGTGGCAGGCGCCGGTGGCCAGCATCGAGGACGACGGCTACGCCCACGTGCTCATCGACGAGGCCCAGGACCTGACCCCCATGCAGTGGCGCATGGTCGGCCGCCGCGGCCGCACGGCGTCGTGGACCATCGTCGGCGACCCGGCGCAGTCGTCGTGGCCGGTGCCGGCCGAGGCCGAGGAGGCGCGAGCGGCCGCCCTCGAGCGGAAGGCGGTGCACCCCTTCCACCTCTCCACCAACTACCGCAACTCCTCCGAGATCTACGCCCACGCCGCGGCGTACGCCGGGCGGGTCGGCCTCGACGCCGACCTGCCGACGGCGGTCCGTTCGACCGGGGTGGAGCCGCGCACGGTGCCCGGTGACGACGAGCACCTCGAGGACGTCGTGCGCCGCGAGGTCGTCGACCTCGCCGGGCGGGTGGCCGGCACGGTGGGGGTCGTGGTGCCGGCCGCGCGCCGCTCCGAGCTGAACGCCTGGCTGGCCTCGTGGCCCGAGCTCGCCGGCGACGCCGCCGGCGCCCGCGCGGCCGTCGACTCCTCGGTGGCGCCCTCGGGCGAGGACCGGGTCGTGGTGCTGACCGGCCTCGACACCAAGGGCCTGGAGTTCGACGCGATCGCGGTCGTCCGCCCGCAGGAGATCGAGGACGAGTCCAGCACCGGCCGCGCGACGCTCTACGTCGTGCTCACCCGCGCCACCCAGCTGCTGACCACCATCACCTGACCCCCGTGCTGGGATAGTCCCCGGCGAAGTGGTCGCGAATTTGCCGATCCGACGACCACCTTGTCAGGGACTATCCGAGGGGCGACGGTCCAGGTCGCTGGTGAGGCGTTGCAACGTCGCCTGGAGGCCGGCCAGCTCGGCCGGGTCGAGGCCGGTCGAGTCGGTGACCTGGCACCGCAGACCGGGAGCGATCCGCTGCAGGTCCGAGCCGTGCGAGGTGAGGGTGACCCGTACCGAACGGGCGTCCCCGGCCCCGCGGGACCGGGTGAGGAGCCCTCGGTCCTCGAGACGCCGCAGCAGGGGAGTCAGCGTGGCGTGGTCGAGGCGCAGGGTGGCGGCCAGCGCCTTGATGGCGACGTCGTCGCGGGCCCACAGCGCCACCAGCACGAGGTACTGCGGGTAGGTGAGGCCGTGCTCGGCCAGCAGTGGACGGTAGGCGGCCGTCATCGCCCGCGAGGCGGCGTACAGGTCGAAGCAGAGCATCGCCTCGAGCCCGGTCACCTCGTCCGGGCCGGTCTCCTGGCCGGTCTGCTGGCCGGTCTCCTGGTCCGGGACGGTCATCGCGCTCCTCCTGCTGGCCCTGTCCGGTCGGATGGTTGTGCTGTCCTCATCGTGCCGGTAGTTTATCTCGTGCACAAGACATCTACCCACAAGGAGTCACCATGCCCACTCGTACCGCCAGGACCGCATGGAACGGGGGCCTCGAGGACGGCTCCGGCCAGGTCGAGCTCTCCAGCTCGAAGGTCGGCACCTACGAGGTGTCCTTCCCCAAGCGCGCGGCCGACGACGCCGGCGGCACCACCAGCCCCGAGGAGCTGATCGCGGCGGCCCACTCGGCCTGCTACGCGATGCAGCTCTCGGCCTTCATCGCCGAGGCCGGAGGGACGCCCCAGTCGCTCGACGTCAAGGCCGACGTCTCGCTCGGCCCGGACTCCGGGGACGGTGGCTTCCGCCTGACCGGCATCACGCTCACCGTGCGCGGTGAGGTCGAGGGTCTCGACGAGGACGGCTTCACCGCCGCCGCCGAGAAGGCCAAGGCCGGCTGCCCGGTCAGCAAGGCGCTCACCGGCGTCGACATCACCCTGGACGCCGCGCTCGAGAGCTGAGCGTCCCCGCCCTCGGCGGACCGCCCCGGCCGGTCCGGGACCGGTCCGCCGACGGGCAGCAGGACGGGCAGCACGACGGGCAGCACGACGGGCAGCACGACGGCCCTAGGCTTCCCCCATGCCGGAGCCGTCCTCGTCCCCCCGTGCCGCGATCGAGGCGCTCCTGGACCAGGAGGCGTGGGCGATCATCCGGCGCTCGACCCGCGCCGGCGACCGCGACACCGTCGGTCTGGTGGGGGGCCGGCGCCACGTGGTCGAGTCGCTGCTCGACGTCCCGCTCGAGAGCGGACCCCCGAGCCCCGGCCACACCGTCGACCGGTTGCTGGCGATCCCCTTCCGCCAGGTCCGGGAGCGCGGCTTCGAGGCCCACGACGACGGCACGCCGCTGGTGGTGGTGGAGGTCGAGACCGAGCGCGAGCTGAGCGTGGCCGAGGTGCTCGAGGCCATCGACGACGTCGAGACCACCTTCACCGACCGGGGCGGCTTCGAGACCGACGACGCGACCTACGAGGAGCTCGTCGAGCAGATCATCCGCGACGAGATCGGGCAGGGCGAGGGCGCCAACCTCGTCGTGGGGCGCCACTACCGGGCCGAGATCTCCGACTGGGGCCCCCGGCAGGCCCTCGCCGTGCTGCGGCGGCTGCTCGAGCGCGAGCACGGCGCGTACTGGACCTTCCTGTTCTTCACCGGCGACCGCTACCTGATCGGCGCCACTCCCGAGCGTCACGTGAGCGTGCACGAGGGCGACGTGCGGATGAACCCGATCAGCGGCACCTTCCGCCTGCCCCGGGCCGCGGACGGTGGGGTGGTGCCCGACCAGCCGGGCGGCGCGGTCGACGCGCAAGGTGGCCTGAAGAACCGGCTGCTGGACTTCCTGGCCGACGAGAAGGAGGTCTACGAGCTCTTCATGGTCGTCGACGAGGAGCTGAAGATGATGTGTGACGTCTGCTCCGAGGGCGGGCAGGTGCTCGGACCCTTCCTCAAGCCGATGAGCCACCTCGTGCACACCGAGTACCTCCTGGCCGGGCGCACCACCCGCGACCCCCGTGAGGTCCTGCGCGAGACGATGTACGCCGCGACGGTGACCGGGAGCCCCGTCGAGAACGCCTGCCGGTTGATCAAGACCTACGAGACGTCCGGGCGCGGGTACTACGGCGCGGCGCTGGCCATCCTGGGTCGCGACCCCGCCGGCGGGGCGGTCGTCGACAGCCCGATCGTGATCCGCACCGCCGACGTCGACCTCGCCGGTCGGCTCACGGTGACCGCCGGCGCGACCCTGGTCCGCGACTCCGACCCGGCCTCGGAGGTGGCCGAGACGCGCGCCAAGGCCGGGGGCATCCTCAGCGCGTTCGGCCTCGTCGAGCCGGCCGCTGCCTCACCGGTCGACGTCGCCGCGCTGGTGGCCGACGAGGACGTGCTGGTCGCGCTGAACGCCCGGAACCGCCGGCTGTCGCCGTTCTGGCTCACCGACCAGGGCGGGGCCGCACCGGACCCCCGGCTGGCCGGCCGCCGCGTGGTGGTCCTCGACGGGGAGGACGACTTCGTCAACATGCTCTGCCACGTGCTCGGGACGCTCGGGATGCTGACCGAGGTGGTGCGCCACGACGACTACTCCCCAGGTGACCTCGACGACGCCGACCTGGTGGTGGTCGGGCCCGGCCCGGGTGACCCGCGCGCGGACGACGACCCCAAGATGGCGGTCTTCCGCGGCGCCCTCGACCGGCTGCTCGCCCGGGGCCAGCCCTTCCTCGCGGTGTGCCTGGGCCACCAGGCGCTCTGCCACCGCCTCGGGATCGACCTCGCCTTCAAGGACATCGTCTTCCAGGGCACCCAGTCCCCGGTCGAGATCGGGGGTCGCACCGAGCGGGTGGGCTTCTACAACACCTTCGTGGGCCGGGTCGGCCACCCGCTGCCCGAGGACGTCAGCGTCGAGGCCGATCCCACCACCGGTGACATCCACCTGGTGCGCGGTCCGCACTACCGAGGCGTGCAGTTCCACGCCGAGTCGATCCTGACCGAGCACGGCTACGACCTCCTCCACGACCTCGTGCGCGAGCTGCTCCTGCCCGAGGGCTGAGGAACCGTGCCAGCACCGCCCACCGCCCCACGCGACCCTCCCGACCCACGCGAGCCCGATGTCGTCGTCGTGGACCATCACGACTCCTACACCCAGAACCTGGTCCACCTGGTGGCCGGTGTCACCGGGGTGCTGCCGCGCGTGGTCCAGCACGACGCCGTCGAGGCCGCCAGCGTGCTCGAGCACTCCCACGTCGTGCTCTCGCCGGGGCCCGGTCATCCCGCAGAGCCCGCCGACTTCGCGGTCGGTGGGCAGGTCCTGCGGGGCGCGGCCCGGCTCGGGGTGCCGGTGCTCGGGGTGTGCCTGGGGCTGCAGGGCCTGGTGACGACCTACGGCGGTCGCGTCGACCGGGTCGCCCCCGGGCACGGGGTGCTGGCCCGGGTGCGCCACGACGGTGCCGGCCTGTTCGCCGGTCTGCCCGACCCCTTCGAGGCGGTGCGCTACCACTCGCTGGCCGCCGTCGTGGTGCCGTCCTGCCTGGTCGTGACCGCCCGTGACGAGCTGACCGGTCTGGTGATGGCCGTGGCGCACCGCGAGGTGCCGCAGGTGGGGGTGCAGTTCCACCCCGAGTCGGTCCTCTCGCGCCACGGGGCCGACATCATCGCCTCCTTCCTGTCGGGCCCACGGGGGCCGCGATGAGCGACGCGGCCGGCGACCCCGGCCGAGAGCTGCGCGCTGTGGCAGCCAGCCATGCCCGCTGCTTCTGGCTCGACGGGGGCGGGGCGCAGGGGTGGTCCGGGCGTCGGTCGCTGCTGGGGTGGCTGGAGCCCGACGACGTCTCGCTGACCTACGACGCCGCCGCCGGCGAGGTCCTCCGCCATGCCGGAGGACGCGCGGAGGTGGTCGGTGACGACGTCTTCGCCGTGCTGGAGGCCGAGCTCGCCGCTGGTCGCGGCGACGACCAGTGGTTCGGCTACCTCGGCTACGCCTCCCGCCGAGACCTCCCGGCGCGCACCTCCGCCCCCGGGGACGCCGGCGCCGTCCCCGACGCGGTCTGGATGCGCCCCTCCCACGTCCGGCGCCTCGCGCACCCCCCCACCGCCGAGGTGGCGGTCGTCGCCGGTCGAGGTGGCGCTCCGCGCGTGCCGGCGACCTACGCGGAGGCCTTCCGCGCGGTGCAGGAGCAGCTGCACGCCGGCAACACCTACGAGGTCAACCTGACCTACCGCGAGAGCCTGGCCAGCCAGCTGCCACCGGTCGAGGCCTACCTCGCGCTGCGCGCGCTGAGCCCGGCGCCGTACGCCGGGTTCCTCCAGCACGACCTGCCGGACGCGCGGGGCTGGCTGCTGAGCTCCTCCCCGGAGAGGTACGCGCTGGTCGGGGCGGACCGCACCCTGGAGACGAAGCCGATCAAGGGAACCACCCCCCGCGACCCCGACCCCGCCCGCGACGCCGCCCAGGCGCGGGCGCTGGCCGACGAGCCGCGCTTCCGCGCCGAGAACCTGATGATCGTCGACCTGCTGCGCCACGACCTGTCCCTGGTCTGCGAGCCGGGCAGCGTCGAGGTGCCGGTCCTCATGCAGGTCGAGTCCTACACCTCGGTCCACCAGCTCGTCTCGACCGTGCGCGGCCGGCTGCGTCCGGAGGTCTCGACGCTCGAGGCGCTGCGCGCGCTCTTCCCGCCCGGGTCGATGACCGGGGCGCCCAAGCTGCGCACCATGCAGGTCGTCGCGCAGGTCGAGGACAGCCCGCGCGGGCCCTACGCCGGGGCCTTCGGCCGCCTCAGCGCCGACGGGCGGGCCGACCTCGGCGTCGTGATCCGCTCGTTGTCGACCACCGGCGACGGGTCCTACGTGCTGGGCACCGGCGGCGGCATCACCGTGTACTCGGACCTCGAGGAGGAGTACGCCGAGACGCGGTGGAAGGCCGAGCGGCTGCGCCACGCCCTGCGCGCCGGCGGCTGAGCCGGGCCGGGGTGCAGCGAGGGTCGGTCAGGACGACCGGTGCGACTCGGTGAGCTCGCGCCCCGCCGTCTCCGGCGGCCCGCATCGGCGCGGAGGCCTCGACGTGGTGCGGCCCGGAGACACCCGGGAGCCGGAGGACGAGCCGGGCGCCTCCGGCCGGCGAGGTGCCGACGTCGACGCTGCCGGCGTGCCGGTCGGCGACCTGCCGCACGATCGAGAGGCCCAGACCGGAGCCGGGCATGGCCCGGGACTCCTCGGAGCGCCAGAACCGGTCGAAGACGTGGTCCCGGTCGGAGGCGGCGATGCCGGGGCCCTCGTCGTCGACGACGAGCACCCCGCCGTCGAGGCGGACCGTGACGGTGCCGCCGGCGGGGCTCCACTTGACGGCGTTGTCGAGCAGGTTGGTCACCGCGCGCTCCAGCGCCGCGCTCTCCCCGACCAGCCACCACGGCTGCGTGTCGAGGTCCAGCGTGACGCTCGGCGCCCGCAGGCGGACGCGGGCCGCGGCGTGCTCGACCACCGCGGCGACGTCGACCGGCTCCACGATCGGCGCCGCGCCGTCGTCGCGGGCCAGCTGCACCAGGTCGCCGATGAGGTTGGTCAGCTCGCCGATCTGCGCGTGGACGTCCTCGAGCAGCTCGCGGCGCAGCTCGGGGCCGAGGCCGGGTCCGTCCGCGCCCGGTGCGCCCTCGGCCTGGCTGAGCAGGTCCAGGTTGGTCCGCAGCGAGGTGAGCGGGGTGCGCAGCTCGTGGCCGGCGTCCGCGACCAGCTGGCGCTGGCGGTCGCGGGAGGCCGCCAAGGAGGTCAGCATCTGGTTGAACGCGGCGGCCAGGCGTGCGATCTCGTCGTCGCCCTCGATCGGCAGGGGGGTGAGGTCCTCGGTGCGCGCGATCCGCTCCGCGGAGAGGGTCAGCCGGCGCACGGGTCGCAGGCCGTTCGAGGCGACAGCCCACCCGGCGACCCCGGCCACCAGGACGCCCAGCGCGCCGAAGACCAGCAGCACGACCCCGAGCTTGGAGAGCACCTTCTCCTGGGCCTGCATGGACTGGGCGATCAGCAGGGCGGTGCCGGTCTCGCCGGGCACCGGGAGCGCGGCGATCCGGTAGTCCTCGCCGGTGTCCGCCGAGATGGTGCGCATGCTGGACTTCAGGGACCCCTCGGCGACGGCGAGCTCCGGCGGCGACGAGCCCAGCGAGAGCGCTCGGTCCGTCGTCGTTGGTGTGCACGTCGGAGCCATCGGCGTACAGGAAGCCGATCCGCACGTCGCCGGCGCCCAGGGCCGCCGAGGACACCTGCGAGGTCTGCTTGATCTGCGTCAGGGCCGGCGAGGCCGCTGCCTGCTGGGTCCGGGTCATCAGCGAGTCGTCCAACGTGGCCTGCAGCTGCATCCGCGCGGTGAGGTAGGCCCCGAGGGCCACGAACGCCACGGCCACACCGACCGCGACCGTGGTCAGCAGGATCACGCGGCTGGCCAGCGAGCGGCGGTACCGCCAGCCGACCCGGCGGGGCAGCCCGGGCAGCCGGGCCAGGCGGGGCTTCATGCTTCCTTCAGGACGTAGCCGACACCGCGCACGGTGTGGATCAGCCGTGGCTCGCCGGCCGCCTCGGTCTTGCGCCGCACGTAGCCGACGTAGACCTCGAGCGAGTTGGCCGTGGTCGGGAAGTCGAAGCCCCAGACCTCCTCGAGGATGAAGGTCCGGTCGAGCACCCGCCTCGGGCGCCGCAGGAACATCTCGAGCAGGGCGAACTCGGTGCGGGTCAGCTCGATGGCGCGCTCGGCGCGGGTCACCTCCCGGGTGGCCAGGCTCATCGTCAGGTCGGAGAAGGAGAGCACCTCGTCCTCCTCGCCGGGGTGGGGCACCGCTCGGCGCAGGAGGGCGCGCAGCCGGGCCAGCAGCTCCTGGAGGGCGAAGGGCTTGCTGAGGTAGTCGTCGGCGCCGGCATCGAGACCGGCCACCCGGTCGCCGACGGCGTCGCGGGCGGTCAGCACGAGCAGCGGCACGTCGTTGCCGGCCGCGCGCAGCGCCCGCGTGGCCTCGAGACCGTTCAGCCGGGGCATCATCACGTCCATCACGACGACGTCCGGGTCGGCGTCCCTGATCACGGCGAGCGCCTCGGCCCCGTCGACGGCCAGCCGCACCGCGTACCCGTTGAACTCCAGGGAGCGGCGCAGCGACTCGCGCACCGCCCGGTCGTCCTCGACGACCAGGACGCGGGGCCGTTCACCGGTCGGGGTCACCACCCCATGGTGCCAGCCCGTGCCAGGACGACCCCTGAGGAACGGTGGGGGGCATCGGAGGTGTCGGGGGGCGTGGTTAGCATCGCCCCCACCACGGACCGCTCGACCTGGCCCGAGGTGGGGGGAAGGCCGATGGACGACCAAGGTACGGACGAGCCGTCCGGCAGTGCACCGTTGCTGGTGTCCCTGGCCGTCGTGGTGATCGTCGCCGTCACGGTGATGGTGCTGGGTCGCGACGCAGTCGAGCAGCGGCCCGAGGGTCTCGCGGCGATCGTCTCCGAGACGACCTCGCCGGTGCCGGTCCCGCTGGCTCCCGTGCGCGACCCGGCCCCGTTCGGCTCCTCGACCGGCGCAGCCACGCCGGCCCCTGCCCCTGTCCCCGCCGCTGCGGCGGGCCCTGCTCCCGTGGCCCGGGTGGCCACCCCCGTCCTGCGTACCGTCCCGGGCGCGGGTGCTCCGGGGCTCCCCCTGCGGGTCGAGCTGGACGCCTCCGGGTCGACGGGTCGCGGGCTGACCTACCGGTGGGACCTCGACGGCGACGGCACCCTGGACGACGCCTCCTGGCCGCGACCCGCGATCACCTTCGACTCAGCCGGTCGGGTGCCGATCACGCTCGTGGTCACCGACCGGGCCGGTCGCCAGGACCGGGCCGCCCTGGTGGTCCGCCCCGGGCGGGACCGGCCGACCTCCCCCTGCCCCGCGACCCTGCGGGCGTGCCGGACGGCTCAGCGGTAGCGCTGGGCGATCCGTGCCGCGCGGGCGCCGTAGCCGCCGCCGAACAGGCAGGCGTGGACGAGCAGCGGGAACAGCTGGTTCAGCCCGACCCGTTCCTCCCAGCCGGCCGCCAGCGGGGTGAGGTCCTCGTAGGCCTCCAGCACGTGCTGGAGGTGCGGCAGCCCGAACAGCGCCAGCATGGCCAGGTCGACCTCGCGGTGCCCGCCGTAGGCCGCCGGGTCGATCAACCATGCGCCGGCCGCCCCCCACAGGACGTTGCCGTTCCACAGGTCGCCGTGCAGCCGGGCCGGGGGCTCCTCGGGCAGCAGCGCTCCGAGCCGACCGATGACGGCCTCGACGGCCCCCGACTGCGCGGCGTCGACCTGACCCCGGTCCCGGGCCAGCTTGAGGTAGGGCAGGACGCGGCGCACGGCGTAGAACTCCGCCCAGGTACCGGCGGTGCGGTTGGGCAGGGGCAGCGTGGCGATCCACCCGTCCTCCGCCGCCCCGAAGGTCGCCGCACCGGCGGCGTGGGTGCGGGCCAGCGCGCGTCCGAGCTCGGCGGCGGCGTCGGGACCGTGGCGGGCCGGCTCGACCCAGCGCAGGACGAGGGCGTCGTCGGCGGTGGCCAGCACCTCAGGTGTCCGGACGCCGCCGTCGACCTCGCCCAGCCACCGCAGCCCCGCGGCCTCGCGGGCGAACAGGCCGGGCGGGTTCGCTCCCCCCGACCCGATCGTCTTCATCAGGGCGGTGGTGCCGTCGGAGAGTCGCAGCTTGGTCGCCGTCGCGACGTCGCCCCCGGCGACCGGTGCGGTCGAGACCACGGCGCGGCCGAGGAGCTGCTCGGCGCGGCGGGCGACGACGGGCTGGCGGGTCACAGGACCCGAGCCAGGTCGCCGACGAGGGTGCGGCAGCTGCGTCGCACCATCTCCAGCACCTCCTCGAACCCGTCGGCACCACCGTAGTACGGGTCGGGCACGGGCGCTCCGGGGTCCAGGGGGTCGAAGGCGCGCAGCATCAGCACGCGGTCGGGGTCGGCTCCGGCCGCGAGCACGTCGTGGTGGTTGGCGTGGTCCATCACGAGCAGCACGTCGTGCTCGAACCAGGCCGCATCGAGGTGCCGGGCGCGGTGCCGGGCCGGGTCGAGCCCGGCGGCGGTCAGGGTGGCGGCGGCGCGCGGGTCCATCGGCTGCCCGACGTGCCAGTCGCCCGTGCCGCAGCTGGCGACGTCGACCCGGTCGGCCAGGCCGGCCGCGGCGACCGCGTCGGTGAGCACCACGTCGGCGATCGGCGAGCGACAGATGTTGCCCAGGCAGACCAGGCCGACGGCGTACCGCCCCGGGGTCCGGGCCGCGGGCAGCCTCACCGGTCGTCCCGGTCGAGCACGCGGTCCGCGGCCCAGGTGACCACCGTGATCACGATCGCCCCGGCGACGGCCGGCCAGAAGCCCGTGACGCGGAAGCCGATCTCGAGCTGCTCGGCCACCCATCCGGTCAGCAGCAGCATGGCGGCATTGATGACCAGGAGGAACAGTCCCAGGGTGAGCACCACCAAGGGCAGCGAGACCAGGCGCGCGACCGGTCGGACCACGGCGGTGACCACCCCGAGCACCGCCGCCACCACGAGCAACGGCACGACCTTGTCGGTCAGCTCGTCCTGTCCCTGCTGCGCGCCGGTGAAGCGGATGCCCTCGACGAGCCAGGCCGCAGCGGCCAGGGCGAGGGCGTTGGTCAGCAGCCAGGTCAGGAAGCGGGTCACGACCCCATCCTCCCAGCGGGGCGGTCGCAGCCCCCGCCGAGGACCTCAGCCCAGGCCGAGCGCGGCGATGATCTGCACCTCGGCGTCGGCCAGGTGCGCGCACAGGAACGCAGCGGCCCCGTCGGGACCCTCGAGCCGGTCCGCCTCGAGCAGGTCGACCAGCGCGGCGTGGCTCTCGGCCTGGTCGTGGGTGTTGCGTCGGATCCGGTCGACCTGGGCCAGCGCCAGCTTCAGCTCGCTCATCAGGGCCTCGGCCATGGCCACCAGGCGGGCGCTGCCGGCCAGCGCCACCAGGCTGACGTGGAAGGCGAGGTGGCGCTCGTTGAGCTCCTGGTAGCCGGCGCCCTCGGTGACCGCGGTCGTGTAGCGCTCCAGGGTGGTGCGCACGTCGGCCCGGGCCTCGGGGGACGCCTGGCGCCAGGCCTGGACCCCGGAGCCCTCGAGCACCCAGCGGGCGCGGCACACGTCGCGCACGGACGCCGCGGCCGGGGAGGCGACCGCGACACCGCGGTGCGGCTCGCGGGTGGCCAGGCTCTCGGCCACGAGGAGTCCGAGAGCCTCGCGCACGGTGGGACGAGAGACGCCGAGCGAGGCGGCCAGGGCGACCTCGCGCAACGGGGTCCCGGACTCCAGCTCGCCGTCGAAGAGCGCGCGACGCAGCTCCTGGGCGACCCGGTCCACGGTCGACGCGCGCTCGAGGCTCAGCGAGGGGAAGGGGGTGGCGGGGGGCGCCTGCTGCCCGGACATGCCCCCATCGTGCCTCATCCGTCGGACGCGCCCGCGCGGCGATTTGTCGGTTGTCGTGCGGCACGGCACACTTCATGTCAGATTGTCTGACAATGACGGGGATCCTGGAGGAGGACGAATGAGTGCACTGCCGTGGGGCCGCCACTACGCCGTGGTGGAGCCGACCGCCTTCCGGGTCGAGTACGCGATCAACCCCTTCATGGACCCCGCCGAC
This sequence comes from uncultured Actinomycetota bacterium, assembly GCA_963822495.1. Lineage (GTDB taxonomy): Bacteria > Actinomycetota > Actinomycetes > Propionibacteriales > Nocardioidaceae > Nocardioides. The sequence continues at coordinate 236,925 of CAWGHQ010000008.1, read as the reverse complement.
CAGCCCGACCCTGAGCGGGCCATGGCCCAGTGGCAGCACCTCGTGGCGACCCTGCGCGGCCTCGGTGCCGAGGTCGAGGTGATGGCCCAGCGCCAGGACGCCCCCGACATGGTCTATGCGATGAACCTCGGCCTGGCCGTGGTCGCCGCGTCCGGGACGCGGCGGGTGCTGCTCTCCCACATGCGCCACCCCGAGCGGCGCATGGAGGCCCTCTCGGCCGGACCGTGGTTCGCCGAGCACGGTTTCGCCCCGGCGACCGTGGGCCGCGACGGCGTCGGCCCGCACCTGGAGTCCGGCGACGCCTTCGCCTGGCGCGGCACCCTCGTGGTCGGCACCGGCCCCCGCACCGAGGAGCTGGCCCTCAAGCACGTGGCGACCGACCTGGGCGTGCGCGTGCAGGGCCTGCGCACCACCCACCCCGGGATGTACCACCTCGACCTGGCCTTCTGCCCGCTCGACGAGCGTCGTGCGCTGGTCGTGTCCCTCGGCGCTCGACGACGCCTCGGCGGCCGCCCTGCTCGCCCTCGTCCCGGAGCCGCTCGTGCTCACCGAGGACGAGGCACTCTCGACCTTCTGCGCCAACTCGGTCGTGGTCGGCAGCACCGTGGTGATGCCGGCCTGCCCGGACCGCGTCCGCCGGCAGCTGGAGGAGTGGGGCTTCGAGGTCGTCGTGGTCGAGGTCGACGAGTTCCACAAGGGCGGCGGCTCCATCCGGTGCCTGACGAACCCGCTCGACGTGACGATCGGGCGCGACCTCGACGTCGTCCCCGGGGGCGAGGTCCTCCTCCCGTAGCCTCCTGCGGGTGTTCCCGGTCGGCGGCTACGAGGTCATGCTCCTCGGCGCGGTGGTGGCCGGCCTGGTCTGCCTCGCGGTCGGCCTGCCCCTGGGCCGCAGGCTCGGCATCTCCGGCTGGGCCGGGGCGGCCCTGCTGTGGACCGTGGTGGTGATCGCCCTGGTGACCCTGATCCCGGCGTCCAGCGACCCCGGGATCGTGCCGGCCGAGACCCGGGCGAGCACCTGCTCGCTCGACATCGGTGGCCCGGCGCCCGACGGGTTCTGGATCTTCACCGGCGGTCAGCGCCTGCTCAACACGGTGGCCTTCCTGCCCTCCGGCGTCCTGCTGGTCGTCGCGGCGGCCCGCTGGCGCTCCGCCTGGCTGACCGTCCCGGTGGGGCTCGTCGCCCTGGCCGCGTACTCGGTGGCCATCGAGTGGACCCAGCTGAGCCTGGCTCGCATCGACCGGGCCTGCGACGTCACCGACGTCATCGACAACGTCACCGGCGCCGTGGTCGGCGTCGGTCTCGGCGTGGTGCTGGCCGTCCTGCTGCGCCCCTGGCGGGCCCGGCGTGGACAGCCTGGCGGCTAGCCTGCCGGGGTGCAGCGACGTCCCCAGCCCCGCGCCCACGTGGCGAAGATCCCGACCTACGTGCCGGGCAAGCCCCCCGTGCCCCGACCGGGGGAGACGACCTACAAGCTGTCCTCCAACGAGAACCCCTACCCGCCACTGGCCGGGGTCGTCGAGGCCGCGCACGACGCCGTCGCGACCATGAACCGCTACCCCGACCTCGGCAACGCACGGCTCTACGCCGGCCTCGCCGCCCGGCTCGGCGTTCCGGCCGAGCACCTCGCCGCGGGGACCGGCTCGGTGGCGCTGGTCTACCAGCTGGTGCAGGCCTTCTGCGACCCCGGCGACGAGGTGGTCTACGCCTGGCGCTCCTTCGAGGCCTACCCGATCGCGGTGACGGCCGCGGGCGCGACGTCGGTGCGGGTGCCGGTCACCGCAGACGGCGCCCACGACCTGGACGCGATGGCGGCAGCGATCACCGAGCGGACCCGGGTCGTCATCGTGTGCACCCCCAACAACCCGACCGGGCCCTCGGTGACCCAGCGCGACCTGGACGCCTTCCTGGCCCGGGTGCCCTCCGACGTCGTCGTCGTCGTCGACGAGGCCTACCTGGAGTTCGTCCGGATGGACGACCCGGTCGACGGCCTGGCCACCTACCGCCGCCACGCGAACGTGGCCCTGTTCCGCACCTTCTCCAAGGCCTACGGGCTGGCCGGGTTCCGGGTCGGCTACGCCGTGGCCGGCGACGAGGTGGCGGCGGCCCTGCGCGCGGTCTCCCTGCCCTTCGGCGTCTCCTCGGTCGCCCAGGCCGCCGCGGTGGCCTCCCTCGACGCCGAGGCCGCCCTCCTGGAGCGGGTCGACGCCCTCGTCGTCGAGCGCGACCGCGTGGTCGCCGGCCTGCGGGACGTCGGGTGGGAGGTGCCGCAGCCCCAGGGCAACTTCGTGTGGCTGGCGCTCGGCGAGCGCACCGCCGCCTTCGCCGACGCGGCCGACGCGGCCGGGATCGTGGTCCGCCCGTTCGCGGGCGAGGGGTGCCGGGTCTCGATCGGCGAGGCCGAGGCCAACACCCGCCTGGTGCGGGTGGCGGGCGCGTTCGGGCGCTGACCGAACAGCCGGCCCCGGCGCCCGCGACCGGGGGGCGATGGGGAGCGATGGGGAGCGACAATGGCGCGATCGCTCGTCACACTGGGCCGGTGAGGACGATGCCGGGCGGGGGCGGGCGGGTGGTCCGTCGGCTGGTCGACACCGCCCGGGTGCGCCTGCTCACCCGGTGGTTCGTCGTCGCGGTGGTGGCCTGGGCGGTCGTCACCGCCGCGGTGTTCCAGCAGGGTCCGGGCTCCGACCCACTGGTGGCCGCGCTGGTGGTCAGCGGTGCGCTGCTCGTGGGTGCGCTGGTGCCGCGCGGCGGCCGTCACCTGGTCGTCGCCCTTGCTGCGGGGGCCGTGGCGGTCCTGGTGCCCGGCGACCTGCTGCTGTGGCCCGCCGTGACCGTGCTGGTCCTCCTGGCCGTGGCCGAGGACCCGGCCCGCACGCCCTGGACGGCCTGGGCGACCGGGCTGGTCGGGTCGGTCCTGTCCTGGGTCGTCGTCGGTGGCCGCCCCAGCGCGGTGCCCTTCCTGGCCGTCGTCCTCGGCGGGCTGCTCGGCCTCCTGCAGCGTGGGCTCGTCCGCAGCGTGTCCCGCGAGGGGAGAGCACTCCCAGGGGCCGAGAGCGGTGGCGGCGACGCGGAGCAGGCCCGGTGGCTCGAGCAGCGCACGAGCCTGGCCCGCGAGCTGCACGACGTCGTGGGCCACCACGTCACGGCGATGGTGGTCCAGGCTGAGGCCGGGCTGATCGGCGAGCCCGAGCGAGCCCTGCGCGAGATCAGCCGCCTGGGCCGCACCGCTCTCGGCGAGCTGGACGCCCTGGTCACGCACCTGCGCGACCCGGGCGCCGAGCGGCTCACCGCGCGACCGCAGCTCGGCGACATCGACGAGCTGCTCGCGGCGCCGCTGCGCCACCAGGGCGTCCGGGTGGAGGTCGACGTGGCACCCGACCTGGGGCTCGAGGACGCGGTGGTGCTGGTGCTCTACCGGATCGTCCAGGAGGCCCTGACCAACGTCACGCGTCACGCCGCGGCCGACCGGGTCTGGGTCGACCTGGCCCCCGCCGGCCGGCACGTGCGGCTGCAGGTCAGCGACGACGGGGTCGGACCTCCGGCGGCCCCCGAGCGCGGCAGCGGCCTGATGGGCATCGAGGAACGGGTGCACGCCCTGGACGGCGTGTGGACGCTGAGCCGGCGCCCCGGCGGCGGCACCGTCGTGGAGGTGTTCGTCCCGACCGGCTCGTGAGGTGTCCTGCGGCGGCACTCGAGGCGTCGACGCCCCGGGTTCACCCCTACCGCCCCTCATGTCGGGCAGGCGGGCTGCCGATAGTCACCTCAGATCCGGTACGTCTGCACCGTGCAGCGCCGCTGGGAGAGGTGGGACGATGACAGCAACGCTGCCGACGCCCACGCGAGGAAGTGTGATGCAGTCCGATCCTCCGCTCGAACCTCCTGCGGACACCTGCGACGACGTCGCCGGCGGGGTGGAGGCGAGCACGGAGGACCGCATCGAGGCCCGGATCGTCGGTCTCGAGATGCGCGGGGCAGGCCAGGTCGAGGAGACCCGCCGCGAGGCACGAGCCTGGCTCGCCGAGGTGCCTCGGCACGCCGGGCTGCTGCGCCGGCGGCTCGAGCTGCTGATCGCGGTCGGCGACACCCGGCTCGGCGACTTCGAGCACGGCGCGGCGCGGGTCCGTGCGATCCGGGAGTGGGCTTCCGGTCCGGACGGTGACGTCCTGCTCCACGCCCGGGCGGAGCGACAGCTGGCCATGCTGCTGCGGCGCGCCGGCGAGATGACCAGTGGGCTGGAGCACGCGGTCGCCTCGGTCGAGCTGCTCCGGGAGGACGATCCTGCGCTGCTGCGCGCCGACCACCTGCTCGGCCTCGCCGACGCCCTCTCCATGGTCGGCTCCGACCAGGAGGCGCTCCAGCGCTACAGCGAGGCGCTCGCGATCGCCCAGCACGCCGGGGACGAGGAGTTCCTGCTCCGCGTCATCAACAACACCGCCTACTCCTACTACGAGCTCGGCCGGATCTCGGAGGCGCTGCCGCTGTGCGAGCAGATGGTCGAGATGCAGACCCGCGGTCACGTGCTCTCGCCGTACGCGCTGAGCACGCTGGCCGACACCTACCTCGCTGCCGGCCTGCCGGACCGGGCCGAGGAGGTGCTCTCCGCAGTCGTGCTCGACGAGCAGACCCCCGTCGAGGACGTCGTCGACACCCTGCTGAGCCGGGCCCGGATCCAGCGCGCGTTCGGCCACCACCAGGTCGCGCTCGACCTGCTCGACGAGGTCCTGGCCGCAGCGCAGGGCCAGGGTTTCGGAGAGCTGACGGCGCGCGCCCTGCGGGAGCAGGCCGAGCTGTCAGCAGAGATCGGCGACTTCGAGCTGGCCTACCGCCGGTTCGTGAGCTACCACGACCAGAGCATCGCCCACCACCGCGCGGACACCGCGGTACGCGAGGCGATGTCGCGGGCCATGGTCGAGGTCACCCAGGCGCGGCGTGAGAGCGCCGCCTACCGGGAGATGTCCTACCGCGACGCGCTGACCGAGCTGCACAACCGCCGCTACGTCGACGAGCACCTCGACGCCCTCCTGGAGCGCACGATCTCCGCCGGCGAGCCGTTCACCGCCGCCTTCGTCGATCTCGACCACTTCAAGCGGATCAACGACACCTGGTCCCACGACGTCGGCGACCGCGTCCTGCAGACCGTCGCTCGCCTGCTGGCCCGCGCGATCGACGACGTCGACGGCGCGGTGACCGCGCGGATGGGTGGCGAGGAGTTCCTGGTGGTGCTGCCGGCGATCACCCACGACGCCGCGGTGCGACGCCTCGAGCACCTGCGCGCCGCGGTCCAGGGGCACATCTGGGACGCCCTGGCCCCGGGGGCGCGGGTCACCGTGAGCATCGGGGTCAGTCACGCCGGCGAGGACGGCACGGAGCGCCTCGGGCTGCTCTCGACCGCCGACCGCCGTCTCTACGACGCCAAGCGCGCGGGCCGCAACCGGGTCGTCGTCCGCGGTTGAGGACCAAGGCCCGTGCGCCGGGCTCCGGGGGTGAGAACGGCCCTCCTAGGCTGGCGACATGAGCGAGCCGACGTACACCGAGAAGGGCAAGCCCTTCGACCGGGACATGACCTACCTCCCGGACCGGATCACCGCGCGGCCGGGGAGGTCCGCCGACCCGGCGGTCGGGGAGGTCGACGTCGAGACCTGGCCGGTCGAGCCGGGCCGCTACCGCCTCGCCGCTGCGAAGGCCTGCCCCTGGGCGAACCGCGCGATCATCGTGCGGGAGCTTCTCGGCCTCCAGGACGTCATCTCGATGGGCCTGGCCGGTCCCACTCACGACGCCGACTCGTGGACCTTCGACCTCGACCCGGGCGGCGTCGACCCGGTGCTCGGGTACGAGCGTCTGCAGCAGGCCTACTTCGCCCGTGATCCCGACTACCCCCGGGGCATCACCGTCCCGGCGATGGTCGACGTGCCCACGGGTGCCGTGGTGACCAACGACTTCCCGCAGATCACCCACGACCTCTTCTTCGAGTGGCGCGAGCACCACGAGGCCGGTGCCCCGGACCTGTGGCCCGCGGACCTGCGCGAGGAGATGGAGGAGGTCATGAAGCGGGTCTTCACCGAGGTCAACAACGGCGTCTACCGGTGCGGCTTCGCCGGGTCGCAGGAGGACTACCAGGAGGCCTACGACCGGCTGTGGACCGCGATGGACTGGCTCGAGGAGAGGCTCACCGACCGCCGCTACCTGATGGGCGACAGCCTCACCGAGGCCGACGTCCGTCTGTTCACGACCCTGGCCCGGTTCGACGCGGTCTACCACGGACACTTCAAGTGCAACCGCAACAAGCTGACCGAGATGCCTGCGCTCTGGGGCTACGCCCGCGACCTGTTCCAGACCCCCGGCTTCGGCGAGACGATCGACTTCGAGCAGATCAAGGCTCACTACTACGTCGTGCACACCGACATCAACCCGACCGGGGTGGTTCCCGCGGGCCCGGACCCGGCGGTGTGGCTCACCCCGCACGGGCGTGAACGGGTCGGCGCCGGAGCGCGACCGTGACCGGTCTGGACCTCGAGAACGCGAAGGTGCTCGTCGCCGGGGCGAGCGGCGCGATCGGGACCAAGCTGGTCGACGCGCTGCTGGAGGCCGGCGCACGCGTCGTCCCCGCCGGTCGTGACCGCAGCCGCCTGGCTGCGCTGGCCGAGCGGACCGGTACGGCGCCCCAGGTCTTCGACGCCGTCGATGCCGACTCGACCACAGCCGCCGTCGACGCCGCCGTCGAGGAGCTCGGCGGGCTGGACCTGCTCGTCGTGACCGTTGGTGCGGCCGGCTTCGGCAAGGCCGTCGAGACGTCGGCGGCGCTCAGCGAGGAGCTGTTCGCGGTCAACGTGCAGGGGCCGATGGCGCTGGTGCGCGCCGCTGCCCCCGCCCTCACCGAGTCGGCGAACGGCACCGCGGTCGTCCTCTCGGCGATCCTGGCCGACCTGCCCACCGTCGGCATGGCCGACTACTCCGCGGCGAAGTCGGCGCTGTCGACCTGGCTCGGCGTCCTGCGCAAGGAGCAGCGGCGGGCCTTCCGCGTCGTCGACGTCCGGCCGCCCCACCTCGACACCGGCCTCGACCAGCGTGCGCTGGCCGGCGAGCCGCCCCGCCTCCCCGAGCCGGTGGCCTCCGACGACGTCGTCCGGGCGATCCTCGACGCCCTCAGCCCGGACAGTCCCGACAAGGGTGAGCTGGTCTGGGAGGCCAAGGAGAAGCGGCTGACCCCCCGCTGACGGCCTCGCTCGACGCGTCTACCCCCCGCCTAGGCTTCGCTCATGGGCCACGACCACGCGCACGCTGCTGGTCGGGAGGCCGACCGCTCCAAGCTGCGCTGGGCACTGCTGGTCACCGTCACCGTCCTCGGGGTCGAGGTCGTCGGGGCGCTGGTGACCGGGTCGTTGGCGCTGCTGGCCGACGCCGGCCACATGGCCACGGACGCGGGAGCGGTGGTCCTGGCGCTCGGGGCGTCCTACGTCGCAGGGCGCGGCGGTGGTCCGCGGTCGACGTTCGGGCTGCACCGCGCCGAGGTGCTCGCCGCGGTCGCCAACGCGATCGTCCTGCTCGGGGTCTGCGGCTTCGTGGCGTGGTCCGGCATCGAGCGCCTCGGTGACGCCCCCGAGGTCGACGCCGGGGCGATGCTCGGCTTCGCCGCCGTCGGGCTGGGAGCCAACGCCGTCTCCCTCAGCATCCTCCAGCGATCCGAGACCGGGTCGCTCAACCTGCGCGGCGCCGCGACGGAGGTGTTCGGTGACCTCGTCGGATCGGTGTTGGCCGTCCTGGCAGCGCTCGTCATCCTGGCCACCGGGTGGCAGCGGGCGGACGCGATCGCCTCGCTGCTGATCGCCGCGCTGATCCTGCCGCGAGCCGCCCTGCTCCTGCGCGACGCCGGTGCCGTGCTGCTCGAGCTCGCGCCGGCGGGCCTCGACCTCGACGAGGTCCGCGCCCACGTTCTCGAGCTGCCGGGCGTGGTCGACGTCCACGACCTGCATGCCTGGACCATCACGAGCGGCCTGCCGAGCCTCTCGGCCCACGTCATCGTCACCGACGCGGCGCTCGAGGCCCGCGGTGTGGGCGCCGTCCTCGACGATCTGTGCCACTGCGTGGGTGAGCACTTCGACGTCCGCCACACCACCTTCCAGGTCGAACCAGCCTCCCACCAGGCGCACGAGGACCTCGGCGAGGTGCACTGACGCCCCGGGGCGTAGGACACGGGGTGTTCGAGCAACCCCGCGCCCGACATCCGCAGTTTCACCGGTTCACCGGTGAAACTGCCGCTTCTGCACCGCTGCATCACCGCAGAAGCGCTCGGATGGGTGCAGAACTTCGATCAGACGCTCCCTGCGCTCGCTCCTCGACCACCGGGCTCCGGTGGGGCTCGGAGGCGAGGGTCGGACGGGCCCTCGCCACCCCTAGGATCACGGGGTGCCCGTGACCCCCGCGCTAGCCGAGCTCGCCCACGCCTACGGCGTCGTCACCGAGTACGAGGACTGGCGCGACGAGGCGGTTCAGGTACCCGAGGAGACCATCGCGGCCGTGCTCGGCGCGATGGGGGTCGACGTCTCGGACGCCGAGGCAGCCCTCGCGGAGCGGGCGGATCTGCCGTGGCGCCAGGTGCTCCCGCCGTGCGTGGTGACGGTCGCCGGTCGCCCCGTCGAGGTCCACGCGCACACCGCGACGGGGCAGCCCGTCCCGACGCTGTACCTGGCGTTGGAGGCCGGTGGCACACGTGAGCTGCGTGCCCCGCGCCGACGCCGGCCCGCGAGCACCCGGGTCGTCGACGGCGTCGAGGTCGTGCGCACCACCTTCGACCTGCCCGCCGACCTGCCGCTGGGCTACCACCGGCTCCGGACCGGTGAGGCGACCTGCCGGGTGATCGTCACCCCGGCCCGTCTCGAGCTGCCCGCGGCCCTGGCCGAGCGGCACGGCTGGGGCTTCGCCGCCCAGCTCTACTCCGTCCGCTCGCGCCAGTCGTGGGGAGTCGGCGACCTCGCCGACCTGACCGATCTCGCCGTCTGGTCGGCGGGCCTCGGCGCCGACTACCTGCTGGTCAACCCGCTGCACGCGGCGGAGCCGACGGCCCCCCTCGAGCCGTCCCCGTACCTGCCGACCAGTCGCCGCTTCCCGAGCCCCCTGTACCTGCGCGTCGAGCGCATCCCCGAGCACGGCGACCTCCCGGACGCCGCCCGCGCCGAGGTCGAGCGCCTGGCTGCGGAGGTCCATGCGGCGCTCGACGACCTCGACGCGATCGACCGCGACACCTCCTGGACCGCCAAGCGCCGGGCCCTGCGCCTGGTCCACGCCGTGCCGCGCACCCCCGGCCGCGAGCTGGCCTACGCCGCCTTCCGCGAGCGGGAGGGCGAGGGGCTGACCTCCTTCGCGACCTGGCGGGCGCTGGCCATCGAGCACGGCCCCGACTTCCGGACCTGGCCCGAGCAGCTGCGCGACGCCGGCTCGACCGCGGTCGCCGAGGCCGGCGAGCAGCTGCGCGACGAGGTCGACCTCGAGTGCTGGCTGCAGTGGGTCCTCGACGAGCAGCTGCGCACCGCGCAGTCGGCGGCCACCGGGGCCGGGATGGCGCTCGGGACGATGCACGACCTCGCCGTGGGCGTGCACCCGGGCGGGGCGGACGCCTGGAGGATGCGCTCGACCTACGCCGAGGGCGTGCGGGTCGGCGCCCCGCCGGACGCCTTCAACCAGCGCGGCCAGGACTGGGGGCAGCCGCCCTGGCAGCCGCACCGGCTGGCCGAGACCGGTTACGAGCCGTTCCGCGACCTGGTCGCCGCACTGCTGCGGCACGCCGGCGGGGTGCGGATCGATCACGTGATCGGGCTGTTCCGGCTGTGGTGGGTGCCCGAGGACCGGCCGGCCTCGGAGGGCACCTACGTCCGGTACGACCACGAGGCCGTCCTCGGCGTGCTGGCGCTCGAGGCCCACCGGGCCGGCGCGGTCGTGGTCGGCGAGGACCTCGGGGTGGTCGAGCCGTCGGCTCGGGAGTACCTCCTCGAGCGCGGCATCCTGGGGACCTCGATCCTGTGGTTCGAGCGCGACCAGGACGGCGCGCCCCTGCCGGCCGACCGGTGGCGCGAGCTGTGCCTGGCCTCGGTCACCACCCACGACCTGCCGCCCACCGCCGGCTACCTCGACGGCGTCCACGTCGACCTGCGGGAGTCGTTGGACCTGCTGACCCGGCCGGTGGCGGAGGAGCGCGAGGTCGACGAGGCCGAGCGGGCCTCCTGGTTGGCCGAGGTGCGCGAGCAGGTGGACCTGGCCCCGGACGCCTCGACGCGCGAGGTCGTCGAGGGGCTGCACGCCTACCTGGCGCTCACCCCGTCGCGGCTGCGCTGCGTCGCGCTGACGGACGCGGTGGGGGACCGACGGACCCAGAACCAGCCCGGCACCGCGAACGAGTACCCCAACTGGCGGATCCCGCTCTCGGGTCCCGAGGGGCGACCGATGTCGCTGGAGGACGTCCTGGCGTCCCCTCGAGCGCGTAGCCTCGCGCGCATGATCGACGAGGGGGAGGGTCCCCGGTGACCCAGCGGCTCCGCGAGCTCGTCGGCGTCGAGCACGCCGCCGGCGGCGTCGCCGAGCAGACGCCCAGCACCGAGGAGGCCGACCCGGAGACGCACTGCGGCCTGTGCGGTCTCGGCGCGGACCAGGGGGCCTGGGAGGCGATGGTCCACGAGATCGGTGTGCCCTTCCGCATCGAGCGCAGCGACGACCTCTCCCCCGAGGAGATGCAGGTCGTCCGCGAGATCGGGGCCCCCTGCGTCGTGGCCCACTTCGACGACGCCGACGTCCGCCCGGTCGTGCTGGCCGAGCGGCTCGAGGCCCTCGGCGGCGACCCGACCCGGCTCGCCCGCGAGGTGCGCCTGGTCTCCGAGCAGCAGGACTGGCTCCTGCCGCACCCGGGGGACGACCACACCGAGGACCCGGAGGAGATCTGAGCCCGGCGGGGTCTCTAGGCTCGCTCGACCTCGCTGCTCAGCTTGAGGACCACGGTCCCGTCGTCGGCCTCGATGACGTAGGCCGGGTCGTCCTGCGATCCGTGCCGGGTGACCTGGTCGCCGCGCGTGGTGCGGGTCACGTCGCCGTGGTGGACGCCGGTGACGGTGCCGAAGTCGCTCTCCTCGCCCCACGTCACCTCGGTACCGCTCTCGATGCTCATGACGCAGGTCTCTCGGCGTCCCGCTCGGCGACCTCGGCCAGCCTGACCAGCGTGGCCTCGATTCCGCGCTTGTTGCGGGCCGGGAAGCCGGCGGCGCGCAGCAGCAGGTAGGCAGGCAGCGGGTACCGGCTGGCGTCCCAGGTCTCGGTGACCCGGGTGCCGCCGTCGACGGGAGCGAGCTCGTAGCGCCAGCGGTGCGCCCCCAGGTGCCGCCAGGCGATCAGCCGGTCGTCCTCGAACTCGACCACGCGGTTGGTGATCTTGTACCGGGCGCCCAGCTTCATCTGCATGCCGAACTCGGCGCCGAGCTCGAGGCGTGCGGGCCCGGAGACCGACCCGGTGACGGACCCGGAGCCGTCGATGCGCTCGTGCTGGCGCGGGTCGGCGAGGATCGAGAAGACGGTCGAGGCCGGGGCCTCGACGACGGTCGAGGCGGACACCTGGCGGGAGCTCATGGGGCGAGCCTAGGCGCGGCGCCCTCGCGCCTCCCCCGGCGCCCGGGGTGGGATTGGCCGCTCGCGCCCCGCGTTGGGTACGGTGAGCGGGTTGCTGTGGCCGGGGTCACACCGCGTCGCACCACCCGCGCGACGCCGTCCTCGACCGTGGCAGCCACCCCACGAGCACCCGGGCCAGCGGCGATCCCGCAGCACCCGGCCACAGCGAGGAGCACGCGTGACACCGACCGACCCGATCTTCGGCCCCGACCTGGCGAAGGTCTACGGCCCCCGCCCGGAGGACGGCGGTCCCGAGCTGGTCCAGCTGCTGACCCCGGAGGGCGAGCGGGTCCACGACACCGAGTTCGACCGCGACTTCTCCGCCGACGAGCTGCGCGGCTTCTACCGCGACATGGTGCTCACCCGGCGCATCGACACCGAGGCCACCGCCCTGCAGCGCCACGGCGAGCTCGGCATCTGGGCGCAGCTGCTGGGGCAGGAGGCCGCGCAGATCGGCGCCGGTCGCGCCCTGCGACCCCAGGACTACGTCTTCCCGACCTACCGCGAGCACGGCGTCGCCTGGTGTCGTGGCGTGGACCCGCTGAGCCTGCTCGGACTCTTCCGGGGTGTCGACCAGGGCGGCTGGGACCCGGCCGAGCTGAACTTCGCGCTCTACACGATCGTCATCGGCGCCCAGACGCTGCACGCCACCGGCTATGCGATGGGCATGCAGCGAGACGGCGTGGTGGGCACCGGCGACCCCGAGCGTGACGCCGCGGTGGTCGCCCACTTCGGGGACGGCGCCTCCAGCCAGGGCGACGTCAACGAGGCGTTCATCTTCGCTGCCTCCTACAACGCCCCGGTGGTGTTCTTCTGCCAGAACAACCAGTGGGCGATCTCGGAGCCGATCGAGCGGCAGAGCCGGATCCCGCTCTACCAGCGGGCCCTGGGGTTCGGCTTTCCCGGCATCCGGGTCGACGGCAACGACGTCCTCGCGACGTACGCCGTCACGCAGGCGGCGTTGCAACGGGCCCGGGACGGCCAGGGGCCGACGCTCGTCGAGGCCTACACCTACCGGATGGGCGCCCACACCACGACCGACGACCCGACCCGGTACCGGCTCTCCGGCGACGTCGAGAGCTGGAAGCTCAAGGACCCCATCGCCCGGGTCGAGGTGTACCTGCGCCGCAACGGGCTGGTCGACGACGCGTTCGTGGCTGATCTGAAGACCGAGGCCGACGACCTCGGAGCCCGGTTGCGCGAGGGCTGCCGGAACCTGCCGGACCCCGACCCGCTGAGCATGTTCGACCACGTCTACGCCGAGCAGACCACCGAGCTCGAGGTCCAGCGCGCCGGGTACGCGGCCTACCTGGAGACCTTCGAGGGGAGCCACTGATGACCGGCACGCAGGGAACCCAGCGCATCACCTTGGCCAAGGGCCTCAACCTCGGACTGCGCCGGGCGATGGAGGACGACCCCCAGGTCCTGCTGATGGGCGAGGACGTCGGCAAGCTCGGCGGTGTCTTCCGGATCACCGACGGCCTGCAGAAGGACTTCGGCGAGGACCGGGTCATCGACTCGCCGCTGGCGGAGTCCGGCATCGTCGGCACGGCCGTCGGCATGGCGATGCGCGGCTACCGGCCCGTGGTGGAGATCCAGTTCGACGGGTTCGTCTACCCGGCCTACGACCAGATCGTCACCCAGGTGGCCAAGATCCACTTCCGCAGCCAGGGTCGGGTCCGGATGCCGATCGTGATCCGGATCCCGTTCGGTGGCGGCATCGGTGCGGTGGAGCACCACAGCGAGTCCCCGGAGGCGCAGTTCGCCCACACCCCCGGCCTGAAGGTCGTCGCCTGCTCCAACCCCGTCGACGGCTACTGGATGATCCAGCAGGCCATCGCCTGCGACGACCCGGTGATCTTCCTCGAGCCCAAGCGGCAGTACCACGCCGACAAGGCCGACCTCGACGACACCGTGACCCCGGAGCCGCTCTTCTCCTCCCGGGTCGTGCGTCGCGGCAGCGACGTCACCGTGCTGGCCTACGGCCCGACGGTCAAGACCGCGCTCAAGGCCGCCGAGGCCGCCTCCGGTGACGGCCAGTCGCTCGAGGTGATCGACCTGCGCACCCTCTCGCCGCTCGACCTCGGCGTCGTCCACGAGTCCGTCCGCCGGACCGGTCGCGCGGTCGTGGTCCACGAGGCGCACGTCAACCTCGGCCTCGGGGCCGAGCTCGCGGCCCGGATCACCGAGGAGTGCTTCTACTCCCTGGAGGCCCCGGTGCTGCGCGTCGGTGGCTTCGACACCCCCTACCCGCCGTCGCGGATCGAGGAGGACTTCCTGCCCGACCTCGACCGGTTGCTGGACGCCGTCGACCGCACGATGCAGTTCTGAGGAGAGCGCCCCGATGGCCGACTACCTGCTGCCCGACCCCGGTGAGGGACTGACCGAGGCCGAGATCGTCACCTGGCGCGTCCAGGTCGGCGACGTCGTCGCGATCAACGACATCGTCGTCGAGATCGAGACCGCCAAGTCGATCGTCGAGCTGCCCTCGCCCTACGCCGGCACGGTCACGGCCCTGCTGGCCCAGGAGGGGCAGATGGTCGAGGTCGGCACCGCCATCATCTCGATCACGGACCCGGCGGAGGATGAGATCGACCTGTCCAACCCGGCCGCCAGCGGCGGCGGCGAGGGCGAGAGCCTGGTCGGTCGCAACAAGGCCGACCGGGGTCCGGTGCGGCGGGCGCGCAAGGGCTCGGTCACCCCGACGACCGAGGCCGGCGCCAACACCCAGCTCCAGCTGCAGGGCGCCTTCGCCCCCGGCGGCGCCCGGTCCGACGAGGTCGCCGCGGCCGACGAGCCGGCCGTCCCGTCGACGCCGGCGCGGGCCCCCGAGCCGGAGCCGGTGCCGGCCTTCGTACCCGCTCGCGCCACGTCGCCGGAGGCGCTGCGGGTGCTGGCCAAGCCACCGGTGCGCAAGCTGGCGCGCGACCTCGGGGTCGACCTGACCGCTCTGACACCGACCGGCCCCGGCGGCAGCGTCTCGCGCTCCGACGTCGAGCGGGCTGCCACCGGTGCCTCCCGCACGGCTCCCCCGAGCGTGTCCGACGCGGCAACTGGGGCGTCGGCGACCCCCGGTGCCGGCAGCGCGCCCCGCGACGGCGTCCGCGAGACGCGGGAGCCGGTCAAGGGGGTGCGCAAGCTGATGGCAGGGGCGATGGTCGGGTCCGCCTTCACCGCGCCCCACGTCACCGAGTGGGTCACCCTCGACGTCACCCGCACGATGGAGCTCGTCGAGCGGCTGCGGACCCGGCGCGAGCTGCGCGAGGTGAAGGTCTCGCCGCTGCTGGTCCTGGCCCGGGCGGTGACGCTGGCCGTGCGGCGCACGCCGGTGGTCAACTCGTGGTGGGACGAGGCCGCGCAGGAGGTCGTCGTGCGTCACTACGTCAACCTCGGCATCGCCGCGGCCACACCCCGGGGTCTGGTCGTGCCGAACATCAAGGACGCCGACGCGATGAGCCTGCCCGAGCTCGCCGCCGCGCTGGGAGACCTGACCGCGACCGCACGGGAGGGCCGCACCCAGCCGGCAGACATGAGCGGGGGCACCTTCACGATCACCAACGTCGGCGTCTTCGGCGTCGACGCCGGTACCCCCATCATCAACCCCGGCGAGTCCGCGATCCTGTGCTTCGGCGCGGTGCGCAAGCAGCCGTGGGTCGTGACCACCGACGGGATCGATGCGATCGTCCCGCGCCAGGTGACCACGCTGGCGCTCTCCTTCGACCACCGGCACATCGACGGCGAGGCCGGGTCCCGCTTCCTTGCCGACGTCGCCGGCATCCTGGAGGACCCGGGCTCGGCGCTGCTCTACTGAGCCGGGAGTCCTGCGCTCAGGCGGTCCGCTCGTGGTGGACGACCAGCCGGGGCACCCCGCCTAGCCCGAGCCGGTAGCGGACCTGCCCGGCACGTCGGTCGAGCGCCTGCCACAAGGTGGCGTGCGCCGACCACGGCAGCGGCTCGTCCCCGGTGCGCCAGGAGTCCCCGAAGGCGACCAGCACCGGGGTCCAGGTCGCGGCGTCGTCCCACGCACCGCGGCGGGCCATCAGCATCCGCCGACGCACCTGGAAGGCCGCTCGCGGCCCGTCGTCGTAGACCGGGGCCGTCGCCACCGGCCAGACCCACAGGTCGAGGGACATCAGCTCCAGCTCGAGGTCGCGCAGCACGGCCGGGTCGACCAGGACAGTCGCCACGTTCTCGTGCGGGAGGCGTCTCACGCGGGCACGGTACCCAGGCGCCGACCCCGCGTGGAAGACCCGAGCGGACCGGTCCCGCCACTAGGGCGCACGGTGGTTGAGAAGCGACCGCAGGCTCACGGTGGTCGAGGAGCGAGCGCAGCGGGCCCGGGGTGGTTTAGGTGCGGTGGTGGAAGAGGACCTTGTTGTCGGCGGTGGTGGTGGCGGTGTAGGTGGGGTCGTGGGCTCGGGCGTGGTGGTGGGGACACAACAGGCGCCCGGTGGCGAGGTTGGTGGTTCCGCCCAGGGACCAGGGGTGGTCGTGGTGGGCGTGGCACATGAAGGGTGGCCAGTCACAGCCTTGTGCGGTGCAGCCTTTGTCGCGGAGGTCGAGGGCGGTGCGGATGCCGCCGGTGTGGAACCGGGAGGCGCGGCCGACGTCGAGGACCTCTCCCTTGCCGCCCAGGACGGCGGGGATGATCCGGGCTTCGCAGGCCAGGCGTCGGGCCTGGGTAGCGCTGATGCGCCCACCGGTGTCGAGGACCGCGTGCCCGAGCCCGGACAGGAGGTCCTCCAGGGTGATGGTGACCACGATGGTCGCGCTGGTGCGGCCGGCTTTGGGCAGGCCGTGGGCGGGGAGGGTCTCGAGGAGCTCCGCGAACGCTTCCCCGAGGCGTTGCGGTGTAGGCCTGCCCGGGGTGTAGGACCCAGGCCCCTCGACGGCGTGGCGGTGCTTCGGGGCAGCGATCGCGTGCAGGGCCTTGGTGAGCATCTCGGCCTGCGCCTGGGGCAGGGTGAACCGCCCGTGGACCGAACCGTGGCCGTCGGGGGTCATGGTGAGGCGACGCTTCTGCGCCGCGAGCGCCTCGGCCCTCTCGAGGTTCTTCCGGTCGCGTTCCTCACCGACCTGCGGGGCGATCACCGTGAGGACGTGCTCGCCCAGGACCCGCAGCGCTTTGGCGTCGTGGATCGCGGCCTCGGCCAGGAGCACTTGTTCGGCCTTACGGATCAGGGTGGGGTCGAGGTCGGTGGGGAGGTCCTCGATCGCTGCCACGATGACCCGGGCCTGGTCCAGGTTCAGTGCACCGGCCGCCAACGCCTCCCGGGTCAGGGACCGGGGCCCGTCCAGGGCGAGGGCGAGGCGGACCTTGCCCGCGGCGCCACTCCGGGTCTGTCGGGTCGCCAGCGCCCACCAGATGCCGGTGGAGGTCGCCCCGGACTCCTCACCGACACCGAGCGGTGTCGGCGTGGGTGGCCAGCTTCAGCTCCAGCTCCGCGACCTGCGCGACCAAGCCGGTGGCCTGGACCAGGGCGACCCGGGCGGCTTCGGGGTCCAACGCGAATGCCGGGCGGGCTGAGAGCTCGGCGACCTGGGCGCGTAGTGCGCGGACTCCGGCGAGCAGGGGGTGCTCGGTCCCGGTGTCGGTGGTGGTGGCCATGGACTCATTCTCGCACCGTGCGCCGACAGTACCTGCTGCTCAGAGGGGGTTATCCACACCTGTGCAGGTAACAATCGAGTAAACGTTCGATCAAAGAATCAGGGCCCGTCTCGCTATTGGTGGAGCCAGATGATCAGGAGACCGGAGGGGGGACCTCGCTGAGCAGCCAGTCGACGAAGAAGCGGCTCAGCTCCTCGCCGGTCTGGTCCTCGACCCAGGCCCAGTAGTCCTCGCGCCCCGTGCTGAGGCCGTCCCGGGCGGCCGGCCAGGCGCGCACCATCGCCCAGAACACTTCGTCGCCGAGGCGCAGGCGCAGCTGGTGCCACATGAGGGCGGGTACGTAGTAGACGTTGGAGTCGGCGAACGCGTCGGCGTCGTAGGCGCCGGGCGGGCCGGCGGCCCTGCGCAGCCCGCGGTCGAGGTCGGCGACGGTGTCCATCATGGCCTGGATGGACCGCCCACCGTGGTCGGCCTCCCACAGCAGCTGGAGGTACATCGTCATGCCCTCGCTCATCCAGACGTCGCGCCAGTCGTCGGGCGTGACCTGGTCGCCGTACCACTGGTGGACCATCTCGTGGACGACGACCTCCGGCGAGGTGGTGTAGGCGGTGTCGCCCAGCGTGATCATGGTCTGGGTCTCCATGCCGCTGGTGGAGGCGACCGTGACGAACCCGAGGGAGTCGAAGGGATACGGACCCAGGCGCTCCTCGATCCAGGTCATCGCACGGGGCGCGACGGCGAGGCCGCGCCGCGCCTGCGCGGAGAGGTCCGGGGCCGTCCAGGTCGAGATCGGCACACCGCTGGCCGAGGTGTCCTCGTGCAGCTCGAACGGGCCGGTGGCCACCGTCACCAGGTAGGCGGCGGCCGGCTCGTCGAGGTGCCAGGACGTCCGCGTCGTGCCGTGGTCGCGCGTGCGCGCCTCCAGCACACCGTTGGCCACGCCGACCCAGGGTGAGGGCACCTCGACGGTGATGTCGTAGAGCGCCTTGTCGGAGGGGTGGTCGTTGACGGCGTACCACGTGTAGGCCCCGAAGGGCTCCTGCATGGTCCAGGTGGTGCCGTCCGGCATGGTGGTCCAGCCGGTGGTCGCCAGGTCCCCGCGCGACGTCGGCGCCGCGACCGGCTCGGGACGCCCGGCGTAGGTCAGCTCGAGGACGTGACGGTCGTCGACGACCACCGGTGACCGCACGACCAGGTCCTTCCCGCGGTGCGTGCTCGCGACCGGCTCCCCGTCGAGCAGCACCTCGCGGACCCGCAGCTGCTCGGCCAGGTCGAGCCGGAACGTCGGGGCGGTGCTGGCGGCACGGAGCACGAGCCGCTCGGTGGCCTCGAGCCGGCGACCGTCGGGGTCCCAGGCGAGGTCGAGGGCGTAGTGGAGGGCGTCGACCCCGGGGTCGCCCACGTCGGGGTACAGCGAGTCCTCCCGAGGCGTGCTCAGCGCGGCGTCGAGGGCGACGTCGTCTGGCGAGACCGGTCCCGGGCCGGACACCGGGGCGGAGACCGGGGGTCGGACCGGAGCGGGTTGTTCGCCGGCGACCGTCGCGGCCGTGCACCCGGACGCGCCCGTCAGGCTCACCGCGACGACCGCGAGCACCGTCGGCACCGCGGGCACCGTGGGCACCGTGGGCACCGCCCGGCGGGTGCGGCGTCCGGGTGCGGCGAGCGGCATCGGTGGACTTCCTGCTGGGGGGCGGCGGCCTCACCATCATGCCCGGCCACCCGCGAGGCCCTCGTGCCCGACGGCCCGACGACCCGGGTGGGACACCGAGCGGTGTAGGTCCTACGTTGGCGCCCGTGGACCACCTGTTGATCCGGGACGCCCTCGTAGTCCCCCTCTCGCCGCGGACCCCCCGACCCGGGGAGGCTCCCGACCCGGTGGACGTCCTCGTCGTGGACGGCCGCGTCAGCACGGTCGGTCCGCGGCTTCAGCGCCCCCGCGGAGTGGAGGAGGTCGACGCCGAGGGACGGTGGCTCGTGCCTGGGCTCTGGGACCAGCACACCCACCTGGGCCAGTGGTCGCTGAGCCGTGAGCGGCTCGACCTCTCCGAGGCGCGCTCGCCCGAGGACTGCCTGCGCCTGCTGACCGACGTCCTGGCCGAGGACGACTCCGTGGAGCCGCTGGTCGGCTTCGGCCACCGCCCCGGAGGCTGGTACCGCCAGGCGACGACCGTGGAGCTCGACGAGGTCGTCGGCGAGCGGGTCGTGGTGCTCATCGCGGGGGACGCGCACCACGCCTGGTGCAGCTCGGCGGCGATGCGAGCCCTGGGCATCGAGTGGCGCGACGGGGTGGTCGCCGAGAACGACTGGTTCCCGGCCTACGCCGCCCTGGACGACCTGGTCGGTCCCGAGGGCACCTCACCGGCCGCCTACCGCCGGACCCTGGAGGCCGCCGCTGCACTCGGGGTGGTCGGCGTCGTGGACTTCGAGTTCTCCGGCGGCGCCGAGCAGTGGTGCGAGCGCTGGAGGGCCGGCGCCGACCTGCTGCGGGTGCGGATGGCGACCTACGCCGAGGGACTCGACGACGTCGTGGCGCGCGGGCTGCGCACCGGCGACGCGCTGTCGGACGACCCGCGCCTGGCCCGGCTGACCATGGGTCCGCTGAAGATCATCAGCGACGGCTCGCTCAACACCCGCACGGCGTGGTGCTGCGAGCCGTACGCCGACGCGGAACGAGTGCTCCACGCCCACGGTGCGCCCAACCAGAGCGGGTCCGAGCTGGTCTCCTTGATGACCCGGGCCCGCGCGGCCGGGCTGGAGGTCGCCACCCACGCCATCGGCGACGCGGCCGTGACCGGCGCGCTGGACGCCTACGCGACCGCCGGGGTGACCGGGTCGGTCGAGCACGCCCAGCTGGTGCGGCGCGAGGACGTGCACCGCTTCGCGGAGCTGGGCCTGCGGGCCAGCGTCCAGCCCGCCCACCTGCTCGACGACCGGGACCTCACCGAGCTGGTCTGGCCCGGGCAGGCCGAGCGGTGCTTCGCCTTCCGCTGGATGCTCGACGACGGCGTCCGGCTGGTGCTCGGGTCCGACGCGCCGGTCTCGCCACTGGACCCCTGGTTGGCGATGGCGGCTGCGGTGCACCGCAGCGCCGACCTGCGCGAGCCCTGGCACGACGAGCAGGCGCTGACCGCCCTCGAGGCGCTGCGGGCCTCGGTCGACGGGCAGCCCACCGTCGCCGCGGGGTCGCGCGGCGACCTCGTGCTGCTCGACCGGGACCCGCTCGAGTTCGAGCCGGACTCGGCCGCCTCCAACGGGCACCTGCGGGCGATGGCCGTCGCCCTGACGGTGGTCGACGGGACCGTCGTCCACCGCCAGCTCTGAGGCATGGATCCAGGCTAGGAAGCCTCGGCCTGGCCCTGCTCGACGATGCCGACGAGGGCGTCGGCGACGGCCTGCTGCTCCACCGCGAGGGGGTGGAAGGCCAGCGCGCGACCACCGTCGGTCACCCGGCCGTTGACCCAGGGCTCCTCGGAGCAGACGTCGTGACCGTCGCTGAGCGCGAGCACGTCGACCACGTCGGCCCCGGCCCGGCGGCCCCCCCGGGCCAGCGCGGAGGAGAGTGCGGCGTTGACCTCCCGCGCGTAGGGGTAGTCGCCGGTGGCGAGCGGCAGCTCGTCACAGGTGCCGCGCGCGGGCACGAGCTGGGGGTAGGTCACCACGACCACCTGGGCGCCGGGGGCGCGGTCCTCGAGGCCGGTCACCACGGCCCGGGTCCGCGCCGCGAGCTGGCTGACGAGCCGCTCGAGGCCGCCGTCCGCGCTGCTGCGCTGGTCGTCGCGGCACGGTGACCCCTCGGGGTCGTCCTCGGGCGAGGTCGAGGCAACGCTGCACGAGGGTCGAGAAGAGCTGCCCGTCGTTGGCGCCGATGCTCACCGTCACCAGGTCGGTCCCCGCCCCGAGGGCGTCGAACTGCGGCGGGAACGTCCGGTCCTGGACCCGCTGGACCCCGATCAGCGAGGTGGTGGTGGCCCCCGCGCAGCTGACGTCGACCAGGTCGTAGCCGAGCTCGGCGGCGAGGAGGTGGGGGTAGTTGCTGTCGGAGCGCAGGCAGGGGTCGCTGCTGTCGGTGCTGGGCACCAGCGGCGCCGAGGTGTAGGAGTCGCCCATCGCCACGTAGGTCAGACCGTTCGACGGCGCGGGGGAGTCCTCGGGCGGGGTCGACGGGGAGGCGCTGCCCGGGGCGCTCGAGGACGGTGGCGTCGGTGACGGCTCCGGGTCGACGCCACCGGAGCACGCCGTCGCCAACGCCGCGATGCAGGCCAGGGCGGCCAGTCGAGCGGCCGGGCGAGCAGCCGGGCGGGGGGTCAGCGGCATGGCGTCAACCTACGGGGTCGCGCCCAGCGCCAGGACCAGCCGCAGCACGGTGCCGGGGTCGTCCAGGTCGTCACCGTAGAGCTCGCGCAGCTGGCCCATCCGGTACCGCACGGTCTGCGCGTGCACGAAGAGCTCCTCGGCGACCTCCTCGCGTCGGCCCTGGCGCAGCAGCCAGGCGCGCAGCGTCTCCTCCAGCTTCTCGGCCGTAGCCGGCTTGAGGGTCGCCAGCGGCGCGAGGACCTGGGCCCGCAGGTCCGCGAGGGCCTCGGGGTCGGCGGTGAGCACGAGCGTGCCGAGATGGTCCTCGGTGTCGCCGGTCAGCCCGAGGGCGTGCGCCCGGCGCGCCCGGGCGAAGGAGCGGCCGACCTCGAGCCAGGGGCGGGCCGGGCCGGCGACGACGCCGCGGTCCTCGAGCCGACGCAGGACGGCCGCGCGGTGGCTACCGTGGGCGTCGGGCACCAGCAGCACCGCGACGTCGTCGAGGCCGACGACCTCGCGCAGGGTCACCGTCCCCGCCGGCAGGGCCGCCAGGGCCGGGCGCACCTGAGCGTCCGGCACCACCAGAGCCGACAGCGTCGTCGGCGGTGCCCAGTCGGCCCGTTCCGCGTCCTCGGTGACGGTCTCGGGCGGGGCGCCCTCGAGGAGGTGCCGGCCCAGTCGCTCCAGCAACCGCTGACGCACCCGCCCGGTGGTGGCCAGCTCGTCGCTGTGCCCGGCGACGCTGGCCGCGGAGAGCTGGTCGATGTAGGCGAAGACCAGCTCGGCGAAGGCCGCCAGGGTGCCGGCGTCGAGACCTCCCCGGACGGCCACGCCGGACATCTCCCGCCAGGAGACCCGCGCGCCGATCCGGTAGGCCGAGAGCAGCGCGTCCGTGGTGCGACCGCTGCGCGCCTCGCCGCGCCCGAGCTGGTAGGCGCCGTCCACGGCCGGGGCGGCGGGGGTGCGGGGGTCGGCGCCGCGCAGCCCCGTGGCCAGCGAGAGGAACCCGCCGAGGGCGAGCTGCACCGCGTTGCGGATCGTCTCGCCCATGCGGCCGCTCGAGGCGTCCTCGTAGCTGGGCACCTCGGCGATGATCGCCCCCAGCACGTCGTCGGCGACCCGCGGCAGGTGCGTGCGGATCTGCTCCGCGGCCGCGGCTGGCAGTAGCAACCCGGTGCTGGGCTCGTGCGGGAGCGAGGGAGTGGACACAGAGCCGCCTTTCATCCTGAGCGAACAATACTTGACCGAAGGTTCACGTCTCAGGCACAGGGAATTGTCTGCCGAGTCCAGCAGACTAGGTCCATGAGCTCGTTCGCCCCCCTCCGTCTCTCCGGCGGCTCCTCGCGCAGCGAGCGGCCCGGTCTCGGCGACACCCTGCGACGTCGCGTGCGCCGCGTGGCCGACGCCGCCGTGACCCCGCTGGAGCTCGACGACGTGCTGGACGTCTTCCACCCCCTGCGTGCGGGCGCCGAGCTGCGCGGTCGCATCGAGGAGGTCCGGGCCGAGACCGACCAGTCGGCCACGATCGTCCTCAAGCCGGGCAAGGACTGGCAGGGACACGTGCCCGGACAGTTCGTTCGGATCGGCGTCGACGTCGACGGAGTGCGCCTGTGGCGCTCCTACTCCCTGACCCACGGTCCGCGGCGCGACGGTCGGATCTCGATCACCGTCAAGGCCATCCCGGGCGGGGAGGTCAGCAGCTACCTCGTGCACCGTGCTCGCGCCGGCATGATGGTCCAGCTCGCGCAGGCCCAGGGCGAGTTCGTCCTGGCCGACCCGCTCCCGGCCAAGCTGCTCCTGGTCACGGCCGGGTCGGGCATCACGCCCGTGATCGGCATGCTGCGGAACCTCTTCTCGCGCGCCGAGCCCGCCGAGAGCGACATCGTGCTGATCCACTCGGCGATGGCGCGTCCCGAGGTCATCTTCGGCGAGGAGCTGCGGGCCCACCACGCAGCCGGGCGCCTGACGCTGCTGGAGCGTCACACCGACTCCGACGGCATCCTCGACGTCGCCGAGCTGGCCACGCTCGTGCCCGACCTCGCCGAACGCACCACGTACGCCTGCGGTCCGGTCGGTCTGCTCGACGCGCTGGAGGCCCACCACGGTGCGGCCGGCCTGCCGCTGCACCTCGAGCGCTTCCGCCCGGTCACCTTCGGCGAGACCGGGGAGGGTGGCACCCTCACCTTCGCCTCGGGAGCGGTCGTCGAGGCCGACGGCGCCACCCCGATCCTCGACGCCGCGGAGGCCGCCGGCGTCCTGATGCCCAGCGGGTGCCGGATGGGCATCTGCATGGGCTGCGTGCTGCCGATGAAGGAGGGCGCCGTGCGCGACCTGCGCAACGGGGCCATCACCCGGGCCGTGCCCGGCGAGACCGGACCCCAGGGCGTCCCGGTCCAGACCTGCATCAGCGCCGCTGCCGGCGCCTGCTCGATCACCCACTGACCTGCTCGACCACCCCGCTCGATCACCCACCTGAAGGAGTCATCCCATGACTGCCATCACCAAGAAGCCCGTGAACCCCACCGCCCACCTCACCCCCGAGGACATCGAGCAGCTCGGCGTCGAGCTCGACGCGATCCGTCAGGAGGTCCTCGACGAGCGGGGCGAGCAGGACGCCGCCTACATCCGTCGGATCGTCGACGTGCAGCGCAAGCTCGAGCTCGCCAGCCGTGCGGTCCTGCTGGCCAGCGCGTTCCCGCCGGCCTGGGTCGCCGGCACCGTGGGCCTCTCGGTGGCCAAGATCCTCGAGAACATGGAGATCGGCCACAACGTGATGCACGGCCAGTGGGACTGGATGCGTGACCCGAAGATCCACTCGACCACCTGGGAGTGGGACAACGCCTCGACCGCCGAGGGCTGGAAGCACTCGCACAACGAGATCCACCACACCTACACCAACATCGTCGGCAAGGACAACGACCTCGGCTACGGCATCATGCGCGTCGACGAGGGCCAGCGCTGGGTGCCGATGTACCTGGCGCAGCCGCTCTGGAACGCCATCAACGCCTGCTTCTTCGAGTACGGCATCGCCGCCTACGACCTCGAGCTCGGCAAGAACCTCGCCATCTCGAAGGACAAGCGCAGCGAGGCCTTCAAGTCCCGCGCCCGCAACACCGTGCGCAAGATCCGCCAGCAGGCCACCAAGGACTACCTGGTGAACCCGGCACTGGCGCTGCCCTTCGGTGGCGCCCTGCCGGCCCTGGCGGCGAACTTCACCGCCAACGTGGTGCGCAACGTGTGGTCCCACTCGGTGATCATGTGCGGCCACTTCCCCGAGGGCGTCGAGACCTTCGAGCGCAAGTCGATCCCCGACGACGAGTCGCGCGGCGAGTGGTACCTGCGTCAGATGCTCGGCTCGGCGAACATCTCCGGCTCCAAGGCGATGCACCTGATGACCGGCAACCTGTCGCACCAGATCGAGCACCACCTGTTCCCCGACCTCCCGTCGGTGCGCTACGCCGAGATCGCGCCGAAGGTGAAGGCGCTCTTCGACAAGTACGAGCTGAACTACCACGAGGCCTCGCTGCCGCGTCAGGTAGGCAGCGCGTGGCACAAGGTCGTGCGGCTCTCGCTGCCCAACGGCTGGTTGGCGACGACCACGCCGAAGAACGCCCCCCAGCAGCTGAAGACGCTGTGGGGCATGACCACCAAGGGTCCCAAGGTCCGCCGCGCGGCCCAGGCCCGGTTGGAGCAGCAGGCCCGCCGGATCGAGACCGCGAAGGCGGCCTGAGCCCAGCGCCTAGGCTCGTCCCATGCGTGAGACGGCGATGAGCAACGTGACGTGCACGATCGAGGACGGCGTCGCGCACGTGCGCCTCGACCGCCCGAGCAAGCGGAACGCGTTGACGCTGCAGGTGCTCGACGACCTCGTCGCGACGGCTCACATGCTGCGCCGGGACCGCCACCTGCGGGCGGTGGTGATCGCCGGGGAGGGTGAGTCGTTCTGCGCCGGCCTCGACTTCGGATCGGTGCTGCGGTCCCCGGCGGGGATCGCAGCAGCGTTCCTGCCGAGGCCCTGGCGCGGCACGAACACGTTCCAGGAGGCGTGCTGGGCCTGGCGACGGGTGCCGGTCCCGGTGATCGCCGCCGTGCACGGGCACTGCCTGGGCGGAGGACTCCAGATCGCGCTGGCCGCCGACTTCCGCGTGGCCACCCCCGACTCGCAGTGGTCGGTGCTGGAGGGCAAGTGGGGGATCATCCCGGACATGAGCGGGGTGCAGAGCCTCTCCCAGCTGGTCGGCATCGACACCGCCAAGCGGCTCACCATGACCGCGGAGGTCGTCAGCGGCAAGCAGGCGCACGACCTCGGGCTGGTCTCCACCCTCGACAGCGACCCGGTCGCGGCCTCCTTGGAGCTCGTCGAGCGACTCAAGGAGCGCTCACCCGACCAGCTCGCCGCGACCAAGCGCCTCTTCGAGAGCACCTGGAGCGCCGGTCCGCGCCGTACGTTCGCCCGCGAGCGCCTCGAGCAGGCACTGCTGCTCGGTGCCCGCAACACCAAGGTGGCCCGCCAGGCCGCCCTCGCCGCGGTCTCGCCCGTCTTCGGCCCCCGCGGCCGGTGACGGGGCTTCGAGACGCTCGCTGCTCAACCACCGGGCTGGAGCGGGGTTGCTGTTCGGTGTTGCCGGGGCTCAGAAGGCCGCCTCGTCGAGGTCCATCAGGGAGAGGTCGGTCGCCTCGGCGATGGCGCGTTCTGCGGTGATCCGGGGCAGGTTGTGCTGGCAGAAGAACTGCGCTGCGGCGACCTTGCCCTCGTAGAAGTGCTGGTCGCGCCCGGTCTCGCCGCCCAGCTTGGTCAGCGCGACGTCGGCCTGACGCAGGAGCAGCCAGGCGCAGACGACGTCCCCGAGGGCCATGAGGAGCCGGCTGGTGTTGAGGCCGACCTTGTAGATGTTGCTCGTCTCGTCGGCGGAGGACATCAGGTCGTCGATCATGTGCGCGACGATGGCGTTGACGTCGCCCAGCGCCGTGGCGAGCAGCGCTCGCTCGCTCTTGAGCCGGCCGTTGCCGGCCTCGGAGGCGATGAAGGCCTCGATCTCCCCGGCGACGTGGCCCAGGGCGCGACCCTGGTCCCGGACGATCTTGCGGAAGAAGAAGTCCTGGCCCTGGATCGCGGTGGTGCCCTCGTAGAGGGTGTCGATCTTGGCGTCGCGCACGTACTGCTCGACCGGATAGTCCTCCAGGAAGCCGGACCCGCCGAAGGTCTGCAGCGACTCGGTGCCCAGCAGCGTCCAGGAGCGCTCGGAGCCGTAGCCCTTGACGATCGGCAGCAGCAGGTCGTTGACCGCGCCGGCCAGGTCGTCGGCCTCGCCCGCGTGCTCGGCCAGCATCACCTGGTCCTGCCAGGTGGCGGTGTAGAGCACCAGCGCCCGCATCGCCTCGGCGAAGGACTTCTGCACCATCAGCGAGCGGCGCACGTCGGGGTGGTGGGTGATCGCGACCCGCGGCGCCGTCTTGTCGGAGGCCCGCGTCAGGTCGGCGCCCTGGACGCGCGAGCGCGCGTAGTCGAGCGCGTTGAGGTAGCCGGTCGAGAGCGTGGCGATGGCCTTGCTGCCGACCATCATCCGGGCGTTCTCGATCACCTGGAACATCTGAGCGATGCCCTGGTGGACCTCCCCGAGCAGCCAGCCCCGGGCCGGCTCGCCCCCGCCGACCGACGGGTCGCCGAAGGTGACCTCGCAGGTGTTGGAGACCTTGATGCCCATCTTGTGCTCGACCCCGGTGACGTAGGCGCCGTTGCGCTCACCCGTCAGCTCGCCGCTCTCGTGGTCGAAGTGGTGCTTCGGCACGAGGAAGAGGCTCAGCCCCTTGGTCCCCGGGCCGCCGACGCCCTCGAGCCCGACCGGGCGGGCCAGGACGAGGTGCAGGATGTTCTCCTGCAGGTCGGACTCGGCCGAGGTGATGAAGCGCTTGACGCCCTCGATGTTCCAGGAGCCGTCCTCGTTGGGCGTGGCCCGGGTGCGGCCCGCGCCCACGTCGGAGCCGGCGTCGGGCTCGGTCAGCACCATCGTCGCGCCCCAGCCGCGCTCGACCATGATCTGGGCGATGCGCTGGTCGCGCTCGTTGCCGTTGCGGTGCACGATGCTGGCGAAGGCCGGCCCGCACGCGTACATCCAGATCGGGGCGTTGGCGCCGAGGACCAGCTCGCCCATGGCCCAGTTCAGGCTCGACGGGGCCGGCTGGCCGCCGAGGGCCTCCGGGAGCTGCAGGCGCCAGTACTCCGCGGCCATCCAGGTGTCGTAGCTCTTCTTGAAGCTTGCCGGCACCGGCGCGGTGTGGGTGGCGGGGTCGAAGACCGGCGGGTTCCGGTCGCTGTCGGCGTAGGAGGCGGCGAGGTCCTCGCGGGCGAGTCGGTCGACCTCGGCGAGGATCTCCCGGGCGGTCGCGGTGTCGACCTCGGCGAAGGGGCCGGTGCCCAGGACCTCGCCGCGGCCCAGGACCTCGAAGAGGTTGAACTCGATGTCGCGAAGGTTGCTCAGGTAGTGGCTCATGCCGCTGACAGCTCCTTGGGGCGGGAGGGGTGGTCGTAGTTACCGGCCAGTCTACTGACGAGTAACTTGATGATAGTGGGCGTGCGGGCCGCCGACAAGCCTGACCGCACCCCGGCAGTCGGCGGCGCGTACCCCGCGGTGGTTCGGCTCTCTGGGACACTGGCGCGGTGCGCGTCTCCGCGAAGTCCGACTACGCCCTGCGGGCCCTCATCGAGATGGCGCGCGGCGATGCTGAGCACGTGGTCAGCGCCGAGGAGCTCGGCCGGCTGCAGGACATCCCGCACGGCTTCCTCCAGGCGATCCTCGCCGACCTGCGGCGTGCGGGAGTGGTGCGCTCGCAGCGCGGCCAGTCCGGCGGATGGCGGCTGGCGCGGGCCGCGGCCGAGGTGAGCATCGCCGACGTCATCCGCGCGGTGGACGGCCCGCTGGTCTCGGTCTACGGCCTCCGTCCCGAGGCCGTGTCGTACAACGAGCGCGCCGAGGTCCTCCAGCGCGTGTGGATCGCCGCCCGGTCCTCGCTGCGCGAGGTCTTCGAGGAGGTCTCGATCCAGGACCTCGCCGGCGACGACCTGCCCGCGGCGGTCACCGCGCGTACCGCCGATCGGGATGCCTGGCAGCCGCACTGAGCGACCCGCCCGACCCGTTCCGGCGCGAGGGCCGTGGAACAGGGCCGTGGAACAGGGCTCAGGCCGCGCCGGCGGACCGGAGCCGGCGGGGTGTCCGCTCGAGCTCCTCGACGCGGGCCTCGAGGCTCTCGTTGCGACGCGTGAGCCGTTCGACCTCGCCTCGCGCCTCGGCCAGTGCGCGGACCGTGGTCACGAGGCGGTGCGTGGGGTCGGGCTCGATCTCGACGAGTGCCGGGACCAGGTCGGCGACGTCGCCGTGCACCGTGTGCCCGGCCGACAGCAGGGCCTCGGTCCAGGTCTCGACCCGCTCGCAGAGCCTGCGGTGGGCCAGCGGGTCGAGGGTGCGGGTGGGCACGGGCGGCAGGGACGGTTCCAGCTCGGCCACCGGCAGCGAGCGCGTGCCGAAGCCGACGACGCGGCCGACCTGGCGCCACAGGGCCTCCCGCGCCTCTTCCTGGGTGGCGCAGCGGGGCGCGACGACCACGTGCAGCCGGTCAGGCTCCCGGACGGCACGCGCCCACCGGGCCGCGACGCGAGGCGAGGTCGCGCTCGGGGTCGCCGGGCTCGACCCAGCCCTCGGCGGCAGCGGCCGTCACCACGACGTGCACCTGGAGGCCGGGCAGCTGCGAGACCAGCAGCTCGATCTCGTCCGGGGTCGCGCCGGCCAGGGCGACCTGGCTGACCAGGACCGTCGACCGGCCCTGGAGGGCCCGGCGGGTGATCGCTGCCCACGCGCCCTCGACCTCCTTGCGCCGGTAGCCCCACTCCTTGTGGCGTCGGCGGACCTCGATGGCGGCGCGGAAGGACTCCTCGCGCGCCTTGGTCGGGACGAGGACGTCCAGCTCGGCCAGCTTGGTGCGGTGACGCTGCACCGCGGTGTCGACGACCTCGCCGGGTCCGGGGAGCCCGACGTGCAGGAAGACCTTGCGCTTGCCCATGGCACCAGCCTGCCGGCGCCAGGCCACCGGCGGGCGTCCGCCGGGTGAACGTGCCGTGGCGGTCGGGGTGACATCGGTGCGCACCCGCGCCCGGCCTAGGCTCCAGGGGTGGACGGCTTCGCAGGCTTCCCCGTCGAGGCGCTCGACTTCTACGACGACCTCGAGGTGGACAACACCCGGTCCTTCTGGGAGGCGCACCGCGACGTCTACGAGCGGGCCGTCAGGGCGCCCATGACCGCACTGCTCCAGCAGCTCGAACCGGAGTTCGGCGCGGCCAAGGTATTCCGCCCCTACCGCGACGTCCGCTTCAGCAAGGACAAGACGCCTTACAAGGAGCACCAGGGTGGCTTCGTGAGCGTGGGCCCGGGCGCCGGGTACTACGTCCAGGTCGCCGCCCCCGGCCTGCGCGTCAGCGTCGGGTGGTACCACGCCGAACCCGCCCGGCTCGCCTCGCTGCGGGCGGCGACGGCGCAGGAGAGCACCGGGAGGCCGCTGGTCGCGCTCGTCGCCGCCCTGGAGTCCGCGGGCTGGGAGCGCGGGGGCGAGGTGCTGAAGACCTCGCCGCGCGGCTACCCGGCCTCGCACCCCCGCATCGACCTGCTGCGGCACCGCAGCCTCACCTTCAGCCGTTCCTACGGCTTCGAGCCGGTCGTCCACACCGCGGCGCTGGCCGACCGCGTCCGAGCCGACTGGCGCGCCGGGCGGCCGCTCCTCGAGTGGGTCACCGCCGTCCGCTGAGCGAGTCCCGGCGGGCGAACGCGTTGCGCGCCCGCTCGCAGGTGGCCGGTTGCGAGGTGGCGGATGGAGCGGATGACGAGACTCGAACTCGCGACATCGACCTTGGGAAGGTCGCGCTCTACCAACTGAGCTACATCCGCACGGCGACCGGACTCCGGTCGGTCAGCAGGATAGACGACCTGCGCTGCGCGCGGCGAGGCTGGGTGGGCGGCGCGGTCCTCACGCGCCGGCGGACGGGGCCGGGCGACCCAGCACGGGGTAGCGCGGCCCCAGCCCGTCGCCCGAGGAACGTCCGGTGACCCGCCGGTGCACCCACGGGAGCATCGAGTCGCGCATCCAGTCCAGGTTCTCGTGCAGCTTCTCGGACCGGGTCGCGGCGTGCGTCGGCCGCGGCGCCACCCGTTCGAGGCGGTGGTCGACGCCGAGCACGTCGAGCACCTCGACAGCCATCCGGGCGTGACCGGCCGGACCCAGGTGCATGCGGTCCTCGCTCCAGTAGCCCCAGTCGCGGTACTCCCGGAGGCGCCAGAAGTCGACCACGTCGGCGCCGTGCCGGGCCGCGGCGGCGCGGACCAGCTCGTTGTAGAGCGCGAACCGGCCGCGCACGGCGCGGTAGATGGCCGAGCCGCCCGGGTCGAAGGCGGTGAAGACGAGCAGCCGCGCCCCCGTGGCGGCCAGGGCGCCCAGACCCGCGTCGTAGCGCTCGACGAGCGCGTCGAGGTGGACGCGCGGTCGCAGGATGTCGTTGGCGCCGGCGTAGACCGTGACCAGGTCGGGCGCCAGCTCGAGGGCCGCCGGCACCTGCTCCTGGAGCACGGCGTCGAGCTTGCGGCCGCGGATCGCGAGGTTGGCGTAGCCGACGTCGTCGCACTGCGCGGCCAGGACCTCGGCCACCCGGTCCGCCCAGCCGCGCAGCCCGTGCGGGCGGCCCGGGGCCGGGTCGCCGACCCCCTCGGTGAAGGAGTCGCCGAGGGCCACGAAGCGCTGGAAGGACATGGGGGCATCCTGGCCCGGCGCCGCCCGCCCGCCCCGGTCGGGGTCGATAGGGTGCCAGCGTGCTGCTCTCCGACCGCGACATCCTGGCCGAGATCGACGCGGGACGGGTCGCGCTCGAGCCGTGGGACCCCGCCATGCTGCAGCCGTCCTCGATCGACGTCCGCCTGGACCGCTTCTTCCGCGTCTTCGAGAACCACCGCTACCCGCACATCGACCCGGCCGCCGACCAGTCCGAGCTGACCCGGATGGTCGAGCCGATCGGTGAGGAGCCGTTCATCCTGCATCCCGGTGAGTTCGTCCTGGGCTCGACCTACGAGGTGGTCAGCCTGCCGGACGACGTCGCGGCCCGCGTCGAGGGCAAGTCGTCCCTGGGTCGTCTGGGCCTGCTGACCCATGCCACCGCGGGCTTCGTCGACCCCGGCTTCTCCGGGCACGTCACCCTCGAGCTGGCCAACGTCGCGACGCTGCCGATCAAGCTCTACCCCGGCATGAAGATCGGGCAGTTCTGCTTCTTCCGGCTCTCCTCGCCCTCGGAGCACCCGTACGGGTCGGCGAAGTACGGCTCGCGCTACCAGGGCCAGCGCGGGCCGACGCCCTCACGGTCCTTCCAGGGCTTCCACCGCACGCCGATCTGAGCGCGCGGGCCCCGCAGCCCTCAGCCGTCGAGCCGGTCGGCCGCGTGCCGCAGGCGACGGGCGAGGTGACGGCGGGCCGGCCCGGGAGGCGGGGCCAGCCGCGGGGAGCGGCTGGCCGAGATCCGCTCGGCGATGCGCTGGGTGGTCTCGAGCTCGACGAGTGGTCGATGGTCGTGCATGGCGTGCTCCTGACGGTCGAAGTGGCGGTTGTCGCGAGTCGAGGTGGCTGTCGTGTCGTGCCGAGGTGGCCGATGTCGCGCGTTCAAGCGGGTTCGGGGGCGGGGTCGAGGAGGACGTCGCCACTCACGGTGACGGCGTGGACCGCCAGGTAGGGCTGACCCTGGGCCGGCTCGCCGGGGCTCGGCAGGGTGGAGTGGACGCGCCCGCTGAGCGACTTCACGTCGGTCCACACCGGCAAGCCGGTCGGGACGCCCACCCGCAGGTCGCCCGAGGCGCCCTTGACGGTGACGCGGCCCGGGGCGGCGAACCCGATCTCGGTGTCGCCGCTGCCGGTGGTCATCGCGACGTCGGAGCCGGGGCGGCCCACGCGCAGGTCGCCGGAGCCGGTCTTGACGATGAGGGGTCCGCCGCTCTCGCCGATCTCGATGTCGCCCGAACCGGTGGACACCCGGGCCTGCGACGCGGCGCGCCCGACCCGCAGGTCGCCCGAGCCGCTCTTGACGCTGAGGTCGCCGTGGACCGTGCCGACCCGGACGTCGCCGGAGCCGGTGGAGATCGCCGTCTCACCGGTGAGCTCCTCGACGTCGACGACGCCGCTGCCGCTGCGCAGCAGCCCGGTGCCGAAGCGGCCGCGAGCGCGCAGGTCGGCGCTGCCGAGCCGGGTGGCGAGGTCGGCGTCGCGGGGCAGGGTGACGTGGACGTGGACCTCCGCGCTGCCGGCGAGGAAGCCGCGCTGCTGCGGGGCGACGACGCTGACGTCGTCGCCGTCGCGGGTCACGAGCACGTCCTCGGCCCGTTCGCCGTCGACGACGACGAGGGTCTGGTCGGTCTCGGTCGCCTCGAGGCTGACGGTGCCCTTGCCGATCTCGACGTAGAGCCGGATCGGGGTCGGGGTGTCGAACGCGTGCTCGGTCATCGGTTCCTCCGGGTGCTGGGTGGCTGGGTGGTGACGAGGGTGTGCGGGGCCACGGGACGAGCCTGGTCGCTCGTCCCGGGTGGGGATCTGATCGCCGTTGCGGTGGTGGTCAGAGCCAGCCGGTCATCCGGCGGCCGCCGGGGCCGCGCTTCGTGCTGAAGGGGTCGAACCCGCCGGTGAACGGGACGCTGGACAGGTCGACGTCGATGTGGAGGGCGCCCTCTCGCACCGCTCCTCGCACGATCGAGACGAGCCAGGTGTTGAGCGACTGGCCGGCGAGACCGGCCGCCTCCTCGGCCTTGTTCTTCACCGACTCGGGCAGGCGCAGGGTGATCCGCGCCAGGCCGCCCTCCTCCTCGGGCTCGGTCGGGGCCAGGACAGGGGCCGGTGACGACGCGGGTGGTGTCACGACCGGTTCCTCGTGGACCGCGAAGGCGAGCTCGCGTCCGTCGAGCCGGACGTCGACGCCACCGCCGGACATCTCGGTGGTGATCTCGGCGGCGGCCTGCGAGACGGCCTCCATCAGGGCGAGCCGGGCAGCGGGCTCGATGGCGAAGGCGAGCCGCTCGACCACCTGACGAGTCTCCTCACCGGCGCCTCCGGCCGCGGCGAGCAGGTCGCTGCGGAGGCTCTCGACGTAAGGCATGATGTCCATGCGCATCACAATGACACCATGATGACGTCATGTCAAGACGGATGTGACAGCATTCGACGTCACGGGCTAACGATCCCGACACCCCCACGATGTGTTGACGCCGACACTGAACAGTGGTCACATGCACCTCATGTCTCTCAGCGGTGTCATGGCGCAGGAGACGATCATCTCGGCCGGCTTCGTCGACTACCTGATCGTCGCCCTCTACTTCGCAGTCGTGATCGGCATCGGCGTCCTCGCCCGACGACAGGTCTCCGACTCGGTCGACTTCTTCCTCTCCGGGCGCTCGCTGCCCGCGTGGGTCACGGGGCTGGCGTTCATCTCGGCCAACCTCGGCGCGGTCGAGATCATGGGCATGTCGGCCTCGGGTGCGGAGTTCGGGCTGCCGGCGACGCACTACTTCTGGATCGGCGCGATCCCGGCGATGCTGTTCCTCGGCGTGGTCATGATGCCCTTCTACTACGGCTCGCAGGTGCGCTCGGTCCCCGAGTTCATGCGTCGCCGCTTCGGCACCGGCGCCCACCTGGTCAACGCGATCTCGTTCGCCGTCGCGCAGCTGCTGATCGCCGGCGTGAACCTCTACCTCCTCGGCAGCATCATCCAGGCGATGCTCGGCTGGAACCTCTACGTGGCGCTGATCGTCGCCGCGATCATCGTGCTGTCCTACATCACGCTGGGCGGGCTGAGCGCGGCGATCTACAACGAGGTCCTCCAGTTCTTCGTGATCGTCGCCTCGTTGGTGCCGCTGACCCTGATCGGCCTGAACCGGGTCGGCGGCTGGGGTGGCCTGAAGGACAAGATCACCGCCGCCGCCGCGGACAACCCGGCGACCGCGACCGCCTCGGAGCAGCTCAACTCGTGGCCCGGGAACGCGCTGTCGGGGTTCTCCAACGACTTCCTCTCCGTGGTCGGGATCGTCTTCGGCCTCGGCTTCGTGCTCTCCTTCGGCTACTGGACGACCAACTTCGTCGAGGTCCAGCGCGCGATGGCCTCCAACTCGATCTCCTCGGCCCGCAAGACCCCGATCATCGGCGCGTTCCCGAAGATGTTCATCCCGTTCGTGACCATCATCCCGGGCATGATCGCCGCGGTCCTGGTCACCGAGGTCGCGAACCTCAAGGCCGGCGGGTCGCCGGCCGGCGGCGCCGAGGGCACCGTGACCTACAACGACTCGCTGCTCTACCTCATGCGCGACGTGCTCCCCAACGGGCTGCTCGGCCTGGCCATCGCAGGTCTCCTGGCGGCGTTCATGGCCGGCATGGCGGCGAACATCTCCGCCTTCAACACCGTGCTCTCCTACGACCTGTGGCAGCAGTACGTCGTCAAGGAGCGCGCCGACGACTACTACCTCAAGGTGGGGCGCTGGGCGACGGTCGGCGCCACCGTGGTGGCGATCGGCACCGCCGTCTTCGCGTCGGGGTTCTCCAACATCATGGACTACCTGCAGACGCTCTTCGGGTTCTTCAACGCTCCGCTGTTCGCCACCTTCATCCTCGGCATGTTCTGGAAGCGGATGACGGCGACGGCCGGGTGGGTCGGGCTCTCGGCCGGCACCATCTCCGCGATCGTCGTCGCCTTCCTCAGCGAGGACGCGTTCGGCTCGGCCAGCCTCGGCGTGATCCCGTTGGGCGGTCAGGGGGCGGCGTTCGTGGCCGCAGCGACGGCCTTCGTCGTCGACATCGTGCTGAGCGTGGTCGTCTCGCTGGTCACCCGACCCAAGCCGCCCGAGGAGCTGCGCGGCCTGGTCTACTCCGAGACCCCGAAGGAAGACCTGGTCGACGCCGACGAGGCCGGCTACCCCTGGTACCGCCGCACCATGCCCCTGGCCGGCATCGCCCTGGTGATGGTCATCGCCTTGAACCTGGCCTTCTGAGGAGGACGAGATGAGCACCAACGACACCGGGGGTCACCCCACCGGCCCGAGCAGCGACAAGGGCGAGAAGCACACCGCCGGCGCCTTCGACATCCGCAACGTCATCGGTGGCCTGATGGCCCTCTACGGCGTCATCCTGGTCATCACCGGCCTGTTCACCGAGAGCACGCCCGAGGTCGCCAGCGACGCCGACGTCAACTCCAACCTCTACGCCGGCCTCGCGATGCTCGTCCTGGGCGTCGGCTTCATCCTCTGGGCGCGGCTGAAGCCGATCGTCGTCCCCGCCGACGTCCACCGCGACGACGCTGCCGGCCCCGCCGACTAGGGCGCGCCGGACTCTGCGGGCCCGGGTGGTCGCGGCCAGCCCGTCTGTAACGCTGAGTTACTTCGTCTGCTGCCGACGCGCGATCGCGCACCGGACGAAGTAACTCAGCGTTACAGGGGTGTCGGGCTCACAGGTCGAAGAGCGAGCCGGACCCGGAGATGTCGGCGTCGGTGCGGGGCTGGTGGGCCTCGCCGGAGCGGGCCGGCTCGTCGGCCAGGGGCACGTCGCTGTCCTGGGGCTCTGGCTCGACCTCCGCCTGGGGCGCCGCCTCGACGTCTGCCTCCTGCTCAGGTTCTGGCTCGACCTCCGCCTGGGGCGCTGCCTCGACGTCTGCCTCCTGCGCGGGCTCCGACTCGACCTCTGGCTCGCTACCTCCGCCTGGGGCTCCTCCTCGACGGGCGCCTCGGTGTCCGGCTGGCTGCGTTCGATCGACGACGCGGTGGGGGCGTCGATGTCGAAGAGGCTGCCGCCGTCGGGGATCTCGGTGCCGGGGGTGCTCACCTCGCGCGACGCCGACGGCGCCGGGGGCTCGGCGGCCGGCTCTGGCGTGGACGGCTCTGGCGCTGCCGGCTCGGGCGCCGGCTCCTCCTGGACCGGCTCCTGCTGGACCGGCACCGGGTCCTCGCATGCCGGCTCGGGCTCGGCAGCCGCCGGCTTGCTCGGTGCGGCGATGTCGAAGAGCGAGCGGGTCGATCCGCCACTCGCCGGCGCGGTAGGCGTCGATGCAGCAGCCGGCGTCGGGCTCGACTCCCCAGCCGCTGCCGCCCTGGGTGAGGGGGCCGGCTCGTCGCTGGCGATGTCGAAGAGCGACGGGGTGGAGCCGGAGCTCGCCGTCGCTCGCGCAGGCTCTGTCTCGGCGACGGGCGCTGCGGCCTCGACGGGCTCCGACGCCGGCTCCGGCTCCGGCGCCGGAGTGGCCGGCGCCGCCTCGTCGGCCTCGACCGCGAAGAGCGAGCCACCGGACCCGAGGTCGGAGGACGGCTCCTGGGTCGGCGGCTCGGGCTCGGGCGTCGACGGGGTCGCCGGCTCGTCGTCGCCGCCGAGGTCGAACAGCGAGCCGCCTGCGGAGGCCGGCTGCGCCGCGCTCGCCTCCTCCGCGGGGGTCTTCTGCGAGGACGCGGTGGCCGGCTTGTCCGCCGGCTCCTCCTCGGCTGCCGCCTCCGCCGGGGTGTCGAAGAGCGACGAGCCGCCGCTGGCCTTGGCCAGCGGGCCGACGTCGGCGGTCTCGGTGACGGTGTCCTCGGGCTCCGCCTCGGTCTGCGTGGCCTCGTCCTTCTCGACGGCAGGAGCGGGCGCCTCGGTGGTCGCCGCCTTGGCCTCGGCGGTCTGGGCGGACTGGGCGGTCTGGGCGGACTGGCCCGGGGCGAGCTTGGTGGCCTGCTCCCCCTTGACCGAGGCCAGCAGCATCTGCGCGACGTCGAGGACCTCGACCTCCTCGCGCGCCTCGCCGTTGGCCTGGGCCGAGGTGAGTCCGTCGGAGAGCATCACGCGGCAGAACGGGCAGCCGACCGCGATCTGGTCGGCCCCGGTGCCGACGGCCTCGGTGGTCCGGTTGACGTTGATCCGCTCGCCGGTCTTCTCCTCCATCCACATCCGGGCGCCCCCGGCGCCGCAGCAGAAGGAGCGCTCGGAGTTGCGCTCCATCTCGACGACCTCGGCCCCGGGCAGGACCTGCAGCAGCTCACGCGGGGGCGAGTAGACGCCGTTGTGGCGGCCGATGAAGCACGGGTCGTGGTAGGTGATCGAGCGCTTCTGCGCCCCGGCGCCCTCCGCGACCGGCGTCAGCCGGCCCTCCTTGACCAGCCGGTTCAGCAGCTGGGTGTGGTGGACGACCTCCAGCTCGATGCCGAACTGCTGGTACTCGTTCTTGAGGGTGTTGAAGCAGTGCGCGCAGGTCGAGACGACCTTCTTGACCCTCGCCTCCTTGAGGACCTCGACGTTCTGCTGGGCCAGGCCCTGGAAGACGAACTCGTTGCCGGCGCGCCGCGCCGGGTCGCCGGTGCAGGTCTCGCCGGTGCCGAGGACGCCGAAGGTGACGCCGGCGAGGTCGAGCAGCTCGGCGACCGCGCGCGTGGTCTTCTTGGCGCGGTCCTCGTAGGCGCCGGCGCAGCCGACCCAGAACAGCC
This sequence comes from uncultured Actinomycetota bacterium, assembly GCA_963822495.1. Lineage (GTDB taxonomy): Bacteria > Actinomycetota > Actinomycetes > Propionibacteriales > Nocardioidaceae > Nocardioides. Next base: position 198,879 of record CAWGHQ010000008.1, on the reverse strand, counting down.
ACTCGACCTCGTCGAGGGACTCGATGTCCTCGCCGACGACCTTGACCGGGAAGTCGAGGCCCTTGGCCCAGTCCAGGCGGGCCGAGGCGTTCATGTTCCACGGGTTGCCCTTGTTCTCCAGGCCCTTGAAGAGCCCGTTCAGCTCGGCCGGGAAGTTGGACTCCACGAGGACCGCGTAACGACGCATGTCGATGATGTGGTCGACGTGCTCGATGTCGACGGGGCACTGCTGGACGCAGGCACCGCAGGAGGTGCAGTTCCAGAGGACCTCGGAGTCGATCACCGCCGCGCCGCTGTCGGGGTTGTAGAACCAGTCGTCGCCGGTGTCGCCGACCAGCGGGCGCTCGACCTCGCGGGTGAGGGTGTCGTCGCCCTCCAGCAGGGCCGCCCGGTCGTCCTCGTCGGCTTGGAGGTAGGGCGCCTTGGCGTAGGCGTGGTCGCGCAGCGCGGTGATCAGCAGCTTCGGCGAGAGCGGCTTCTCGGTGTTCCAGGCCGGGCACTGGCTCTGGCAGCGGCCGCACTCGGTGCACGAGGTGAGGTCGAGCAGCCCCTTCCAGGTGAAGTCCTCGATCTGGCCGATCCCGAGCGTGGTGTCCTCGTCGAGGTCCTCGAGGTCGTCGAGGCTGACCACGACGCCGGCCGAGGTGAGCGGCTTGACCCCGCCGAGGGCCGTGCGCCCCGAGCTCTCGCGCTTGAACCAGATGTTGAAGAACGCCGTGAACCGGTGCCAGGCCACGCCCATCGTCAGGTTGAGCGAGATGACGATCATCCACACGAAGGAGATGACGATCTTCAGCATGGCGACGAGGTAGATCAGGTTCGCCAGCGTGTCGGCCGACAGGCCGCCGAAGGCCGCGCCGAGCCAGAAGGTCAGGGGGAAGTGCAGAACGCGAGGCCGTGGTCGTCGCCCTCGCTCGGCGGCCAGCGCGTACTCGAGGCCGCGCAGCGCGACGATGCACAGGCCCACGCCGAGGATGACGGCCTCGACGAAGTAGGCCTGCCACATCGTGGAGCCGAAGAAGCGTCCGTCGGCTCCGCGCACGCGCTCACGGGGCCGGGTAACGCGGTAGCGGACCAGCGCGATGATCGCGACGATCATCGCCACCGTGAAGATCTCCGAGATGGCCTCCCAGAGGAAGAAGTGGCCGATCAGCGGCAGGGCGAAGAAGGAGTCGAAGAGCTGGCCGAAGGCGGTCAACAGCGTGAAGAACAGCAGGCCGAAGCCGATGAAGATGAACCAGTGCGCGGCACCGACCTTGCCCCACTGGAGCATCCGGGTGTGCCCCAGCGACTCCTTGAGCAACGTGACCGAGCGTGCGACGGGGTGGTCGCTGCGCGAGACCGGCTGCCCGACCTTGAGCACCCCGATCATCTCGCGGATCGCCCGGACGAAGAGCGTGATGCCTACGGCGGCGATCGCCAGCGAGACGACGATGGCGAGAACTTGCAGCATCTGGAGGTGCTCCTCGTCTACGGTGCGCGTCCGAGGGGGCCGCGGCACCGCGAGCCTAGGGGCCCGTCCCGGTGGCGTCAGTCCCCTGGGTAGGTGGCCCCGATCCTACCGACAGGTAACGTCGACCGGGCGGCCGGCTCAGCCGACGTCCAGGACTCTTCCCGAGCCGTCGAAGCGGACGGTCAGCATCACCCGCGGGTCCGCGGGGGTCCGCGCACAGAAGCCGAAGGTCGTCCCGAGCCGGCGGTAGGGCTGACCCACGGCCTGCATCACCTCCCGGGTGCTCATCTGCGGCTGCACCGCTGCCAGCGCGGCGCTGCGACCGAGCCTCAGGTCGGGGTTGCGGCAGGAGTCGGGGGCGATGCCGGTAGCGCGCTCCCACATCTGCAGGTAGGCCTCCGCGCCGCGGGACATGTCGTCGGTGATCGCCGCGCCGCGCTCGTCCGCGCCGTCCCCGGTGCTGTCGGCGACGTGGGCGAGGTCCTCGATCCAGTCGGGGTAGAGGCCGTACTGCGCGACGCCGTCGACGTTGAGGTCGTAGACCCGCTCTCCCGCGTGCTGCTGGTCGATCGTGACGCCCCCGAGCCCGGTGAAGGGGTAGGTCACCGGATCGACGGCGTCGGCGCCGCGGGGGTCGCCCTGGGCGCCGAGACCGTTGATGTCGGCGCCGTAGCCCAGCCCGAAGTAGTAGCGCGGGTCGGCCCAGCCCACGTGGGTGCGCCACTTGTCGACGAAGCCGGTCGAGTCGCCGGCGTAGGGGGTGATGAAGCCGCCGGCGCGGTAGATGCGCGGGTAGGCGTCCGGGGTCGACCAGGAGTGGGAGGACACGACGCCCGGGTAGTCCATCGCCTCGATCTGGTCGAGGGAGGCGTCGCGCGCGGCCACGCTCATGTGGTCGGGGTCGAAGATCATGTGTCGCTGCGCCAGCTCGCGGATCGCGTGATGGCCCAGGGCGCTCAGACCGCGGGTGTTGCAGTGGTCGATGCGCGGGTAGACCGGAGGCGCCGGCAGGTTGGCGGTGCCGAAGAGCTCGCCGACGGCGCCGAAGAGCGCGTCCTGCTGGTCGGGGGAGATCTCGGGGGCCGCGGCGCTCTGGTTGCGGTCGTGCGCACCCTCGACGGCCGGCTCGCAGTGCTCCATGTCCCAGTAGGTACCGGTCTCGAGGAAGTTGGCGTTGTTGACCACGGCGCCCGTCTCCCCGGCGTCGCCCGCGATGCCCGAGAGCGCGTTGTCGAACTTGTTGACCAGCTCCATCTGACGCACGCCGAGGGCGTGCACCTCGTCCATCTGGTCGTCGATGGAGGCCTTCGTGCACGAGGCGGCCGGTTGGTCGCCGCCGGGCAGGGCCTTGAACGTGCACCCGAACGGCACGCTGGTCTCGATGCCCATGACCACGGCCATCTTGCCGGCGTTGATGACGCGGCGAGCCTCGAACGGGCTGCGCACGATCCGGTAGAAGCCTCGGCCGGGTCCGCCGAACTGCGCGTCGATGTAGTCCTGCATGCGGTACATGTCGCGTGCCTGGAGCCGGATCGAGTCCATGTCGTCGCAGGAGTTGTGCTTGATCGGGTAGAGCATGCACAGCTGGTTGTTCTCGACGAGCAGGTTCACGAAGAGCCGCTGGCCCCCACGCCAGGAGCGCTCCAGCCACCGGTAGTAGGTGCCCTCGTGGGTCAGCGACTCCGGGGCCGGCCAGTCCTTGAAGGTCGGCCAGCCGACGGGGTCGTGGCTGGGCTCGCCGGACAGGAACGCCTCGAGGACGGCGCCCTTGCCGTCGGTGGCGGAGTGGTCCGGGCAGTCGGTGAGGGCGTAGGGCGCACCGAAGGGGTGCCAGGGTCGTCCGCAGTGGGCGTCGCCGCCCAGGAACTCGAAGGCCATGCCGTGGGTGTGGGCGTCGACGTAGCCGCGGACCTCCTGGTAGGGGGTGACGCCGGCGTGCGGATCACCTGTGACGTCGACCTGCGCCTCGGGGTAGCGCGCGCAGCCGTCGACCCGGACGGCCGCGAGCGTGGCCCCGCGGGCACCGGTCGGGGCGAGCACGAGCCGACCCTCGCGGACGCGCACCGGTCGCGCGCCGCGAGCGAGGCGGAACCCCCCGGCTGCGTTGCGGAGGGTCCAGACGGCGTCGGACCCGGCCTCACCGGCGACCTCGAGCGGTGTGTCAGGCCCCCCCGAGGGGTCGGCGTGCACGAAGTCGCCCCCGGGCGTGAAGAGCAGGTAGCGGCCCAGCTGCGTGGCCTGGAAGCGGAGCCCGGTGGACCCGTCGGGACGTGCCGCGTCGAGGCGCAGCCCGCCACCCCGGACGCGCAGGTAGTCGCCGCCGGGAGCCTGCAGGGTGTAGCAGCCCCCGGCCAGTCGGTAGCGGTTCCGCGGGCGCTCGGGATAGCCCGGGCGTACCGGTGCCGTGGTCAGTCGCGGGTCGGGGGCCGCCCGCTCGCGACGCACGTAGGCGCCGGCGGCCCGTCGCTCGGCCGGCGTGGTCGGGTCTGCGGTGGCGGGGCCGGACTCGCCGGCGCGGGACAGTGCGTTCTTGTCCGCCGCCTCGCCGGCACCGCCGTCGTCGCCGTGGGAGGCGGCCGGGCCGGCCAGGGGGACGGCCAGGACGAGGGCGGTGAGCGTCGCGAGGACGGCGGCGACGGCGGTGTGCCGACGGGTCGGACGGGCAGGGGAGCGGTCGTGGGAGCGCACGGGTCCTCCAGGGTTCGGCGTCGTTGCCGGGGTCTGCTGCGGAGACTAGGCCCGCGGGACCGGTTTGGGGAGGGTCAGTGCGCGTCGGACTCCTCGGCGAGGAGCGCGGCGATCACCTGGGCGGCCTGCCGGGCGTCCTCGGCGAGGTCGTCCTCGGCGACGGTGGCCGCGGTCATCGGGCGCACGAGGACCACTGCGGCCGGCGCGGGCGCCTTGCCGGCGCCGGCGCCGACGGCAGCGGCGACACTGACCAGCCCGCGGTGCGGGTGGTCGGTCCTCTCGTGCGTGACCCAGTCGCCTGACCTGCTGCAGCAGGGTGCGGAGCGAGCCGAGATCGGTCGGCCCGTCCCGGGACCGGTCGACGAAGGCGGCCGGCTCCGGGTACAGCGCCCGCAGGGCCGCCGGCGTCAGGGTCGCGAGCATGACCAGGCCCGAGACCGTCGAGCGTGCCGGGGCCCGGCCCTCGCCCACCAGGAGCGGGGGCATCTCGGGGGCACGGTCCTCCTGGACCAGCACGATCTCGCGCTGCCGGCGTACCGCCAGCACGGCGGAGACCCCGACCCGGTCCACGAGGCCGGCGAGCGGCACCCGAGCCAGGCGCTGGACCGGGTCCTGGAGGCTCCAACCGGTGCCGATCTCGTGGGCGCGGACCCCCAGCCCGAAGCGGTGCAGATCGGGGAAGTGCTCGACGAAACCCTCCGCGATCATCGTGTTCAGCAGGTGGTAGGCCGTGCTTCGAGGCAGGCTGCAGGAGCGCGCGATGCCCTCGAGCGAGGCCGGGGACGTGCGGCTCGCGAGGTAGCGCAGCACCCTCAGGGTGCGGGCTGCGGACGGGACGCGGCTGCTCATGCGCGCGGCGCTCGACGCGGCGGAGGTGGCCGGGCCGGGCCGTCGACGAGGGAGCTCATCGCTCCATCGTCGCCCGGCGACGACCAGATGTCACCGTCGTCCGCGCCGATGGCACCGGATCCGTCGGTGGTCGACCCCGGTCAGACCCGAGAAGGTCAGGCCGGGAAGGTCTGGCCGGGAAGGTCTGGCCGAGAAGGTCTGGCCGGGAAGGTCTGGCCGGGAAGGTCAGGCCGAGACAGGTCAGGGCCGCTGCTCGCGGCGCCCGCCGCGGCGTCCCCGCCTCGTCCCTCGCCTCGTCCGCCGGGGGCGTCGGTCGGACGGGCGTCCGGGCCGCGGCCCGGACGGTCGGTGCGGGGCTCGTAGCCGTCGGCTCGGTGGTCCACGTCGGGGTCGACGCGGTCGGCGGCCCGGACCTGGTCCTCCACCTCGGCCTCGGCAGCGACCTGCCCCCGGCGGGCCTCCTGGGCCTGGCGCTCGGCGTGCTCGGCCTCCTGGCGCTTGTGCTCGGCCTCCTGGCGCTTGCGGTGCGCGTCGGTCTCGGCCTGCTGGGCGTGGCCCTTGCGACGCTGGACCTCCGGGGCCTGGGCGGCAGCGTTCTGGCGCAGCCGACCCGCCTTCTGCCGGCGGGTGTCCTTCTTCTTCTTGCCGAGGACGCTGGCGAGGATGGCGATGACGACGAGGACGGCGACGACGGCGACGACGATCAAGATGATGGTGCTGGTGCTCACGGGAGACCTCTTGAGGGGAACTTCGAACCTACGGTCAGTCCCCCCGACCGGATTCACCCCCTGGGGCGGGTGATCGGCCCGGGGGAGCCACCACCGAGGCGTCGAGGGTCAGTCGCTGCCGGTGATCGCCGCGTGCAGGGCGAGCGTGCGCCGCGCCGAGTCGACGTGAAGGCTCTCGACCATGCGGCCGCGGTAGGTCACGACGCCCGACCCTGCCCCCTGCTCCCAGGCCTCGAGGACGCCGCGGGCATCCTCGACGGCCTCTGCGGAGGGGGCGAAGGCCTCGTTGGCGCCCTCGACCTGCCCGGGGTGGACGAGCGTCTTGCCGTCGAAGCCGAGCTCGCGGCCCTGACGGCACTCCGCGAGGAACCCGTCGGTGTCGCGCACGTCGTTGTAGACGCCGTCGAGGACCACCTTGCCGGCCGAGCGGGCGCCGAGCAGGGCGAGCGAGAGACCGGTCAGGAGCGGGCCCCGACCGGGCACGTGCTCGGCGTGCAGCTCCTTGACCAGGTCGTTGGTGCCCATCACGAGCACGGCGAGCCGTTCGGACGCGGTGGCGATCTCCTCGGCACGCAGCATCGCGCGAGGCGTCTCGACCATCGCCCAGAGCGAGGTGTGGTCGGGGGCCCCGTGACGCTCGAGGGCGTCGGCGAGCGCGTGCACCGCCGCCGCGTCGGCCACCTTCGGCACGACGATCGCGTCGGGCCCGGCCGCGCACGCCGCCGCCAGGTCGGCGTCGTGCCAGACGGTGTCGGCCCCGTTGATGCGGATGGTCAGCTCGCGCGAGCCGTACCCGCCCGAGGTCACCGCGGCGCAGGCGGCCTCGCGGGCCGCCTCCTTGGCGTCCGGCGCGACGGCGTCCTCGAGGTCGAGGATCAGCCCGTCGCAGGGGATGTGGCGGGCCTTCTCCAGCGCGCGGGCGTTCGAGGAGGGCATGTAGAGCAGGCTGCGGCGCGGGCGCAGCAGGTCCTCGCTCATGCGCCGGCCTGCTCGGGCTCGATGGCGTCGTACTGCTCCTTGAGCGCCGGGTCGACGGCGGCGAGCTGGTCGGCGAGCTCGACCATCACCAGGCACTGCTTGAGCGAGGCGTCGTCCTCCATCTTGCCGTCGAGCATCACCGCACCGGTGCCGTCGCCCATGGCGGCGACGACGCGGCGGGCGTGGGCGACGTCCTCGACGCTGGGGCTGAACACGCGGTTGGCGATGGCGACCTGCCGGGGGTGCAGGGTCCAGGTTCCGACGCAGCCGAGCAGGAAGGCGTTGCGGAACTGGTCCTCGCAGGCGACCGTGTCGGCGATGTCGCCGAAGGGGCCGTAGTAGGGGTAGAGGCCGTGCATGGCGCAGGCGTCGACCATCCTCGAGATCGTGTAGTGCCACAGGTCCTGCTGGTAGGTGTGGCGGTGGCCCTCGATGTCGCCGTCGACCGGGTCCTGGCGCACCAGGTAGCCGGGGTGGCCGCCGCCGACCCGGGTGGTCTTCATCCGTCGGTCCGCAGCGAGGTCGGCCGGCCCGAGCGAGACGCCCTGCATCCGCGGGCTGGCCGCGCAGATCTCTTCGATGTCGGCCACTCCGCGCGCGGTCTCGAGGATGGCGTGGACCATGATCGGCCGCTCGAGGCCGGCCTTGGCCTCGAGCTGGGCCAGCAGGCGGTCGACGTAGTGGATGTCCGCGGCACCCTCCACCTTGGGCACCATGACGACGTCGAGCGTCTCGCCGATCGCCGGCACCAGCGTGGTGAGGTCGTCGAGCGCCCAGGGGCTGTCGAGCGCGTTGATCCGCGTCCACAGCTGGGTGGGTCCGTGCGTGGCGCCCAGCCCGGCGGTCTCCTGGCCGATGCGGACCAGGCCCTCGCGGGCAGCGATCTTGTCGTCGGCCCGGACGGCGTCCTCGAGGTTGCCCAGCAGGACGTCGACGGTGCCGATCATGCCGGGTACCTTGGCGGCCATCTTGGCGTTGCTCGGGTCGAAGAAGTGGATGGCGCGGCTCGGTCGGGCCGGGACCTCGCGGAGCGGGACGGGCGCGCCCACGGCCAGCGGGCGGAAGAAGTCCTTGGCGCTGCGTGACATGCGGCGGAACCTAGCAGCGCGCTGCCGGCCGCCGGTATGACCGATGTCTCGCGAGTCTCATCGGCGGTCCGCCCGTCGACGCCGCCACCGGCGCCACCACGGGGCGCGAGCGGGACCGGCGAGGTCCTCCGCGGCGCGGCGATCGGCCTGCTCGGCCAGGCGTGCGGTGCGCCTCCCGCGCCAGCCGACCAGGGTCTCCTCGACGTCGCGGGGCATCGTGATCAGCGGCGGCGCGCCGTCGGCCGGGGTGTAGCGGGCCCGGATGACTCGGGCGTTGAACTCCTCGACCTCGCGGCGCGCCTCCCTCTCGACGGACAGGGCGTCGAGGCGGCCGTCCAGCTCGGCGTCGTCCTTGCGCAGCTGGAGGCTGGCCGGCAGGACCGTGATCTTCTCGCGCTCGACGAGCCGCTTGAGCCACCAGTCGGGGTCGTGGCTCTCGCCGAGGTCGCGGATCGGCCGGCCCGCGCCGGGCAGGTCGTCGAAGTCGCCGCGATCCATCGCACGCCGCAGCTGGAGGTCCACCCAGGTCTGCTGCTGCTGGATGCGCTGGGCCGCGGCCGCCCGCCCCGTGCGCGCGTCGGTGGCCGGGTCGGCCTGGGCCTCGGAGCGCTCGATGGCCTCGGCGAGGTCGAAGTCGTCGTCCGGCGTGCTGCTCATCGCCCGGTCAGTTTAGCCGGTCATGCTAGCCAGTCAGGTCGTGGCGTTCCAGGTCCCGCGATGCACGACCTCGGCCAACGGGCGTCGCGGACGCCGAAGGCCGGAGCCGCCCGGCGTGGCACCGGGATCGCGGTGGCCCAGCGCGAGGACCCCGATCGGCTCGTGGTCGTCCGGGATGCCGAGCGCCTCGCACACGGCGGCCTGGCGGGCGGGCGGGATGCCGAAGAAGCAGCCGCCCAGACCCTCGTCGACCGCGGTCAGCAGGACCAGCAGGGCGGCCATCGCGGTGTCGAGGTGCCAGTAGGGCATGCTCCACCGGGCCTCCTGGGCGCCCCCGTCGCGAACCTCCGCCTTGTCGGGCTCGGCGTACCGGCGCCGGTAGGCGGCCTCGCTGCTGCACGGCACGACGAGCACCGGCGCCGTGGTCATCCCGGCCAGCCACGAGCCCGGGTCGGCCAGCACGGACGGCTCGACGCAGGCCTCCCAGTAGCGGCGCACGTCGGCCGGGGTGTCGAGCACCACGAAGGCCCAGCCCTGGGAGTGGCCCGCGCTGGGGGCGCGGACCGCGTGCTCCAGGGCCCGGTCGACGACTGCCCGGTCGACCGGTTCGGGGGTGAAGCGGCGCACCATGCGACGCCGGCGGACGACCTCGCGGAACTCCATGCCCGCAGTCTGGTCGAATGGGCGCGTGAGCACACCCTGGCGCTGCTCGGGGGCCAGCCTGGCCGACGCCGAGCCGATGGCGGCGACCGCGCCCACCGACGAGCGCTGGCTGCTGGTCGAGCACCAGGGCCCGTGGGGCCGCCAGGCCGTCGTCGAGAGCCGACTGCCCCTCGGCGTGCGCTCGCACCTCGCCGCCCTGGCGGAGCAGGGTGTGCGGGTCCAGCTGATCCGACGCCCGGGCAGCCTCGCGGGGCCCTCCGCCCCCGGCGGCCGGGACGCGGTGACGGTGCTGGCCGCCGACCTGGCGGGAGGTGCGCCGGTGGTGCGGCGCGGCCTGCTCCGCGACGCCGGCGACCTGGTCGGTCTGGACGTCGCCGAGCTGCCCCTCACCGACGACCCGCTCTGGCTGGTGTGCACCAACGGCAGCCGCGACGTGTGCTGCGCGGCGACCGGGCGCCCCGTCGCGGCCGCGCTCGCGCAGCGGTGGCCCGAGGCGACCTGGGAGACCACCCACCTGGGCGGGCACCGTTTCGCCGGCACCCTGCTGGCCCTGCCGAGCGGGGTCACGCTCGGGCGCCTCGGCGCAGCGAGTGCGGTGGCGGCCGCCGAGGCGGTGCTGGCCGGGCGGCTGCCGCCGGGTCTCGTGCGCGGTCGGGCCGGGCATCTCGCGCCGGCGCAGGCCGCCGAGCACCACCTGCGCGTCGAGCGGGGCCTGGACCACCTGGACGCCGTCCGAGTGGTGGCGGTCGAGCCGGACCGGGTGCACCTCGAGGTCGGCGCCGAGAGCGGGCCGGTCGCGGTGGCTGTCGAGGTGGCCGTCGAGCAGCGGCCCGGACCCCCACGCCGGCAGAGCTGTGCCGACGAGACCACCAAGGCGACGGCGCGGTGGTCGTGCAGGACGCTGGCCCCGGGAGGGCCGCGATGACCCACGACGCCGAGCCCCTGGCCTTCCGCGACGAGGGCGAGGGCTGGCACCTGCGTGCGCGCCGGATGCTGGCATTGCGGGCCGCCCTCGTGCTCCTGGCCGGTGGACTGATCGCCGTCGCGGTGCGGGTGGGGCCCGACCACGCCGGGTCGGCTGCCTACCTCCTCCTCCTGGCCCTGGCCCTCGTCCTCGCGGTGCCAGCCCGCCGGGTGCGCCGTCCCGCACCGCCCCGGCTCATCGAGGCACCGCAGGGCCGTGGCCTGCTGCTGCCACTGCGGGCGGCGTCGCTGACCGGCATCGCCGCCCCCGGACTGCTCGCCGCCGCCTGCTGGCTCGCGCCGCTGCTGGTGGTCACGGCGCCGTGGCGCGGCCCCCTCGACGACCTGCCGTCCCGCGCGGGCGCGGCCCTGGGCCTGCTGGTCGCGGTCGGGGCGGGAGCCCTGGCCGCGCTCGCGGCCCACGCCGGGGTCCGCAGCCGGCTGGCCACCGACCGCGGCATCGTGCTGCTGCCCGACCGGGTCCTGCTGCGCACGCAGCGTCACCCGCTGAGCCTGGCCTGGGACGACCTCCGCTCGGTGCGCGCCCACTGGACGCGGGTCCGCGGCTTCGGCGACGCGGTGAGCAGCCCCGAGGACCTGGTGCAGAGCTGGTTGACCTTCGAGGTCGGCGCGGACGCTCCCGCCGGTGCCCGGCCCCTGGCCGCCGTCTCCCGCCAGCCTCATCCGACGCTCGACGCGCGCTCGGTCGGCACCGACCCGGACGTCGCGCTCGCACTGTGCCGGCACTACCTCGCGCACCCCGAGCACCGCGGCGAGCTGGCGACCGAGCAGTCGGTGGTGCGGGCGACGTCCCTCAGTACTGGAGCGCGGTGAGGTTGGACCAGGTCTCGCCGACCAGCTCGGACTCGGTGATCCCGTAGACCTCGCGCAGCAGGTCGGGGGTGGCCCGGTCGGCCGGCAGCGACCCTGCGGCCTCCCGGTAGCCGTCCAGGAGGGCCAGGAAGCGGGTCGCGCCGCCGAGCGAGACCAGGTGCTGCACGGCCGCCTGGGCCACCAGGTAGTGCACGCGCGGGTCGAGCTGGAAGACCGCGTCGCTCGGCAGCTCGGGCGCGGCGGTCTGGAGCCGGCGCCACAGCTCGCTGGTGACCTGGAGGTCGCTGATCGTCAGCGGGTACCAGCGGGCGTACTCGGCGATGCCCTCGGAGACCCACAGCGGGAGCGTGCCGCTGTAGGCGCTGAGCAGGTGGTGGACCAGCTCGTGGCGCACCAGGCCGCGCTCGTCGGCGAGATCGGCCACGCTCATCGAGGGGTTGGCCTGGACCACGCCGCCGGTGCGCCGGGTGGGCCGGCCGAGGGCGTCGGTGTCGTGGACGTTGGCGTAGACCGCGGCCGCCTCGGCCTGCGAGGAGCTGTTCAGCCGCACGGGGCGGGCGTTCGCGGTGGCACTCACCAGCAGCGCCCGGTCGGGAGCGAGACCGAGCAGCGAGGCGTCGGCGGCGATCGACTGCTCGACGACGTCGGCGAGGCGGTCGGCCGCAGCGGCCTCGTCGGCGTCGACGACGACCACGAGCGAGCCGCGGTCGACCACCGAGATCGGCCCGCCGAACCACGGGCGCGGAGGGGCGTCGTCCCCGGGGTCGACCGCCGCCGGTGGCCGTTCCCGGCCCAGCAGCCACCCGGCCTCGCGGCGCACGAAGGTCATCCGCACGACGTTGCCGACCGGGCCGGTCAGGGCGTCGGCCAGCCAGGTGCGCTCGACGGTCTGGACGCGCAGCTCGGGGTCGCGGCCCGAGACCGGGTCGGGGGTCAGGACGTCGTCGGTGGTGGCGTAGGAGAAGCCGGCCAGGCGCAGCTGGGAGAGGTTCTCGAAGAGGGTGCGCTGCTGGGCGACCACCCCCGCGTCCGCAGGGTCGACGGTGGCCAGGAACGCCGCCTCGTCGCGCTGGCGCACGGCCGCGGCGCGCCGGGCCAGCAGGCGGTCGACGGCCTGGAGGTCGGAACGGGTCGGCTCGAGGCCCGTGGACCCCTCCGCTTCCCGTGCCGCGGCGCTGGTGCCCGCGGCCGGCGGCTCGGCCGGCGGCTCCCGCTCGGACCGCTCGACGCCTCCGCCGCACGCGGCGGCCGCCGCGAGCAGGCTGACCAGCAGGAGGCTGAGCACCCCGGCCGCGCGGCGGCGGGGACGGTCGGCCCGAGGGGGAGGCACCCTCGAAGCCTAGTCGCGCGCAGGCCCGGCGTCCGGCGAGCACGCCACCTGGCTGGCCCTGGTTGCGTCGAGACCCGACAATAGGCCTGACCCACGTCACGACCACCGCCCACCCTCCACCACCGCGACCGCCGGGAGACCTCGTGCTCGACAAGCTGACCGGACCGCGGCCCGACGGTCGACCCGTGCTGGCCGGCGTCGTGGCGCTGGTCGGCGTCGGGCTCGTGATCGGCCTGGTGCTGGGCGGGGTGGCCTGGCTCGGCTCGCGCACCCTCGGCCTCGACGTGCGCGCGGACTCCTCGAGCGCCGACCCGAGCGGGGGCGACTCGTTGTTCCTGCCCCGACCCCGCGAGACCCGCGGGCCGACGGACCCCCTGATCACGCTGGCTCCCGAGCCGAGCGGGTCGGCCTCGGCCAAGCAGCAGGCGGAGGAGAAGCAGCCGCCGATCTCGCTGTCGCTCGGCGCCCTCCAGGTCCCGGCGATGCAGGAGATCGACCTGACCGGGGTCTACCCCGGTGGGGAGGGCGCGATCCTCCAGATCCAGCGCTTCGAGGGCGGGGCCTGGGCCGACTTCCCGGCCACCATCTCGGTCAGCGACGAGACCTTCTCCACCTACGTGCTGACCGGGCAGACCGGGGTGAACCGCTTCCGCGTGGCCGACACCGAGACCAGCGCCGTCTCCAACGAGGTCAAGGTCACCGTCACCTGAGCCCGGGCCGAGGTGGCAGGCCGCCACCTCGGTCGGGCCGACGCTCAGTCGGGGATGTAGTCGAACGTCGCCGGGTCGGGTCCGGTACGGCCCTCGGTACCCCGGCTGAGGCCGGTGATGCGCTCCACCTCGTCCGGGGTCAGGGAGAAGTCGAAGATGGCGAAGTTCTCGGCCATCCGCTCGCGCCGCGTCGACTTCGGGAAGACGATGTCGCCCCGCTCGACGTGCCAGCGCAGGGTCACCTGCGAGGCGGTCTTGTCGTACTTCTCGCCGATCTCGAGGATCGTCGCGTCCTCCAGGACGGCGCCCTGGGCGATCGGGGACCAGGCCTCCACCTTGATGCCGTGGCGGAGCGAGGCCTCGCGCACGGTGTCGTTGGTCCAGTAGGGGTGGGCCTCGACCTGGTTGACGACCGGCAGGACCCCGGTCTCCCCGATGATGCGCTCGAGGTGGTCGGGCTCGAAGTTGGAGACTCCCACGGACCTGGTCAGACCCTCGGTGACGAGCTCGGCCATGGCCTTCCAGGTCGAGACGTAGTCCCCGTCGTAGCGCGTGGGCAGCGGCCAGTGGACGAGGAACAGGTCGGTCCGCTCCAGCTGCAGCTTGGCCAGCGACTCCTCGAAGGAGCGGCGGACGTCGGCCGGGCGGTGGTTGCCGTTGTTGAGCTTCGTGGTGACGTAGACGTCGTCGCGCGCCAGCGACGAGCTCTGGAGCGCCTCGCCGACACCCTCCTCGTTGCCGTACATCTGCGCGGTGTCGAGGTGGCGGTAGCCGACCTCGAGTGCGGTCGCGGTGACCTGCGCGGTGTCCTCCGGCGGCACCTGGAAGACCCCGAAGCCGAGCTGCGGGATGGTCGTCTGGTCGTTCAGCGTGATGGTGGGAACGGTCATGGCAGGTCCAGCGCATCGGCCCGGCCCACTATTCCGCGCGGCGGGGTGAGGAGACGCAGGATGGGGCCATGGAGTTCACCGACTACGACACCAGGCTCGCGGCCTACGCCGTCCTGACCGACGACCGGGACCGCCTGCTGCTGGCGCTGTGGAACGAGGCGACGAGGCCGGCCTGGACGCTGCCGGGTGGTGGCGCGGAGCTCGAGGAGACCGTGGAGGAGACGGCGGTGCGCGAGGTGCGCGAGGAGACCGGCTACGACGTCGAGCTCGGCGACGTCCTGTGGGTCAGCTCCCACGTGATCCCGCCCGAGCGTCGCCACCTCGTCACCGGCCGTCCGCTGAAGGCGGTCCGGGTCGTCCTCGCCGGCCGCGTGGTCGGCGGCGAGCTGCGCGACGAGATCGGGGGCACCACCGACACCGCCCGCTGGATCCCTCGCGGCGAGGTCGCCGGGCTGCCGCACGTGTCGCTCGTCGACGAGACGCTGGCTCACCTGGCGCGATAGGCCACCCGGCGCGATGGGGCTCTGGCGCGACGGGGCTCTGGCGCGACAGGTGGGGAACAAACAGCCCCGCGGCCGTCGTTGAACCGGTCACTGAACGAAGTTGAGTTGAGTTCGCTCAACTTGTCTGCCATGCTGGCAGCAGTCCGGCACCGCGGGTACAGCCCGCGGGCACCCGGCTCGGCTTCCCCGTCCCCCGTTTCTCATCGGTACTCTGGAGGTACTCACCATGGCACGTGCCGTCGGCATCGACCTCGGTACGACGAACAGCGTCGTCGCGGTCCTCGAAGGTGGAGAACCCACCGTCATCGCCAACGCAGAAGGTGCACGCACGACCCCCTCGGTCGTCGCGTTCGCCAAGTCCGGCGAGGTCCTCGTCGGCGAGGTGGCCAAGCGTCAGGCCGTCACCAACGTCGACCGCACCATCCGCTCGGTCAAGCGCCACATGGGCACCGACTGGAAGCAGAAGGTCGACGACAAGGACTTCACGCCTCAGCAGATCAGCGCGTTCGTCCTGCAGAAGCTCAAGCGGGACGCGGAGGCCTACCTCGGCGAGCCGGTGACCGACGCGGTGATCACCGTGCCGGCCTACTTCTCCGACGCCCAGCGCCAGGCGACCAAGGAGGCCGGCGAGATCGCCGGCCTCAACGTGAGCCGCATCGTCAACGAGCCGACCGCGGCGGCCCTGGCCTACGGCCTCGACAAGGGCGACGACCAGACCATCCTCGTCTTCGACCTCGGCGGCGGGACGTTCGACGTGTCCCTGCTCGAGATCGGCGAGGGTGTCGTCGAGGTCAAGGCGACCTCCGGTGACAACCACCTCGGTGGTGACGACTGGGACAGTCGCGTCGTGGAGTGGATGGTCAAGACCTTCAAGGCCAACTTCGGCGTCGACCTCGCGGCCGACAAGATCGCCAAGCAGCGCCTCCAGGAGGCCGCGGAGAAGGCGAAGATCGAGCTCTCCTCCTCGAGCGAGACCACGATCCACCTCCCCTACATCACCCACGGCGAGTCGGGCCCGCTGCACTTCGAGGAGCGGATGACGCGCTCGGAGTTCCAGAAGCTCACCTCCGACCTGCTCGACCGCACCAAGGCTCCCTTCCAGGCCGTGCTCAAGGACGGCGGCGTCGCGATCGACAAGATCGACCACGTCGTGCTCGTCGGCGGCTCGACCCGCATGCCGGCGGTCTCCGACGTCGTCAAGAGCCTGCTCGGCGGCAAGGAGCCCAACAAGGGCGTCAACCCCGACGAGGTCGTCGCCATCGGTGCCGCGCTCCAGGCCGGCGTCCTCAAGGGCGAGGTCAAGGACGTCCTGCTGCTCGACGTCACTCCGCTCTCGCTGGGCATCGAGACCAAGGGCGGCGTGATGACCAACCTCATCGAGCGCAACACCACGATCCCGACCAAGCGCTCGGAGATCTTCACCACCGCCGACGACAACCAGCCCTCGGTCGAGATCAAGGTCGCCCAGGGCGAGCGTCAGATGTGGGGGCAGAACCAGCCGCTCGGAAACTTCGAGCTGACCGGCCTCCCGCCGGCCCCGCGCGGCGTGCCCAAGATCGAGGTCACCTTCGACATCGACGCCAACGGCATCGTCCACGTCTCGGCCAAGGACCAGGGCTCCGGCAAGGAGCAGTCGATGACCATCTCGGGTGGCTCGGCGCTGGGCAAGGACGAGATCGACCGGATGGTTCGTGAGGCCGAGCAGTACGCGGAGGAGGACGCCGCACGTCGGGCCGCGGTCGAGAACCGCAACCAGGCCGACGGGCTCGTCTACACCACCGAGAAGTTCCTCGCCGAGAACCGGGAGAAGATCCCCGAGGACGTGCAGACCGAGGTCCAGAGCGACCTCGACGCCCTCAAGGCCACCCTCGAGAACTCCGAGGCCACCGCCGAGGAGATCCAGGCCGGTTCGACCAAGCTCGGCGAGACCAGCCAGAAGATGGGCGCGGCGATGTACGCGGCCGCAGAGGCCGAGCAGGCGGCTGCGGGTGGGGCCGACGCCTCGACCGGTGCCGGCGACGAGGACGTCGTCGACGCCGAGATCGTCGACGAGACGCCGGGTGAGGACGGGTCCGGGGACGGGTCGAAGTGACCCAGGAGCCCCAGCGACCCGAGGGCGCCGAGCAGGAGGGCGTCGCCGCCGACCGCGGCGACGCCCCGCCCGGCGGTGTCCCGCCCAGCGAGGCACCGCCCAGCGAGGCACCGCCCGACGAGGCACCGCTCGGTGACGGACCCGATCTGGTGACCGAGTCCGAGACGGCCGAGGAGCCCTCAGCGGCTTCGAGCGACGTCGAGCAGGACGAGGTCGCGGAGGCCGCGGCGGACGAGCTCGCCGTGGCCCAGATGGAGGCGGCCGAGCGGTTGGCCGACCTCCAGCGGCTGCAGGCCGAGTTCGTCAACTACAAGCGACGGGTCGAGCGCGACCGTGAGCTGGTCAAGCAGAACGCCACCTTCACCGCGATCGCGCCGATCGTCGAGGTGCTCGACACCATCGACCGCGCACGCGAGCACGAGCCGCTCGGTGGCGGGCTCAAGGCCGTCGCCGAGCAGCTCGAGCGCGTGGTGGCAGGGATCGGGCTCACCAAGTTCGGGACCGCGGGCGACGCCTTCGACCCGACCGTCCACGAGGCGCTCTCCCACCTGGGAGAGGACCCCGAGGTCACGGTGACGACCTGCAAGGTCGTCGCGAAGTCCGGCTACCGGATCGGGGACCGCGTGGTTCGTGCCGCGCAGGTCCTGGTGGTGGACCCCGCCGACGGCTGAGGCGACCCGGCGCGGGCAGTCGGCGGCCAGGACGGACTCAGAGCAGCACAGCGAGAGCAGGACCGGAACGGGAGGTGTGTGATGGCGCAGGACCAGGGCTTTCGCGCCGACTGGGCCGGCAAGGACTTCTACGCGGTCCTCGGTGTGGGCAAGAGCGCCTCGGCCGAGGAGATCAAGAAGGCCTACCGCAGGCTCGCCCGCGCCAACCACCCGGACTCCAACCCCGACAACCCCGTCAAGCACGACACCTTCAAGAAGGTCGCCGAGGCCTACGACGTGCTCGGGGACGCCGAGAAGCGCTCCCGCTACGACGAGATGCGCCAGCTGTACGGCTCCGGCGGCTTCGCCGGTGGTGGCACCGGCGGTCGCGGGGGCGGCCCCGGCGGAGCGCAGTCGGGCCTCGGAGACATGTTCGGTGATCTCTTCGGCCCCACCGGGCGGCGCCAGCAGGCACCGCGCCCCCGCAAGGGCGGTGACACCGAGACCGGCGCCACGATCTCCTTCACCGACGCCCTCGACGGCGTCACCATCTCGCTGAACCTGGCCTCCGACGCCCCGTGCCCCAGCTGCTCGGGCACCGGTGGCAAGCCGGGGACGCGTCCGCACGTGTGCTCCGAGTGCGACGGTGCCGGCTTCGTGGTGAGCACGGTCGGCGGCGCCTTCTCGATGAACGAGACCTGCCCCCGGTGCGCCGGGCGGCAGCTGGTCTACGACGAGGCCTGCCCCACCTGCCAGGGCTCCGGCCGCGGCCGCTCGACCCGGACCATCCAGGCGCGGATCCCAGCCGGTGTGAAGTCCGGGCAGCGGATCCGTCTGCCGGGCAAGGGTCGTTCCGGCGAGAACGGCGGACCTGCCGGCGACCTCTTCGTGAGCGTCACGGTCAGCCCGCACCGCGTCTTCGGTCGCAGCGGCGACAACCTCACCCTCGACGTGCCGGTCTCCTTCGACGAGGCCGCGCTCGGCGCCGAGATCAAGGTGCCGACCCTCGGGGGCCCACCGGTGACCCTGCGCCTGCCGGCCGGGACGCCGAACGGGCGCACCTTCCGGGTGCGAGGTCGTGGGGCTCCGAAGCCCGACGGCAGCAAGGGCGACCTGCTCGCCACCGTCGAGGTCCACGTACCTGCGGTGCTCGACGCGGGTGCGCGCGAGGCCGTCGAGGCCTACCGTGAGGCCATGGCGGGCAAGCCCTTGCGCTCGGGCCTCTTCGAGGGGGTCTGATGGCCTCGCGCGAGCCGTTCGTGCCGTCGATGGACGCCGCCGTCTACGTCATCAGCGTGGCTGCCGAGCTGACCGGGCTGCACCCGCAGACGCTGCGCACCTACGAGCGTCTGGGCCTGATCACACCAGGACGCACCGGCGGTGGCGGACGCCGGTACTCCCACCGCGACGTCGAGCTGCTGCGCGAGATCGCCGACCTGACCGGCGCCGGCATCGGCCTCGAGGGGGTGCGGCGGATCCTCGACCTCGAGCACCGCGTCGCGGCCCTCGCCGCCCGCAACCAGGAGCTCCAGGTCGAGCTCGACGCGGCCCACGAGGCGATCCTGGCCGCTGCCCGCACCCCGGCGCCGGCCCGGGCGGGGGACCTGGCGGGCGCGCCGGGACCGTCGGGACCGGGTCCGGTCGGTCGGCCCGAGCGGCTGCCCGTCCTGCGCACCCAGCCCGTGCAGTCCGTCGTGGTCTGGCGCCGCAACCGCTGACGGGAAGGCGGTCCGGGCCCGGTGGGTCGGCCGAGACGCCTGCGGCCCCTGCCCCGAGGTGAGGGCGGGGCACTACTGTGCCCGCACAACCTCATCGCGATCTCGGTCGAGGGGGGTCGACGTGGGCCGGCATGGTCGGTCGTGGGGCAGGCGGGGGTAGACGCGCGTGGACTGGCTGATCAGAGGCCGTGACGTCGTGGTGGAACGGCATCCACTGGTTGCCGTTCCTGTCGATCCCGCTCTTCACCGGTGTCGTCGGCTGGTTGATCAACTGGTCCGGGTTGTGGATGCTCTTCAGCCCGGTGCGCTTCCGCGGGGTCCGCATCCCCGGCATGCGTGAGCTCGCCTCGGTGCTGCCTCGCAAGATCCAGGAGATCCCGGGCCTGCTCCAGGGCGGCCTCGGCTGGCAGGGGATCGTCCCGGCGCGCGCGGCCAAGATGGGCAGCATCGCGGTCGACAAGGCGATCTCGAAGCTGGGCACGCCCTCGGACTTCTACCAGCAGCTCGAGCCCGAGAAGATCGCCGAGCACATCGTGACGACCTTCCGCCCCGAGATCCCGGGGCTGGTCGACGACGTCATGCGTCGCGAGCACCCGCGGCTGTGGCGCGACCTGCCCGGGCCCGTGCGCGAGGCCATCGTCGAACGGGTCCAGGCGCAGCTCCCGAGCGTGGTGCTGCGGGTGACCGACGAGATCGGCATCCACATCGACCAGCTGCTCGACCCCAAGATCATGGTGATCGACCACTTCCGCGAGAACCCCGCGCTGGTGGTGCGGATCTTCCGTGACTTCGGAGAGCGCGAGCTGAACCTGATGGTGCGGTTCGGGTTCGTCTTCGGGTTCCTGCTGGGGATCCCGGTCGCGGTCGCGGACAGCATCGTGGCCCAGTGGTGGTTGCTGCCCGTGCTGGGCGTCGTCGTCGGCTGGGTGACCAACGCCCTGGGCATGTGGCTGATCTTCGAGCCGCCGGAGCCTCGCCGCATCCTCGGCATCCGCGTCCACGGGCTCTTCCTGCGTCGCCAGTCCGAGGCGGCGGAGGTCTACGCCCAGATCATCGCCGAGGACGTCATCACCCTCGAACGGATCGGGGACTTCCTGCTCAACGGGCCGCGCGGTGACCGGACCCGCCAGCTGCTCGCGACCGCGATGCGTCCCGCCATCGACAAGGCCGCTGGACCGGCGCGGGGCGCGGTACGGGTGGCCGTCGGCGCTGCGCGCTTCGACAGCATCCGCGACTCGGTCGCCCAGGAAGCCGTCGGGCGCACGCTGACGCCGTTCCAGGACCACGACTTCAACGTCCAGCAGGCCGAGCGGATCCGCGAGCTGGTCGCGTCCCGTACCAAGGAGCTGCCGCCACGCGACTTCGTCGAGATGATGCGATCAGCGATCCGGGAGGACGAGTGGATGCTCTACGCCCACGGCGCCGCGATGGGCCTGGCCGGAGGGTTCCTGCACCTCGCCCTCTTCGGTGTGGGAGCGTGACCTCCTCGTGAACAGCCTCGTCCCCCGCCGACCCCCGGTCCGCCGCGCCGCGGCGTCGGTCCCCGGCCTGGCGCGGGTGGTGGCCGCCGCCGGCTGGCACACCGCCGGCTGGGGAATGCGCACGTCGGCCGGCACCGGGCTGCGCATCGCACGGACCGCCGTCCACCCGGAGGAGATCGGGGTGCTGCTGGAGGATGCTGCCGAGGCGGCAGCGGTGGTGGCCGGCCTGGCCAGAGCGGTGTCCCTGGGCGTACCCGTGGGCCAGGCGCTCGTGCAGGCCGGCGCGGCCCTCGGTGGGATCGTGGAGGCCGACGAGGGCGACCATGCCGAGCACACCGGACGAACCGTGGTCGGAGGGTCCGTCCTCGGCGAGCGCCCGACTCCGGAGACGCTGCGCGACCGCGGCCAGGAGCTGCTGCGCCGCTCACGTGACGTGTGGGCCACCGAGGACGGGCACCCGGCCTACGACCGGATCCTCAGCGAGCTCGCGCCGGACGAGGCGCGGATCCTGATCCTGCTCCTCGAGGGCGGGCCGCAGCCGAGCGTCGACGTGCGCACCGGTGGACCGGTCGGGCTGGTCAGCTCGCAGCTGGTGGCACCGGGCCTGACGATGATCGGCGGTCGGGCCGGTTGCCGGTACCTCGAGCAGGTGCCGTCCTACCTCAACAACCTCTTCCGCCTCGGACTGGTGTGGTTCTCGCGGGAGGCGCTGCGGGACCCCATGGACTACCAGGTGGTCGAGGCCCAGCCCGACGTGCTGGCGGCGCTGCACTCGGTGCGCTTCGCGAAGGTCGTGCGGCGCAGCATCCACCTGACGCCGTTCGGCGAGGACTTCTGCCGCACCTGCCTGGTCGAGGAGGAGTCGCGTCACGACGACTTCCCCGAGCACGGCACCCCCTCGACCGACGAGGGCACCCCCAACCCCGCCAACACCTGACCCCGAGCCCGGGCGTCGACAAGCGAGCGCAGTACCACCCGGTCGTCGAGGAGCGAGCGCAGCGGTTGTCTCGTACGAAGGCTGACTACCCCTGAGACTGGCGCCTGCAGCGCCTCGAAGATCTGCACCCATCCGCATGCCGGACGCGGGGCGCCCTCCACGGTGGTCGAGGAGGAGCGGGCGCGGCGAGCCTCTCGAACCCGGTGGCCGGGGCGGTCGCAGGACACAGGCGCTATGATGACGCTGAGAAAAGTTGAGTGCATCGCACTCAATCACGAGGAGGGAGCCAGGTCATGAGTCAGTTCGGCACCGATACCTTCACCACCCGTAGCCGGGAGGCCATCGAGGCCGCTCAGCTCTCGGCGTCCACGGCCGGTCACAGCACGGTCGAGCCGGTGCACCTCCTCGCCGCGCTGCTGCGCCCCGACGACGGGGTCGCGCGCACCCTGGTCACCAGGGCCGGCGTCGACGCTGCCGTGTTGCTGCGCGAGGCCGAGGCCGCCGTGGCCGCGCTCCCGAGCGCGAGCGGAGCCACCGTCCAGCAGCCGAGCGGGTCCCGCGACCTGACCTGGGCATTGAGCGAGGCCATCAGCGGCGCGAAGGCGATGAAGGACGACTACGTCGCCAGCGAGCACCTGCTCATCGCCCTGGCCCGGGTCGGGAGCGTGCAGAGGATCCTCGACCCGCACGGCCTGAGCCCTCAGGTCCTCCAGGCCCAGCTGGCCTCGGTGCGCGGCAACCGCCGGGTCACCAGCCAGGAGGCCGAGTCGACCTACGAGGCGCTGGAGAAGTACAGCGTCGACCTCACCGGCGCTGCCGAGGAGGGTCGGCTCGACCCGGTGATCGGCCGCGACGCCGAGATCCGTCGGGTGATCCAGGTGCTCTCGCGGCGCACCAAGAACAACCCGGTCCTGATCGGCGAGCCCGGCGTCGGCAAGACCGCCGTCGTCGAGGGTCTGGCCCAGCGGGTGGTGGCCGGCGACGTGCCCGACTCGCTCAAGGGACGCCGGGTGCTGTCCCTGGACCTGGCAGCGATGGTGGCCGGAGCGAAGTACCGCGGCGAGTTCGAGGAGCGGCTCAAGAGCGTCCTGGAGGAGATCAAGGACGCCGGCGGCCAGGTGATCACCTTCATCGACGAGCTGCACACCGTCGTCGGCGCCGGCGCCGGCGGTGACTCCTCGATGGACGCCGGCAACATGCTCAAGCCGATGCTGGCCCGCGGCGAGCTGCACATGATCGGCGCGACCACGCTCGACGAGTACCGCGAGCGGATCGAGAAGGACCCAGCCCTCGAGCGTCGCTTCCAGCAGGTGCTGGTCGGCGAGCCCACCGTCGAGGACACCATCCAGATCCTGCGCGGCATCCAGGAGAAGTACGAGGCGCACCACGGGGTGCGGATCACCGACGCCGCGCTCGTGGCCGCAGCCACGCTCTCGGACCGCTACATCTCCGGACGGCAGCTGCCCGACAAGGCCATCGACCTGATCGACGAGTCCGCGTCCCGGCTGCGGATGGAGATCGAGTCGTCGCCGGAGGAGATCGACCAGCTGCGCCGCCGCGTCGACCGGCTCAAGATGGAGGAGTTCGCGCTGGCCCGGGAGTCCGACGACGCCTCGGTCGAGCGGCTGAGCGTGCTGCGCGGTGACCTCGCCGACCTCGAGGAGGAGCTGCGCGCGCTCGAGGCCCGCTGGGAGCAGGAGAAGGCCTCGCTGGAGGGTGAGGGTGAGCTGCGCCGTCAGCTGGACCAGCTGCGCACCGAGATGGAGCGGCTCGAGCGCGACGGCGACCTGGAGCGCGCCAGCGAGATCCGGTACGGCCGGATGCCTGCGCTGGAGGCGTTGATCGAGGAGGCAGCGGCCGCCGAGAAGAGCGTCGTCGACCCGCTGGTCGGCGAGGAGGTCGGGCCCGAGCAGATCGCGGACGTCGTCGAGGCCTGGACCGGCATCCCGACCGGGCGGTTGCTCGAGGGCGAGACGGCCAAGCTCCTGCGGATGGAGGAGGTCATCGGCGAGCGCCTGATCGGCCAGCGCGAGGCCGTCGCCGCGGTCAGCGACGCCGTGCGACGCTCGCGCGCCGGGATCGCCGATCCGCAGCGCCCGACTGGGTCCTTCCTCTTCCTGGGCCCGACCGGTACCGGCAAGACCGAGCTGGCCAAGGCCCTGGCCGACTTCCTCTTCGACGACGAGCGCGCGATCGTGCGCATCGACATGAGCGAGTACGGCGAGAAGCACTCGGTCTCCCGGCTCGTCGGGGCGCCCCCGGGCTACGTCGGGTACGACGAGGGCGGGCAGCTCACCGAGGCGGTGCGTCGTCGTCCCTACTCGGTGGTCCTGCTCGACGAGGTCGAGAAGGCCCACCCGGAGGTCTTCGACGTGCTGCTCCAGGTCCTCGACGACGGCCGGCTGACCGACGGGCAGGGCCGCACGGTCGACTTCCGCAACACGCTCCTGGTGCTGACCAGCAACCTCGGGTCCGCCTTCCTGGTCGACCCCACCCTCGACCCGGAGAAGAAGCGGGACTCCGTGCTGGCGACCGTGCGGGCCTCCTTCAAGCCCGAGTTCCTCAACCGGCTCGACGAGATCGTGCTCTTCGAGGCGCTGACCCGCGAGGAGCTGACCCGCATCGTCGACCTGCAGCTCGCGCTGCTCGAGCAGCGCCTGGCCGTGCGCCGGATCGCGATCGAGGTGACCGCCGAGGCCCGCACCTGGCTGGCCGGCACCGGCTACGACCCGGCCTACGGGGCGCGTCCGCTGCGGCGGCTGGTGCAGTCGAGCATCGGTGACCCGTTGTCGCGCCTGCTGATCTCCGGTGCCGTCTCCGACGGGGGCACCGTTCGCGTGGACCTCGCCGAGGCCGGCGGAGGGCTGAGCGTGAGCGGCTGACGCGCGGCCCCCGGCCGCCCGCCGGAGCAGGACCTCCAGCTAGGGGTGCACGCGGTCGCGCTGGTCGGGGATGACGCTGCCGTCGGGACGGCGGACCGGTCCGAAGGACCCGTCGCGCCGCTCGGCGCCGTCGGTCTCGCAGGGGTAGCGCCCGGGCCTGCGCGGCAGCGGGTCGATGAACATCGGCGTCACGAGCCAGCGGCCGTCGGCGTCGTCGTAGGCGCGGCACATGATCTCGGAGCTGTTGCGGTTGAGCACCACGTGAGCCAGCGTGGCGTCGCCGACCATCACCACGTCGGTCGAGGAGTCGCCCGCGGTGAGGACGGGGCGCTCGGCGCGGGGTGCAGGCCCGAGCGCCGCAGGCCCGCGGATCCCGAGGATGGCCTTGTTGATCCAGCAGCGCTTGCCCTGCACGTAGGTCATGATCCGATCGGTCCCGGCGGCGTGGCCCCCGCACCCGCGCAGGTGCGTGGTGACCCGGCCGTCCTCACGCAGCGAGCGGATGCCGACGACGTGGTCGCTCGGGATGCCGGCGCCGGGCCCCCACACCTCGGCCCACAGCTGGGGCGAGGCGGAGACGACCCACGGCGTCACCCCGGCCTCGTCCAGGGTGTGGACCAGGTCGCGCATCGGCGCGTAGTAGCGGACCCACCGGATCTGGGTGGTGCTGCCGACCTTCCAGGTCGCGCCCTTCGGCGCGCGGAGCGCGGCGTGGCGGGCGTCCGCGGCGATCTGGCGGACGTGGGCCGGTGTCCGGCCGGCCATCAGCTGCGCCATCCACGCGTAGCCGGCGTTCATCTGGCGGTGGTCGTAGTCGCCGTCGAAGCCGGCCTTGCCGCTGGTCGTCGCCTGGTCCAGGCGCATCGAGAGGATCTCGTCGGCGCAGCGCACCGCGCGCGGGTTGCGGTCCCCGGTCGGCAGCCGTTCGCCCGGTGCGGCGAGCCTGGCGCAGGCCCGGTGCAGGGAACGGACCGCGGGCGGCGTGATCCAGCGGCTGGTGGTCGACCAGTCCTTCGCCGGCGGCTGGCGCAGCAGCGACTCGCGCAGCAGCCAGAACGTCGTCTGGTCGCTGATGTCGTTCTTGATCATGGTGTTGTCCCAGTCGAAGACGGCGACCGGCGAGGTGCCGGCGGGACCCTCGCAGGAGCCGGCCTCGTCGATGACACCCTGCAGCCGCTCACCGACGTTGCCGTACCACCGTTCGGGCACCCGCAGCTGCGGACACTCCGTGCCGCGCGGCGATGCGGTGCCGCTGGCGCCAGTCGGGGTGCCAGCAGGGTGCCGGTCGGGGTGCCGGTGGAGTCCGCGGTCGCCGTCGAGGGCGAGGCGATCGAGATCCCGAGGCCGACGGTCAGGGCCAGCAGTGCGCCCCCGACCCGCGCACGGCGACCCTCTCGCGTGGTGTGGTGCATCGTCATGCCGGCAACCCCTCTCCTCTGAGCTCGGCCCGAGGCCGCGCTGTGAGGCACGTTACGTCGCCGCGCGCCCCGACCGACAGACCCGCCGACAGCCCCGCCCGGCGGTTCGGGCTCAGGTCGGGTCGGTGACCATCGAACGGCCGTCGGGGTCGACCCGGTCGAGCACGAGCAGCAGCGCGTCGCGGAGCCCGGCCAGGTCCTGCGGCGAGAGGGCGTCGATGACGAGATGACGCACGTGGGCGACGTGAGCCGGGGCCGCTGCGACGAGCGCCTGCCAGCCGGCGTCCTCGAGCACCGCGACCTTCACCCGCCGGTCTGCAGGGTGGGCTCCGCGGCGCACGTATCCGCGGCCCTCGAGCCGCTTGACCACGTTGGAGAGCCGCGAGAGCGACCCGGCGGTGGCCACGGAGAGCCGTGACATCGGCAGCGAGTGGTCGGGCGCCTCGGAGAGCATGGCCAGGACGATGTACTCGAAGTAGTTCAGGTCGGCGTCGCGCTGGAGCTGGGCGTCCAGCACGCCCGGCAAGGTGCCCAGGACGCGGGAGATGGCCAGCCAGGCCTGGCGTTCCTCCGCGTCGAGCCAGCGCGGACGGGTCTCGGTCATCTCTGCAGGATAGGGCGCCGCGGCGATACTTGCATCTTGAAGTATTTACCGCTACGGTTACGTCAACCTTGAAGCAATAGCGCTTCACCCCGACCTCCAGGAGCACCCGCCATGGGCATCTTCAACCGCAGGACCGACACCACCACCCACCACCACCACCAGCTCTGCGCCCGCCGCCGGTGCAACCGGCACCGCCGTCGTCGACGCACCGGCCGCCGGCCAGGCGATCGCAGACCTGACCGGCGACTACACGATCGACCCGAGTCACTCGCGCCTGGGCTTCTCTGCCCGTCACGCCATGGTCACCACCGTGCGCGGCGCCTTCCCCGAGTTCACCGGCACCGCCCACATCGACTCCGCCGACCCGGCCTCCTCCAGCGTCGCGCTGACGATCCAGGTGGCCTCGGTCGACACCGGCTCCTCGGACCGCGACGGTCACCTCGTCTCCGGCGACTTCTTCGACGCCGCGACCCACCCGGAGCTCACCTTCACCTCGACCTCGGTCGCGCGCGACGGCGACGAGTGGGCCATCACCGGCGACCTCGTCATCAAGGGCACCTCGAAGGCCGTCACCATCGTCTTCGAGGCGACCGGCACCGCCACCGACCCGTTCGGCAACCAGCGCGCGGGGTTCGAGGGCAGCACCACCATCAACCGCAAGGACTGGGGCCTGAGCTGGAACGCTGCGCTCGAGACCGGTGGTGTGCTTGTCTCGGAGAAGATCAAGCTCGAGTTCGACATCTCTGCCATCAAGACCGTCTGACCCGCCCGCCCGCCTCGTGAGCCGAGACAGATGATGAGTGAGCCACTGCTGTCCCCGACGGCCCGCGCCGACGCCCGGATCGACCCCCGGCACCCGTTCTCCGCGCACCTACGACGGGTGGCGGCGCTGGCGCAGGCCGAGCCGCACCGGGACTGGACGCCGGCGGACGGTGCGCTGCCGGCGCTCTACCTCGGTCACGGTGCGCCGATGCTCTTCGAGATGGCCGGCTGGATGGGCGAGCTGCACGCGTGGGCGCGCAGGCTGCCGCGCCCGCGCGCGGTGCTGATCGTCTCCGCGCACTGGGAGCAGGCGCCGACGGCGTTGTCGGCGCCGGCCCCCGGCGAGCTGGTCTACGACTTCGGCGGCTTCGCGCCGATGTACTTCCAGATGCGGTACGACACCCCGGACGCCAGCGCGTTGACGCGGGAGGTCGCCGCGCTGATGCCGGTCGACGAGCGTCCGCACCAGCACCCCACGCGCGGGCTGGACCACGGCGCCTGGGTGCCGCTGAAGATCATGTACCCCGAGGCTGACGTGCCCGTGGTCCAGCTGAGCATGCCGACCCACGACCCCGCCCGCCTGATGGCGCTCGGCCGCCGCCTGCGCGGCCTGCGCGAGCAAGGCGTCCTGGTGATCGGCTCGGGCTACCTCACCCATGGCCTGCCCTACCTGGACTGGGCGCGCCCCGACGTCGTGCCCGGCTGGTCCTCCGACTTCGACCAGTGGGCGGCCGAGGCGTTGAGCGCGGGCGACGTCGACGAGCTCGCGGCGTTCCGCGACCGTGCCCCCGGGATGCCGTACGCCCACCCGAGCGTCGAGCACTTCACCCCGCTGTTCGTGACGCTGGGCGCGGCCGCGGACCCCTCCGCGTCCCCGCTCACCGCGATCGACGGGTTCGAGCTCGGCCTCTCCAAGCGCTCTGTGCAGATGGCCTGACCGGTAGCGAGCCTCCGCTGAGGCCGTGCCTGACGATAGTGTCGCTAGTGTTATCGAATCGTCACCAAGTTCCTTGACGCCAGGTCAGAGGCAACGCTCTGACCTGCGAAGAACGTGACGAAGGGTGTCGGTGGCACCTGCTTGAGTCGAGCCATGGTCATCGACGAGGACACCCGCACCGGGCACCCCGTGCCCGATCGGGTCCGAGCGCTGGCCGGGGCCGTGACGACCCTGATCGAGCGCCCGCTGTTCGCCCTCGACGCCGCGGTCACTGGCGAGACCCTGCTGGCGGTCACCGACCTGGAGTCACGGCTGGCCGCGCTCAAGCTGGCCCTGGCGGCACACGCCGAGGAGGTCCGGGTCGGCGCCGACGTCGGGGCCACCTCGGTGGGGGTGTGGTGGGCGGTCGCCACCCGGCAGCGACGCTCCGCGACCGCCGGCCAGGTCCGCCTGGGCACGGCCCTCGACGCCCGGTGGCACCTGGTGCGCGCCGCACTCGCCGGCGCGGCGATGAACCTCGAGCAGGCCAGGGTCGTGGTCCACGCCCTCGAGGACCTCCCCGACGATCTCGACCCCGAACTCCTCGCCCGGGCCGAGCAGGTCCTGGTCGAGCACGCGGCCTCCTTCGACCCCACCGAGCTGGCCACCCTCGGGGCGCACGTCCTGTCCGTCGTCGACCCCGAGGCGGGCGACGAGCGCGACCGCAAGCGGCTCGAGGAGGCCGAGCGGAGGCTTGCGCAGAAGCGGCGCTTCACCCTGTCCTTCGACGGCCAGGGAGGCGCGCACGGCCGGTTCCAGCTGCCGACTGCTCAGGGCAAGATGCTCGAGAAGCTGCTGCTGGCCTTCGCGGCTCCCGGCCACCTCAACGCCACGACCGACCAGAGCGGCGAGAGGCGGACCTGGGTCAAGGGGCGCCCGAGCGCACAGCGGATGGGTGAGGCGTTCGCCGAGCTCGTCGAGACCTACCCGGACGCGACCGCGCCCCGGATGGGCCGGGTCTCGGGCACCATGATCCTCACCCTGAGCCTGGACGCGCTGACCGCCGGGCTCGGCACTGCCACCCTCGACGACGGCACCGAGATCTCGGCCTGCCAGGCCCGCCGTCTGGCCTGCACCGCGCGGATCATCCCCGCCGTGCTCGGCTCGAAGGGCGAGGTCCTCGACCTCGGGGAGGCGGTGCGACTCTTCAACGCCGCCCAGACCTACGCCCTCCACCTCCGCGACGGCGGGTGCACCGCCCAGGGGTGCGACTGGCCGCCCGGACTCTGTCACGCCCACCACGACGTCCCGTGGGCGCTCGGCGGACCGACGGACCTGAGGAACGGTCGGCTGCTGTGCCCCCACCACCACGCCAGGGCCCACGACCCCACCTACGAGATGAAGATCCACGCCGACAACCAGGTGACCTTCTACCGCCGCACCTGATGTCAGGCCACTCCCTCAGTCGGGGGAGCCCACGTCAACGCGCAGGAAGCACGCAGAACTCGTTCCCCGACGGGTCCGCGTAGACCCGCCAGGGCAGCTCACCCCAGGCCGGGTGGAGTCGGCGGCCGCCGCGGTCCTCGATGGCTGCCGCCATGACGTCGGGGTCGTCCCCCTGCTCGAGCCTCAGGTCGAGATGGAGGCGGTTCTTGGTCGTTGCCTTGGGTGCCGGCTCCGGACACAAGGCGAGGACGGGACCACGCTGTGAGGGGTGGCGCAACGAGGTGGGGGCGCCCTCGAGGCCGCTCCAGCCGGTCAGCCAGGACCAGAACGTCGCGTCCCTGTCCGGATCGGCGGAGTCGAGCGGGAGCGTCGCCACCGGCCCGGTGTCGGCGTGCACGGCCCGTTCCTCCATCACGCAGCACGGGTTGCCCTCGGGGTCGGCGAGCACGGCCCAGGGCACCTCGCGCTGACCGAGGTCGAGATGACGGGCGCCCAGGGCGAGGAGCCGCTCGACCTCCTCGGGCTGGTGGGCCCCGCCCGAGAGGTCCAGGTGCAGTCTCGGCGGCTCGGACCGCGGATCGGGGGGTGGCTCGGGGACAGCCTGGAAGCAGAGGTCGAGCACCGGCCCGCCGTCGACGGTGAGCCGCGTCTCGAAGATCTCCGGCTCGTCGGTCAGGCGTTCCCCGCCCAGCGCCGCCTCCCAGAACCGGCCGAGCCGCTGCGGGTCGACCGCGTCGACGACCAGGTTCTCCAGGTACACGACGTCAGCATAGAGCGGTCGCTGCCTGCGAACGGCCCGGCGACGACCTCGGCGGCCTCCCTGCCGGTGTGGCGCTGAACCCGCGTCCTTCGGCTTCTCAGGCGCCCGACCACTATCGTCGGCACATGTCGGACGCCGACCGGTCAGCGGTCAGTCGCCTGCTCGACGCGAGCCGGCGCGGTCTCGACCGCGTCGAACCGAGCGAGCTGGCCGCCGCTCAGGCAGCGGGTGCGCTGGTGGTCGACACCCGCCCGGTCGAGCAGCGTGAGCGGGACGGGGTGCTGCCCGGCGCCGTGGTCATCGACCGCAACATCCTCGAGTGGCGCCTGGACCCGTCCAGCGCGCACCGACTCCCGATCGTCGACGACCCGGCCCGGCGCATCGTGATCGTGTGCAACGAGGGGTACAGCTCCAGCCTCGCGGCCCACACGCTGCAGCTGCTCGGACTGCTCAACGCCACCGATCTGCGCGGCGGCTACCAAGCCTGGCTGCGACGGTCGTCCGACCCGGTCTGACCCACTCCCGTCCGCTCGTTGGCCACGGCTGGGAGGATGTCGACATGTCCGCCGCCCCCGTCCGTCCTCGCCAGGCGACCTGGGCCGGCTGGGTCATCCTGGTCGGCTCGGTGCTGGTGCTGCTCTCCGTGGTCCAGGTGGTCGGCGCGATCGGCAGTCTCGAGACCCGGCAGGGCGTGGAGGACTTCCTGGCCTCCCCGCCGGGAGGCGGCCTCGGCCTCGAGGTGCAGCAGGCGATCGAGGTGCTGCGGATCAGTGCCATGGTCGCCGCGGCCTGCGCCGTGGCAGCAGCGATCCTGGGCTGGCAGGTCCTCCAACGCTCGCGCAGCGCCCGCGTGGTGCTCAGCGTGCTCGCGGCTCCGCTGTTCCTGACCGGCACGATCACCGGCGGCCTGCTGAGCGCCGCGGTGGTGGCCGCCATCGTCACCTTGTGGCTGCACCCGACCGCCGACTGGTTCGCCGGCCGGACACCGCCGCCGGCTCCGTCGCGGGGCCCGGTGCCCCCCGTCACGGCGCCGCCGCAGACGCCGACGACGTCCCCGTACCCCCCTGGTCAGCTGCAGGCGCCGCCGCAGGCCGCACCCGCCGTTGGAGGCCCGACGCCCGAGCGTCCTCGGCCGGTGGCCCTGCTCTGGGCGTGCGTGGTCGCCTGGGTGGGCTGCTCGCTCGTGCTGCTCTTCGGGGTGCTGACGCTGGTCGTGGTGTGGGGGGCCCCGGAGGAGGTGCTCGCCGCCCTGCGCGAGCAGGACCAGTCCTTCGCCGAGCAGGGGATCTCCCTGCGCGAGGTCCAGGTGGCCAGCACGATCATCCTGGGCGTGCTCGCCGTGTGGTGCGTGGCGGCCGCGGTCATGGCTGCCCTGGCCCTGCGGGGCGTCGCGTGGGCCCGGATCACCCTGCTCGTCTCCGCCTCGGTCGCGGCCGTGCTGACCGTGCTGGCGATGATCGCCGCGCCCGTGCTGGTCGTGCTGCTCGCGGGCTGCGGCATCACCATCGGGCTGCTCCTGCGCCCCGAGGTCCGCCAGTACCGCTGACCGGCGTCACGCTGCGTCCCGCTGCAAGCCTCGAGCCGCTGGCTGCCGGCCGCCACGGTCTCAGTCAGCGGCCAGGTCCGCTGCCTGCAGGCGCCGGAGCGCCTCCTCGACGACGGCGTCGTCCTTGCAGAAGGTCCAGCGCACGAGGTGGCGTCCGGCCTCCTCGTCGTCGTGGAAGCAGGCCATCGGGATCGCCACGACGCCGGCGCGCTCGGGCAGGGCGGCGCAGAAGGCTCGGGCGTCGTGCCAGCCGAGGCCGCGGACGTCGGTGGTCGCGAAGTAGGTGCCCTGCGGCACCCGGACCGCCATCCCGGTCGCGGCGAGACCGGCGCAGAGCAGGTCGCGGCGCCGCTGGAGGTCGCGGGCCAGGGTGCGGGGGTAGTCGGGCTCCTCGTCGAGGGCGTGGGCCACCGCCGGC
Organism: uncultured Actinomycetota bacterium; assembly: GCA_963822495.1. Classification (GTDB taxonomy): domain Bacteria; phylum Actinomycetota; class Actinomycetes; order Propionibacteriales; family Nocardioidaceae; genus Nocardioides. Next base: position 166,915 of record CAWGHQ010000008.1, on the reverse strand, counting down.
TGCAGCGGAGCGCCCGAGGTGAAGGTCAACCACTGCTTGGCCGCCACCATCGCCCCGACGAGGTCGGCCGGGCCGGTGCCCCAACCGACCTTCCAGCCCGTGAAGGAGTAGGACTTTCCGGCACTGGAGAGCGTCAGGGTCCGTTCGCGCATCCCCGGCAGCGTCGCGATCGGCACGTGCTGATGGGTGTCGAAGACGAGGTGCTCGTAGACCTCGTCGGTCACGACGACCAGGTCGTGCTCCCGGGCCACGGCGGCGACGGCCTCGAGCTCGGTGAGGGTCAGCACGGTGCCCGTGGGGTTGTGCGGGCTGTTGAGCAGGATCATCCGGGTGCGCGGCGAGACCGCGGCGCGCAACGCGTCGACGTCGAGACGGAAGTCCGGCGCGCGCAGGGTCACCGGGCGGCGCACGCCGCCGGCGATCTGGATCATCGCGGTGTAGGAGTCGTAGTAGGGCTCCAGCAGCACCACCTCCTCGCCAGGGTCGACGAGGCCGAGGATGGCCGCCGCCACGGCCTCGGTGGCGCCCGTGGTGACCGCGATCTCGGTGTCGGGGTCGAGGTCGAGGCCGTAGTGGCGCTGCTGGTGGCGGGCGATGGCCGCGCGCAGGGTCGGCACCCCGGGGCCGGGGGCGTACTGGTTGCGTCCACCCTCGAGCGCCGCCGCCGCCGCGGCGATGACGCTGGGGGGTCCGTCGGCGTCCGGGAAGCCCTGGCCGAGGTTGACCGACCCGGTGCGCAGGGCCAGGGCCGACATCTCGGCGAAGACGGTGGGCGGGATGCCGGCCAGACGCGTCGCCGGACGCAGGCCGGCACGGCCCGCCGGGCGGGTGGAGGCGTCCATCGGCCCACCGTAACGGTGGGTCATCATGGGTCCGTGACCGACGATCCCACCCTCGCCGCCGACATCGACGCCTGCTGCCGCCTGATGGGGGAGTTCACGCTCCGCTCGGGCCAGGTGGCGTCCGAGTACTTCGACAAGTACCTCTTCGAGTCCGACCCCGTGCTCCTGGCGCGGGTGGCCACGGCCATGGTGCCGCTGCTGCCGGGGGAGACCGAGCTGCTCGGCGGGCTCGAGCTCGGCGGCATCCCGATCGTCACCGCGCTGAGCAGCCGGACCGGCCACCGGGCGCTGTTCGTGCGTAAGAAGGCCAAGGAGTACGGCACCTGCAAGCTCGCCGAGGGACCGCCCGTCGAAGGCCGCCGCGTCACCCTGGTCGAGGACGTCATCACCACCGGCGGGGCCGTGCGGGACGCCGTGCGTGCGCTGCGCGAGGCCGGCGCCGTCGTCGAGGTCGTGGTCTGTGCGATCGACCGGTCCCCGGCCGGGGAGGATCCGCTGGCCGACGTCGGCCTCGAGGTGCGCGCGGTGCTCACCAAGGCCGATCTCGACGCAGCCGGCTCCGGGACCTCCGCCGGCCCTGCCTGAGCAGGCTCAGACAGAGGTCTGGTCGTTGGCAGGTTGATCCCCTGCAGGCTGGTCGACCCGGTCCTTGCCGGCCCCCGAGCGGTGACGCAGCCACTCCACCAGGATCGGCAGCGCCGAGAGGGCGAGGATGGCCAGGATCGCGTAGTCGATGTTGTCGCGCAGCCACGGCACCTGGGCCCCGACGAAGTAGCCGAGCAGGGTGATGCTGACGACCCAGGCCACCGCGCCGACGAGGCTCCAGAACCAGAAGCGGTGCCGGTCCATACGGGTCACCCCGGCCACGACGGTGATGTAGGTGCGCACGAACGGCACGAAACGGCCGATGACCAGGGCCTTCTTGCCATGCTTCTCGAAGAACGCCTCGGTCTGCTCGAAGTACTTCTGCTTGAGGATCCGGCCGTTGCGGCGGTAGAGCGGTGGACCGATCCGGCGCCCGATCTCGTAGCCCGCGATGTTGCCGCCGATCGCCGCGACGCTCAGCAGCACGAGGGTGATCGCCAGGTCGACCAGGGGCGGCGTGGCGAACACGTCCAGGTCGCCGGTGGCGATGAAGACGCCCAGCGAGAGCAGGAGGGTGTCGCCCGGCAGGAAGGGGAACAGGAGTCCGCACTCGACGAAGACCATCACCAGGCAGACCCAGAAGAACGCGGCCCCGAACTGCTGGAGCAGCCAGTCGGGCTCCATCCAGTTCATGCCGAGCAGCATGGGCAGGTGGGAGGAGGTCGCCAGCAGTGCGCTCACCGCGCCAGGCTACCGGTGGGCTGGAGGGTCCCTCCGCGTACGGTGGTGCCATGTCGGTGCTCCGGGACCCTCTGCTCATGCTCGCCCGCAGCCAGCGCGTCAAGCGACTGGTCTCCACGATGCCCGTCTCGGCAGGCATCGTGCGTGGCTACGTGCCCGGTGAGACGACCTCGTCGGCCGTCGAGGCCACCGCCGGCCTCGTGGACGCCGGCCTCGAGGTGACGCTGGACTACCTCGGCGAGGACACGACCGACGCCGCCCAGGCCGAGCGCACGGTGGCGGCCTACGTCGACCTGCTCCGCGCGCTCAGCGCCCGCGGCCTGACCCGGCACGCGGAGGTCTCGGTCAAGCTCTCGGCCATCGGTCAGGCGTTGCCCGGTCGCGGTCACGGCATCGCGCTGGAGAACGCCCGGGCCATCTGTCGCGCCGCCCGCAACGCCGGCACCACGGTCACCCTCGACATGGAGGACCACACCACCACCGACCACACGCTGGCGGTGCTGCGGGACCTGCGCAAGGACTTCCCCGAGACCGGCGCCGTGATCCAGGCCTACCTCCACCGCAGCGAGGCCGACTGCCGCGCGCTGGCCTACGAGGGCTCGCGCGTGCGGCTGTGCAAGGGCGCCTACGACGAGCCGTCCTCGGCGGCGTTCACCGACCGGGTGGAGGTCGACAAGTCCTACGTGCGCTGCCTCAAGGTGCTGCTCGGCGGGCAGGGCTACGCCATGATCGCCACCCACGACCCGCGGATGATCGAGATCGCGGCCTCGCTGGCCAGCCGCTACGGACTGGCTCGCGGCAGCTACGAGTACCAGATGCTCTACGGCATCCGGCCCGAGGAGCAGAAGCGCCTGGCCGCGGCGGACGAGACGGTGCGCGTCTACCTGCCCTACGGCGAGGAGTGGTACGGCTACCTGATGCGGCGCCTCGCGGAGCGACCGCAGAACCTGTCGTTCTTCGCCAAGTCGCTGGTCTCCAAGAGGTAGGAGGGCCCCGTGCCCGAGCAAGCCCAGCAGCACCAGGTCCAGACGGCGATCATCGGCGCCGGAGTCATGGGGGAGGCCCTGCTCTCCGGGCTCGTGCGCGCCGGGCGCCGGGTCGATCGACTCCTGGTCGGTGAGAAGCGCGCCGAGCGTGCCCGAGAGCTCGAGGACCGCTACGGCGTCGCCGTCGTGGGCAACACCGAGGCGGCGGGGAAGGCCGACACCCTCGCCCTCGTGGTGAAGCCGCAGGACATGGCCGACCTGCTGGCCGAGATCGCGCCGTCCCTGCGCGCGGGCCAGCTGGTCGTCTCGCTGGCCGCCGGCATCACCACCGCCTTCATCGAGTCGCGGGTGCCCGAGGGCGTCGCGGTCGTCCGGGTCATGCCCAACACGCCCGCCCTGGTCGACGAGGGGATGTCGGCGGTCGCACCCGGCTCGCGGTGCACCGACGCCGACCTCGCCGAGGCGGAGACGCTGCTGGCCTCGGTCGGGAAGGTGCTGCGGATCCCCGAGCGGCAGATGGACGCCGTCACCTCGATCTCCGGCTCCGGCCCGGCCTACATCTTCTTCGTGGTCGAGTCGATGATCGAGGCCGGCGTCCACCTCGGCCTGCCCCGCGCCACGGCCACCGACCTGGTCATCCAGACCGTGGTCGGCTCCGGGCGGATGCTCCAGGAGACCGGCACCCATCCCACCGTCCTGCGGGAGCAGGTCACCTCACCGGGCGGCACCACGGCCAGCGCGCTGCGCGAGCTGGAGATCCACAAGGTGCGCGCGGCGTTCCTGGCCGCCATGGAGGCCGCCCGCGACCGCTCGAGGGCGCTGGCCGAGGGGCAGTGAGACCCGCGTAGCCGGGACGCCGCCCCACCGGCCCACCCCTGGGTGCGCCCACCCCTGGGGGACGATGTGCAGATGAGTACCCCTGACGTCCGGTTCTGGTTCGACCCCGTGTGCCCCTTCGCCTGGATGACCAGCAAGTGGGTGCGCATGGTGCAGGAGCAACGCGGTGACACCGTGGAGTGGAACTTCATCTCGCTCCGCCTGCTCAATGCCCACATCGACTACGACGCGCACTTCCCCGCCGAGTACGAGGCCGGCCACACCGCCGGGCTGCGGATGCTGCGCGTGTGCGCCCACGTACGCGACGACCACGGCCCCGAGGCCGTGGCCCGCCTCTACCCGGCGCTGTCCTCGCGGGTCTTCGACGTCCCGCCGGAGACCTACGACCCCACCGACCTCGACGAGCTGGTGCGCGCCGCGCTGGTCGAGGCCGACCTGCCGCCCGAGCTGGCCGATCACCTCGACGACACCGGGCGCGACGCCCAGATCCAGGCCGAGACCGACGAGGCGCTGAGCCTGACCGGGAAGGACGTGGGCACCCCCATCCTCCACGTCGCCCCGCCGGAGGGCGCAGCGTTCTTCGGGCCCGTGATCAGTCGCCTGCCGGGCGAGGACGACGCGCTGCGCCTGTGGGACCACGTGGTCGGGCTGGCCACCTTCCCCGGGTTCGCCGAGCTGAAGCGCAGCCTGCGCGAGCAGCCCCAGCTGCGGTCCTTCGGGGTCGAGGAGGGCGACGTCGGGGTAGCCGAGGACTGGCACGGCGGCAGCCGGCGCCAGAAGAAGTAGCGTGGAGGGCGCCGGGCTGCCCTGGGTCTGGGGCGCCACGGCGTCCGAGGTGGAGCGGAGCTACCCCGCAGACGCCTTGGTCGGCGGTCGGACGATGGTGATGACCCGGGCCGTCGACGTCCGTGCCCCGGCCGCGACGGCGTACCGCTGGCTGTGCCAGCTGCGCCACGCGCCCTACTCCTACGACTGGGTCGACAACCGGGGCCGGCGCAGCCCGCGCACCCTGACGCCCGGACCCGAGCTCGCGGTCGGCGACCGGGTCGTGACGGTCTACGAGGTCACGGACGTCGACCCCGGCCGCTCGTGGAGCGGGGTGACCACGCCCTCGGCGAGCCGTCTCTTCGGCACCCTCGGCGTCACCTACGCCGCCGAGCCGGCGGGCGTCGACACCTGCCGCCTGGTCTGCCGGATGGTGCTTCGTGGCGACACCCGGGTCCGCCGGGCCTTTGCGGCGGCCCTGGCCTGGGGCGACCTGGTGATGCTGCGCAAGCAGCTGCGCAACCTGGCGGCCTGCGCGGAGCAGGACGCCTCACGCGCGCAGCGCGGCGATGACGGCGGCGAGCGCGCCGAGGGCGGCTGCGACGGTGCGGACCCGGTCGGCCCGCAACAGCCGTGAGAGCAGGGCCGGCACCGGCCCTGCTCGGCCCAGCCGGCCGTGGGTCGGCGCGGCGAGCGCGGCGGTGACCAGGGCGGCCGCCGCGTTGCCGGCCAGCGCCACCCACGCCCAGCCCTGCGGCCCGGTCACCAGCGCCAGGACGCACGCCGCGGCGACGAGCAGGTAGAGCGGCGCGACCACCCAGGCGATGCGCCGCGAGTGCGCCGCGTGACGCCGCGCCCAGTCCTCGCCGGGCGCGTCGGCCAGTGCGGGGTAGACCACCACCGAGACCACGACCGAGAACCCGGCGTGCGCCGCGCTCGCCGCCACCAGCAGGGTCGAGGCGTCCGGGGTCACCTGCGCGACGCTAGCGCCCGCCCCCGAGCTGCGGCTTCACCGGTGAACCGGTGAATCCGTCGCTTCTGCACCGATGCTGCGGTGCAGAAGCGGCAGTTGCGGTGCAGGAGTCGGCGGGAGCGCGGGCGGGAGCGCGGGCGCGGGCGGTGGGACACTGCGCCGATGGAGACCTACCGCACGCCCGAGGGGCGCTTCACCGACCTGCCGGACCTGCCCGAGGGGCTCGACTGGGCACCGTCCTACGCCGACGTGGCCGACGGTGAGGGCGGGTCGCTGCGGATGGCCTACGTCGACCTCGGACCACCCGATGCGCAGGTGGTGCTGCTGCTGCACGGTGAGCCGACCTGGTCCTACCTCTACCGGCACGTGGCCGCCGAGCTGGTCGGGGCGGGCCTGCGCTGCGTCGTGCCCGACCTGGTCGGCTTCGGCCGCTCCGACAAGCCGACCCGCCCCGGCGACCACACCTACGCGCGCCACGTCGAGTGGGTGCGCGAGCTGGCGCTGGAGCACCTCGCGCTGCAGGACGTCACCCTCGTCGGCCAGGACTGGGGCGGCCTGATCGGGCTGCGCCTGGTCGCCGAGCACCCCGACGCCTTCGCCCGCGTCGTGGCCGCCAACACCGGTCTGCCCACCGGCGACCACGACATGCCACCGGTCTGGTGGGAGTTCCGCCGTGCCGTCGAGACCGCCGAGGTGCTCGACGTCGGCCGTCTGGTCGCCTCGGGCTGCGCCCGCGGTCTCGACGCTGACGGTCGGGCCGCCTACGACGCGCCGTTCCCGACCGAGGAGTCCAAGACCGGCCCGCGGGCCATGCCGAGCCTGGTGCCGACCCGCCCCGACGATCCCGCCACCCTGGCCAACCGCGACGCCTGGGAGGCGCTGGGCCGTTGGCGCCGCCCGTTCCTGACCGCGTTCGGCGACTCCGACCCGATCACGGGAGCGATGGCGCCGCTGCTGCAGCGTCACGTGCCGGGTGCCGTCGGTCGGGAGCACCCGACCCTCGACCGGGCCGGTCACTTCCTCCAGGAGGACGCCGGCCGCGAGCTGGGCGCCGTCGTCGCCGGGTTCGTCGCCGGCACCCAGCCGCTCTGAGGCACCAGGCATCACGCACCAGGCATCAGGCATCGGGCCCCAGGCACCAGGCACCAGGGCTCAGCCCAGGCCCATCGCCGACTCGACACCGGCCAGCACGGGCGCCGTGACCTCGCGGCAGCGCGACTCGCCCCGGGCGAAGATCTCCGCGACGTGCGCCGGGTCGTCGACCAGCTCGGCGTGGCGCCGCTGCACCGGCTCGAGCACGCTGACCACGGCGTCGGTGACCGCCCGCTTGAGCGCCCCGTAGGTGGTGATGCCGGCGGCCGAGCCACCGCAGGCCTCGAGCACGTCGAGCAGGTTGGTCACCCCGGGCTTGGCCTCGCGGTCCGCGCGCACCGCGTCGGCGCCGGCCTCGGCGTCGGTCACCGCCCGCGCCACCTTGCGGCGCACGACGTCCGGCCGGTCGAGCAGGCGCACCACCCCGGTCGCGGCGAGGGGTGCCGACTTGCTCATCTTGGTCGTCGGACGCTGGAGGTCCCGGACCCGGGCGCCGGCCGGCGGGAGGGTCACCTCGGGCACCGTGAAGACCGGGCCGTAGGCCCGGTTGAAGCGCACCGCGAGGTCGCGGGTGAGCTCGACGTGCTGGCGCTGGTCGTCGCCGACCGGCACCTGCTGCGGCGCGTAGAGCAGGATGTCGGCGGCCATCAGCACCGGGTAGGTGAACAGCGAGGCCCGGGTCGAGGGCTCGCGGCGCCCCTTGTCCTTGAACTGGATCATCCGCGACAGCTCCCCGGTCGTGGCGACGCACTCCAGCAGGTAGGCCAGCTGGCGATGGGCGGGGACGCGGCTCTGCACGAACAGTGTGCTGGTCTCGAGGCCGCAGGCCACCAGCAGCGTCCGGAGCTCGGCCACAGCAGACGCCAGGAGCGCCGGGTCGTGGGTGGTCGTCATCGCGTGCAGGTCGGCGACGCCGTAGAAGCAGTCGGCGTCGCGCTGGGCGGCCGCCATCGGTCGTAGGGCGCCGAGCAGGTTGCCGAGGGTCAGGGACCCGCTCGGGGTCAGCAGGGACAGTCGGATCGTCATGGTTGCTCCGGGCTCGTGGTCGCCCACGGGGCTCCGGACGTGACGAACGGCCGCCCCAGGGACGGCCGTGGATGGGTGTGCTCGACTGGTGGCCGCCGGTCAGGCGGTCCACCACTGGACGGTTCGGGTCGTCGGCACACCGTCATCGTGCCAGTCCCGGCGGCGGCTGGTCTAGCGTGCGAGGGGTGAGCGAGATCTCGTGCCCCGGGCCGGCGACGGTCGTCTTCGACGACGCGCTGACCGACTACGACTTCGGCGGGAGCCACCCGATGTCGCCGGTGCGCGTCGACCTGACCATGCGGCTCTCGCGCGAGCTCGGCGTCCTGGAGCGGCTGCGGGTGGTCCCGGCACCGATCGCCGACCTCGACCTGGTCGCGACGGTCCACGACCCGGCCCTCATCGAGGCGGTGGTCCGGATGGGTCGCGAGCCCGGTCCGGGTGAGGAGGCGCGGGGCCTCGGCACCGACGACAACCCGGTCTTCCGGGGCATGGACGTCGCCGCCGCCCACGTCGTCGGCGCGACCTGCGAGGCCTTCCGGCAGGTCTGGACCGGCGAGTCGTTGCACAGCGCCAACATCACCGGCGGCCTGCACCACGCGATGGCCGACCGCGCCAGCGGGTTCTGCGTCTACAACGACGTGGCCGTCGGGATCCGCTGGCTCCTCGACCAGGGCGCCCAGCGCGTGGCCTACGTCGACGTCGACGTCCACCACGGGGACGGCGTCGAGCAGATCTTCTACGACGACCCGAGGGTGCTGACCGTCTCACTCCACGAGAGCGGGCAGTACCTGTTCCCCGGCACCGGCTTCGCCCACGACACCGGCGGGCCCGACGCCCCCGGCTCTGCGGTCAACCTCGCGCTGCCGCCGGGCACCACGGACCAGGACTGGCTGCGCGCCTTCCACGCGGTGGTCCCACCGATCCTGCGCGAGTTCGCCCCCGAGGTGCTCGTCACCCAGCACGGCTGCGACTCCCACGCCGACGATCCGTTGGCCGACCTCCTGCTCTCGATCGACGGCCAGCGCGCCAGCTACCTCGCCCTGCACGAGCTGGCCCACGAGGTCGCCGGCGGGCGCTGGGTGGCCACCGGCGGCGGCGGGTACGCCGTCGTCGGCGTCGTGCCGCGGGCCTGGTCGCACCTGCTGGCGGTGGTGGGCGGCACCCCGCTCGACCCGGCGACGCCGGTCCCGCCGGGCTGGCGCGAGCACGTCCGGGCGCTCACCGGTACCAACGCCCCGCTGCGGATGGGCGAGGGCCGCACGGGTGCCTACCGGCCCTGGGAGGAGGGGTTCGACCCCGCCAGCGCCCTCGACCGCAGCATCCAGGCCAGCCGCACCGCCACCTTCCCGCTGCACGGCATCGATCCAGTCCTGTGACGTCGGCCTGGTGCTGCTGAGCGGCTCCGGTCAAGCGGACACGCCGAGTCACAGGAGTCCGATTGGTCAATCCCTTCCCCAGGAGTCACTCCAGGCCCTATTCTCCGGTCTGAGCGCTCGTGGTCGTACCGGTGGGGAAGCCGGTCCCGGGGGCCGGAAAGTAGGGAGCACCATGGCCACGAACGCACCCGGCACGGAGCCGGAGTTCATGACCGTCGCAGAGGTTGCCGCACGCATGCGAGTCTCGAAGATGACCGTCTACCGCCTGCTGCACGGCGGTGAGCTGCCGGCTGTCCGGGTCGGCCGCTCCTTCCGGGTGCGCGAGGAGGACGTGGACGAGTACCTCCGCAAGAGCTTCTACGACGCCGGCTGAGCGGTGCCCCGGGCCGGCCGGTCCGCCCGGGTGGGTCCGCCCCGGGCCGATGCGGTGCGCTGCCGGGCGGGTGGCTAGGCTGGTGCGGTCCTGGCGGCGACTGCCGCAGGCCGTCGTCTGAGGGGTACTCCGTGGGTTCTGTCATCAAGAAGCGTCGCAAGCGCATGGCCAAGAAGAAGCACCGCAAGCTGCTGAAGAAGACGCGCGTCCAGCGTCGCAAGCTCGGCAAGTAAGCCGCGCGGGCCCGAGGGCCCGGCGGTCGCTCGTCCGAGCAGCGACGCGTACCAGCACCGCGCACCACTGGCAGGGGCCGACTGATGACAGCTCAGGACCGCACCGTCCTCGTCACCGGCGTCTCCCGAGATCTCGGGAGACGCTTCGCCCGACGCATCGCCGCGAACCCGGGCGTGCGCCGCGTGATCGGCGTCGACGTCGTGCCCCCTCGCGGTGACACCGGCGGGGTCTCCTTCGTACGGGCCGACATCCGCAACCCGGTGATCGCGAAGGTGATCGCCCAGGAGGACGTCGACACGGTCGTCCACATGAGCGTCATCGCCACGCCCGGCAGCGCCGGTGGCCGGGGAACGATGAAGGAGCTCAACGTCATCGGGACGATGCAGCTGCTCGCCGCCTGCCAGAAGGCGCCGTCGGTGCAGACGCTGGTGGTCAAGTCGACCACGACCGTCTACGGCGCCAGCAGCCGCGACCCCGCGATGTTCACCGAGGAGATGGAGCCCCGCCGCGCGCCGCGCTCGGGCTACGCCAAGGACGTCGCCGAGATCGAGGGCTACGTGCGCGGCTTCGCGCGACGCCGACCCGACGTGCGGGTCACCATGCTCCGGTGCGCCAACGTCCTGGGCCCCCGGGTCGCCAGCCCGATGGCCTCCTACTTCCGGCTGCCGGTGATCCCGGTGGTCTTCGGCCACGACGCCCGGCTGCAGTTCCTGGCCGAGGCCGACCTGATGGCGGTCCTCGAGCACGCCGTGGCGACCGAGGTCGCCGGCACCTTCAACGTCGCCGGCGACGGTCTCCTGCTGCTCTCGCAGGCGGCTCGCCGCCTGCAGCGGCCGACGGCCCCGATGCCGGCCTTCGCGGTGGGCCGCGTGGGCTCGGCCCTGCGCTCGGCCAGGCTGGCCGACTTCTCCCCCGAGCAGCTCTCCTTCCTGACCTTCGGACGGGGTGTCGACACGACCCGGATGCGTGCCGAGCTCGGCTTCGAGCCCACCCGCACCACGGCCGGGGCGTTCGCGGAGTTCGGGGCCACCCTCACCCCGACCGGCGGGCGCACCGAGCGCGTCCTGGGCGCGGTCGCGAGCCAGCTGTCCCCGCCTCCGGTGCGGGGAGGTGACCTGCGTGGGTGACGCCGAGATCATCCCGCTCGGCACGCACGGTCGACCAGGGCGCGGCACCGGGCGCGCGCCGTCGTCGGCCGCCCGCAGCCTCGCCGCCGGAGGCTCGCCGGCCACGAAGCCACGCCGGGCACGCACCGGTGACGGCGCGGCCCAGCGTCGGCCTCCGGAGCCGGACGGCCCGGACGCACCGGACGGCCCGGACGCGCCGGGGGAGACGGCACCGGCGCCCGACGCGACGGCGGCCTCGCCGGGCAGGAGCAGCACGACGGTCACCGAGCGCCACCCGCTCGGGTCGTTCTCCCCGGGTCAGTGGCTCGCTGCGCTGCAGGGCGGCGCCCGCGAGGTCTTCGGCGAGCAGTGGGAACCCCAGCTGGCGCGGATGCTGGCCTTCTGGCGCCGTCGCCTCACCGGCGAGTACGCCGTCGACGAGTACGGCTTCGACGCCGAGGTCACCGAGCGCGTGCTGCTCGCCGCCCTCCGTCCGCTGGCCCGGCAGTGGTTCCGCATCGAGGTCCGCGGCGCGGAGAACATCCCGGCCGAGGGCGGAGCCCTGGTGGTGTCGAACCACTCCGGCACGGTGCCGGTCGACGGGCTGATGACGATGGTCTCCATCTACGACCACACCGGCCGCTTCCTGCGTCCCCTCGGGGCGGACCTGGTCTTCCGCACGCCGCTGGTGGGCTCGCTGGCCCGCCGCTCGGGGGCGACGCTGGCCTGCCACGAGGACGCCGAGCGGATGCTGCGCGGCGGCGAGCTGGTCGGCGTGTGGCCCGAGGGGTTCAAGGGCATCGGCAAGCCCTACGCCGACCGCTACAAGCTGCAGCGCTTCGGTCGCGGCGGTTTCGTCTCGGCGGCCCTGCGCACCGGCGTCCCCATCGTCCCGCTGGCCGTGGTCGGAGCCGAGGAGATCTACCCCCTCGTCGGCAACGTGCCGGCCCTGGCCCGGCTGCTCGGCGTGCCCTACATCCCGGTCACCCCGCTGTTCCCGTGGCTGGGCCCGCTCGGGCTGGTCCCGCTCCCCTCGAAGTGGCTGCTGGAGTTCGGCGAGCCGATCCGCACCGACGACCTCGCCGACGGGGAGGCCGAGGACCCCATGCTCGTCTTCGACGTCACCGACCAGGTCCGGGAGACCATCCAGCAGACGCTCTACGCCCTGCTGATGCAGCGCCAGTCGGTCTTCCGCTAGCGCGCGCAGCAGGCACCCGCCCAGCCCGTACGCCGTCAGGGCAGGAGCTCGCCGGCCACGTCCTCGACGGTCTCCTCGAGACCCGATCCGCCGCCGTGCCCGCCGCCGGAGCCGCTTCCCGTTCCGGCGCCCGAGCCACCCCCCGAGGGCTGCCCGGCGGAACCGGAACCGGAACCGTCGCCTCCGGTGGAGAGGCCGCCGAGGCCGTGGGTGAGGGTCTGGAAGGGATCACTGGCCGGAACGTCGGTCGGAGCCACGTCGGGCGAGGGCACCACGGAGGTGTCCGGCGGGGGCGGGGTGCCGGGGTCCGTGGCGGACGCCTCGGACCCGCCGTCCTGGCCGGACCCGGCCACGGGGCTGGACTCGTCGACCCGGACGGGGACCTCCTCCGGGGCGGCGCCTTCGCCACGGCCCGCACCGTCGCGGCGTGGCCGGTCGCGACGCGCGACGGGCTCCTCGGAGGACGGGAGGCGGGGGCGGGCGAGGGGGACCTCGATGCGGCGGGTGCTCTCGAGGGCGGACGGGTCCAGCGCCACCGTGGGCAGGATCAACGGCCCCCCGCACTCGGGGCAGAGCCGGTGAGCGGCATCGTCGATCTGGGTGACGAGGAGAGCGGTGCGATCCAGGCCGGTGCTGGTCGGACCGGAGGCGACGACGTCCTGGAGCCCGACGATCGTGTCCATGCTGTCCTGGGTGAAGTCACGCACGACCTCGACGTCGCTGGCCGGGCCGCCGTCGACGTAGGAGGCCATCAGGAGGTCGGTGGCCTGGGCGGCCTGGTCGGCGAAGTCACCGAGCGTCGCGACGGTCACCTCGTCGTCCTGGTCGCCGAGCAGGACGAGGGTGCGGACCTCGGCGAGGCGACCGGAGGCGTGGTCGAGCAGCGCCGCCCCCCGGGCGTCGGGGTTCTGCTCGACACCGGTCTGGACGTTCTCGAGGGCACGCTTGAGCGGGTACAGGGTCTCCCCGGGCAGGGCGCCCTGAGCGGCGACGGCCATCGAGGTGCCGGCGCCGACGAGGGCCAGGGCGCCGATGCCGGCGGCGATGCGCCGCTCGCGGCGGGGGCGGCTCGGCGCGAGGCGCAGGCGGTCCGCAGCAGGGTCGGTGACCGCGGCCGGGACGAGCGCCGGCAGCTCGCCGGCCGCGGCCACCAGCAGGCGTCCGCGCAGGTCGGTGACGAACTCGGCCCGCGGCTGGACCGTCGGCGTCGCGCGCAGCCGGTCGACCAGGTCGATCAGGTCGACCCAGGCGACGGCCTCGGGCGCGGCCACGCCGACGCCCTCGAGCGTCTCGTGGAACCGCTCCGCGCGTCGGCGGGTGAACCCGGGTGTCATCTGGACCGTCCTGGTCGTGCGGACCCGCCGGTGCAGGGCGGGGCGTCGGGGGGCGACACCACCCTCAACGAGCCGCGGATCACGGGGGTTACGGGCTCCCGGAGCCGCGCTGATGACGTCTGCGTCACGTGTCACGCACCCCCTCGGGCACCAGCTTCGCGAGGTTGCGCACCCCGCGCAGCTGCAGCTGCTTGACCGCGCCGGCGCTGCGCTCGAGGACCGCAGCGGTCTCGGCGATGCTCAGGCCCTGGAGGAAGCGCATGACCAGGCAGTCACGCTGCTCGGCCGGCAGCTCGGCGAGCGCCTCGAGGAGCAGCTCGTGGGTCAGGCCGGCCATGACGGCGTCCTCGGTCCCCTGGGTGAGGGTGTCGTGACGGCTCATGTCCTCGGTGGAGGTCTCCAGCCGGGCCCGCCCGGACTTGAAGTGGTCGGTGGCCAGGTTGCGGGCGATGGTCATCAGCCAGGCGCCGAAGTCCTTGCCCTGCCAGCGGAAGTCCTTGACGCGCCGCAGGGCGCGGAAGAAGGTCTCGGAGGTGAGGTCCTCGGCCAGCGGCGCCGACCGGGTGCGGTAGTAGAGGAAGCGGTAGACCTGGGCCTGGTAGTGGTCGTAGAGCATTCCGAAGGCCTCGACGTCGCCGCCACGGGCCAGCTCGACCAGGGCGATCAGGCGGCTCCGGTCGTCCTCGGAGTCCTCCGAGGACGCCGCCAGCGCTCCGTCGCCCCAGCCTCCGCCGGGCCCGGCGTGACCGGCACGACCACCGCGACCAGCAGCAGGCCCGCCGTCGGTGGGCACCGCGGTCATGGCCACCAGTCCCGGGGGGCCGCCGGCGGGGGTCACCAGAGCGCAGGCGACAGCGGCGCGGAGCGCGTCGAGGCCCCGGCCGGCCGGCGATCCCAGCGTCCAGTTCGCGATGCTCGTTCCCCTCCCTGCCCGGGCCCCACCCCCGACCTTGCGCACTCTAGACGTCGCGGCGTGCGGGCGGAACCGCTCGAAGGGGCGACGCCTCGCCCCTGGTCTGGACGCAGATCGACCGGCTGACCAGGCCCTCAGCTGCGGCGGCGCATCGCGACCAGGGCCGCGGCGGCGCCCCCGAGCGCCCCGGCCCCGGCCCCGGCGACCAGTCCGGCCCGGGCCGCCTTGCGGCCGGTGCGGTAGTCCCGGACCCGCCAGCCCTGCGCGCGGGCGTGCGCCCGCAGCCGGGCGTCGGGGTTGACCGCGCACGGGTCGCCCACGAGCGAGAGCATCGGGAGGTCGTTGGCGGAGTCGGAGTAGGCTGAGCAGGCGGAGAGGTCGAGCCCCTCCCGCTGTGCGAGAGCCGAGATCGCCGCGGCCTTGGCGGGACCGTGCAGGAGGTCGCCGACCAGCCGGCCCGTGTAGACCCCGTCGACGTGCTCGGACACGGTGCCCATGGCGCCGGTCAGTCCGAGGCGCCGCGCGATGACCTGGGCGATCTCGACCGGTGCGGCGGTCACCAGCCAGACCCGCTGGCCCTGGTCGAGGTGCAGCTGGGCCATGGCGCGGGTGCCGGGCCAGATCCGGTGCGACATCGCCTCCTCGAAGATCTCCGCGGTGAGGTCCTGGAGCTCGGTGACGGTGTGGCCGGCGATGAAGGACAGCGCGGAGTCGCGGGTCTCGGAGACGTGATCGGGGTCCTCGACGCCGACCACGCGGAAGTAGGCCTGCTTCCAGGCTGCGCCGAGGAGGTCGCGCGTGGTGAAGAACTCGCGCCGGTGCAGGCCACGGGCGAGGTGGAAGATGCTCGCGCCCTGCATGATCGTGTTGTCGACGTCGAAGAAGGCGGCCGACGTGGCGTCGGCCGGGATGTCGAGGGCCGTCTCGACCTCGGCGGCGGCCGCTGCGGCCTCGCCGGCGAGGATCGAGCGCTGCTCGAGGTCCAGCCACGGTCGGGAGGCGTCCGGCGGGCTCATCCCGCTCACCCTAGGCGACCAGCGGGCCGGGGTGCATCGTCGCGGATGTGGGACCATCCGCCTATGTCGGCTCCCGCTGCGCCTCCCGTCGACCCGCGCCCCGCGGCCGGGGTCAGCGACCTGCTGACCGTGGCGGCCCAGGAGTCGCCGGAGAAGCTGGCGCTGGTCGAGTCCGAGGGTCGCAGCCTGACCTGGAGCGGCCTCGAGGAGGAGGTCGCGCGGGTCGCGACCGGTCTCGGCGAGTCCGGCATCGTCGCCGGCTACCGGGTGCTGCTCGTGCTCGGCAACCGTCTGGAGTTCGTCACCTCCTACCTCGGCGTGCTGCGCGCCCAGGCCGTCGCGGTCCCGGTCAACCCGGGGTCCTCGGTCGACGAGGTCACCCGGATCGTCACCGACTGCGGCGCTCGCATGGTCCTCGCCGACGCCGACAGCATCCGCACGGTCCGCGCCGCGGTGGCGGCTCTCGACGAACAGGCGGTCCGCCCGCGCGTGGTCGCGGTCGGCACGACCCTGCTGCCGGGGGAGCGCTCCTACGACCACCTGCGGGCCGACCGTCCCCACCACGTGCCGGCGCTGCTGGACCCCGAACGGCTGGCGGTGCTGCTCTACACCAGCGGCACCTCGGGACTGCCGCGTGCCGCGATGCTGACCCACCGGGCGCTGCTGGCCAACATCGAGCAGGTCGCCAGCGTCCGGCCCCCGATGGTCCTCGGCGACGACGTCGTGCTCGGTGTGCTGCCGCTCTTCCACGTCTACGGTCTCAACGCCGTGCTCGGCGCCGTGCTGCGCCAGCGCGCCAAGCTGGTCCTCGTCGACCGGTTCGACGCGCAGGCGACCCTCGACCTCATCGAGGACGAGGCCTGCAGCGTGGTGCCCGTGGCCCCGCCGGTCTTCGCGCGCTGGCGTGAGGAGGAGCACCTCGCCGAGCGCCTCGGCCCGGTCCGGCTGGTGCTGTCCGGATCGGCGCCGCTGGCCGCCGACGTCGCGGCGGACTTCGTGGCGCGCACCGGGATCCCGGTGCACCAGGGGTACGGCCTCACCGAGGCCGCGCCCGTGGTCACCAGCACGCTCTGCTCGCAGGCTCGCCCCGTCGGCCCGACCAACCCCGCCAGCCCGACCAGCACCGTCGGTCCTGCTGGGCCCGGCCACCCGGTCGGAGGCGCCCTGCCCGGCATCGAGCTGCGGCTGCTCGACGCGCAGGGGCGCCCCGTCGAGGGCAGCGACCCCGGTGAGATCGCGCTGCGTGGCGACAACCTCTTCAGCGGCTACTGGCCCGACGCGAGCGGGGGACCCGACGCGGAGGGGTGGTGGGCCACCGGTGACGTCGGCGTGCTCGACGAGTCCGGTGACCTGGTCCTGGTCGACCGCGTCAAGGAGCTGGTGATCGTCTCGGGCTTCAACGTCTACCCCGCAGAGGTGGAGGCCGTGGTCCGCGAGGTCGAGGAGGTCGCCCGCGTCGCGGTCATCGGGGTGCCCGACGAGCTCACGGGAGAGGCGGTCGTCGCCTACGTCGTGGCCCGTTCCGACGGGCCCGCTCCCGGTGGGCCCCCTGCTGGTCTGGCCGTCACCGAGCTGGCCGGGGCGGTCCGCGAGCACTGCCGCTCCCGCCTGGCCCGCTTCAAGCAACCGGTGCGGGTCGAGGTCGTCGAGCACCTGCCGCTCACCGTGACCGGCAAGGTCGAGAAGGGCCGCCTGCGACTGGCGGAGCGACGCCGTGCCTCGGGGCTGCTCGAGTGAGCACCACGCCCGACCGGCCGCCCCGCGTCCGGCTCTACGGCCGCCCGGGCTGCCACCTGTGCGACGAGGCCCGCGTCGTCGTCGCGAGCGTGTGCGCCGAGCTCGGGGAGGACTTCGAGGAGATCTCCATCGACGACGACCCGGCCCTGGTCGCCCGCTTCGGCGAGGAGGTGCCGGTCACCTTCGTCGACGGGCGCCAGCACGACTTCTGGCGCGTGGACCCCGCCC
Organism: uncultured Actinomycetota bacterium; assembly: GCA_963822495.1. Lineage (GTDB taxonomy): Bacteria > Actinomycetota > Actinomycetes > Propionibacteriales > Nocardioidaceae > Nocardioides. The sequence goes on along the minus strand of CAWGHQ010000008.1, from coordinate 149,553 downwards.
GGTTGCGGGCGGCGCTGGGCGCGCCGGGCTGAGCACGGGCACCCCCGCGTGGTGGGCGATCTCACCTGTGCTAGCGATGCCGGCCGCTCGTTTTGTTCTCCCGTTCACAAACTCCTAGAGTGAACGTCGCCGCGAAGCGCCACCACCCTGAAGCGCCGACGTCGTCGTCGCGCGGCTGGAAAGCAGAGCAGTGACCTCACGGACATCGACCGGGCCCCGTTCCCGGCCCCAGGCGGGACGTTCTCAGCAGACCCCGCTCGCGGCCGGCTCGAACGAGCCCGCGCGGGAGATCCCCGAGGCGACCGTGGCACGCCTCCCGGTCTACCTGCGGGCGCTGACGTCCCTGGCCGATGACGGCACCACCACCTGCTCCAGCGCGCACCTGGCCACCGTGGCCGGCGTGAACAGCGCCAAGCTGCGCAAGGACCTGTCCTACCTCGGCAGCTACGGCACCCGCGGCGTCGGCTACGACGTCGACTACCTCAGCTACCAGATCGCCCGCGAGATCGGTCTGACCCAGGACTGGCCGGTCGCGATCGTCGGCATCGGCAACCTCGGGCACGCCTTGGCCAACTTCTCCGGCTTCCGCAGCCGCGGCTTCCGTGTCGTGGCCCTGCTCGACGCCGACCCCGACCGGCACGCCGAGGTCGTGGCCGGGGTGGACGTGCGGCCCTTCGCCGACCTCGAGCAGGTCGTGCGGGAGCACGGCGTGGCCATCGGTGTCGTGGCGACACCGGCCCTGGCCGCCCAGGACGTCGCGGACACGATGGTGGCCTGCGGCATCACCAGCATCCTCAACTTCGCCCCGGTCGTGCTCACGGTCCCCCCCGGGGTGGACGTGCGCAAGGTCGACCTCTCCATCGAGCTGCAGATCCTGGCCTACCACGAGCAGCGCAAGACCGCCGGCGAGGCGCTGCACCTGACCGGGGGGCACCGATGAGCGTCCTGGTCGTGGGGATCTCGCACAGCTCGGCGCCGGTCGAGCTGCTCGAGCGGGTGGCGCTGACCGAGGGCGAGACCCACAAGCTCGTCCACGACGTCGCCTCGTGCGAGCACGTCACCGAGGCCACGGTGATCTCGACCTGCAACCGCGTCGAGATCTACACCGACGTCGACCGCTTCCACGGCAGCGTCGAGATGCTCTCGCGGCTGTTGATGGAGCGCGCCGGCGAGCCGGCCGAGACGATGCTGCCCCACCTGTACGTGCACTACGACGACGGTGCGGTCGCCCACCTCTTCCAGGTGGCGGCCGGCCTGGACTCGATGGCCGTCGGCGAGGGGCAGATCCTCGGCCAGACCCGCAGCGCGCTCCGCGTCGGGCAGGAGCTCGGCACCGTCGGACCCTCGTTGAACCTCCTCTTCCAGCAGGCCCTGCGCGTCGGCAAGCGCTCGCGGGCCGAGTCCGGAATCGACCGCGTGGCACCGAGCCTGGTGACGGCGGCGCTCGAGCGCTCGGCGCGCGCGGTGGGCCCGGTCACCGGCCGCGACGCCGTCGTCGTCGGGGCCGGCGCGATGGCCGCCCTGGCCGTGGCCACCCTGGTCCGGCAGGACGCGGCCCGGGTCACCGTCGTGAACCGCTCGCCGGAGCGCGCGCAGCGCCTGGCCCTCGAGCACGGTGCGACCCAGCTCCAGGGCCAGGAGCAGGTCCCGGCCGGTCCGGTCGTGCGCGCCCTGGGGCTCCCGGCCCTGCCCGCGGCCCTCGCCGAGGCTGACCTGGTGATCACCTGCACCGGGGCCGCCGGGGTGATGGTGACCGAGGACGCGGTCGAGCAGGCGCGGCGGTGCTCGGGTCGCGGAGCCGAGCACCCGCTCGCCGTCCTCGACCTCGCCCTGCCCCGCGACGTCGAGCCGAGCGTCGGCGACCTGCCCGGGGTCGACCTCGTCGGCCTGGCCGAGCTGGGCGCGGACCTGGCCGAGACCGAGGTCGGCCGCGAGGTCGAGCTGGTCCGGGGCATCGTGACCGACGAGGTGACCGCGTTCGTGGCTGCTCGGCGCCAGGCCAGCGTCACGCCCACGGTGATCGCGCTGCGCACGATGGCCACCGGCGTCGTCGAGGCCGAGATGGCGCGGCTCGACGCCCGCCTGCCCGCCCTCGACGAGGCCGAGCGCGCCGAGGTCCTCCACGCGGTGCGCAGGGTGGCCGACAAGCTGCTCCACGAGCCGACCGTGCGGGTCAAGCAGCTCGCCGACCAGCAGGGCGCCGTCTCCTACGCCGCCGCGCTCGCCGAGCTCTTCGCCCTCGACCCCGAGGCCGTCGACGCCGTCACGCGGGCTCAGGTCAGCGAGGAGGGCCCGTCGTGAGCACCGTCGTGAGCACCGTGCGGGTGGGGACCCGACGTTCGGCCCTGGCCACCACCCAGGCCGGCACCGTCGCAGAGCTGGTGCGCGCCCGGCTCGGCTACGAGGTCGAGCTGGTCGAGGTCACCACCGAGGGTGACCGCACCCAGGACGCCGGCACCCCCCTGACGCAGGTCGGCGGCACCGGCGTGTTCGTGGGGGCGCTGCGCGACGCCCTGGCCCAGGGGCGGGTCGACGTGGCCGTCCACTCCCTCAAGGACCTGCCGACCTACCCCGCCGAGGGGATCACCCTGGTGGCGGTGCCGCTCCGCGAGGACCCGCGTGACGTCGTCGTGGCCCGCGACGGGCTGACGCTGGGCGAGCTGCCCGCGGGCAGCGTCGTGGGCACCGGCTCACCGCGGCGCGCCGCCCAGCTGCACGCGCTCGGCCTGGGACTGGAGGTGCGCGACGTGCGCGGCAACGTCGACACCCGCATCGCCGCGGTCCGCGAGGGCCGCTACGACGCCGTGGTCCTGGCCCGGGCCGGCCTGGCCCGCCTGGGCCGCCTGGCGGACGTCACCGAGGTGCTCGATCCGATCCAGGTGCTGCCGGCCCCCGGGCAGGGCGCGCTGGGTGTCGAGTGCCGCGCCGGGGACCCTCTCGCCGAGGCCCTCGGCACGCTGGACGATCCCCGGGCCCGCGCCTGCGTCGAGGCCGAGCGGGCCGTGCTGGCCACCCTCGAGGGCGGCTGCACGGCACCGATCGGCGCGATGGCCGAGCTCGTCGAGGGCGAGGACGGCGAGGAGCTGTGGGTGCGCGCCGTGGCGCTCTCGAACGACGGCGGCCTGGCGGTGCGGCGCTCGGCCTCCGGCCCGGCCCACGACCCGCGCGGCGTCGGCGTCGCGCTGGCGCTCGAGATGCTCGCCGACGGCGCCGCCGACCTGGAGGAGCCCGAGTGAGACGACCCGCCTGGCCCCCCGATCCGGGCCCACCACCACGTAGAGCAGCAACCGACCCGACCGCCAGCAGACAGCCAGCAGAGGTGCAGAGCAGATGACCCGAGGCACGACCCCCACCGGCCCCACCACCGCCTCACCGACCGGGACCCACGGGTGGGTCTCCTTCGTCGGCGCCGGCCCCGGTGACCCCGACCTCCTGACCGTCCGAGCGGTGAGCGTCCTGCGCGAGGCCGACGTCGTGGTCACCGAGGTGCCCGAGCACGCCGACCTCGTGGCCAGCGTCCTCGGCGCGACCGAGGACGTCCCCGAGCTCGTCGACGGCGGCTTCACCGAGGACGGCCAGCCGCTGACCCACGCGGCCCGGTCCAAGGTGGTCCTGCGTCAGGCCAAGCGCGGTCTGCGCGTGGCCCGCCTCATGGTCGGCGACCCCTTCCTCTACGCCTCCGGGCCCGAGGAGGCGCAGGCCTGCGTCAAGGCCGGACTCGGCTTCGAGATCGTGCCCGGGGTCTCCTCGGTCACCGCGGTCCCGGCCTATGCCGGCATCCCGCTGACCACCAAGGACCGGCGCACGCTCTCGGTGATCAGCTGCGGCGGCAAGGTCGACTGGTCCCGCTACGCCGGCGACGAGACGCTCGTCCTGCTCTCCGGGGTCGGCTCGATCGGCGAGACCGCCGCCGACCTCGTCGCGGCCGGACGTGACCCCCGTACGCCCGTGGCGATCACGCGCGTCGGGACCACCACCGAGCAGGAGACGCTCACCTCGACCCTCGAGCACGTCGCTGCCGACGCCCGCGCGGCCCGGGTCACCCCGCCCGCGGTGGTCGTGGTCGGCGAGGTCGTCGACCTGCGCGAGACGCTCTCGTGGTTCGAGACCAAGCCGCTCTTCGGCTGGCGCGTGCTGGTGCCCCGCACCAAGGAGCAGGCCGCGTCGCTCTCGGTGCGCCTGCGTGGCTACGGCGCCGTGCCGGAGGAGGTGCCGACGATCTCGGTCGAGCCTCCTCGCAACCCGCTGCAGATGGACAAGGCCGTGCGCGGTCTCGTCGAGGGCCGCTACGAGTGGATCGTGTTCACCTCGGTCAACGCGGTGCGTGCGGTGCGCGAGAAGTTCGAGGAGTACGGCCTCGACGCCCGGGCCTTCTCGGGGCTCAAGATCGCCGCGGTCGGCGACAAGACCGCCGCCTCGATCGCGGCCTGGGGCCTGCGGGCCGACCTGGTGCCCTCCGGCGAGCAGTCCGCGGCCGGCCTGCTGGCCGACTGGCCCGAGTACGACGAGTCGCTCGACCCGATCAACCGGGTCTTCCTGCCGCGCGCCGACATCGCGACCGAGAACCTCGTGGCCGGCCTGGTCGACCTCGGCTGGGAGTGCGACGACGTGACCGCCTACCGCACGGTGCGCGCAGCGCCGCCTCCGGCTCCGACCCGCGACGCGATCAAGACCGGGAAGTTCGACGCCGTCGTCTTCACCTCGTCCTCGACCGTGCGCAACCTGGTCGGCATCGCCGGCAAGCCGCACCCCTCGACGGTGATCGCGGTGATCGGACCGGCCACCGCGAAGACCGCGGAGGAGCACGGGCTGCGCGTGGACGTGATGGCCTCCGCGCCCGACGTCGGCGTGCTGGTCGAGGCGCTGGCCGACTTCGGCTCGGCGCGCCGCGCGGACCTGGTCCAGGCCGGCCAGCCCGTCACCAAGCCCTCGGACCGCAAGCCCTCGGCGCGCCGCAAGGCGACCTCGGCCCCGTGAGCGGGCCGGAGCCGGTGCGCGGCCCGGTCGTGCGCCCCCGGCGGTTGCGCACCACGGCGGCGCTGCGGCGCCTGGTCGCGGAGACCTCCCTGGAGGCCCGGCAGCTCGTGCTGCCGGTCTTCGTGCGGGAGGGCGCCACCGAGCCCGTGCCGATCTCCTCGATGCCGGGCGTGGTCCAGCACACCCGAGACAGCCTGCGGCGGGCCGCCGGGGAGGCTGCCGCGCTCGGGCTGGGCGGGATCATGCTCTTCGGGGTCCCCTCCGCCAAGGACGCGGTCGGTTCCGGCGCGACCGACCCCGACGGCGTGCTGAACCGGGCGATCACCGACGTGGTCGGCGAGGTCGGCGACGCGCTGACCGTGATGAGCGACCTGTGCCTTGACGAGTTCACCGACCACGGTCACTGCGGCGTCCTGACCCTCGACGGTCGGGTCGACAACGACGCCACCCTGGCCCGCTACGCCGAGATGGCACGGGCCCAGGCCCACGCCGGGGTCGACATGGTCGGCCCGAGCGGCATGATGGACGGCCAGGTCGCGGTCGTGCGGGCCGCGCTCGACGGTGCCGGCCACCAGGACGTCTCGATCCTGGCCTACTCGGCCAAGTACGCCTCGGCCTTCTACGGCCCCTTCCGGGAGGCCGTCGGCTCCTCCCTCCAGGGTGACCGGCGCACCTACCAGCAGGACGGCGCCAACGCCGTGGAGGGCGTGCGGGAGGCCCGCCTCGACGTCGCCGAGGGCGCCGACGTCGTGATGGTCAAGCCCGCGCTGGCCTACCTCGACGTGCTCCGCCGGGTCCGCGACGCGGTGGAGGTGCCGGTGGCCGCCTACAACATCTCGGGGGAGTACGCGATGGTCGAGGCGGCGGCGCAGCGGGGCTGGATCGACCGCGACGCGGCCATCCTCGAGACCCTGACCTCGATCCGACGCGCCGGTGCCGACGTGATCCTGACCTACTGGGCGGCCGAGGTCGCCCCCCGTCTGGGCTGAGACGTCCGGTGGGACCGTGCTGTTACCGACTTGTGCACCGGTTGTGGCCGTTCGTGGGTGTCGTTGAGGCAGTCGCCGCTCTACCTTTAGCACGTCGGGAAGGACCGGGGGGTCCGCACCGACGAGGGATCCGGGGGGATTCCGAGAACGACACGATGTGGTCCCGAAGCCGGGGGGCTGGAGGGCCACGTCACAGAATTGAACCCGCTTGAGCGTGCCGGGGGGCTCGCGACGGCGGGTTCTTCTGCGTCCGGAGACCGCTGGCGCCCAGGACCTACCACGACGAAGCCCCACCCGGGTCTGCCGGGTGGGGCTTCGTCGTACGAGCTGGTGGGCGCCGAGCGGTCAGCCGGTGAGGCCTAGGACGCACTTGTCGAAGGCGTCCGTGCTGCTCAACGGGTTGTCGACCAAGCCCTTGGCCAGACACTTGGCCTTCGCCTCGGCCAGGCTGATCGTGTCGTCGACCGGGGGCACCCCGGTGCTCGGCGGCTTCGGGACCTTCGGCGGCTTGGGCGTCGGCGACGGGGTGCTCGGAGCCGGGTTGTCGGGCGGGTTGGTCGGAGCCGGGTTGCTCGGGGTCGTCGGCGCCGGGTCCGTCGGCGTCGGGTCGGACGAGCCACCGCCGCCGCCGTCGCTCCCGCCGGTGCCGTCGGTGCCGTCGGTGGGAGTGGTCGGCGCCGCCGGCGCGACCGGTGCCTCGTTGCCGCCGCCACCGCCGCCACCGGGAGCCGGGGACGGCGGCGCCGGGGCGGGAGCGATGGGCGAGGAGGCGGCGGTGCCGGTCGGCACGCTGGTGAAGTCGCCCTGCAGGTAGGAGTTCATGATCGACAGGACCAGGTCGACGTAGTCCTTGCTGTGGTTGTAGCGGAAGACGGCCGAGCGCTGACCCGGCAGCGCGGACAGGTCGTCGTCGCCGGAGCAGAGATAGACCGCCGTGGCCAGAGCCGCGTCGTCGATGTCCTGGGGGTTGCGTTCGCCGTCGCCGTCGGCGTCGACCCCGACGACCGCCCAGGTCGAGGGGATGAACTGCATCGGGCCCACGGCCCGGTCGAAGCGGCGGTCGTTGTCGAGCTGGCCGGCGTCGGTGTCGCGGATCTGAGAGGTGCCGCCCGAGCCGTCCAGGGCGATGCCGTAGATGCCGGGCTGGGCCAGGCCGTCGTCGGAGAGCACGTTGTTGTTCGTGCGGCCGTGGTCGGACTCGACCCGGCCGATGGCGGCCACGAGCTGCCAGGGGATCCGGCAGGACTTGTCGGCGGCGTTGATGACGGTCTCGGCTCGCTGGTAGGCCGCGAGAGCCGCCGCGGGGATCGCGTTGGTCGAGGCGGTTCTGGCGATGTCCCGGCTGCGCCCGCCGGGTCCGGTCGTGACCGTGCCGGGCGCCGAGAGGCTGGCCGGGGCCTTGATGGCCCGGCTGGGCAGCGAGGACCCGTCAGGCAGCGTTGTCGGTGCTGCCGGCTCGGTCACCTCCTCGGAGGCGGTCTGGATGCCACCGGTGCTGGCCAGGCTGGCCGTCCAGGCGACCGAGACCAGTGCGAGGGGCACGATGGCCGAGGCTCGCTGCAGGCGTCGACGGGTACTGCTCATGCGCTGCTCCTCCTGATGGTGGGTCGTCCTCGGCCCACTCGGTGACACCAACGAACCGTGCCGGGGTCACGTTACGTTCGCCACCCCCGCAGGCCGCCGGAACCGAGGTCCTACGACGCGACGAGGCGTCGTCCTCCGGCGAACAAGCGTGCACAGTGTCTCCAACCAGTGTGACCAACGTCAAACGTCCGCGGACCCATCGGTTTGGGCGAGTTGGGGGGAGGGGCGGAGGATGGAACCGTGCCCTCGTCCGCATCCTCTGCGAGCCCGTCCGCCGGCCGCCGTTCCAGCACCGCCTCCCAGGCCCTCTTCGCTCGCGCGCGGGCCGTGACGCCCGGCGGCGTGAACTCCCCGGTGCGCGCCTTCTCCGCCGTGGGCGGGACCCCGCGCTTCATCACCTCCGCCCGGGGAGCCTGGCTCTCCGACGCCGACGGCAACGAGTACGTCGACCTGATCTGCTCCTGGGGGCCGATGCTGCTCGGGCACGCCCACCCCGAGGTCGAGGCCGCGGTCCTCGCCGCGGTCTCCCGTGGCACCTCCTACGGCACCCCCACCGTGCCCGAGGTCGAGCTCGCCGAGGAGATCGTGGCCCGCGCCCCCGTGGAGAGGGTGCGCTTCACCTCCTCCGGCACGGAGGCGTCGATGTCGGCGATCCGGCTGGCCCGCGGGTTCACCGGGCGCGACGTCGTGGTCAAGTTCGCCGGCTGCTACCACGGCCACGTCGACGCCCTGCTGGCCTCGGCCGGCTCCGGGCTGGCCACCTTCGCCCTGCCGGGCACGCCTGGCGTGCCCGAGTCGGCGACAGCGCTGACCCTGGTGCTGCCCTACAACGACCGCGACGCCGTCACCGCGGCCTTCGCCGAGCACGGCGACCGGATCGCCTGCCTGGTCACCGAGGCCTCGCCCGGCAACATGGGGGTGGTCCCGCCCGAGCCCGGGTTCAACGCGTTCCTGTCGGCCACCTGCGCCGCCCACGGTGCGTTGTTCGTCAGCGACGAGGTGATGACCGGCTTCCGGGCCTCGCGCACCGGCTACTGGGGCCTCGACGGCGCGGTGGAGGGCTGGACCCCCGACCTGGTCGTCCTCGGCAAGGTGATGGGCGGTGGCTTCCCGGCCGCGGCCTTCGGCGGTCGTGCGGACGTCATGGCCCACCTCGCTCCGGAGGGCGCGGTCTACCAGGCCGGCACGCTCTCGGGGAACCCGATCGCCACCACGGCCGGGCTGGCCACGCTGCGCCTGGCCACCGACGAGGTCTACGACCACCTCACCCGGGCCGGCGAGACCATCAAGGAGGCCGTCGGCACGGCGTTGGAGGCAGCCGGTGTGCCCCACGCCGTGCAGTCGGCCGGCACCATGTTCTCGGTGTTCCTCACCCCGGGCCCGGTCCGGAACTTCGCGGACGCCTCGCGCACGGACGCCGCGGCCTACGCCGCCTTCTTCCACGCGATGCTCGAGGGCGGCGTCTACCTGCCGCCGTCGGCCTACGAGTCGTGGTTCCTCTCCGCCGCCCACGACGACCGGGCCGTCCAGACCGTCCTCGACGCCCTCCCCGCCGCGGCCGCCGCGGCCGCGCGGGCCCAGGGGGCCGGCGCGTGAGCCACCCCACCGAGGACCCCGTGACCACGGTGGTGCACCTCGTGCGCCACGGCGAGGTGCACAACCCCGACGGTGTGCTCTACGGGCGCCGCGACGGCTTCCACCTCTCCGAGCGCGGCCTCGCGATGGCCGAGAAGGTCGCGCAGGTCCTGGGCGAGCGGGACGTCGTCCACCTGCGGGCCTCACCGCTGGAGCGGGTCCAGGAGACGATCGCGCCCCTGGCTCGGCGTCGCGACCTGCCCGTGCAGACCGACGAGCGCGTCATCGAGTCGATGAACGTCTTCGAGGGCGAGCGGTTCGGCGCGGGCCGCAACGCCCTGCGCAAGCCCTCGACCTGGCGCCACCTGTGGAACCCCTGGCGACCCTCCTGGGGCGAGCCCTACCGCGACATCGTGGGACGGATGATGGCCGCGGTCCACGACGCCCGCCGGGAGGCGTCGGGCCACGAGGCCGTCGTCGTCTCCCACCAGCTGCCGATCTGGACCACGCGCCTGCACGTCGAGAAGCGCTCCTTCCTCCACGACCCTCGTCGTCGTCAGTGCACGGTGTGCTCGGTGACGTCGCTGCACTTCGCCGACGAGCGCCTGGTGCGCCTGACCTACTCCGAGCCGGCCGCCGAGCTGCTCCCGGCCGCGGACCGGTCGGCGCCCTTCTCCTCGGGGGGCTCCGAAACGTGACCCAGAGTCCCGTGACCCAGACTGGCGTGACCCAGACTCGCGTGAGCCGCGGTCGGCTCGCCGCCGCCCTGGTGCCGGCCCTGCTGCTCACCGCAGGGTGCAGCGGCCTGTCCGGCACCGGCGACCTGCAGTACGTCCCCGGCCAGGGCAACGTCGCCGAGGTGGCCGCCGCGGACCGCGAGGCGCCCGTGGAGCTGTCCGGCGAGTCGCTCCAGGGCAAGCCGGTCGACCTGGCGGACCTGCGCGGCGAGGTCACCGTGGTCAACGTCTGGTGGTCGGGCTGCACCCCGTGCCGCACCGAGATGCCGCTGCTGGTCGAGGCCTCGCAGCAGCTCGACGACGTGGCCTTCGTCGGCATCAACACCCGCAACCCCGACCGCGGCACCGCGATCGCCTTCGAGCGGGAGTTCGACGTGCCCTTCCCCTCGATCTACGACGACACGGGCGCGCCGCTGCTGGCCTTCGGCACCCGCTACGCACCGCAGGCGATGCCGAGCACGGTCGTCCTCGACGAGGACGGCCGGGTCGGTGCCCTGATCAGTGGCCCGATCCCCTCCGCGCTGACCCTGCGCGAGGTCGTCGAGCAGGTCCAGGACGGCGGCAGCGTCGATGGCTGAGTGGTTCCAGCAGCAGGCCGCAGCCGGCTCGCTGGCCCTGGCCGTCCCCGTCGCCCTGGTGGCCGGCCTGGTCTCCTTCTTCTCGCCGTGCGTGATCCCCCTGCTGCCGGGCTACCTCTCCTACGCCACCGGGCTCTCGGGCGCCGATCTCGCCGAGGGCCGCTCGGCCGAGCACCGCGGCAGGATGCTGGCCGGGTCCGTGCTGTTCGTGCTCGGCTTCGCTGCGGTCTTCGTGGCCATCGGCACCGCCTCCGGAGCGCTCGGGAGCTGGCTGGCCGCCTACCAGCGCCCCGTCACCGTCGTCCTCGGGCTGCTCGTGATCGTGCTCGGGCTGGCCTTCGCCGGGTTCCTCCCGCTGCTGCAGCGGGAGTGGCGGGTCCACACCATCCCGGCCGTGGGCCTGGTCGCCGCTCCCTTCATCGGCGTGCTCTTCGGGCTCGGCTGGACCCCGTGCATCGGGCCCACCCTCGGGGTGATCACCACGTTGTCGATCAACGAGGCGACCGCCGGCCGCGGTGCGCTGCTCTCGGGCGTCTACGCCCTGGGGCTCGGCGTGCCCTTCATCCTGGTCGGGCTGGCCTACCGAAGGGCGCTCGGCGCGGTCTCCTGGGTGCGTCGCCACCAGGCCTGGGTCACCCGCGTCGGCGGACTCATGCTGGTGCTGGTCGGCCTGGCCCTGGTCACCGGTCTGTGGGACCAGGCGGTCACCTGGCTCCAGATCCAGCTGGTCGGCAACTACGAGGTGTCCCTGTGACGGTGGAGTCGTGTGTCCGAGGACGCGTCGGAGCGCGTCGTGGGGCACACGACCTGGTGGCCCGGTTGCGACCTGTGGGAGGTGACCGGTGAGCACGTCCACCCGGACCCCGCCGGCCGCCGGCTCCCAGCCGGCGCCGCCCGAGCCGCCCATCCGGCGTCCGGGCGAGCTGGGCCTGCGCGAGCTGGCCCGGTGGGGCTGGCGCCAGCTGACCTCGATGCGCACCGCGCTCGTGCTGCTGCTGATGCTGGCGCTGGCCGCCGTGCCCGGCTCGGTGGTGCCCCAGGACTCCGTCGACTCCTTGGCGGCCTCCCGCTGGCGTGACGCCCATCCGAGCCTGACGCCCCTCTACGACCGGCTCGGGCTGTTCTCGGTCTACGACTCCCCGTGGTTCTCGGCCATCTACCTGCTGCTGGTCGTCTCGCTGGTCGGCTGCATCGTGCCGCGCACGTTCGTCTACTGGCGTGGGCTGCGCGCGGCCCCGCCCGCGGCCCCCCGCTTCCTGGACCGGCTGCCCGAGAGCGCCTCCTACCGCACCGACGAGGCGCCCGAGGACGTGCTGGCCCGGGCTCGCGCCGAGCTGCGCCGTCGCCGCTACCGGGTGCGTGCCGAGGAGCCGGGCGACGACTTCGTGGCCGCCGAGCGGGGCTACCTGCGCGAGGCCGGCAACCTGGTCTTCCACGTCTCGGTGATCGTCGTGCTCGTCGGCTTCGCCGTCGGCGGCCTGCTCGGCTACAAGGGCGGGGTGATCCTGGTCCAGGGCACCGGCTTCTCCAACAACCTGACCCAGTACGACGACTTCGACCCCGGCGGCCTGTTCCGCACCGACGCGATGGAGCCGTTCTCCTTCACCGTGGACAAGTTCGACGTCGACTGGATCGAGTCCGGACGCGGCAAGGGCATGGCGCGCGGCTTCCAGGCCCAGCTGAGCTACCGCGAGGCGCCGGACGCGCCCGAGCAGGCCTACGACCTGCGGGTGAACCACCCGCTGAGCATCGGTGACACCGAGGTGTTCCTCATCGGTCACGGCTACGCGCCGGTGGTGACCATCCGCGACGGCAACGGCGACATCGCCTACGGCGGCCCCACGGTCTTCCTGCCCCAGGACCAGAGCTTCCTGTCCTTCGGCGTGATCAAGGCCGCAGGGGCCCAGCCGCAGCCGATCGGGCTCGAGGGGCTGTTCTACCCGACCTACGTGATGATCGACGGCGACCCGGTCAACGTGATGGGCGACGACCAGAACCCGACCCTGTCGATGCTGGCCTACGCCGGCGACCTCGGTCTCGACGACGGCTCGCCCCAGTCGTTCTACGTCCTCGACAAGAGCAAGGCCGACCCGCTCACCAAGGCCGACGGCTCGCCGCTGCGCCTGGATCTCCAGCCCGGACAGACGGCCACCCTCCCCGACGGTCTCGGCACGGTCACCTTCGACGGCGTCCAGCCCTGGACGCGCGTCCAGGTCAGCCGCACCCCCGGCAAGTCGGTCGCCCTCGCCGGCGTCGTCCTGGCTCTCCTGGGTCTGCTGGGCTCGCTGTTCATCCGGCCGCGCCGGGTCTGGGTACGAGCCCGCCGCCGGGGTGAGGACGACGACCAGGAGGGTGCCACGATGGTCGAGGTCGCCGTGCTGCACCGCTCCAACGCCGTCACGCCGACCGAGGACGACGAGGACGGGGCCGACGGCCCCGTCGAGATCCAGCGGCTGCTCGCCGCGCTGCGACCGGGTGCCGGGACGAGCACCAGCACCGGAGAGGAACCGTCGTGACAGACACCGCGTGGGAGATGCTCTCCGACCAGGCCGTGGCGGCCGCCGGCATCGTCTACTTCCTGGCCCTGCTGGCCCATCTCGTCGAGTGGGCGGCCCTGCGTCGCCCGGCCGAGGAGCCGGCCGCGGTCGCGGTCCTCGCACGCAGTCTCCTCAGCCGCCTCGGGCGACTCAGCCTCCTCGGTGGCCGTGCTCAGCGGCGGCGGGGCCGGGGGGCCCGGGGCCGCCACCACCTACCGGGTCGCGCTCTTCGGCCGGATCGGCCTGCTGCTGAGCATGATCGCGGTCGGCGCTCACGGCGTCGCGCTCGCGGGGCGCGGCCTGGCCGCGGACCCGAACCGGGTGCCCTGGGGCAACATGTACGAGTTCACCCTCACGGGCTCGTTCTTCGTCACCGTCATGTACCTCGCCCTGCGCCGGCGCTACGCGCTGTCGTGGATGGCCCCGCTGGTCCTCGGCTTCGTGCTGTCGCTGCTCATGGTCGCGGTGATCTGGCTGCGCACTCCGGTGGCGCCGCTGACCGAGGCGCTGAGCTCCTACTGGCTGGTCATCCACGTCGTCGCCGCGGTGATCGCCACCGGCGCCTTCACCCTGGGCGGCATGACCTCTGCGGTGTTCCTGCTCAAGCAGCGGTTCCCGGAGGCTCGCGGAGGGCTGCTGGGCCGCGCGCCCTCGCTGGCACGCCTCGACACGATCTCCTACCGCATCCACGCCTTCGCGTTCCCGGTGTGGACCTTCGCCGTGCTGATCACCGGGCCGATCTGGGCGCACGAGGCCTGGTCGACCTACTGGAACTGGGACCCCAAGGAGGTGTGGGCCTTCATCACCTGGGTCGTCTACGCCGCCTACCTCCACGCCCGCACGACCGCCGGGTGGCGCGGCCGCAAGGCGGCCTGGCTGGCCCTGCTCGGTGTGGCGACCCTGTGGTTCAACTTCATCGGGATCAACTACTTCTCCTCGACCAGCCAGCACTCCTACGCCGCGCCTGCGGTCGTCCAGGAGCACGCCGACGGCGGCCTGACGCCTGAGGCCTGACGCCTGACCAAGCTGCGGTCTGCTCAGCCCTCGGAGTCGTCCGGCTCGGCCCGGCGCTTGCGGCGCTCGCGGTCGAGGTCGCGCAGGAAGTCCTCGTCGTCGTCGGGGCCCTTCACCGACGGCGGCCCCGGTGGGCGCGGCCGTCGGGGCGGACCGGCGAGCCCCCCCGCACCGCGGCCGCGGTCGGGCAGCCCGCGGTCCTGCAGCATGCGGACCAGCAGGTAGACGGCGGCGGCGAAGACGATGACCACCAGCAGGAACTTCACGCCGCCAGCCTAGGGCGCCCGTGGTGATCGCAGGGGTGGCGACCTAGGCTGGTCCGGTGAAGGAGTTCGTGGTCTACACCGTCCTGCGCCTGCTGCTGTTCGTGGGCGCCCTCGGCGTCGTCGCCGGCCTGTGGGTCGCGGTCACCGGCGGTGTCGACCTGTTCTGGGCCGTCGTGATCGCCTTCGTGGTCAGCGGGGTCGGGTCGTTCGTGCTGCTGAACCGGCAGCGGGAGGCTTTCGCGCGTCGCGTCGAGGTGCGTGCCCAGCGGGCGACCCGGGCCTTCGAGGACCGTCGCACGCGCGAGGACGCGGAGTGAGCGCTCAGCGCTTCCTGCGGCGCTGCTCGAGCTGACGCTGCACGCGGGACTGGTCCTGGCCGAGCACCTTGGCCATGATCGGCACGCGCATCTTCCAGGCTGTGAAAGCGACGGCGACGAGCGCGAGGAAGATGAGGAAGCCCATGGCCCGAGCCTACGTCGAGGGTGATCAGGCCGTCAGGAGCAGCGGCACCGCCACCAGCACCGCCCAGGCGAGCTCGGCGCTGCCGGTGCTCTGCAGCACCGGCACCAGCGCCCGACCGGTGGCGCCGCCGGCGACGCTGCGCACCCCGGGGAGGGCCACGGCCACGAAGCCGAGGCCGACCAGAGCCCACCAGGTCGTCGACACCGCGACGGCGCAGACGGCGGCCGCCGCGGCCAGGACCAGCAGGACGTAGAGCGCGCGGGTACGGGGGTCGCCGAGGCGCACGGCCAGGGTCCGCTTGCCGGCGACGACGTCGGTCGGGATGTCGCGCAGGTTGTTGACCACCAGCAGCGCACAGGCGAGAGCGCCGATCCCGGTGCCGGCGTAGAGGGCCGGCAGGGTCCACTGCTCGAGGAGGACGTAGGTGGTGCCGATGACCGCGACCAGACCGAAGAAGACGAAGACCATGACCTCGCCCAGGCCCAGGTAGCCGTAGGGCCGTGCGCCGCCGGTGTAGAACCAGGCCGCCAGCACGCTGAGCGCGCCGACGAGCACCAGCCACCAGGCCGTCGTCGCGGCCAGCACCAGACCGGCCACCGCAGCGACACCGAAGGCTGCGAAGGCGGCGCTGCGGACCGCGCGCGGCGTGGCCGTGCCGGAGCCGACCAGCCGCAGCGGGCCGACGCGGTCGTCGTCGGTGCCGCGCACCCCGTCGGAGTAGTCGTTGGCGTAGTTGACCCCGACCTGGAGCGCGAGGCTGACCACCAGTGCCAGGACGGCCTTCGCCCAGGGCGGGCCGTCGAGGCCGGCCTGGTGGGCCGCGACGCCGGCCCCGGCCAGCACCGGTGCGACCGCCGCGGGCAGGGTGCGCGGCCGGGCGCCGGCGGTCCACTGCGCCAGGGTCGTCACGACCAGCGATTCAAGCAGCCTGCGCCGGGGGCTAGCGTGCGGGGGTGGAGGCGACCGACGACCTGCGCGCCTGGTTGGCCGCCGACGGCCCGGAGCACCTCGTGGTGCAGACCTCCGGCTCGACCGGCGAGCCCAAGCGCGTGCTCCTGGCGCGACCGGCCGTGGTGGCCTCCGTGCGGGCCACCGAGCAGCGTCTCGGCGGCGCGGGGGCGTGGGTGCTGGCCCTCCCGGCCACCTACGTCGCCGGGATCATGGTGACCGCCCGGTCGTGGCTGGCCGGTCACCGGCCGCGCGTGCTGGCCGACGAGGGCTGGCCCGCGGGCGACGGCTGGTTCGTCTCGCTGGTGCCGACGCAGCTGCACCGCATGCTGGAGCGCCCCGACGACCTGGCCGCCCTGCGTCGGGCGCACACGGTGCTGATCGGCGGCGGGCCGGTCGACGTCGACCTGCGGGAGCGCGCCGACGCCGCCGGCGTACGGGCCGTGGCGACCTACGGGATGGCCGAGACCTGCGGCGGGTGCGTCTACGACGGGCGGCCGCTGGACGGGGTCGGCATCGCCCTCGGCGTGGACGGGCGGGTGCGGATCGCCGGCCCGACCCTCTTCGAGGGCTATGCCGGCCGCCCCGACCTGAGTGCGGAGGTGCTGCGCGACGGGTGGTTCTGGACCGCCGACGCCGGCCGACTCGACCCCGACGGTCGCCTCGAGCTGCTCGGTCGCCTCGACGACATGATCCTCAGCGGAGGGGTGAACGTGCCCGGCGCCGTGGTGGCGGCCCGGCTGCGGTCGCACCCGTCGGTGCGCGCCGCGGAGGTCGTCGGCGTCGCCGATCCCGAGTGGGGGCGGCGCGCGGTCGCCGTCGTCGTGGGCCGCCTGACCCTGGAGCAGGCGCGGGACTGGGTCAGCCACGAGCACCCCCGGGTGTGGGCCCCACGCCAGGTGGTCCTGGTCGACGACCTGCCGCTGCTGGAGAACCAGAAGGTCGACCGGCTGGCCCTGCGCCGGATCGTCGAGGACCTCGGGACCCCGGAGGCGCAGCGGTCGTGACGACGGTGTTCTCGGTGCCGATGCGCACCCGCTTCCGCGGCGTCACCCACCGCGAGGGCGTGCTGGTCAGCGGCGCCGCCGGCTGGGGCGAGTGGAGCCCCTTCCTGGAGTACGGGCCGGCCGAGGCCGCCGCCTGGCTGCGCGCGGCGCTGGAGGCTGCCGCCGGCGACTGGCCCGACCCGGTGCGCGACCGGGTGCCGGTCAACGTCACGGTGCCGGCCGTGGGACCCGAGCAGGCCCACGCCCTCGTGCTGCGCGGCGGCTGCCGGACCGCCAAGGTCAAGGTCGCCGAGCCGGGGCAGGACCTGGCCGAGGACCAGGCCCGGGTCGAGGCCGTCCGGGCCGCGCTCGACACCGCGGGGCCGGGAGGGTCGTTGCGCATCGACGCCAACGGCGCCTGGTCGCTCGAGGAGGCGCTCCGCGCCGTGCCACTGCTCGACCGCGCCGCCGGGGGGCTGGAGTACGTCGAGCAGCCGTGCGCGTCGGTCGAGGACCTCGCGGCCTGCCGTCGTCGGGTGGCGGTGCCGGTGGCGGCCGACGAGTCGATCCGCCGGGCCGCCGACCCCTACCGGGTGCGCGACCTCGAGGCGGCCGACGTCGCCGTGCTCAAGGTGCAGCCGCTCGGTGGCGTCCGGGCCTGCCTGCGGATCGCTGCCGACATCGGCCTGCCGGTCGTCGTCTCCTCGGCGCTGGAGACCTCCTTCGGCATCGCGGCCGGGGTGGCGCTCGCCGCTGCGCTGCCGGACCTGCCCCACGCCTGCGGGCTGGCCACCGTCCAGCTGCTGGAGCGGGACCTGGTCGAGGCGCCGCTGCTGCCGGTCGACGGGTGGCTGCCGGTCGGTCGCCCCACCCTCGACCGGGCAGCCCTGGCGGCGGCGGCAGCCGGTCCCGACCGGGTGCGGCACTGGGAGGAGCGCCTCGCCGCGGCGCGCGCGCACCTCGCCGCCGAGGACCGGCTGGGGCAGGATCGACCCCGATGAGCCTTCCCCCGAGCCCCGCGACCCGGCTGGCCCGCGCCGTGGTCACCGCGCTGGTCGAGCACGGGGTCACCGAGGTCGTGCTGGCACCGGGCTCGCGCAACGCACCGCTCGCCTTCGCCGTCGCCGACGCCGCCGACGCGGGGCTGGTGCGCCTGCACACGCGCCTCGACGAGCGCAGCGCGGCGTTCCTGGCCCTCGGCCTGACCCGGGTCGGCGCCCGGGCCGCGGTGCTCTGCACCTCTGGCACCGCGGTGGCCAACCTGCACCCGGCCGTGCTGGAGGCCGCCCACGCAGGGGTGCCGCTGGTGGTCGTCACCGCCGACCGGCCCGCCAGGCTGCGCGGCACGGGTGCCAACCAGACCACCGACCAGGTCGGCGTGTTCGGCCGGCTGGTGGCCACCCACGACCTCGACGCGGCACGACGCGGAGCACGGGCGAGCGCTCTGGCCGGAGGGCGACGACCCGTTCGCGGTCGTCCACCTCGACGTCCAGCTCGACGACCCCCTGGTCCCCGAGGACCGCTGGCGGCCGGCTGTGACCCCCGGCCCTCGACCCCGGTCGGGCTGGGGTGAGGTCACCGACCTGCTGCCGCTCGGGCCCCGCACGGTCGTGGTCGCCGGCGACGACGCCGGGCCGCCGGCCCGCACCCTGGCCGAGCAGGCCGGGTGGCCGCTGCTGGCCGAGCCGACCAGCGGGTCGCGCACGGGCACCCATCCGGTGCGCTGCTACCGCCTGCTGCTGGGCACCGCGCTGGCCGCCGAGGTCGAGCGGGTCGTCGTGCTCGGACACCCCACCCTCTCCCGACCGGTGCAGCAGCTGCTGGCCCGTGCGGACGTCGAGGTGGTCGAGGTGGCCGCCCGCGGGGTCTGGTCCGCGCGGCCGTTCCCGGTCGACCGGCGCTGCACCGGCCCTCGACCCGGGGTCGAGGAGCCCGACGACCCGGCCTGGCTGGAGCGCTGGCGCTCCGCCGACCGGAAGGTCTCGCGACGCCTGGACGCCCTGCTGGCTGCCGAGGCGGCGCTGACCCCTTGGGAGGTGGCCGGGGCGGTCAGCCGGGCCGTGCCGCCCGGCGGCCTGCTGCACGTCGGTGCCTCCAACCCGGTGCGCGACCTCGACCTGATGGTGGCGCCCTACGCCGTCGGGGACCGGCGCCTGGTCGTCGCGAACCGCGGCCTGGCCGGCATCGACGGCACCGTCTCCTCGGCCATCGGGGCGGCGCTCGGGCGCCCGCGCACCACGCGAGCACTCGCGCTGATGGGCGACGTGACCTTCCTCCACGACAGCAACGGACTGGTCCTCGGCCCCGACGAGCCGCGTCCGGACCTCCAGCTGGTCGTCGTCAACGACGACGGTGGCTCGATCTTCGCCACCCTCGAGCAGGGCTCGCCCGCGCACGCCGACCGCTTCGAGCGGCTCTTCGCCACCCCGCACGGCGTCGACCTCGCCGCCCTGTGCGCGGCCACCCGGACCCCGCACCTGCGGGTGACCAGCCTGCCCGAGCTGGAGCAGGCGCTGGCCTCGCCCAACGGTGGGATCGAGGTCGTCGAGGTCGGGGTCGGTCGCGCCGACCGCCGCGCCCTCGACGCCCGGATCCGGGCCCTGGCCGACTGAGCGCAACGGCGGTCAAGCACGGCGCGGCCGCGGGACGGAGGATCGGGACATGAGCCCCACCGACACCTTCACGCGGTTCGTCGACGGCCTCGCCGAGGCCCTCGAGGACGGCACCGAGCTGTCGGCCGAGCAGTGGGCGGCCCGGTTCCACTTCTCGCGCTTCCACTTCGACCGGATCATCCGCTCGGTCGCGGGGGAGCCCCCGGTCGCCCTGCGTCGCCGCATCCTGCTGGAACGGGCGGCCTTCCGCCTGATCACCAGCGACGCGCCGCTGATCGACGTCGCGGTGGAGGCCGGCTACGGCTCCCACGAGGCGTTCACCCGCGCCTTCGCCAAGGCCTACGGCACCGCGCCGGCGACGTGGCGGCGTCACCCGGGGCACCTGCAGATCGGGGCGCCGAACGGCGTCCACTTCCACCCACCCGGCGGCCTGCGGCTGCCTGCGAGAGACAAGGTGACTGGTATGGAGCTCCTGACGAGCATGGTCGAGCACCACGTGTGGCTGACCGGTGAGATGGTGCGGGTGGCCGAGCGGCTCACTGCCGAGCAGCTCGACGAGGTGATCGAGCTGGCCGTCGACGACGACCAGCAGACCGTCCGCAGCCTGCTCTCCCGCCTGGTCGGGCAGATGGGCATGTGGAACGCCGCCGTCGCGACCCGTGACTACGACTGGTCGGTCGAGGAGCACGAGTCCCTGGCCTCGCTGCGCCGGCGCCTGGCCGAGGAGGGCCCGACCTACCTGACCCACGTGCACGAGGTGGTCGCGCAGGACCGCCTCGACGACACCTTCGTCGACGCCCTGTGCGAGCCGGCCGAGGTCTTCACCTACGGCGGGATGATCGCCCACGTGCTGACCTTCGCGGCCCACCGGCGCACCCTGGTCGCGCTCGCCCTGCTCCACCACGGGGTCGACGAGCTCGGGTGGGGCGACCCGATGCTGTGGGTCGCGCGACCGGTCTGAGCCCTCCACCGGCTGGCGTCGGGGAATGTCTGGGCCGCTGTCAGCGATGATGAGACGTGGAGATCGCCCTGCTGCTCATCGCCTTGGCGGTCAGCGTCCTGACGGTGACCGCCCTCGCGGAGCGTGTCGACGTTCCGGCTCCGCTGGTGCTGATCGTCGTCGGTGCGGGCGCGGCCTACCTGCCCGGCATGCCCGAGCTCCGCCTCGAGCCCGACGTCGTCCTGCTCGGGCTGCTGCCGCCGCTGCTCTACGCGGCGGCGATCCAGACCTCCCTGGTGGAGTTCAACGTCAACCGTCGGCCGATCCTGCTCCTCTCGGTGGGGCTGGTGGTCTTCACCACCCTGGGCGTCGGCGGCCTGGTGCACCTGTTGATCGCCGACATCGGGTGGCCGACCGCCCTGGCCATCGGTGCGGTGGTCGCCCCGCCCGACGCGGTGGCAGCGACCTCGATCGGCAGGCGGATCGGGCTGCCGCGCCGGGTGGTGACGATCCTCGAGGGCGAGTCGCTGCTCAACGACGCGACCGCCCTGGTCGCGCTGCGCACGGCGATCGCCGCCGGGAGCGTGGGAGTCGGCGTGGCCGAGGTCGGCCTCGACTTCGCCGTCGCCGCCGGGGGCGGCGTCCTGGTCGGCGTGCTGTTCTTCCTCGTGGTCGGCAAGGTGCGCCGTCTGATCACCGAGCCGGCGATGGACACCGCGGTGTCCCTCGTGGTGCCCTTCGCCTCCTACGTCGCCGCCGAGGAGATCCACGCCTCCGGCGTGCTCGCCGTGGTCATCTCAGGGCTGCTGCTGGGCCACCGGGCGCCGGTGCTCCAGACCGCGCCGTCGCGGATCGCCGAGCGCACCAACTGGCGCTCGATCGCGTTCGTGCTCGAGAACACCGTCTTCCTGCTGATCGGGCTCCAGGCCCGGTGGATCCTCGCCGACGTGGGCGAGAGCGAGCTGAGCACCGGGCGGATCGCGCTGGTCTGCGGCGCGTCCCTGGTGGCCGTCGTCGTGCTGCGACTGGTCTGGGTCTTCCCGGCCCGCTTCCTCCTGGTGCGCCCGGCGCGCGACCCCCACAGCGGGGAGCGCCCGCCCTGGTCCTACACCTTCCTGCTGGGCTGGGCCGGGATGCGCGGGGTGGTCACGCTGGCGGCGGCGTTCGTCATCCCGAAGGAGACCGAGCATCGCGAGGTGCTGCTCCTGATCGCCTTCACGGTCGTGGCCGGCACGCTGCTGCTCCAGGGGCTCTCGCTGCCCTGGTTGACCCGTGTCCTGCGGGTCCCGGCGCCCGATCCCCTCGACGACGCCCTGGCGCGGGCCTCCCTGCTCCAGCAGGCCTCCAAGGCCGGCTTCGAGGCGCTCGAGGGCACCGAGTACGACGACCCGCACGGCACGCTCGAGGCCATCAAGGACCGCATCGAGCGACGCAACTTCGCCGCCTGGGAGCGGTTGGGGACCACCGCCGACGAGGAGAGCCCCAGCGACCTCTACACCCGGGTGCGGCACACGATGATCGAGGCCGAACGTCGCCGCGTCCTGGAGGTCCGCTCGACCGGGACGGTGCACTCCTCGGTGGTCGGTGAGGTGCTAGGGATGCTCGACGTCGAGGAGTCGATGCTCGACGCGGTCAGGGCCAACCTGGAGCAGGAGCGTGGCGCCGTGGTCGTCGGCACGGGCGGGGACTCCTGCGACCACCTGGTCGCAGCCCGGCCGGTGGAGGCCGGGGAGGGCCTGGTCTGCGAGGACTGCGGGCCGGGAGAACGCTGGGTGGCGCTGCGGATCTGCCTGGCCTGCGGCCACGTCGCCTGCTGCGACTCCTCGCCCAGCCGGCACGCCACGGTCCACTTCCGTGACTCGACCCACCCGGTCATGCAGTCGGCCGAGCCGGGGGAGCAGTGGCGGTGGTGCTTCGTGCACCACGTCACCGGATGAGCCCGGTCACACCCGCAGCCGGCGGTGGTCGCGCTCACCCCCCTGGTGGCCGCACCATCTCCCGGTGAAGGCGGACCTGGTCTACGTGGTGTGCGGCGTGGCGCTGTTGATGGCGGTCCTGCTGCCGCCGCTGCTCCACCGCTGGGCGGTCTCGGCCCCGCTGGTCCTCGTGGGCGCCGGCATGGTGCTCGGCCTGACCCCGCTGCCCGACGGGATCCCCCTGGACCCCGTTGTCCACCGCGTCGGCGTCGAGCACGTCACCGAGCTGGCCGTGATCATCGCGCTCATGGGAGTAGGCCTCGCGCTCGACCGCCCGCTCGACCCTCGCTCCTGGTCGTCCTGGCGGACGTGGTCCCCGACGTGGCGGCTGCTGGGCATCGCGATGCCGCTCGGGATCCTGGGCGTCGCCGTGCTGGGCTGGTGGTGGGGCGGGCTGGCACCGGCCACCGCGCTCCTGCTCGGCGCGGTCCTGGCGCCCACCGACCCCGTGCTCGCCTCCGACGTGCAGGTCGCAGGCCCCGAGATCGGGGAGGAGCCGGTCGGGGAGACCAACGAGGTGCGCTTCACGCTGACCTCCGAGGCCGGGCTCAACGACGGTCTCGCCTTCCCCTTCGTCTACCTCGCCATCCTGCTGATCGCGGGCTCCTCGGGCCTCGGCCTGGCCGCGGAGTGGGTCGCCTGGTACGTGGTGGCCAAGGTCGCGATCGGCGTGACGGTCGGGATCGTGGTCGGGCGCCTCCTGGCCGCCTTCGCCTTCCGCTCGCGGCTGGCCTCGCTGCGTGTCGCCGAGCTCGGTGAGCCGCTGCTGGCCCTCGCGGCGCTGGTGACGGCCTACGGGCTCGCAGAGGTCGCCGGCGGCTACGGGTTCCTGGCCGTGTTCTGCTGCGCGATGGCGGTGCGGGCGGCCGAGCGCGGCCACCACTACCACCGCGCGATGCACGACGTGATCGAGCGCCTGGAGCGGCTGATCACCCTGTTCCTGCTCCTGACGATCGGCATCGCGCTGACCCGCGGCCTGCTCGGCGCTCTCGACCTGGCCGGCGTCGCGATCGCCGTCGCCCTGGTCTTCGCCGTCCGGCCGGCCTCCGCCCTCTTCGCGCTGGCGGTGCGCGGTCGTGACATCGACGACGTGGGCGGCCTGGTGCGTCGGGAGCGGTTCGCCACCGCCTTCTTCGGCGTCCGCGGCGTCGGCTCGCTCTACTACCTCGCCTACGCCGGCAACCAGACCGCGCTCGCCGACGAGGCCTGGCTCTGGTCGACGGTCGTGTTCACCGTCGTGCTCTCCGTGGTCGTGCACGGGACGTCGTCGACCCCCGCCATGCGCTGGCTGGACCGACGCGCCCACGAGGTCGCCGAGGCCATGACCTGAGCGCTCCGCGACCTACGGCCGCCCGTCGCTCGGTCGGGCGCGCAGGCCGTCGAAGGCCAGCGTGACGACGGCGTCGGCCAGGAGCGACGGCTGGACCGGACCACCGGGGCGGTACCACTCGACCAGCGAGTTGACCATGCCGAACAGCAACCGGCTGGTCAGCTCCGGGGCGAGGTCGTCGCGGACGGCCCCTTCCGCGGCCGCGTCGCGCACGAGCACGGCCAGCCGCTCGTCGAGCACCCGCCGCCGCTCGAGTGCCGCGAGCTCGACCGGGCTGTTCCCGTGCACCCGCAGCAGCAGCGTCACCGCCGGCAGGTGGTCGACCAGGATCTCGACCGAGCGGTGCACCACCGCGCGCAGCCGCTGCGTCGCGGAGCTGCCCTGCGCGGTCTGCCCGGCGGCGTCGACCGCGGCCGAGAGGGTGTCGAGGGCCTCGTCGAGGGCGGCCGAGAGCAGGTGCTCCTTGCTCGGGACGTGGTGGTAGATCGCCGAGCGGGTCAGGCCGAGCTCGGCGGCAAGGTCGCCCATGCTGGTCGCGTCGTACCCCTGACGGTTGAAGACCTCGATGGCCCGCCGCAGGACCGTGGCCTGGTCATAGCCCGGGCGCCCCCGCCGGGCCGGAGTCACCTCGGCCATGCCCCGATGCTCCCACGCATCCCCCACGGTGGTTGAGGAGCGAGCGCAGCGGACACCCGGTGGTTGAGGAGTGAGCGCAGCGAGTGTCTCGAAACCCCGGAGGCGACCCGGGACCGGTGGGTGGGGTTTCGAGACGTCGGGCGTTGGGCGCCCTCCTCCTCAACCACCGTGAGGGGCGCGGTGGTTAAGCAGCGGGCGCAGCGGGCCCGGGTGGTTTAGGTGCGGTGGTGGAAGACGACCTTGTTATCGGCGGTGGTGGTGGCGGTGTAGGTGGGGTCGTGGGCTCGGGCGTGGTGGTGGGGACACAACAGGCGACCATCGGCGAGGTTGGTGGTTCCGCCCAGCGACCAGGGGTGGTCGTGGTGGGCGTGGCACATCGAGGGTGGCCAGTCACAACCGTGGGCGGTGCAGCCTTTGTCGCGGATGTCCAGGGCGGTGCGGATGCCGCCGGTGTGGAAGCGGGAGGCGCGGCCGACGTCGAGGACCTCGCCTTTGCCGCTCAGGACGGCGGGGATGATCCTGGCTTCGCAGGCCAGGCGTCGGGCCTGGGTGGCGCTGATGCGTCCACCGGTGTCGAGGACCGCGTGTCCGAGCCCGGACAGGAGGTTCTCCAGGGTGATGGTGACCACGATGGTCGCGCTGGTGCGTCCGGCTTTGGGCAGGGCGTGGGCGGGGAGGGTCTCGAGGAGCTCCGCGAACGCCTCTCCGAGGCGTTGCGGAGTCGGCCTGACCCGGGGTGTAGGACCCGGGCCCGTCGACGGCGTGGCGGTGCTTCGGGGCAGCGATCGCCTGCAGGGCCTTGGTGAGCATCTCTGCCTGGGCCTCGGGCAGCGTGAAACGCCCATAAACCGAACCGTGGCCGTCGGGGGTCATGGTGAGGCGACGCTTCTGCGCCGCGAGCGCCTCAGCCCTCTCGAGGTTCTTGCGGTCGCGTTCCTCGCCAACCTCGGGGGCGATCACGGTGAGGATCCGCTCGCCCAGGACCCGCAACGCCCTAGCGTCGTGGACCGCGGCGTAGCCGACCAGGGTCTGCTCCGCCTTCAAGACCAGACTCGGGTCGAGGTTGTCGGGCAGGTCCTCGACGGCGCCCACGATGACCCGCGCCTGCTCCAGGACCAGATCACCAGCAGCCAGTGCCTCGCGGGTGAGGTGGCGCTCGGTGTCCAGGGCCAGACCCAGGCGCACCTTCCCCGCCGCAGTCGCCCGGGTCTGGCGGGTCTCCAGAGCCCACCACACCCCGGCCGACGTGGCGCCCGTGTCGGCACCGACCTCGACCCGGTCGGCGTGAGCGGCGATCTTCAGCTCGAGCTCGGCGACCTGCGCGGCGAGGCCGGTGACCTGCACCAGCGCCACCCGCGTGGCCTCGGTGTCCAGCGACCACGCCGGACGCTCCGACAGGCCGGCGACCTGCTCACGCAGCGAGCGAACCCCGGCGACCAGCGGGTGCTGGAGGGTGTCTTCGGTGGCGGCCATGGACACATTCTCGCACCTACCGCCGACAGTACCCCCTGCTCAGAGAGGGTTATCCACACCAAGGCAGGTAACAATCGAGTAAACGTTCGATCCTGAGGCCGGCGCTCAACCCTCGGCGCGGAGTGCGCGGCCCCGGGTCAGGCTCCGAGCGCGTCCTCCAGGGTGCGGGGCGCGCGGCCGGTGACCCGACGGACGTCGTCGGTGACCTCGGCGCACGAGCCGTCGGCGATAGCGGTGTAGGTCGAGACCCAGGCGTCGAGCAGGTACTCCTCGGCATCGGGGTAGGCCGCTCGACGCGAGGCGAAGGCCTCGTCGACCGTCTCCTCGACGTAGTGCAGCTCGCGGCCGAGCACAGCGCCGGCACGGTCGGCGACCTCGGTCAGGGTGAGCGCCTCGGGCCCGGTGAGCACGTAGGTCCTGCCGACGTGCTGATCGGGGGAGCGCAGCACCTCGACCGCCACGTCGGCGACGTCGGCCCGCGCCACGGCGGCGACGCGTCCCGAACCCGCCGGGCCGGTGATGGCGCCGGAGGCGTCGGCGAACAGCGGCAGCACCTCGAGGTAGAAGTTGTCGCGCAGGAAGGTGAAGTCCATCCCGGACTCGCGGATCGCCGTCTCGGCGTCGTGGTGGTCGCGTCCGAGGGTGAAGGTGGCCTCGGCCGCCGCGCCGGAGAACGAGGTGTAGACGATGTGGCGCACGCCTGCCTCGGCGGCGGCGGCGATGAAGGTGCGGTGCTGCTCGCGCCGGTCGGGCGCCTCGGCGGCCGAGACCATGAAGAGGGTCTCGACGCCGCGCAGGGCGGCCAGGGCGGCGTCGTGGTCGGCGTAGCCACACTCGCGCACGTCGGTGTCGACGTCTGGGGCACGGGTCGCGTCGCGGACGAGCAGTCGCAGGTCGAGGCGGAAGTCGCTGCCCGCGAGCTGACGGGTCACGAGGCCGCCGACCGCTCCGGTCGAGCCGGTGACGCCGATGGTGCGGGTCGGTGAGGTCATGGCGGTTGAACACCCGTGCGTGGCGTGATCATCCCCGCAAGCGCAACGCGAAGGATCAGGCCGGCAGGGCTGGGCGCCTCGTCATCCGGAGGTGGCGCAGCCCGTGGTCCTCGTCCTTCCCGACCCCGTCGAGCTCGAAGCCCTGCCGCCGGTAGAACGTCGTCGCCCGGTCGTTCCCGGCCAGCACCCACAGGTAGGCGGCCCTGTCGCCGAGCGCCGCGACCAGGAGGTCGCGGCCGACGCCGACTCCCCACCACGTCGCGCGGACGTAGAGCGCCATCAGCTCCACGGACGCCGGCGCGCTGTCGTCGCGGGCCTTGCCGGCGACCGCGAAACCGATCAGCGCTCCGCCGGGGTCCTCGGCCACCAGCGTGGGCTCGCGCCCCTGGTGGCCGTCCGGCTCCAGCGAGCGACGCCGTTCGGCGACGCGCTCGGCCACGCCCTCGCGGCGCGCGGCGAGGACCTCGGCCGGCATCAGGTCGGCGTAGGCGTCGTCCCACACGTCGAGGTGCAGCAGGGTGAGCGCCTGGGCGTCGCCCGGTCCGGCAACCCGCACCCGCCACGACCCGGTCGGTTCGGCTCTGCCCACCCGGGCACCCTCCCAGGCTGTCGCTGTCGGCGCACCTGCCTAGGTTGGTGGTCATGCGCATCACCAAGCACGGCCACGCCTGCGTCCGCCTCGAGCACGCCGGCGCCGCCCTCGTGATCGACCCCGGCGTCTTCACCGACCCCGAGGCCGTCGACCAGGCGACGGCCGTCCTGATCACCCACCTCCACCCCGACCACCTCCACCCCGAGAACCTGCGCCGCACGGACGCCCCGATCTGGACCATCGCCGAGGTCGCCGAGCAGCTGCGTCGCGACGCCCCCGACGTCGCGGAACGGGTGAGCGTCGTGGCCGCCGGCGACACCTTCGACGCCGGCCTCGACGTCCGGGTGGTCGGCGAGCTGCACGCCGTGATCCACCCCGAGATGGACCGGCTCACCAACGCCGGCTACCTGGTCACCGGAGACCTCACCGTCTTCCACCCCGGAGACGCCCTGACCCGGCCCGAGGTCCCCGTCGACGTCCTGTGCGCACCGACCTCGGCGCCGTGGCTGCGCTCGCGCGACGTCATCGACCTCGCCCGCGACGTCGGGGCGCCCCGCACCCTGGCCATCCACGACCGCGTCTACTCCGAGGTCGGGCACGGCTTCCTGGCCGCCCAGATGGAGACCTTCCTGGCGCCTCGGGGTCAGGAGTACCGACGGATCCCCGACGGCGCCGACCTCTGAGCCTCGGCTCAGCTGCCCAGGGCGTCGCGCACCGGCACGAACTTGGCCTGTGACTCCGCCAGCTCCGCGGCCGGGTCCGAGGAGGCGACGACGCCGCAGCCTGCGAAGAGGCGCACCGTCGAGCCGTCCAGGGTGGCCGAGCGCAGGGCCAGCCCCCACTCACCGTCGCCGGCCGCGTCGATCCAGCCGACCGGCCCGGCGTAACGCCCGCGGTCCATGCCCTCGAGCTCGGTGATCAGCGCCGTGGCGGCCGAGGTCGGCGTGCCACCGACGGCAGCCGAGGGGTGCAACGACTCCGCCAGCCGCAGCGAGGAGACGGTCGCCGCGTCGTGGACCACCCCGGCGACGTCGGTGGCCAGGTGCATGACGTTGGGCAGGTGCAGCACGAACGGCACCTCGGGCACGTTCATCGAGGAGCAGTGCGGCTCGAGGGCGTCGGCGACCGAGCGGACGGCGTACTCGTGCTCCTCGAGGTCCTTGCTCGAGCGGGCCAGCGCCGCGGCGAGCGCGAGGTCGCGACCGTCGTCGCCGCTGCGGCGGATCGTGCCGGCCAGCACCCGCGAGGTGACCAGGCCACGCTCGCGTCGCACCAGCATCTCGGGCGTGGCGCCGAAGAGCCCGTCGACGTGGAAGGTCCAGCACATCGGGTACGTCGCGGCCAGCCTCCGCAGCGGCCAGCGCACGTCGATCGCCTCGCTCGCGGTGGCCAGCAGGTCCCGGGCCAGGACGACCTTCTCCAGGCCGCCTCCGGCGATGCGGGAGACCGCGTCGGCCACGACCGACATCCACTGCTCACCGTTGTAGGCCCCGTCGGCGAAGCGGACCTGTCCCGGCGAGCGGGGGGCGCCGGTCGCTGCCGGGACGCCGGCCTCCGGCCGGGCGCCCTCCGGGTCGATGGTGGTCAACCAGGCGCGCTCGCCGCGACGGCCCACGACGACCCGGGGCACCACCAGCACCGAGCTTCCGGGCTCGTCGGCGAAGGCGAAGCTGCCGAAGGCGATCAGCCCCGAACCGGGCTCGCCGACCTCGTCCTGGACGCAGGCGCGCCCGGTCGTCTCGCTCCACCACTTGTCCGCGTCGGCGAACCGGGTGGCGCCGGAGGTGTGCACCACGGCGGCCTCGCCCCACCCGACCAGCCCGTCGCCGCGGCGCAGCCACGCGAGGGAGCGCTGCGCCGGCAGCAGGTCGACCAGCACGTCGACGTCGTCGGACTCGAGGGCGACGGTGCGCACCACCACGGGGAGGCCCGATGCCGTGCTCGTCACGATTCGAGGGTACCCAGGGCCCCTCCCACCCCCCGGGTCGGTAGCGTCGGGGAAGTGCCTCCCGTGAACTCCGCCTCCCGCTCCCGCCTCGTCGGCCTCACGCTCGGGCTGGTCCTCCTGCTGGCCGTGGTCCTGCTGGCCGTGGTCCTGCCGCGGCTCGACGGCGCCTCGGCCGAGGACGGCGCCGCCGCGAGCACGTCCAGCACCGAGGCGGTGCTGCCCGACTCGCTGCCCGGCCTGGTGAGCGTGGAGTCCGCCAGCCCCGACCAGGCCGCCGACCTGCGCACCCGGCTCGACTCCGCCGAGCAGCGCCTCGAGGCCATCTACGACGTGCCGGTGACGATCGGGCTCTACGGCGGCGACGCTGCCGCGTCGGGGAAGTCCGGCGGCGGCCAGCCCACTGCCTCCGACAGCTCCCTGGTCGTGACGGCCCTGCCGGCCCCGCAGGGGCTCTTCCTGCCGACCGGCCCCGCGCCGGAGCCCGAGCTGGTCGGGCTGACGCGCAACCCCAACGACCTGGTGGAGGTCGGCGACGCCGTCTGCAACCTCTCCTACGGCGAGCCCGTGCCGCAGGGCCAGCCGGTCGACGAGTCCGCCCCTCCCGCCGGGGTGCAGTGCCAGCTGGCCAGCGGTGGCGTGAGCTTCCAGGGTGACGGCACCGGTCTCAGCGCCGACGACGTCGTCGCCGCGCTGGACGCCCTCGCCGCCGGCCAGGGCTAGCTCAGGGCTGGGTCGGGGCAGGTCAGGGCTGGGTCAGGACCAGTAGACGACCACGGCGTCGCCGACCTGCACCTCGTCGTAGAGGGCGGCGAGGCCGTCGTAGTCGCGGATGTTGACGCACCCGTGGGAGGCGCCCGCGTACCCCCGAGCGGCGAAGTCCGAGGAGTAGTGGACGGCCTGGCCGCCGGAGAAGAACATGGCGAACGGCATCGGGGAGTCGAACAGGCTCGAGACGTGGTCGCGGCTCTTCGACTCCACGGAGAACTGACCCTCCCTGGTCGGGGTGTAGGACGCGCCGAACCTGGTGTCCAGGGTGCGCAGCACCTCGCCGTCGACGACCCACCGCAAGGTGCTGCTGGTCTTGTCGATGCACAGCACGCGCCCGGTCTCGCAGCGCGGGTCGAGCGCACCCGGGGTGTTGGTGGCCGTGTCCTCCGCCTCGCCGCTCAGCTCTGCCTCGCTCGGCTCCAGGGTCATCGCCAGGAGCCGGTCCAGCGTCCGCTGGTCGACCTCGCCGGTGACCGGGATCTCGCGCTTGGCCTGGAAGCCGGCGACGGCGGCCTGCGTCACCTCACCGAAGGAGCCGGTCGGCGGGTCCGAGAGCCAGGCGATCTGACGCAACCGCGCCTGCAGCTCGCGGACCCGGCTCCCGGCGTCCCCGGCGGCCAGCAGCGTCGGCCCCGGGAGCAGCTCCTTGACCAGCAGCACCCCCGCGACTGGCCGACCACGCGGCGCCGGCGTCGTGGTCCGGCCGGAGCCGGCCGGGCTCGCTGAGGTCGACGACGACGGCGAGGGCGACTGCGACGGCGAGGGCGGCGGCGTGGTCCCCGCCTCCACGAGGACGGCCTCGGCAGCCGGTGCGAGCGGCACCGCCGCCCGCAGCACGGCGTAGGCCGTCACGGCCGCGACGACGACCACCGCGACGGCGAGCGCGAGTCGGTGGAGCAGGGGCATCGTGACCTCCGGTCGACGAGACGGTGCCGGGAGCAGTCTCGTGCGCCCATCCTCGCCGAGGTCGGGCCCCGGCCACCCGATCGGCGACCCCGTGTCGCCGTAGGCTTCCGACGTGGCCCGCGCCGAGCTCGACAAGCAACCCGCCGACGTCCGACGCATGTTCGACGAGGTGGCCCGCCGCTACGACCTGACCAACGACGTGCTGTCCCTGGGCCAGGACCGTCGCTGGCGGCACGCCGTGCTCGACGCGGTCGACCCCCAGCCGGGCGAGAAGGTCCTCGACCTCGCCGCCGGCACCGGCACCTCGAGCCAGCCCTTCGCCGACCGCGGTGCGGTGGTGGTGCCGTGCGACTTCTCGCTCGGCATGCTGCGCGTGGGCAAGGACGCCCGCCCGGCGCTGCCCTTCACCGCGGGCGACGCGACCAGGCTCCCCTTCGCCACCGACACCTTCGACGCGGTCACGGTCTCCTTCGGGCTGCGCAACATCGTCGACCCGGACGCCGGCCTGCGCGAGATGCTCCGGGTGACCCGCCCGGGCGGTCGCCTGGTCGTGTGCGAGTTCAGCCACCCCACCCTCGCCGCGTTCCGCACGCTGTACCTGGAGTACCTCATGCGCGCCCTGCCGACGATCGCTCGCGGCATCAGCTCCTCGCCCGAGGCCTACGTCTACCTCGCGGAGTCGATCCGGGCCTGGCCCGACCAGTCCGGACTGGCCGCCATGCTCTCCGGTGCCGGCTGGGACGAGCCGGCCTGGCGCAACCTGTCCGGCGGGATCGTCGCCCTGCACCGCGCGGTGGCCCGGACCTGATCGACCGGACCCGATCAACCGGGCGAGTCGCGACCCCGTGCGTGACGGGTGGGGCTCGCAGTGGCAGACTGACCCGAGCGTCACTCGTGATTTGGTTCACAAAGTCACAAGGCGACCTCCGAGCAGCACCCGCCACGCCCCGGTCCACGGCGACGCGAGAGGGAAGGGACACCACTGATGGAGCTCTACACCCCGGTCCTGTGGTTGGCCGGCCTGGCTGCCGGCTTCGCCATCTTCTCGGTCGCCGTGAGCGCGCTGACCGGTCCCTCGCGCTACAACCGCGCCAAGCTCGACTCCTACGAGTGCGGCATCGAGCCCACCCCGCAGCCGGTCGGTGGCGGCCGGTTCCCGGTGAAGTACTACATCATCGCGATGCTGTTCATCGTCTTCGACATCGAGATCATCTTCCTCTACCCCTGGGCCGTGCACTTCGACGCGATGGGCCTCTTCGGGCTCGTCGAGATGGTCGTCTTCATCGCCACCGTCTTCGTCGCCTACGCCTACGTGTGGCGCCGTGGCGGCCTCGAGTGGGACTGAGTCGTCCATGATCGGCACGCGCCAGACCGAGACCTCTGGAAGGGACTGACATGGGACTCGAAGAGAAGCTCCCCAGCGGCGTCCTCCTCACCACGGTGGAGGGGGTGGCCGGGTACATGCGCAAGGCCTCCTTCTGGCCGGCCACCTTCGGCCTGGCCTGCTGCGCCATCGAGATGATGACCAGCGGCGGACCGAAGTACGACCTGGCCCGCTTCGGCATGGAGGTCTTCCGCGCCAGCCCGCGCCAGGCCGACCTGATGATCGTGGCCGGCCGGGTCAGCCAGAAGATGGCTCCCGTCCTGCGTCAGATCTACGACCAGATGGCCAACCCCAAGTACGTCCTGGCCATGGGCGTGTGCGCCAGCAGCGGGGGCATGTTCAACAACTACGCGATCGTCCAGGGCGTCGACCACGTCGTGCCCGTCGACATGTACCTGCCCGGCTGCCCGCCGCGTCCGGAGATGCTGATCGACGCCATCCTCAAGCTGCACGACCGGGTCCAGGCCGAGAAGCTCGGCGTCAACCGGACCGCGGAGATCCTCGCCGACGAGACCGCCGCCCTCGTCGCGACGCCGACCTCGGAGATGAAGGGCCTCATGCGGTGAGCCCCGACGACACCACCCCCGCGGCCCCCTCGCCCACCCCGGCCGAGGACGCCGACGCGCAGGTCGTCCAGACCCCCGGTCAGGCCGCGACCGACCAGTCGCCCGAGAACCTCCCGGCCGCCCCCGGCCAGGTCGGCGCGCGGGGCGTGCGGACCGGCATGTTCGGCGCCAAGGGCACCGGCGACACCTCCGGCTACGGCGGGCTGGTGGCGCCCGTCGTCTTCCCGCTGCCGACGGGCCGTCCCTTCGGTGGCTGGTTCGACGAGGTGGCCGACGCCCTGCTCGACCGGCTCGGCCCGACCGCCTCCGGCGGCGTCGCCCACGCCCTCGGCGACGTCGTCGTCCACCGCGGCGAGATCACCTTCCACGTCCACCCCGAGCACCTGCTCGCCGTCGTCACGGCGCTGCGCGACGACCCACGCCTGCGCTTCGAGCTGTGCTCGAGCGTGAGCGGCGTGCACTACCCCGACGACGTCGGCCGTGAGCTGCACGCGGTCTACCACCTGCTCTCGATGACCTACAACCGCCGGATCCGCCTCGAGGTCGGCGTCCCCGACGCGTCTCCCCACCTGCCCTCGGTCGTGGCGGTCTACCCGACGGCCGACTGGCACGAGCGCGAGGCCTTCGACATGTTCGGCCTGGTCTTCGACGGTCACCCCGCCCTGACGCGGATCCTGATGCCCGACGACTGGCCGGGCCACCCCCAGCGCAAGGACTACCCGCTGGGCGGCATTCCTGTGGAGTACAAGGGCGGCACCGTGCCGCCCCCGGACCAGCGGAGGTCCTACAACTGATGACCACCTTCGACCAGGACGCCGCCCGCGGCGCCGGCCAGCACGAGGACCTCTACGCCGGGGCCAACGAGACCAGCGAGGGCCGGGTCTTCACCGTGACCGGTCAGGACTGGGACTCCATCACCGACGGGCTCGCCGAGGGCGACGAGGAGCGCGTGGTGGTCAACATGGGCCCCCAGCACCCCTCCACCCACGGCGTGCTGCGCCTGATCCTCGAGCTCGAGGGCGAGACGGTCAGCGAGGCCCGCGCCGGCATCGGCTACCTGCACACCGGCATCGAGAAGAACATGGAGTA
This sequence comes from uncultured Actinomycetota bacterium, assembly GCA_963822495.1. Taxonomy (GTDB): domain Bacteria; phylum Actinomycetota; class Actinomycetes; order Propionibacteriales; family Nocardioidaceae; genus Nocardioides. Next base: position 115,688 of record CAWGHQ010000008.1, on the reverse strand, counting down.
CCGCACCTGGGTGCAGGGCACGACCTTCTGCACCCGGATGGACTACCTCGCCCCGTTCTACAACGAGATGACCTACGTGCTCGGCGTCGAGCGGCTGCTCGACATCGAGGACCAGGTGCCCGAGAAGGCCCAGGTCATGCGGGTGCTGATGATGGAGCTGAACCGGATCTCCTCCCACCTGGTCGCCATCGCGACCGGCGGCATGGAGCTCGGCGCGCTGACCGTGATGACCATCGGCTTCCGCGAGCGCGAGCTGGTACTGGACCTCTTCGAGCTGATCACCGGCCTCCGGATGAACCACGCCTTCATCCGGCCCGGCGGCGTCGCGCAGGACCTGCCCCCCGGCGCCCTGGAGGAGATCGGCTCCTTCGTCGACCCTGATGCGCAAGCGGCTGCCCGAGATCGCCGCCCTGTGCAACGCCAACCCGATCTTCCGCGCCCGCCTCGAGGGCGTCGGCCACCTCGACCTCGACGGCTGCCTGGCCCTCGGGCTGACCGGACCCCCGCTGCGGGCCACCGGCTACCCCTGGGACCTGCGCAAGTCGCAGCCGTACTCGGGCTACGAGGACTACGACTTCGACGTCCAGACCTGGGACACCGCCGATGCCTACGGGCGCTTCCGGGTCCGGCTGAACGAGATGGACGAGTCGCTGCGGATCGTCGTCCAGGCCACCGACCGGCTCGCGGGCCTCGAGGGTGCTCCGGTGATGGTGGCCGACAAGAAGATCGCCTGGCCGAGCCAGCTCTCGATCGGCTCCGACGGGATGGGCAACAGCCTGGACCACATCCGCCACATCATGGGCGAGTCGATGGAGGGCCTGATCCACCACTTCAAGCTGGTCACCGAGGGCTTCCGGGTCCCCGCCGGGCAGGCCTACGTGCCGGTCGAGTCGCCCCGCGGCGAGCTCGGCGCCCACGTGGTCAGCGACGGCGGCACCCGCCCCTTCCGCGCCCACTTCCGCGACCCGTCCTTCACCAACCTCCAGGCCACCAGCGTGATGAGCGAGGGCGGGCAGGTCGCCGACGTGATCGTCGCCATCGCCTCCATCGACCCCGTCATGGGAGGCGTCGACCGATGAGCTCACCCCGCCCGCGGCTCGTCGTCCCTGCCGGCGCGCTCCCCCGACGGACCACCCCGGGAGGGCCGAGATGATCGACGCCACCACGCGCGCCGAGCTGGAGCTGATCGCCGCCCGCTACCCCGAGAAGCGCTCGGGGCTGCTGCCGATGCTCCACCTCGTGCAGGCCAGCGAGGGCCAGGTGACCCCCGAGGGCATCGAGACCTGCGCGGAGATCCTCGGCCTCAGCGCCGCCGACGTCAGCGGCGTCGCGACCTTCTACACGATGTACAAGCGCCGCCCGGTCGGCGACTACCACGTCGGGGTCTGCACGAACACCCTGTGCGCCGTCCTGGGCGGCGACGTCATCTTCGAGCGGCTCAAGGACCACCTCGACGTCGGCAACGACGAGACCACGACCCGTCGCCCCGAGGACCAGGCCACCGTCACCCTGGAGCACGTCGAGTGCAACGCCGCCTGCGACTACGCGCCGGTGGTCATGGTGAACTGGGAGTTCATGGACAACATGGACCCCGCCTCGGCCACGCAGCTGGTCGACGACCTGCGTGAGGGCAGGCCGGTCCGCTCGACCCGCGGCCCCACCATCGGCACCTGGCGCGAGGCCGAGCGCGTGCTCGCCGGCTTCCCCGACGACCGCGCCGACGAGGGCCCCGCCGCCGGCCACGCCAGCCTGGTGGGCCTCTCGATCGCCCGCGAGCGCGGCTGGACGGCCCCCTCCACCCAGGCCGACGGCGGGCGCGCCCAGGCGGTGCCCCAGCACTCCGACGACGCCGTCGCGGGGGCACGTCAGTCCGACGACTCCGTGGCGGAGTCGGCAGCGGTCGAGGCCGAGAGCCCGACCGAGACCACCGCGGCCGAGAAGAAGGACGCCCAGTGACCTCCCGTCCCCCGCGGTCCGGCATCGCGCTGCGCTCGCACCTCAACCACCGGGAGGCGGCACTCCATGGCTGACACCCTGACGCCGGTCCTCAGCGAGCGCTGGGACGTCGAGCGCAGCTGGACCCTCGAGGCCTACGAGGCCCACGGCGGCTACCGCGCCCTCGACGTCGCCCTGGCCATGGAGCCGCCGGCGGTCGTGAGCGCCGTCAAGGAGTCCGGGCTGCGCGGGCGCGGCGGCGCCGGGTTCCCGACCGGCATGAAGTGGAGCTTCATCCCGCAGGACAACCCCAAGCCGAAGTACCTCGTGGTCAACGCCGACGAGTCCGAGCCGGGGACCTGCAAGGACACCCCGCTGATGATGGCCGACCCGCACCTGCTGGTGGAGGGCGTGATCATCTCCTCCTACGCGATCCGCGCCAACCACGCCTTCATCTACATCCGCGGCGAGATCATCCACGTCGTGCGCCGGGTGCAGAAGGCCGTCCAGGAGGCCTACCTCGCCGGCCACCTCGGCACGAACATCCACGGCTCCGGTTACGACCTCGACGTCGTGGTCCACACCGGCGCCGGCGCCTACATCTGCGGCGAGGAGACGGCGCTCCTCGAGGGGCTCGAGGGGCGTCGGGGCCAACCCCGCCTGCGCCCGCCCTTCCCGGCCGTCGCCGGCCTCTACGCCAGTCCGACGGTGATCAACAACGTCGAGTCGATCGCCTCCGTCCCGAGCATCATCGCCAACGGCCACGAGTGGTTCTCCGCGATGGGCACCGAGAAGTCCAAGGGCTTCGGGATCTTCTCGCTCTCCGGCCACGTCACCCGCCCCGGGCAGTACGAGGCACCCCTCGGCATCACGCTGCGCGAGCTGATCGACCTCGCGGGTGGCATGCGGGAGGGTCACGAGCTGAAGTTCTGGACTCCCGGCGGCTCGAGCACCCCGATCCTGACCGCCGAGCACCTCGACGTGCCGCTCGACTTCGAGGGCGTCGCCGGCGTCGGCTCCATGCTCGGCACCCGCGCGCTGCAGCTCTTCGACGAGACCACCTGTGTGCTGCGCGCCGTGCTGCGGTGGACGGAGTTCTACAAGCACGAGTCCTGCGGCAAGTGCACGCCGTGCCGCGAGGGCACCTGGTGGCTGGTGCAGACGCTGGCCCGGCTCGAGCAGGGTCAGGGCAACGAGGAGGACCTCGACCTGCTGCTCGACCAGTGCGACAACATCCTGGGCCGCTCGTTCTGCGCGCTCGGCGACGGGGCGACGAGCCCGATCTCGAGCTCGATCCAGTTCTTCCGCGACGAGTACCTCGCTCACCTGAGCCACGGCGGCTGCCCCTTCGACCACGCAGCCTCCACCGTGTTCGCCAGCAGCACCGCCACGACCGGAGCCACCGCATGACCACGACCCCCGAGAAAGCCCAGAAGGCCGAGAAGGCCCAGTCCCTCGACACCGTCTCGCTGACCGTCGACGGCATCCAGACCAGCGTCCCCCGCGGCACGCTGGTGATCCGGGCCGCCGAGCAGGTCGGCGTCCAGATCCCGCGCTTCTGCGACCACCCGCTGCTCGACCCGGTCGGCGCGTGCCGGCAGTGCCTGGTCGACGTCCCGGACGCCGGCAACGGCCGCGGCATGCCCAAGCCGCAGGCCTCCTGCACCCTGCCCGTCGCCGAGGGCATGGTGGTCAACACCCAGGCCACCAGCGCGGTCGCCGACAAGGCCCAGCAGGGCATCATGGAGTTCCTGCTGGTCAACCATCCCCTCGACTGCCCCGTGTGCGACAAGGGCGGCGAGTGCCCGCTGCAGAACCAGGCCATGTCCAACGGCCGCGGCGAGTCGCGCTTCTCCGGCTCGGGGGGCATCAAGCGCACCTACCCCAAGCCGATCAACATCTCCGCGCAGGTCCTCCTCGACCGCGAGCGCTGCGTCCTGTGCGCGCGCTGCACCCGCTTCTCCGAGCAGATCGCCGGCGATCCGTTCATCGCGCTGATCGAGCGCGGCGCGCTCCAGCAGGTCGGGATCTACGAGAAGGAGCCGCTCCAGTCCTACTTCTCGGGCAACACCATCCAGATCTGCCCCGTCGGTGCGCTGACCTCGGCGGAGTACCGCTTCCGTTCGCGGCCCTTCGACCTCGTCTCCACGCCGGCCGTCGCCGAGCACGACTCCTGCGGCTCCGCGATCCGGGTCGACCACCGCCGCGGCAAGGTGATGCGCCGCCTCGCGGGCAACGACCCCGAGGTCAATGAGGAGTGGATCACCGACAAGGACCGCTTCGCCTTCACCTACGCCTCCGCGACCGACCGCCTGGGCTACCCCCAGGTGCGCGACGAGGACGGCGCGCTCCGTCCGGCCTCGTGGCCCGAGGCCTTCCTGGTCGCCGCGCGCGGGCTGGCCGGCGCCCGGGCCGCCGGCGGCGTCGGTGTGCTGCCCGGTGGTCGGCTGACCGGCGAGGACGCCTTCGCCTACAGCACCTTCGCCCGCGTCGCGCTCGGCACCCACGACATCGACTTCCGCGCGCGTCCGCACTCCGCCGAGGAGGCCGACTTCCTGGCGTCCTCGGTGGTGCTGACCTCGCCCTGGGACGGCGGCGTCTCCTACGCCGACCTCGAGAGCGCCACCACGGTCGTCCTGGTCGGGCTGGAGCCCGAGGACGAGGCCGGGGCGATCTTCCTGCGACTGCGCAAGGCCGTGCGCCACGGCGCCACCCGGGTGCTCTCGGTGGCCCCCTTCGCCTCCCGCGGGCTGACCAAGCTGTCCGGCCAGCTGCTGGCCACCGTGCCGGGGCAGGAGGCGGCGACGATCGCGGGCCTGGTCGAGCACGGCGAGCACGGCGTGGACAAGCACACCGTGGTGCTGCTCGGCGAGCGCCTGGCGACCTCGCCCGGCGCGCTGTCCGCGGCCGCGGCGCTGGCCGCCCGCACCGGCGCCCGCCTGGCCTGGGTGCCGCGGCGTGCCGGGGACCGCGGTGCGGTCGAGACCGGCTGCCTGCCCGGTCTGCTGCCCGGCGGCCGCCCGGTCGGCGATGCCGCCGCGCGGGTCGACGCCGCCGCCAGCTGGGGCCTGGAGACCCTCCCGTCCGAGCCCGGGCGCGACGCCGACGCGATCGTGGCCGCCGTCGTCGCCGGTGAGCTCGCCGGTCTGGTCGTGGGCGGCGTCGACCCCGACGACACCGCCGACCCCGCCGCCTTCCGGGCAGCGCTCGAGGCTGCGTCGTTCGTGGTCGCCCTCGACCTGCGCGAGACCGAGGTGACCCGGGTGGCCGACGTCGTCTTCCCCGTCGCGCCCGTCAGCGACAAGGCCGGAACCTTCGTGACCTGGGAGGGCCGCCCGCGTCCCTTCGAGGCCGTCTTCACCAACCCGACCTCGCTGCCCGACGTCCGGGTGCTGGCCGGCATCGCCGAGGAGCTGGGCGCCCCGCTGGGCTTCCGCACCCCGCACGAGGCGCAGACGGCCATGGAGCAGATGGGGCCCTGGGACGGGCCCCGCGCCGCTGCCCCGAGCGTGCCCGCACCTCGTCCGGCTCCCGCGGAGCAGGCCCGCGGGGTCCTGCTGGCGAGCTGGAAGCAGATGCTCGACAACGGCTCCATGCAGCACGGCGACGCGTTCCTGGCCGCCACCGCCCGGCCTGCGGTGGCCCGGGTCTCGGCGAGCCTCCACGCCGCGGTCGGTGGGACCGTCACGCTGACCGGTGACCGCGGGTCGCTGACGCTGCCGGCCGAGCCCACCCCCGACCTCGTCGACGGCGTGGTCTGGGTGCCGGCCGCCTCGGTGGGCCGCGGCGTCCTGGCCGACCTGGCCTCGCCGGGCAGCCGCGTCACCGTGAGAGGAGCCGACCAGTGAGCCTCGCCGTCTTCGGCCAGGACCCGTGGTGGGTCTCGGGCATCAAGGCCGTGCTGATCTTCGTGGTCCTGGTGCTGCTGACGCTGTTCAACATCTGGTGGGAGCGCAAGGTCGTCGCGCGCATGCAGCACCGCATCGGCCCGAACGTGCACGGCCCCTTCGGGCTGCTGCAGTCGCTGGCCGACGGCGTCAAGCTGGCGCTGAAGGAGGACGTCATTCCCAAGGCCGCCGACAGGGTGGTCTTCGTCCTGGCGCCGATCCTCACCGTGATCCCGGCCTTCGTGACCTTCTCGGTGATCCCCTTCGGGCCCGAGGTGGACGTGCCGTTCACCGACCGAACCACGCCGTTGCAGCTGACCGACATGCCGGTCGCGGTGCTCTTCGTGATGGCGGTGGCCTCGATCGGCATCTACGGCATCGTGCTCGGCGGCTGGTCCAGCGGGTCGACCTACTCCCTGCTCGGCGGACTGCGCTCCAGCGCCCAGATGATCTCCTACGAGGTCGCCATGGGCCTGGCGCTGGTGGCGGTCTTCCTCTACGCCGGCTCCATGTCCACCTCGCAGATCGTGGCCGCGCAGGACGACGTGTGGTTCGCGCTGACCCTCGCGCCCTCGTTCGTGGTGTACACGATCTCGATGGTGGGCGAGACCAACCGTGCCCCCTTCGACCTCCCCGAGGCCGAGGGCGAGCTGGTGGGTGGCTTCCACACCGAGTACTCCTCGCTGAAGTTCGCGCTGTTCTTCCTCGGCGAGTACATCAACATGGCGACCGTCTCGGCGCTGGCCACGACCCTCTTCCTCGGGGGCTGGGCCGCGCCGCTGTGGATCGACGAGCTCTACCCCGGCTTCAACGAGGGCTACTGGCCCGTGCTGTGGTTCTTCGGCAAGGTCCTCTTCTTCATCTTCGGCTTCATCTGGCTGCGGGGGACCCTGCCGCGCCTTCGCTACGACCAGTTCATGAGCTTCGGCTGGAAGGTCCTGATCCCCGGCTCGCTGCTGTGGATCGTCGGCGTCGCGACCATCCGCTGGGCCACCACCACCGGCAGCTTCGACCAGCAGGACGCCCTGTGGGTCGCGGGGGCCTTCGCGGTCGTGCTGGTCCTGCTGTTCCTCTTCGGGGGCGACAGCACCCAGGACGACCCGGACGCCGTCGTCGCCGAGCCCGTCCCCGGCGGCTACCCGGTGCCGGCGATGCCGGCGGGGGGCCCCGTCCGCGGCGCGGCCGCGCCCCTGGTCTTCCCCGGCACGGTGACCGGGACGACCACCACCACCACGACCGCGACCACGACCACGACCACCGTCGAGGAGAGCTGATGGCCGCCAAGGACAAGGGCCCGACCCTGAAGGAGCAGTTCTGGGACCCGGTCGCCGGGTTCGGGGTGACGTTCCGGACGATGTTCCGCAAGGTCGTCACCGAGCAGTACCCGTTCGAGAAGCTGCCGACGGCTCCCCGCTTCCACGGCCGCCACCAGCTCAACCGGTGGCCCGACGGGCTGGAGAAGTGCATCGGCTGCGAGCTGTGCGCCTGGGCCTGCCCGGCGGACGCGATCTACGTCGAGGGCGACGCCAACACCGACGACGCCCGCTACTCGCCCGGCGAGCGCTACGGGCGCGTCTACCAGATCAACTACCTGCGCTGCATCCTGTGCGGGCTGTGCATCGAGGCCTGCCCGACGCGCGCGCTGACGATGACCAACGAGTACGAGCTCGCCGACGACAACCGCGCCGACCTGATCTATGAGAAGTCCGACCTGATCGCGCCGCTGCTGCCGGGCATGGAGCAGCCGCCCCACGCGATGCTGCTCGGCGACGACGAGGCCGACTACTACCGCGGGTCCTACGCCGCGCCCGAGCCGAAGGCTCCGGCCGGAACCGGTCCCACGCCGCAGGCCCAGCGGTGATCGCCTTCTACATCCTGGCGCCCGTGATGGTGCTCGCGGCGCTCGGGATCCTGTTCGTCCGCAAGGCCGTGCACGCCGCGCTGCTGCTCGCGGTGGTGATGATGAGCCTCGCCGTGCTCTACGCCGCCCTCGAGGCCCCGTTCCTGTTCGCGGTGCAGATCATCGTCTACACCGGCGCGATCCTCATGCTCTTCCTCTTCGTGCTCATGCTGGTCGGCGTGGACGCCTCCGACTCCGTGGTCGAGACGCTCCGCGGCCAGCGCGCGATGGCGATCGCAGGCGGCCTGCTGCTCGGGGTCGTGCTGGTGGTCGGGCTCGGTCAGGTCAGCCTCGGCACCACGGTCGGGCTGGAGAGCCAGAACGCCCCGGGCAACATCCAGGCGCTGGCCAACATCCTCTTCTCCCGCTACGTCTTCGCCTTCGAGGTGACCAGCGCCCTGCTGATCACCGCGGCCGTCGGCGCCATGGTGCTCGCCCACCGCGAGCGGCTCACGCCCAAGCCCGGCCAGGCCGAGCTCGCCCGCCGTCGCATGACGCAGTACGCCGAGACGGGCCACCACCCGGGCCCGCTGCCCCCACCGGGCGTCTACGCCCGGCACAACGCGGTGGACACGCCCGCGCTCCTGCCCGACGGCTCGCCCGCCCCGAGCTCGGTCTCACGCGTGCTGGTCGCCCGCGGCACCGTGCGGAGCGCTCCGTCCTCGGACATCACCGACGTCGCCGCGGCAGTCGCCGGCCTGCCCGGTGGCGCGGGCGGTCCCGGGCCACAGGCCGGCGCCCACAACACCGAGAACCCCGAGCGCTGGTCCGACGCAGCCGGGTACGGGACCGGCAACGACCAGGAGGGCCGCGGATGACCAGCGTGACGCCGTTCATCGTGCTCTCCGCGATCCTGTTCACGATCGGTTCGGTCGGGGTGCTGACCCGCCGCAACGCGATCGTGGTCTTCATGTGCGTCGAGCTCATGCTCAACGCCTCGAACCTGGCCCTGGTCGCCTTCGCCAAGCAGCACGGCGACCTCGACGGGCAGATCGCGGCCTTCTTCGTGATGGTCGTCGCGGCCGCCGAGGTCGTCGTCGGGCTCGCCATCATCATGACCATCTTCCGGACCCGCCGCTCGGCCTCGGTCGACGACGCGAGCCTGCTGAAGTTCTGAGGAACCGATGACCTTCCCGATGCCTCCCGCCGCCCTGGTGGCGCCGCTGCTCCCGATGTCGGAGTCGGTGCCGGTCGTCGACCCGTCCGCCAGCGACGGCGTGCTGTCCCTGGTCTGGCTCGTGATCGCGCTGCCGGCCCTGGGGGCCGCGGTGCTGCTGCTCGGCGGCCGCCGCACCGACCGCTGGGGTCACCTCCTGGGCACCGCCCTCCCGATCGGCTCCTTCGCCCTCAGCGTGCTGCTGTTCCTCGAGGTGCTCGGGCGCGGCGAGGAGGACCGTCAGGTCGTCCGCCACCTCTACGACTGGATCCAGGTCGGCGGCCTCGAGGTCGGCTTCGACCTCCTCTACGACCCGCTGTCGGCCCTGTTCCTCCTGCTCATCACCGGTGTCGGCTCGCTGATCCACGTCTACTCGATCGGCTACATGGAGCACGACGAGCGGCGACGCCGCTTCTTCGGCTACCTCAACCTCTTCGTCGCCGCGATGCTGCTGCTCGTCCTGGCCGAGAACTACCTGCTGCTGTTCCTGGGCTGGGAGGGCGTCGGGCTGGCGTCGTACCTGCTGATCGGCTTCTGGCAGCACAAGCCCTCGGCGGCCGCCGCCGCCAAGAAGGCCTTCGTCATCAACCGGGTCGGCGACGTCGGCCTCTCGCTGGCGATCATGCTGGCCTTCGTCTTCTTCGGCAGCACCAGCTTCAGCGCGATCAGCGAGGTCGCCGGTGAGGCCACCGAGCCCGCGATGACCGCCTTCGGCCTGCTCCTGCTGCTCGGCGCCTGCGGCAAGTCCGCCCAGGTGCCGCTCCAGGCCTGGCTGCTGGACGCCATGGAGGGCCCGACCCCGGTCTCGGCGCTGATCCACGCCGCCACCATGGTCACCGCTGGCGTCTACCTGGTGGTGCGCTCCAACTTCGTCTTCGACTACGCCCCCGCCGCCCAGACCGTCGTGGTCGTCGTGGCCACCGTGACGCTGCTCTACGGCGCGGTGATCGGGTGCGCGAAGGACGACATCAAGAAGGTCCTGGCCGGTTCGACGATGAGCCAGATCGGCTACATGATGCTCGGCGCCGGGCTCGGGGTGGCGGGGTACGCCTTCGCCATCTTCCACCTGCTCACCCACGGCTTCTTCAAGGCCAACATGTTCCTCGGGGCCGGCTCGGTGATGCACGCGATGGACGACGACGTCGACATGCGCCACTACGGCGCCCTGCGCGCGGCGATGCCGATCACCTTCGCGACCTTCGCCATGGGCTACCTCGCGATCATCGGCTTCCCGGGCTTCTCGGGCTTCTGGTCCAAGGACGCGATCATCGAGGTCGCCCTCGTCGAGAACCCCGTCGCCGGTGTGTGCGCGCTCATCGGTGCCGGCGTCACCGCGTTCTACATGACCCGGCTCATGCTGATGACCTTCATCACCCGCAAGCGCTGGCCGAAGGGGGTGCGCCCCCACGAGTCGCCCGCGCTGATGACGGTGCCGCTGATGGTGCTCGCGGCGCTCTCGGTCTTCGGCGGGGTGCTGCTGCTCGGTGACTGGATCGTGGGCTGGCTGGCTCCGGTCGTCGGCGAGGAGGTCCCCGTCGAGCCCCCGGTCTCGCCGCTGGTGATCAGCGCCATCGCGGTCGCGGTGGTCGCGGTCGGCGTCGCGGTCGCCTGGCTGCTCGTCGGACGCAGGGAGGTCCCGGCGACCGCACCGACGCAGGTCTCGCTGGCCACCCGCGCGGCACGTGCCGACCTCTACGGCGACGCCGTCAACGAGGGTCTGGTGGTCCAGCCGGGACGCCGGCTCGTGAGCGGGCTGCTGGCCTTCGACCGCTCCACGGCCGACGGTGCCTTCACCGGTACGGCCCGCACGATCGGCGCCGTGGCCGGCGTCCTGCGCCGCGCGCAGACCGGCTTCGTGCGCTCCTATGCCCTCTCCCTGGTCGGTGGCGTCCTGCTCGTCGTCCTCGCTCTGCTGGCGGTGAACCTCGCATGACCTTCCCCTTGCTGTCCGTGCTCGTCGCGGTGCCGATGCTCGGGGCCCTGGCGGTCCTCGGCCTCCCGGCCCGACGTGCCAAGGCCACCGCGCTCGCGACCTCCCTGGTCGCCCTCGGCCTGGGCGGGTGGGCCGCGGTCGACTTCAGCCCCGGCGGCGGCTTCCAGCACACCGAGACCTACGACTGGATCGCCTCCTTCGGCGTCAGCTTCGCCCTGGGCCTGGACGGTCTCGGCCTGGTGATGGTCCTGCTCACGGTGGTCCTGGTGCCGGTGGTGGTGCTCGCCGGCTGGTTCGACGCCGACGACGACGGGGTCGACGGCCAGGGCCAGGGCAGCCCGAAGGCCTTCTTCGCCTGGACCCTGGCGCTGGAGTCCTTCGCGCTGGCGGTCTTCGCCGCGACGGACGTCTTCCTCTTCTACGTCGTCTTCGAGGCGACGCTCATCCCGGCCTACTTCCTCATCGGCGGCTTCGGTCGCCGGGGCCGCGGCGCGGCCGCGATGAAGTTCCTGCTCTTCCAGCTCGGCGGCGGCCTCGTGCTGCTGGCCGCCGTGATCGGCCTGTACGTGGTCTCGGCCCAGGCCGGGACCCCGTCCTACCTGCTCTCGGACCTGGTCGCCCTCGACATGCCGACGCAGGCCGGCCGCTGGCTCTTCGTCGGCTTCTTCGTCGCCTTCGCCATCAAGGCGCCGCTCTTCCCGGTGCACACCTGGCTGGCCGACACCACCGAGAAGGCCACGCCCGGCACCAGCGTGCTGCTGGTCTGCGTGCTCGACAAGATCGGCACCTTCGCGATGCTGCGCTTCTGCCTGGGGATCTTCCCCGAGGCCTCGCAGTGGGCCACCCCGGTGGTGGTCGTGCTGGCCCTGGTCTCGATCGTCTACGGCGCGCTGCTGGCCATCGGCCAGGACGACCTGATGCGCCTGATCGGGCTCACCTCGCTCTCCCACTTCGGGTTCATCGTCCTGGGCATCTTCGTCCTGTCCACCCAGGGCGGGTCCGGCGCGATCCTCTACATGGTCAACCACGGCGTGGCGACGGCTGCGCTGTTCCTGCTGGCCGGCTACCTCGTGCGGCGCACGGGCACGGCCTCGATCCGCGCGATGAGCGGGCTGGAGAAGCTCACTCCCGTGCTGGCCGGGCTGTTCCTGGTGGCCGGTCTCGCGACGGCCGGGCTCCCCGGTCTGAGCCAGTTCGTCTCCGAGATCCTGGTGCTCATCTCGGCCTTCGACTACGCCCCGTGGGCCGGGGCCGTGGCCGTGAGCGGCATCGTGCTGGCCGCCATCTACGTGCTCTGGGCCTACCAGCGCGTCATGACCGGGCCGACGCCTCCCGAGCTGGCCGCCGTGGTGACGACCCGGGTCCGGGCCCACAGCGGCAGGCGCGGACGCCCCGACCTCGGCGCCCGGGAGATCGGCGCCGTCGCGCCCCTGGTGGCCGCCCTGCTCCTGTTCGGCTTCTACCCGGCCCCGCTGCTGGAGGTCATCAACCCGACCGTCGAGACGATCCTCTCGCAGGTCGGGGTCAGCGACGCCGAGCCCGTGGTCCCGGCAGCGGGCGCGACCGAGGAGAGCGAGTAGGCCATGGAGTTCACCAAGCCCACCCTGGAGTACCTGGAGCTCTCGCCGCTGCTGGTCGTGCTCGGCGTCGCCTGCCTCGGCGTGGTGGCCGAGGCCTTCGTGCCGCGACCGCGCCGCTACATCGTGCAGGTCGGCCTGGCCGCCGTCGGCCTGGTCGCCGCGCTGGCGCTCAGCGTGGTCGTCGGGACGCGTCTCGACGTCGTCGGGGACGGCCCGGCCCGGGGCATCCTGGGGTCCTCCGGCACCGTGGTCATCGACGGGCCCACGGTCTTCGTCTGGGTGCTGGTCCTGGTCTTCGGGCTGCTCGGCGTCGCGCTGTTCTCCGAGCGTCGCCTCGAGGACGGCGTCTCGGCCTTCGCCGGCCAGGCCGCGGCCCTGCCCGGGACGGAGGCCGAGCGCGAGGCCTCGACCCGGGGCCTGGACCACACCGAGGTCTACCCGCTGCTGATGTTCGCCATCGGCGGCATGCTGCTCTTCCCGGCCTCGGGCGACCTGCTGACGATGTTCGTCGGCCTCGAGGTGCTCTCGCTCCCGCTCTACCTGCTCTGCGGCCTGGCGCGGCGACGTCGGCTGCTGAGCCAGGAGGCGGCGATGAAGTACTTCCTCCTCGGAGCCTTCTCCTCGGGGTTCTTCCTCTACGGCGTCGCGCTGGTCTACGGCTTCGCCGGGTCGATGGAGTTCGGTGCGATCGCCGCGGCCGTCGCCAACGACACCGAGAACGCCACCCTGCTGTCCATCGGGATCGGCATGCTCGCCGTCGGCCTGCTGTTCAAGGTCGGCGCCGTGCCGTTCCACCACTGGATGCCCGACGTCTACCAGGGCGCCCCGACGGCGGTGACGGCGTTCATGGCCGCCGCCACCAAGGTCGCCGCCTTCGGCGCGCTGCTGCGGCTCTTCTACGTCGCCTTCGGCAGCGACCGGTGGTCCTGGCAGCCGATGATGTGGGTCATCGCGATCCTGACCATGCTCGTCGGCTCCGTGCTGGCCACCGTCCAGACCGACGTCAAGCGGATCCTGGCCTACTCCTCGGTGGCGCACACCGGCTTCCTGCTCACCGGGGTCCTGGGGCTCCAGGCCTCCGGCGAGCTGGCCTCCGGTCAGGTCACCTCGTTGCAGGCGGTCCTGTTCTACCTGGCCACCTACGGCTTCGCCACGATCGGCGCCTTCGCGGTGGTCACGCTGGTGCGCGACGCCGGCGGCGAGGCCTCGGGCCTCGACCGGTGGGAGGGACTCGGGCGCCGAGCGCCCCTGATGGCGGCCGTGTTCGCGTTCTTCCTGCTCTCGATGGCGGGGATCCCGCTGACCTCGGGCTTCGTGGGGAAGTGGGCGGTCTTCACCGTGGCCATGTCCGCGGGCGCCTGGCCGGTCGTGCTGGTCGCGATCGCCTCCAGCGTGATCGCCGTGTTCTTCTACGCCCGCGTCATCCGGGTCATGTTCTTCACCACCGGCACCGAGCCCGACGAACCGACCCGCGGCCGGCACGGCGCTGGAGCGCGCCGACGGCGCGACCCTCACTCTCAGCCGTGAGCGGGCAGCTGTCTCGACCGCCTCGGCCGCGACCACCGCGACCATCGGGCTGTGTGCCGCGGTCACCCTCGTGCTCGGTGTCGTGCCGGGCCCCGTCCTCGAGCTCGCCGCCCAGGTGGGCGGCTTCCTGCGGTGAACGGGAGGGTCGACCTGGCCCTGCCGGTCGACGACGCCGAGCTGGCCGCGCGCCTGGGCCGGCGCATGGAACGGGTCGAGGAGGCACTGGCCGGCTACGTGGTGAGCCGCTCGGAGTTCGTCACCGACGCGGCGCGCCACCTCCTCGAGGCCGGCGGCAAGCGCGTGCGGCCCCTGCTGGTGCTGCTGGCGGCCGAGGCCGGCAGCGACCCCGGCTCGCCCGAGGTCGAGACCGCCGCCTGCGTCGTGGAGATCACCCACCTCGGCTCGCTCTACCACGACGACGTGATGGACGAGGCCGACCTGCGGCGCGGTGCCACCTCGGCCAACGCGCGCTGGGACAACCACGTCGCCATCCTGACCGGTGACTTCCTCTTCGCCCGGTCCTCCGAGCTGACCTCCCGGCTGGGCCGCGACGCCGTGCGGATCCAGGCCGAGACCTTCACCCGCCTCGTCGAGGGCCAGATCCTCGAGACCGTCGTGCCGGGACCCGGCGAGGACCCCCTCACGCACTACCTCGACGTGGTGGCCGGCAAGACCGGGTCGCTGATCGCCACCTCGGCCCGCTACGGCGCCCGCTTCGGCGGTGCCGACGCCGAGGTGGAGGAGGCCCTGGCCGCCTACGGCGAGATCGTGGGGAGCGCCTTCCAGCTCTCCGACGACATCCTCGACGTCTCCTCCGAGTCCACCGAGTCCGGCAAGACCCCGGGCACCGACCTGCGCGAGGGCGTCCCGACCCTGCCCGTGCTGATGGCCCTGGCCTCCGATGACCCCGCCGACGCCCGCCTCCACGAGCTGCTGCGCGGCGACCTCGACGACGACGCCCGTCTCGAGGAGACGCTGGGCCTGCTACGCGTCCATCCGGCGATGCGCCAGGCCCGCGACTACGTCCTGACCCGGGCCGACGAGGCGAAGTCCCACCTCGCCGTCCTCCCTCCCGGCCCGGTGCGCGCCGCCCTCGAGGCGTTCGCCGACCTGATCGCCGTCCGCTCGGCCTGACCCCTGCCCGAATGGTCGGCCCGCCGGGTCAGGAATCCCCGGTCGGCCGGGAACTTTCAGGGTTGTCGTGGTTCGTAAGCCACGACAACCCTGGGATTCCCCGGCCAGCCGGGGATTCCCAGCGGAGCGCCCCCACCCGCCGGACGCGTCAGGCCAGCGGGACCGGGACGACGACGGGCCGGTGGCGGCGACGGTGGCGCAACCCCTCGACGGTGAAGATCGCCAGGGCCAGCCAGACGAGGGAGAAGCCGGCCCACCGGCTCGGCGGCATGTCCTCCCCGACGACCAGGACGCCGATCGCCAGGTGCAGGACCGGGGTGAGGTACTGCATGAGCCCCAGGTGCACCAACGGCAGACGCGTGGCCGCCGCACCGAAGCACACCAGCGGCACCGCCGTGACGATCCCGGCGCTGGCCAGCAGCACGACGTGCCCGGGGCCGTGTGCGGTGAAGCCGCCCTCCCCGGTGCGGCCCAGCCACACCAGGTAGGCCAGGGCCAGGGGGGCGATCAGGGCGGTCTCGAAGGCGAGGCTCTCCACGGCGCCGACGTCCGCCTTCTTCTTGGCCAGTCCGTAGGTGCCGAACGAGAAGGCGAGCACGAGCGCCACCCAGGGTGGGTGTCCGTAGTCCCAGGTCAGCACGGCGACCGCCACCAGGCCCGTGGCCAGTGCGACCCACTGGGCCCGTCGCAGCTTCTCGCCCAGCACCAGCACGCCGATGGCCACGGTGACGAGCGGGTTGATGAAGTACCCCAGGGACGTCTCGACGACCCGACCGGAGTTGACGCCGTAGATGAACATCGCCCAGTTGACGGTGATCGTCAGCGCCGCCACCACGAGCAGCAGTCGCACCCGCCGGTCCGAGGCGATCGCCACGAGCTGCCGGCCGCGCCGACGCAGCACGACCAGCAGGCCCATCGTCAGCACCGACCAGACGACCCGGTGGGCCAGGATCTCGATCGGACCGCCGGGCTGCAGCAGGGGCCAGTAGAGCGGGAAGGCGCCCCACAGACCGTAGGCGACGAACCCCGCCAGGAGCCCTTCGCGGCGACGGAGTCCGGGACTCGCCGCGAAAGCGGGGGGATGTGTCACCGAATCAATCTAGGCTGAGGGCAGACCGGGAGGTCCGACCGGGGCGCAGCTCTGCGCCGGCGGACCTGCCGTACCAGCGATTCCCCCCCGGGGTCCACGAGGCCCCTGACTATCGAGGAGTACCACCATGCGGATCAGCCGCATCATCTCGGGACTGATCGCGTTCGCGCTGATCGGTCTGCTGCCCGCCGCCGCGCCCGCCACCGCCAGCGAGGGCCCCACCCACGCCCGGTCCGGAACCGCCGCCGCCGCCGCACCCGCCGCGCGCGACCTCGCCGCCCGGGTCAAGCCCTCACGGCGCATCGGCATCCACATCAACGAGCCGAAGCGCAACAAGTTCTTCATCCACGGCCAGGTCCGCCCGAAGTACCAGGGCCGGTTCCTGACCGTGCAGCGCAAGCTCAAGGGCGAGAAGCACTGGGACAAGTTCAAGGTCGTCAAGACCGACCGCCACAGCAAGTACCGCACCCAGGTGGCCGAGAAGCGGTCGACCGGCACGGTGTTCTACCGCGTCACGAGCCGCAAGACCGACAGCTTCAAGCTCTCGCACTCCAAGCGGGTGTACATCCGCACCTTCTACTCCTGAGGGCACCACCGCCCCACGACCAGGGCCCGACCGCAGCTGCGGTCGGGCCCTTGGTCGCGTCAGGGAGCCTGTACGCGGCTCACACCACGGTCCAGGTGTCCCCGCCGCCCACCAGGGCAGCCAGGCGGCTCTCAGGGTCCCCGGGCGCGGCGTCCCGGGCCGAGGAGATCTGCGCCCGCGTCTGGTCGTCGTAGGTCGGGCGCTCGACCTGACGGAAGATCCCGATCGGCGCCTGGCGCAGGTAGCCGGCATCGGTGAGCCGGCTGATCGCGAAGGCCGTCGAGGGGTCGTCGCGGTACGCGTCGTGGACCAGCAGGGCGTCACGTGCCCACGTCCTCGACCGTGACCACTGCGACGCCCCCGCTCGTGGCGTCGCGCACGAGGCCGCGGCTCCCCGCCCCCGATGCGTCGGGCTGACCGAAGCGGATCGGCTCGCCCTGGACCAGCGGGATGATCGCGTCGGCCTTGGTGTCGGGGTCCTTGATGGCATCGAAGGCGCCGTCGTTGAAGATCGGGCAGTTCTGGTAGATCTCGACCAGGCTCGTGCCACGGTGGGCCGCGGCCGCCTCGAGGACGCCGGTGAGGTGCTTGCGGTCCGAGTCGATCGTGCGGGCCACGAAGGTGCCCTCCGCGCCGAGTGCCAGGGACACCGGGTTGAACGGGTGGTCCACGGAGCCCATCGGCGTCGACTTGGTGACCTTGCCGGCCTCGGAGGTGGGGGAGTACTGACCCTTGGTCAACCCGTAGATGCGGTTGTTGAAGAGCAGGATCGTCATGTTGACGTTGCGGCGCATGGCATGGATGAGGTGGTTTCCGCCGATCGAGAGAGCGTCACCGTCGCCGGTGACCACCCAGACCGAGAGGTCCTCGCGGGCCGTGGCGATGCCGGTCGCGATCGCGGGAGCGCGCCCGTGGATGGAGTGCATCCCGTAGGTGTCGAGGTAGTAGGGGAAGCGGCTCGAGCAGCCGATGCCGGAGACGAAGACGATGTTCTCGCGGCGCAGCCCCAACCCGGGCAGGAACGACTGGACAGCCTTGAGGACGGCGTAGTCGCCGCATCCCGGGCACCAGCGCACCTCCTGGTCGGAGGTGAACTCCTTGCCGCTCTGGGCGGGCGCGTCGCCGGGGTGGGTCGGGACCCCGTCGGTGCCGGACCGCATCACGGGGACCGGCAGGTCGGTCGCGGGGCCGGTGGTGGTGGGGGCTGTCACTGGTGCACCTCCTGGGTGGCGATGGTCTCGAGGTCGACCTCGATGCCCTCGGCGGCGGCGACGAGCTCACCGATCACCAGCGCCAGCTCGGCGGCCTTGAGGGGCAGCCCGCGGACGTCGTTGTAGCCGATGGCGTCGACGAGGTAGCGCCCCCGCAGCAGCAGGGAGAGCTGGCCGAGGTTCATCTCGGGCACCAGGACCTTGTCGTAGCGGGCCAGGATGTCGCCGAGGTCGCGGGGGAAGGGGTTGAGGTGGCGCAGGTGGACCTGCGCGACGTGGTGCCCGGCCTTGCGCACGCGCCGGACCCCGGCGCCGATCGGTCCGTAGGTCGAGCCCCAGCCGATGACCAGCACCCGGGCCTGGCCGGAGGGGTCGTCGACCTCGAGCGGCGGCAGCGAGTCCGCGACGGCGTCGATCTTGGCCTGCCGGGTGCGGACCATGAGGTCGTGGTTGGCGGGGTCGTAGGAGATGTTGCCGTGCCCGTCGCCCTTCTCGAGCCCGCCGATGCGGTGCTCGAGGCCCGGCGTCCCCGGGACGGCCCACGGCCGCGCGAGGGTCTCCTCGTCGCGCAGGTAGGGCCAGAAGTCGGCTACGACCTCGCCGTCCTTGCCGGTCGACTCGTGGTTGGTGGCGCTGGCGAAGCCCGGGTCGATGACGGGCATGTCGTCGACCTCGGGCACGCGCCACGGCTCGGAGCCGTTGGCCAGGTAGCCGTCGGAGAGCAGCATCACCGGGGTGCGGTAGGTCACCGCGATCCGGACGGCCTCGAGGGCGGCGTCGAAGCAGTCACCCGGCGAGCGGGGCGCCACGATCGGGACGGGTGCCTCGCCGTTGCGCCCGAACATGGCCTGGAGGAGGTCGGCCTGCTCGGTCTTGGTCGGCAGCCCGGTCGAGGGCCCACCGCGCTGGACGTCGATGACCAGCAGGGGCAGCTCGGTCATGACGGCCAGACCGATGGACTCCGACTTCAGCGCCACGCCGGGCCCGGAGGTGGTCGTGACGCCGATGGAGCCCGAGAAGGCGGCGCCGAGCGCGGCCCCGATGCCGGCGATCTCGTCCTCGGCCTGGAAGGTCGTCACGCCGAAGGACTTGTGCTTGCTCAGCTCGTGGAGGATGTCGGAGGCCGGCGTGATCGGGTACGAGCCCAGGAAGACCGGCAGCCCCGAGCGGACGCCGGCGGCGACCAGGCCGTAGGACAGCGCCAGGTTGCCGGTGATGTTGCGGTAGGTGCCCGCGGCCATCGGCGCCGGCTTGATCTCGTAGCGCACCGCGAACGCCTCGGTGGTCTCGCCGAAGTTCCAGCCCGCGTGGAAGGCGGCGATGTTGGCGTCGCGGATGTCGGGGACCCGCGAGAAGCGGCGGTGCAGGAACTGCTCGGTGTGCTCGGTGGGGCGGCCGTACATCCACGACAGCAGGCCGAGGGCGAACATGTTCTTGGCGCGGGAGGCGTCCTTGCGGGAGAGGCCGAACTGCTTGACCGCGCCGATCGTCATGCCGGTCAGGTCGACGGTCTGCACGGTGAACTCCGCGAGCTCCGAACCGGGCTCCTCGAGGTGGTCCAGGGGGTTCTGGGAGTAGCCGGCCTTGGTGAGGTTGCGGCCGGTGAAGTCGTGGGTGTCGACGATGATCGTCGCCCCGCGCGGCAGGTCGGGCAGGTTCGCCTTCAGCGCGGCCGGGTTCATCGCCACCAGGACGTCGGGGGCGTCGCCCGCGGTGAGGATGTCGTGGTCGGCGAAGTGGACCTGGAAGGACGAGACGCCCGGCAGGGTCCCCTGGGGTGCCCGGATCTCGGCCGGGAAGTTCGGCAGGGTGACCAGGTCGTTGCCGAAGACGGCCGACTCCTGGGTGAACCGGTCCCCGGTGAGCTGCATGCCGTCACCGGAGTCGCCCGCGAACCGGATGATCACCCGGTCGAGCTGCTTGACCTGCTTGGGCACTGCGTCCTCACTTCTCGACTGTCGCGACAGTTCACAGTATCCGCCGACCTCAACCCCTCCGCGCGGCTCCCGAGGGCCGGACGGGCCGGGTGACCTGCGCCACAGCGTGTCCTAATGTCGCCCAAAGCGACTAAGTCGACTACTCTTATCGACATACAGGCATTCCGGCTGCTTGGACAGCCCGACGACGAAGGAACCCACATCGCCATGAACCGAACCCTGCGCACTGCCTCCGCGGCCCTCGGCGGGATCGTCGCCCTCTCGGGTGCGCTCAGCGGCTGCTCCGGCAGCTCCGACGCGGCGTCCGCGAGCTCGAGCATCGACCTGGTCGGCTACTCCGTCCTGGAACAGGCCAACGCCGGCGTCATCTCCGCCTTCGAACAGACCGATGCCGGCTCCGGTGTCGAGTTCAGCGAGTCCTACGGCGCCTCGGGTGACCAGAGCCGCGCCGTGGAGGCCGGCCAGCCCGCCGCCGAGGTGCACCTCTCCCTCGAGCCCGACGTGACCCGACTGGTCGACGCCGGCATCGTCGCCGACGACTGGAAGGACAACGAGACCAGCGGCATCTGCACCAACTCGGTGGTCGTCATGGTGGTCGAGACCGGCAACCCGCTGGGCATCGACTCCTGGGACGACCTGGTCAAGCCGGGCGTCGAGATCGTGACGCCCAACCCGGCCTCGTCGGGCTCGGCGAAGTGGAACCTGCTCGCGGCCTACGGCTCGGTGCTGGCCGGCGGTGGCTCGGACGCCGACGCCGAGTCGTACATGTCGGACTTCTTCGGTCACGTCGCCTCGCTGCCCGACAGCGGTCGGGACGCCACGACGGCCTTCACCAGCGGCACCGGCGACGTGCTGCTGTCCTACGAGAACGAGGCGATCCTGGCGCGCCAGAGCGGTGCCGACTTCGACTACGTCGTTCCCGAGTCCTCGATCCTGATCGAGAACCCCTGCGCGGTGACCGAGGACGCCTCCCCGGCGGCCTCGGACTTCCTCGACTTCCAGAAGAGCACCGAAGGTCAGAAGCTCTACGCCGAGACCGGCTACCGCCCCCTCGTCGATGTCGGTGACGTCTCCGTCGCCGGGGCCAACGACGAGGCCGACCCGTTCCCGGAGCCGGCCACGCTGCAGACCATCGACCAGGACTTCAAGGGCTGGGACGACGCCAACACCCGCTTCTTCGACGAGAACGACGGCATCCTGACCAAGATCCAGGCTGAGGCCGGTCAGTGACCAGCACCCTCGCGCCTCCCGGTCCGCCGGGGGGCCCGCCCGCCGCGGCGCCCTCCCGGGCGCCGGCGCCGCGGCGGAGGTCGCGCTCCTCACGCACCAACACCCTGACGCCCGGCGCCGGGCTGGGCCTCGGCATCGCGATGATGTGGTTCAGCCTGCTCGTGCTCATCCCGCTCGCCGCCGTGGTGGTCAAGGCCAGCGGCGGCGGCCTGGAGACCTACACGACGGCGCTGTCCAACAGCCAGACCCAGCACGCGCTGGCCCTGACCGTCATCACCTCGGTGCTGGTCACGGTGATGAACGTCGTGATGGGCACGCTCATCGCGTGGGTGCTCGTGCGGGACCGGTTCTGGGGCAAGGGGCTGCTCGACCTCATCATCGACATCCCTTTCGCGATGCCCACGATCGTCGCGGGCCTCGTGCTGCTCTCCCTCTACGGCACGCAGGGCCCGCTCGGCGTCGAGTTCAACAACACGCGCAAGGCCGTCTTCCTGGCCCTGGCGTTCGTGACGCTGCCGTTCGTGGTGCGCACCGTCCAGCCGGTGCTCGAGGAGCTCGACACCGACGTCGAGGACGCCGCAGCCGCGCTCGGTGCCAGCCGGGCGACGACGTTCAGGCGGGTCATCCTGCCCGCGCTGTCACCGGCGATCTTCGCCGGTGCGGCCCTGTCCTTCGCCCGCGGCATCAGCGAGTACGGCTCGCTGGTCCTGCTCAGCGGCAACCTGCCCAACCGCACCGAGGTCACCTCGGTGCGGCTGCTGACCTATCTCGAGGGCGGCGACCCCGCCTCGGCGGCCGCCGTCGCCTCGGTGATGCTCGCGGTCGCCCTGCTCGCGCTCGTCGTGCTCGACATGACGCAGCGACGGATGGCCCGCCGTGGCTAGCCGGGCGGTCGGGCGCGGGTCACCCGCGCTGCGCTGGGCGCTGCGGCTGGTCGTGGTGGCCTACCTCTTCATGCTGGTCATCTGGCCCACGTCGTACGTCGTGCGCAACACCTTCGCCGACGGCCTCGACGGCCTGACGACGGCGCTCGCGGACCCCGACGTGGTCTCCGCGCTGCGCCTCACGGTGATCGTCGCGGTGATCGCGGTGGCCATCAACCTGGTCTTCGGCGTCGGTATGGCGTTGCTGCTCGTGCGCTACGAGTTCCCCGGCCGGCGGCTGCTCTCGGCCCTGGTCGACCTGCCGCTCTCGGTCTCCCCGATCGTCGTCGGGCTCGCGCTCGTGCTCGTCTACAACGGCAACTACGGGTGGTTCGGCCCGTTCCTGGAGGACCACGGCCTGAAGGTCGTCTTCGCAACGCCCGGGATCGTGATGGCCACCGTCTTCGTCGCCCTGCCGCTGGTGGTGCGCGAGGTGGTGCCGATCCTCGAGGAGCTCGGCGACGAGCAGGAGCAGGCCGCGCGCAGCCTCGGGGCGAGCGGGGGCCAGACCTTCTGGCGCATCACCCTGCCCGGCATCCGCTGGGCCGTCGTGTACGGCGTGGTGCTCAGCCTCGCCCGTTCTCTCGGCGAGTTCGGGGCGGTGAAGGTCGTCGCCGGCAACGTCGTCGGCAAGACCCAGGTCGCCACCGTGCTCGTGCAGCAGAAGTACCAGAACTTCGAGCAGACCACGGCGTACTCCGTGTCGTTCCTGCTCGCCTTCGCAGCAGTGGTGTGCCTCGCGGTCGTCGCGCTGCTCCGCCCCCGTCAGCAGGAGAACGCATGAGCATCGAGGTCCGCCACCTGTCCAAGCGATTCGGGGACTTCGTCGCGCTCGACGACGTCAACGTGTCCCTGCCCACCGGGCAGCTGACCGCCCTGCTGGGTCCCTCGGGCGGAGGCAAGTCGACGCTGCTGCGGATCATCGCCGGGCTCGACTCGGCCGACGAGGGCTCGGTGTCGATCGAGGGCGTCGACGCCACGTCGCTGCCGCCGCAGAAGCGTAACGTCGGCTTCGTCTTCCAGCACTACGCCGTCTTCAAGCACATGACGGTGGCGCGCAACGTCGGTTTCGGGCTGTCCATCCGGCACCGGCCCAAGCCTGAGATCGAGGCCAAGGTCGCCGAGCTGCTCGACCTGGTGCACCTCTCGCAGTTCGCGCACCGGCATGCCGGCCCAGCTCTCGGGCGGGCAGCGCCAGCGGATGGCGCTGGCCCGCGCGCTCGCGGTCGAGCCGAAGGTGCTGCTGCTCGACGAGCCGTTCGGGGCGCTGGACGCCAAGGTCCGCAAGGAGCTGCGCGACTGGCTGCGTCGCCTGCACGACGAGGTGCACGTGACCACGGTGTTCGTGACCCATGACCAGGAGGAGGCCCTCGAGGTCGCCGACGAGATCGTCGTGGTCAACCACGGCCGCGTCGAGCAGGTCGGCACTCCCGACCAGCTCTACGACGAGCCGGCCAACGACTTCGTGATGGGCTTCCTGGGCGAGGTCACCACGCTGCCGCTCGCCGCCGGGGCCGTCCGCCTGCGACCCCACGACATCGAGGTGGCGACCGCGCCCACCCCGGGGGCCTTCCAGGGCACGGTGTCGCGGTTGCTGCGCGTCGGATTCGAGACCCGCATGCTGGTCTCGACGCCCGAGCACGCCGACGTCTCGGTGGTGCTGACCCGCACCCATGCCCGCTCCCTGCGGCTGGTCGACGGCTCCACGGTGTGGCTCTCGGTGGCCGATGGCGCCACCACGGCGCCCGCGCTGGTCGCAGCGGCTGAGCCGGCCGACCCGCTGGCCGACCCGCTGGCCGACCCGCTGGCCGAGCCGGAGGCGGCCGTGGCCCAGCGCTGACTGCCCGGCGGGGCTCGCCGTCGAGGCGGGCCCCCGCCGGTCACCGGTAGTTGGTGAACTGCACCGCGAAGTCGTAGTCCTGGCCCTTGACCAGCGCCTGCACGGCTCTGGAGGTCGTCGCGCTTCTTGGAGGAGACCCGCAGCTCGTCGCCCTGGATCTGCGCCTTGACGCCCTTTGGGTCCCTCGTCGCGGATCAGCTTGGAGATCTTCTTGGCGTCCTCGGAGGAGATGCCCTCCTTCAGCGCGACCGCGATCTTCGACTGCTGGCCCGAGGCGCGCGGCTCGGCTGCGTCGAGGGTCTTGAGGCTGACGCTGCGCTTGACCAGCTTGGCCTTGAAGACGTCGAGCACGGCGCTGGCCCGGTCGTCGGCGGAGGCGGTGATCTCGATCGCCTCGTCGCCCTGCCACTCGATGGTGGCGCCGGTGCCCTTGAAGTCGAAGCGGGTGGAGATCTCGCGAGCGGTCTGGCCGAGGGCGTTGTCGACCTCCTGGCGGTCGATCTTGCTGACGATGTCGAACGACGAGTCGGCCACGCGTCGACCTCCTGGGTTTCGAAGTGGGTGAGGGGCTGCGCTATTGTGACGCCTCGTCGGTGGGCGGGCCAAACGCCACCCTCGACACCCGGCAGGTTGCCCGAGCGGCCAAAGGGAGCTGACTGTAAATCAGCCGTCATCGACTACGCAGGTTCGAACCCTGCACCTGCCACAGCACGACGACGCCGGGAGGGTGACACGTGAGCGCGGAGTGTGTGCTGCGGCTCTCGTGCCCCGATCGGCCGGGCATCGTCGCCGCCGTCTCGACCCTGTTGGCCGGGGCCGGGTGCAACATCGAGCAGAGCCAGCAGTACGGCGACGCCGAGACCCGGACGTTCTTCCTGCGGGTCCAGCTCAGCGTTCCCGACGGCGTCGGGCTGGACGACCTTCGTCGTCTGCTCGCGCCGGTCGGCGAGCGGTTCGCGATGGTCTGGGACCTCGTCGACGCCGCGGCCCGGCCCAAGGTGCTGATCCTGGTCAGCAGCGTCGGCCACTGCCTCAACGACCTGCTCTTCCGGACCTCCGTCGGCGGGCTGCCGATCGAGGTCGTGGGGATCGTCTCGAACCACACCACCTTCCAGCGGTTGGCCGAGAACTACGCGATCCCCTTCCACCACGTGCCGCTCACCCGGGAGACCCGTGGCGCCGCCGAGGCCCGGCTGCTGGAGCTCGTCGACGAGCACGACGTCGACCTGGTGGTGCTGGCCCGCTACATGCAGATCCTCAGTGACGACCTGTGCCACCGGCTCGAGGGCCGCGCGATCAACATCCACCACTCGATGCTGCCCAGCTTCAAGGGCGCCAAGCCCTACCACCAGGCCCACGACCGCGGCGTCAAGCTGGTCGGCGCCACGCGCGCACTACGTCACCGCCGAGCTCGACGAGGGTCCGATCATCGAGCAGGAGGTCGCCCGCGTCGACCACGCCATGAGCGTCGAGCAGCTCGTGGCCGCCGGCCGCGACGTCGAGTGCCAGGCGCTGGCCCGGGCCGTGCGGTGGCACGCCGAGGGCCGGGTGCTGCTCAACGGGCACCGCACCGTCGTCCTGACCTGAGAACGGGGTCGGGGGTCGGGGTCGAGGTCGGCGGCGGGGTTGGGGTCGGCGGGCGTCACCCCGGCGACGCGACTTGTCAGGCTTCTCTGGACGTTGTCGTGGTTCACAAACCACGACAACGTCAGGAGTCCCCGGTCAGCCGGGGAATCCCAGGCCCGGCGGCCAGAGAGCCGCTACCGCGCAGGGAGGACCCGGCCGGTGACGTCGCCGAGGGTGAGGCGGGCGCCGGAGGTGCTGGGGGCGGAGTAGCGCAGGACGACCTCGTCGCCGTCGGCGAGGTAGTCGCGGCCGCCGGCGTCGGGCAGGGTCAGCTCGAGCAGGCAGCCGCGCTGGTCCACGCGAGGACCCGAGATCGTGCCGGAGGCGAACAGGTCGCCGGTGCTGACCGAGGCTCCGTTGAGGGTGAGGTGGGCCAGCAGCTGGGCCGGCGCCCAGTACATCGCGGCGTACGGGGGCCGGCTGAGGACCTCGCCGGCCACCTCGACCTCGACCGCGACGTCGAGGCCGCGCGGGGTGGACCCGTCGCCTGCGAGCAGGTACGGCAGGGGCCGGGGGTCCTGGCCCGGCAGGTCGGTCCACGCCGCCGCGAGGGCGGCCAGGGGGGTGACCCACGCCGAGATCGTCGTCGCGAACGACTTGCCCAGGAAGGGCCCGAGGGGGGCCATCTCCCAGCCCTGGAGGTCGCGCGCGGACCAGTCGTTGAGGCCGACCACCCCGAAGACGTGCTCGGCGAAGGCATCGACGCCCACCCGGTCGCCCAGCTCGGAGCCGACCCCCACCACGAAGCCCAGCTCTGCCTCCAGGTCCAGGCGGCGGCTCGGCCCGAAGGACGGGCGGCCGTCGGCACCGGGCCGGCCCTGACCGGTCGGACGCACCACCGGGGTCCCGCTCGGCACCACCGTCTGCGAGCGACCGTGGTAGCCGATCGGCAGGTGCCGCCAGGCGGCGGGCAGGTCGGGGGCGTCCGGACGCAGCACGCGCGCGGCGTTGCGCGCGTGGTGCTCGGAGGCGTA
The DNA here is from genome assembly GCA_963822495.1 of uncultured Actinomycetota bacterium. GTDB lineage: Bacteria > Actinomycetota > Actinomycetes > Propionibacteriales > Nocardioidaceae > Nocardioides. The sequence goes on along the minus strand of CAWGHQ010000008.1, from coordinate 89,219 downwards.
GAAGTCGACGAAGTCGCCGACCGCGAACGGCCGGTGCAGCGTGACCTCCTCCAGCGCGTGGACAGGGGCGTCGGCGTCGGCCGCGACCGAGGCGGCGAGCTCGCGGACCTCGGCCCACCCGTCCGGCCCGAGCGCCATCAGGGCGTTGAGGCTGTCCTGCCCGAGCTCGGGCCGCGCCGTCGCGGCGTGGAGGTCGACGACCCGGTCGCCGAGCCGGACGCCGACGCGGGGCGGTGCCCCTCGCGGCGAGAAGACGCCGTAGGGCAGGTGGTCGAGACCGAAACCGTCGCTCACGACCGCAGCCCCCGCGCCACCAGGGTCTCGGCGAGCCCGGTCGTGCCGGCCTCGTCGGTGGCGACGGCGAGCAGCCAGCGCCGGGCGCGGACGAGCCCGGCCGCCTCGAGGCCGTCGAGCGGATCGTCGCCGGGGCCGGCGGCAGGCGTCCGGTCCAGGCAGCGCCGGACCGCCCCGAGGACGGCGACCGGGTCGCCGCCGAGGGCGACCACCGGCGTCTCCCGGTCGAGGACCACCTCCAGCCAGGAGCGCACCAGGACGGGGTCGGCGCCGGCGATCGGGAGCGCCACGACCAGCTCGCGGGCCGCCACCTCGTCGACCGCGGCCGCCCAGTCCGGGGTCGGCGCCGAGGCCGGCAGCGCGACCTGCACCACGACCTCGTCGGCCAGGGCGCCCTCGTCCCGGGCGGCGTCGACCGCGGCGACCACGCGCCGGGCGTTGCCCCGCAGGTCCGCCGGGTCTCGCAGCGTCACCCGCAGCCCGCCCAGCGACCACCCCCGGCGTCCGCACCACGCTGCCGGCCCGGCCACCTGGCCCGCGCCGCCGGTGACCACGACGCTCAGCGGCAGCCCGGAGGTGTGGCCGCCTCGCGCGGGCAGGTCGGTGTCGGCCACCCGGACCGATCCGACGAGGTCACGGTGCGCCGCCGGCGGCTCCGCGCCGACCTCCAGCAGTCCGGTCCACCAGCCACGTCGTCTCCACCCGGGTAACGTAACGCGCCACGGCGACCAGGGACGGTGGAGCGAGATGGCGTACTACTCCCGCGTGGGCGAGGTCCCGCCCACCCGGCACACCCAGCACCGCGCGCCCGACGGCGCCCTGTACCGCGAGGAGCTGATGGGGGAGGAGGGCTTCTCCTCGGACTCCTCCCTGCTCTACCACCGGGGCGTCCCCTCGGCGATCGTGGCCAGCGAGGTCTGGGCGCTGCCCGACCACGCCCGCACCCCCAACCATCCCCTCACCCCCCGCCACCTGCGCCTGCACGACCTCGCCGCCCCGGGCGGCTCCGACCCGGTCACCGGCCGGCGGCTGGTCCTGGCCAACCACGACGTCCGCATCACCTACGTCGTGACCGGCACGGACCCCTCGCCGCTCTACCGCGACGCGATCGGCGACGAGTGCGTCTTCGTCGAGGCCGGCTCGGGGGTCGTCGAGACGGTCTTCGGCGTGGTCCCCTACCGCGCCGGCGACTACGTCGTCGTCCCGCGCGCCACCACCCACCGCTGGGTGCCCGCGGAGCCGAGCAGCCTCTACGCCGTCGAGGTGACCGGCCACCTCGCGCCGCCCAAGCGCTACCTCTCGCGCTACGGCCAGCTGCTCGAGCACGCGCCGTACTGCGAGCGCGACCTGCACGGCCCCACCGAGCCCTGGCTGGTCGGTGGCCCGCAGGCCGACGAGCCGGTCGACGTGCTGGTCAAGCACCGCACCAGCGCCGGCGTCGTCGGGACCCGGATGACCTGCGCGACGCACCCCTTCGACGTCGTCGGCTGGGACGGCTGCCTGTACCCGTACACGCTCAACGTCGAGGACTTCCAGCCGATCACCGGGCGGGTGCACCAGCCTCCGCCGGTCCACCAGGTCTTCGAGGGCTGGAACGTCGTGATCTGCAACTTCCTGCCCCGCAAGGTCGACTACCACCCGCTGGCGGTGCCGGTGCCCTACTACCACTCCAACGTCGACTCCGACGAGGTCATGTTCTACGTCGGCGGCGACTACGAGGCGCGCAAGGGGTCCGGCATCGGCCTGGGCTCGATCTCGCTGCACCCGGGCGGGTTCCCCCACGGCCCGCAGCCGGAGGCGATCGAGGCCTCGCTCGGCGCCGAGCGCTTCGAGGAGACCGCCGTCATGGTGGACACCTTCGCCCCCCTCGAGCTCGGCGAGGGCGCTCTCGCGGTCGAGGACCCCGGCTACGCGTGGACGTGGGCCGGGGGGCCGCGACAGGGTCCTCGCGATGGGGACCCCGAGGGGGGGAGCGACCCGCAGGGTGGGTGAGCGATGATGCACCCGTGAGCCTCGTCCGCCCCGCCCCGAAGTCCGACGTCGACGAGTCCGACCTCGACGTCGACCACCCCCGCCACCATGCGGCCGGCCCCACCGCCGTCGCGGTGTCGATGAAGCGCGCCATGGAGCAGATGGGCCCGGTCCGCACGGCCCAGACGCTGCTGCGGCTGAACCAGGCCGACGGGTTCGACTGCCAGGGCTGCGCGTGGCCCGACCCCGCCCCCGGGCACCGCCACACCGCGGAGTTCTGCGAGAACGGCGCCAAGGCGGTCACCGAGGAGGCCACCAAGCGCCACATCGGACGCGAGTTCTTCGCCGCGCACCCGCTGGAGATGCTCGCCGACCGCACCGACTACTGGTTGGGCCAGCAGGGCCGGATCACCGAGCCGATGGTGCTGCGCGCCGGCGGGACCCACTACGAGCCGATCAGCTGGGACGACGCATACTCGTTGATGGCCGACCGGCTGCGCGCCCTCGACTCCCCCGACCAGGCCGCCTTCTACACCTCCGGCAAGACCTCCAACGAGGCTGCGTTCGCCTACCAGCTGATGGTGCGCGCCTTCGGCACCAACAACCTGCCCGACTGCTCCAACATGTGCCACGAGTCGACGTCGGTGGCACTGGCCGAGGTGATCGGCATCGGCAAGGGCTCGGTCTCGCTCGAGGACGTCGAGACCGCCGAGCTGCTGCTGGTGGTCGGCCAGAACCCCGGCACCAACCACCCCCGGATGCTCTCCGCGCTGGAGAAGGCCAAGGCCGGGGGCGCCAAGATCATCGCGATCAACCCCCTCAAGGAGGCCGGGCTGGTCCGCTTCAAGAACCCGCAGAACGTCAAGGGGTGGCTGGCCAACGGCACCGGGCTGGCCGACCTCCACCTGCCCGTGCGCATCGGCGGCGACCTGGCGCTCTTCCAGGCGATCGGGGCGCTGCTCGTCGAGCGCGGCGCCGTCGACCGGTCCTTCGTGGAGCAGTACACCCACGGCTACGACGAGTACGCCGCCCACGTGGCCACCCTCGACTGGGACCTGATCGGCCGGGCGACCGGCCTGGAGCGTGCCCAGATCGAGGAGGCCGTCGACCTGATCGAGGCCTCCAGCGCCACCGTCACCTGCTGGGCGATGGGCGTCACCCAGCAGCGTCACGCCGTCAGCACGATCAAGGAGATCGCCAACGTCGCGTTCCTGCGCGGCGACATCGGCAAGCCCGGCGCCGGCCTGTGCCCGGTCCGCGGGCACAGCAACGTCCAGGGCGACCGCACGATGGGCATCTGGGAGCGGGTGCCTGACCACTTCCTCGACGCGCTGAGCGAGGAGTTCGGCTTCGAGCCTCCCCGCGAGCACGGCCTCGACACGGTGGAGTCGATCAAGGCCATGCACGACGGCCGGGTCCGGGTCTTCTTCGGGATGGGCGGCAACTTCGTCTCCGCCGCCCCCGACACCGCGGTGACCTCGGAGGCCTTCCGCAAGGCCGACCTGACCGTGCACGTCTCGACCAAGCTCAACCGCTCGCACGTCGTCCACGGCCGGGAGGCGCTCATCCTGCCGTCGCTGGGACGCAGCGAGAAGGACCTCACCGGCGGGCGCGTGCAGCGCGTCAGCGTCGAGGACTCGATGTCGGCGGTGCACGCCTCCAAGGGCCCCCTCCCGCCGGCCTCGGAGCACCTGCGCTCGGAGGTCGACATCGTGTGCTCGCTGGCCGAGAAGCTGCTCGCCGGCGACGACCACCCCCAGCTGCCCTGGGCGGAGTTCCGCGCCGACTACGGCCGGATCCGCCAGAGCATCTCGCGCGTCGTGCCGGACGCCGCCGCCTACGACGAGAAGGTGGTGCGCCCCGGCGGGTTCGTGCTCCCGCACCCGCCGCGCGACACCCGCACCTTCCCGACCGCGAAGAAGCTCGCGATCTTCTCGGTCTGCCCGACCGAGATCATCGAGGTGCCGGCCGGTCGGCTGCTCCTGCAGACGATGCGCTCGCACGACCAGTTCAACACCACCATCTACGGCCTCGACGACCGCTACCGCGGCGTCTCGGGCGGGCGGCGCGTGGTCTTCGTCCACCCCGAGGACATCGCCGAGCTCGGTCTCGCCGACGGCCAGCTGGTCGACCTCGTCGGCGAGTGGGGTGACAGCACCCGGCGTGCACCGGCCTTCCGGGTGGTCGCCTACGACCAGCCCCGCGGCTGTGCGGCGTCCTACTACCCCGAGACCAACCCGCTGGTGCCGCTGGAGTCCACCGCCGAGGCCAGCAACTGCCCGACCTCCAAGGGCATCGTGGTGCGTCTGGACCCCGACGTCGACCAGCGCACGGTCCACCTGGCCTCCGACGCCGGCACCATGCACGACGGTGCGGTCCGCGACGGCTCCGACGACAAGCGCAGCCCCGATCCGGACATGCTCAGCTGAGCCGGTGAGCAACCTCGAGCCCCGCCCCGACGAGCACACCGTGCCCGCCGGGTCGGGAGCGGCGGCGGACCCGCTCGCGGGCGTCGAGGTGCTCAGGCCCCGGTCGGTCCCGCTGGGCGGACCCCGGGCCATGACCGTGCGCCGCACCCTGCCCCAGCGCGACCGGTCCCTCATCGGTGCCTGGTGCTTCGTGGACCACTACGGCCCCGACGACGTCGCCCGCAGCGGCGGCATGCAGGTCACGCCGCACCCGCACACCGGGCTGGCCACGGTCAGCTGGCTCTTCAGCGGCGAGGTCGAGCACCGCGACAGCCTCGGTACGCGCGCCCTCGTGCGCCCGGGCGAGGTCAACCTGATGAGCGCCGGCCACGGGGTCAGCCACTCGGAGATCTCGACGCCGGAGACCGGCACCCTGCACGGGGTCCAGCTCTGGGTGGCGCTGCCGCACCACGCCCGCGACGGTGCCGCGAGCTTCGCCCACCACGTCCCGACCCCCAGCACCGGCCCGGGCTGGACGGCCCGGGTGCTCCTCGGCTCGCTGCTGGGGGCCACCAGCCCGGTGCGGACCGCGACCCCGCTGCTCGGCGCCGAGGTCACGCTCGAGGCCGGCACCACCCTCGACCTCGACGTCGACGCGACCTTCGAGCACGGCGTGCTCGTCGACAGCGGCACGCTCGACGTCGCCGGCACCGCCGCGGCTCCGCACGACCTGGCCTACCTCCCTCCCGGACCCACGGCGCTCCGGCTGGTCGCCGGTCCCGAGCCGGTCCGGGTCCTGGTGCTGGGCGGGCCGCCGTTCGGTGAGCCGATCGTGATGTGGTGGAACTTCGTGGGCCGCACCCACGAGGAGGTCGTGGCCGCCCGCGAGGCCTGGCAGGACCAGATCGCCTCCGGGCAGCAGCGCGAGGGCCGCTTCGGGGTCGTCAGCGACCTCGCCCCGATCCCGGCACCCCCGATGCCCCACGTCCGGCTGCGCGAGCGGTCCTGAGGCGCTCGTGAGCGGCGTGGGCGCCCTCCGGGGCGAGGACGGGGTCGCGCGCTGCCCGTGGGCCGGCGGTCCCGGCCCGATGCGGGACTACCACGACACCGAGTGGGGGACCCGGGTCCACGGCGAGAGCGCCTACCTCGAGCGGCTCAGCCTCGAGGCGTTCCAGTCCGGGTTGTCGTGGGCGACGATCCTGAACAAGCGTGCCGCGTTCCGGGAGGTCTTCGCCGGCTTCGAGGCCGACCGGGTGGCCGCCTTCGACCACGCCGACGTGGATCGGCTGATGGCGGAGACCCGGATCGTGCGCAACCGGCGCAAGATCGAGGCCACGGTGACCAACGCCCGTGCCACGGTGGCGCTGCGCGGGGCGAACGTCGGTGGTCTGGAGGGCCTGGTGCTCTCGTTCGCGCCGGAGGTGGACCCCGAGCCGGCGACGACCGACGAGGTTCCGACGACGTCGCCGGCCTCGCAATTCGCTGAGCAAGGAGCTCAAGCGGCGGGGGTTCGCCTTCGTGGGCCCGACCACGATGCACGCGCTGCTGGAGGCGTTGGGCCTGCTCGACCCGCACCTGGTCGGCTGCCACCGTCGCGGGTCGCGCGAGCGCCCCGCACCCGGGGGCTAGCCTCCCGCCCATGACCCGCGTGAGCGCGTACCGCGACGACGCCCTCGGCCGGCTCGACGCGGTGGGGCTGGTCGAGGCGCTCGGCGCCCGCAGCGTCGGCGTGGTCGAGGTGTCGAGGCCGCCGTCGAACGGTGCACGCGGGTCGCGCCGGTCCTGGGCGCGCTGGCCCACGAGGCCTACGACCGGGCCCGGGCGGAGGCCCTCGCCCCCCGCGGCGGCTACTTCGCCGGCGTGCCGACTGTGGTGAAGGACAACGTCGACGTCGCCGGGATGCCCACCGCGGCCGGCACCGACGCCTGGCAGGCGCGCCCGGTCGCGCGCGACGGCGACCTGGCCCGGATGTACCTCGCGACCGGGCTCGTGCCGCTGGGCAAGTCCCAGCTCTCCGAGCTGGGGTTCAACGCCGTCGCCGAGCACGCCCGGCTCCCGGCCGTGCGCAACCCCTGGTCGACCGGGCACACCGCGGGCGCCTCGTCGGCCGGCTCGGCGGCGCTGGTGGCCAGCGGGGCGCTGCCGATCGCCCACGCCAACGACGGCGGAGGGTCGATCCGGATCCCGGCCTCGGTCACCGGCCTGGTCGGGCTCAAGCCGACCCGGGGTCGGCTGGCCCAGGACGCCGGGATGCGCGCGATGCCGCTGCGGATCGTGGCCGACGGGGTGCTGACCCGCTCGGTGCGCGACACCGCCGCCTTCCTGCGGGAGGCCGAGACCGTCTACCGCGCGCTGCGGCTGCCCCCGATCGGCGACATCACGCGTCCGGGCCGACGGCGGCTGCGGGTGGCGATGTCGACCACCGGTGCCGGCCGCGGAGCCGACGCCGAGGTCGTCGCCCTCACCGACCAGACGGCCGCGCTCCTGGAGGACCTCGGCCACCACGTCGAGGTGGTCGGCTCGCCGGTCCCGGCCGGCTTCGCAGACGACTTCCTGCTCTACTGGGCGCTGCTGGCGATGGCGGTGGTGCGCACCGGCCGCCGTACCTACGGCCCGACCTTCGACCGCACCCGTCTCGACCCGCTCACCCTGGGCCTGGACGCGCACGCGCGACGGCACCTCCTGCGGGCACCCGCCGCGCTGGGGCGCCTGCGACGGACCGCGAGGGCCTCCGCGGCCCTCTACGAGCGCTACGACGTCGCGCTGTCACCCACCGTGGCCCACGCGACGCCCCCGGTGGGCCACCTCGCGCCCGGCCTGGGCCACGACGCCGTGGTCGAGCGGCTCCAGGACTGGGTGAGCTTCACCCCGTGGCAGAACGCGACCGGCGAGCCGGCCGTCTCCCTGCCGCTCGCGAGCACTGCCGGCGGCCTGCCGCTGGGCATGATGTTCAGCGCGCCGGCCGGCCACGAGGCCCGCCTCCTCGAGCTGGCCTACGAGCTGGAGCAGGCGCGCCCGTGGCCCCTCCTGGACCCCGGCTGAGGGCGATTTCTCTCCGCCCCTGCGCACGTTGTATCGTGCTCCGTCGTTGCCCCTTTAGCTCAGTCGGCAGAGCGTCTCCATGGTAAGGAGAAGGTCTACGGTTCGATTCCGTAAAGGGGCTCTGGTCGAGGTTCCGCACCGCAGTAGGCTGGTGCGGGCACCTCGGCCGTGTGGCGGGGTAGCTCAGGTGGTTAGAGCACACGGCTCATAATCGTGGTGTCGCGGGTTCGAGTCCCGCCCCCGCTACCAGTTCCACCCGCACCAGCCGGCGCCTCCGGCAGCCAGCAGCACCGACCCGAAGGACTTCCCCGTGGCCAGCAAGAGCTCCGACGTTCGCCCCAAGATCACCCTCGCCTGCGTGGAGTGCAAGGAGCGCAACTACATCACCAAGAAGAACCGGCGCAACAACCCCGACCGCATGGAGATGGCGAAGTTCTGCCCCCGCTGCCGCCACCACCAGCCGCACCGCGAGACCCGCTGAGCCTGCGCCGCCCGGACTGTCCGCGCAGACCGGTCACGCAGACCGGTACGCGCAGACCGGCACGCGCAGACCGGTAGGTTGAGGTCATGCCCGTGGACGACTCGCTGATCGGCCGGACCTTCGCGCCCACCGAGCCCTACGTCGTCGCCGAGGAGCGGGTGGAGGAGTTCGCGGCCTCCTTCGGCCAGGCCTATGCCGGCGGTCCCGCGCCCGCGACGTTCCCGATCGTGCTGGCCTTCGAGGCGATGGCCGGCTTCCTCGACGAGGTCGGGGTCGAGCTGTCGCGCATCGTGCACGGCGACCAGCGCTTCACCTACGAGCGTCCGGTGGTGCCCGGCGACGTGCTCACCGCGACGCTGACGGTGCGCAGCCTGCGACAGATCGGCGGCAACGACATCATCGGGACGCTCAGCGAGGTCACCGACGCCGGTGGCCGGCTGGTCTGCGCGACCAGCGCCACGCTGGTCCACCGCGGCGTCGAGGCGGCCCAGTGAGCCCCGTGAGCCCCGAGAGCCCCGTGAGCCCCGTCAGCGACTGGGCCGTCGGGGACTCCCTGGCCACCCAGACCTACGCGGTGACCCGCGCCGACCTGATCCGCTACGCCGGGGCCAGCGGCGACCGTAACCCGATCCACTGGTCGGACCGGGTGGCCGGCGCCGTCGGGCTGCCCGGCGTCATCGCCCACGGGATGGTCACCCTGGCCCTGGCCGCCCGGGCCGTCGCGACCTGGACCGACGACGCCGAGGTGGTCGAGCTCGGCGCCAAGTTCACCGCTCCCGTGGTGGTGCCCGACGACGACGCCGGCGCCGAGGTCGTGGTCGCCGGCACGGTCAAGAAGGTCGAGGACGGCCTCGTGACGATCGCGCTCGAGGTCACCTGCGGCGGCACGAAGGTGCTCGGAGCCCCTCGGGCCGTCGTCCGCTCCGATGGCTGAGCGAGCCCCGGGGCCCGGCGGGGAGCCGTTCCTGCTGGCCGAGCACACCACGCTGCGCCTCGGCGGGCCGGCGCGCGAGGTCGTGCGTGCCACCACCGCGCAGGCAGTGGTCGAGGCGGTGCGCGACGCCGACGAGCGCGGCGTCCCCGTGCTCGTGCTCGGCGGCGGCAGCAACCTCGTGGTCGCCGACGAGGGCTTCGCCGGTCGCGTCGTCCAGGTCGCCACGAGCGGGGTGCAGGCCGACCGCGACGGCGCGGACGCCGAGCCCACCTGCGGCGGCGTGCTGGTCACCGTCGCCGCCGGCGAGCCCTGGGACCCCTTCGTCGCCGCCTGCGTCGAACGCGGCTGGGTGGGCCTCGAGGCACTCTCGGGCATCCCGGGCTCGGTGGGCGCCTCGCCGATCCAGAACGTCGGTGCCTACGGCCAGGAGGTCGCCCAGACGATCGCCCGGGTGCGGGTCTACGACCGGGTGGAGCGCGAGGTGCGCACCCTCGCGCACGCCGACTGCGGCTTCGGCTACCGCTGGTCCCGGTTCAAGGCCGACCCGGGCCGCCACGTCGTGCTCGACGTCGCGTTCCAGCTGCCGACCGGCGACCTGGGGGCCCCGGTCGCCTACGCCGAGCTGGCCCGCACCCTCGGCCTCGAGCCCGGCGGACGGGCGCCGTTGGCGAAGGTGCGCGAGGCCGTGCTCGCCCTGCGCCGCGGCAAGGGGATGGTCCTCGACGAGGACGACCACGACAGCTGGAGCGCCGGGTCGTTCTTCACCAATCCCGTCCTGGCCGCCGACCGCGTCCCTGCGGGGGCGCCGGCCTGGCCGGGGGAGGACGGGCGGGTCAAGACCAGCGCCGCCTGGCTGATCCAGCACGCCGGCTTCGAGCGCGGGCACGGTCGGGGCCCGGCCCGCGTCTCGACCAAGCACACGCTGGCGCTGACCAACACCGGCGGCGCCAGCACCGAGGACCTCCTGGGACTCGCCCGCGAGGTCCGTGACGGCGTCGAGGCGGCCTACGGCATCCGGTTGGTGCCCGAGCCGGTCCTGGTCGGCTGCGAGCTCTGAGCCCGCTGGGTCGGTGGTCCACCGAGCCGGCTCAACCGCGAAGCCAGCGCTCGCGCAGGAAGAGTCGGTCGCCGAGGATGTCGTCGACGAAGCCGGCGCGCAGGAAGTGTCGCCACGGATGGATGCCGGCGGTGCCCCGGGTCAGCGTGCGCTCCAGGTCGAGACCCATCAGGTCGTCGAGGACCTCCAGCAGGTCGCGGGGGCGGCACCGCGCGTGCTCGGCGATGATCGCGAGCCTGCGGTCCAGGGCCGGCTCGCCGTCGAAGCCGCAGGCCGCCCACCGCGTGGGCCGCACGGGTGCGAGGTACCAGCACAGCTGGGCGAGGTCCCACAGCGGCGGCGCCGGTTCGAGGTAGTCCCAGTCGATGAGCCCGGTGAGCCGGTCGCCCTGCCACACGGTGTTCCACAGGCCGAGGTCGCCGTGGCGCAGCGTCGTGCTCGCCGGGCCGGGCACGCCCCCGTGGCGCCAGACGTCGTCGGGGCGCACGACGAAGGAGGCCAGCCCGTCGCCCAGCGCGACGACGGCGGCCGCGACCTCGTGCACGCCCTCGTCGCGCAGCAGCACCGGGGGCCAGGGCCGCGACGCCGTCCGGCCGGGCAGGTAGGAGACGACCTCGCGACCGCGCTCGTCGGTGCCGAGCGGGTCGGGGGAGAGCCCGAAGCCCTGGCCGCGCAGGTGTGCCAGGACCCGCTGCACGCTGGGGGTCCACGGCCCCGAGGTGCGGTGGACGGTCTCGCCGATGCGCACGACCTCGTTGACCTCGCCGCCGCTCAGGACCTCCTCGGCGTCCTCCCCGCCCCGCTGACTCATCGCCGCGAGTCAACCACGGCCGAGGTGCGCCACCACCGGCGTCGGCGGTCGGCCGGTCAACGGGGGTCGGGCGGGGCGGCCAGCCAGGCGTCGATGTCGGCGAGCAGCCGGTTCCGGACGTCGTCGGGGGCGGTGCTGGCCCGCACCGACATCCGGGCCAGCTCGGCGAGCGTGTCGTCGCCGAGGTCGTGCGCGGCGCGCATGGTGGCGTACTGCGCGGCCAGGCGGGAGCCGAACAGCAGCGGGTCGTCCGCGCCGAGGGCGACCGTCGCGCCGGCCTCGAGCAGCGTCGGCAGCGGCACCGAGGCCAGGTCGGAGTAGACCCCCAGCGAGACGTTCGAGACCGGGCACACCTCGAGCGCGACGCCGGCGTCGACCACGCGGGCCAGCAGGTCGGGATCCTCGGCGAGGCGGACGCCGTGACCGAGCCGTCCGGGCCGGAGGTGCTCCAGGCAGCTGCGCACGTGGTCGGGGCCGCGCAGCTCGCCGCCGTGGGGCGCCAGCAGCAGCCCGGCCCGCGCTGCGATCGCGAACGCCGGGGCGAAGTCGGCGGTCGAGCCGCGCCGCTCGTCGTTGGAGAGCCCGAAGCCGACCACGCCGCGTCCCGCGTACTGCGCGGCCAGCCGGGCCAGGGTCCGGGCGTCGAGGGGGTGCCGCGTGCGGTTCGCCGCGATCACCACGGCGAGGTGGACGCCGGTGCGCTCGGTGGCGTCGCGGGCCGCGTCGAGCACGAGCTCGGTGAACGGCGTGATCCCGCCGAAGAGCGCGGCGTAGCCGCTGGGGTCGACCTGGAGCTCCAGCCAGCGGCCGCCGTCGACGGCGTCGTCCTCGGCGGCCTCGAGCACCAGGCGCCGCACGTCGTCCTCGGTGCGCAGCACCGATCGCGCGACGTCGTAGAGCCGCTGGAAGCGGAACCAGCCCTTCTCGTCGGCCGCGCTCAGCTGCGGCGGCCAGCCGGTGACCAGCGAGTCCGGCAGCGCGACGCCGTCGCGCCGGGCCAGCTCGAGCAGGGTCTGGTGACGCATCGAGCCGGTGAAGTGCAGGTGCAGGTGGGCCTTGGGCAGCGCCCGCAGGTCGCGCAACTCAGGCGAAGAGCTTCTGCATCCGGGTGACGCCCTCGACGAGGTCGTCGTCGCCCAGCGCGTAGGACAGGCGCAGGTAGCCGGGGGAGCCGAAGGCCTCGCCGGGCACCACGGCGACCTCGGCCCGGTCCAGGACGTACTCGGCGAGCTCGGCCGACGTCTCGATCATCTCGCCGCCGTGCTCGCGACCCAGCAGGCCCTTGACCGAGGGGTAGACGTAGAAGGCGCCGTGCGGGGTCGGGCACTGGACCCCCTCGATCTGCGCGAGCATCTCGACGATCGTGCGCCGGCGCCGGTCGAAGGCGACCTTCATCTCCTCGACCGCGGACAGGTCGCCCTCGAGCGCGGCGAGGGCGGCGCGCTGCGAGACGTTGGCGACGTTCGAGGTGGCGTGCGACTGCAGGTTGGTGGCCGCCTTGACCAGGTCCTTCGGGCCGATCATCCAGCCCACGCGCCACCCGGTCATGGCGTAGGTCTTGGCGACGCCGTTGACCACGACGCAGCGCTCGGCCAGGGCCGGGCACAGCACCGGCATCGAGCCGGTCTCGACGCCGTCGTAGACGAGGTGCTCGTAGATCTCGTCGGTGAGCACCCACAGGTCGTGCTGCTCCACCCAGGCGCCGATGGCCCGGATCTCCTCGGCGGTGTAGACCGCGCCGGTGGGGTTCGACGGCGAGACGAACAGCAGCACCTTGGTCCGCTCGGTGCGCGCGGCCTCCAGCTGCTCGACGCTGACCTTGTAGTCCTGGGTCTCGTCGGCCAGGACCTCGACCGTGGTGCCGCCGGCCAGCGCGATCGACTCCGGGTAGGTGGTCCAGTAGGGCGCCGGCACGATCACCTCGTCGCCGGGGTCGAGCATCGCCGCGAAGGCCTCGTAGATGGCCTGCTTGCCGCCGTTGGTGACCAGCACCTGCGCCGGCTCGACGACCAGGCCGCTGTCGCGGGCGGTCTTGGCCACGATCGCCGCCTTGAGCTCCGGCAGGCCCCCGGCCGGGGAGTAGCGGTGGTTGCGCGGGTCCCGGCAGGCCTCGACGGCGGCGTCGACGATGTAGGACGGCGTCGCGAAGTCGGGCTCGCCGGCGCCGAAGCCGATCACGGGCCGGCCCTCGGCCTTGAGCGCCTTGGCCTGCGCGTCGACCTTGAGGGTCGCGGACTCGGCGATGGCGGCGAGACGGCGCGAGACGCGGCGGTCACGGGGGCTGGTGGCAGCAGTGGAGCTCATGGCGGCCATGGTAGGGCCGGAGCCGGGCAGGCAGGAGGGGGCGGGCGGTGCGTTTGGACGCCTCGATGACCTTGCCCGTAGACTCACCAGCGGTGAACTCGTCGCCATGATGCGTCATGCCCTCTGCGCAGTGCCGGGGGCGGCGACCTCGTCGCACGAGCCCATCGGAGGGCACTAGCTCAACTGGCAGAGCATCGGTCTCCAAAACCGAAGGTTGGGGGTTCAAGTCCCTCGTGCCCTGCGCATGACGACGACCGCGCACGACGAGCGTGCGCACGACCACAACACAGCGAAGAGGTGAACGACGTGGCGGACAGCAGCACGGTGAGCTCGCGCGGCGGCGGGTCGAAGGACGACAAGCCTCAGCGCACCAGCGTGGTGACGTTCTACCGGCAGGTCGTGGCGGAGCTGCGCAAGGTCGTGTGGCCCACCCAGGAGCAGCTGGTCACCTACTTCTTCGTGGTCATGACCTTCGTGATCGTGATGATGGCGCTGATCTCCGTGCTCGACCTCGGGTTCGGCAAGCTCGTCTTCGCGGTCTTCGCAGGCCAGTCCGACCAGTGAGCCCCGGGCCGCCCGAGCGGTCGGCCCCCGACGACGTACCAGTGATGGAGCAGCACGTGTCCGAGCAGACCCAGGCCGATCAGCCGCAGGCCCTCAGCGACACCAGCGACGAGGGCCTCGTCGAGACCGTCGTGGCGCCCTCCGAGCCCGTCGAGGACACCACCGGCGAGGTCCGCGAGCCCCCCACCGAGATCGACGAGGACGCCGAGCCCGAGGAGGCCGACCCGCTGGAGGACTTCCGCCGCGAGCTGTGGGCCAAGCCCGGCGACTGGTTCGTGGTGCACACCTACTCCGGCATGGAGAACCGGGTGCGTCAGAACCTCGAGAACCGGATCATCTCCTTGAACATGGAGGACTACATCCACGAGATCGTGGTCCCCATCGAGGAGGTGGCCGAGATCAAGAACGGCCAGCGGAAGATGGTCAAGCGCACGGTGCTCCCGGGCTACGTCCTGGTCCGCATGGACCTCACCGACGAGTCCTGGTCGGCCGTGCGCCACACGCCGTCGGTCACCGGCTTCGTCGGGTCACAGCCACCAGCCGGTGCCCCTGTCGATGCAGGAGGTCGAGGACATGCTGGCTCCCGCCGTCGTCGCCACCGCGCAGGCCGAGGCTGCTGCTGCCGGCAAGACGTCGCCCTCGCGCGGGGGCGCCCAGGCCGCCAAGCCGGTCGAGGTCGCCGACTTCGACGTCAGCGACTCGGTGATGGTCGTCGACGGCCCGTTCGCCACGCTCCACGCCACGATCACCGAGATCAACGCGGAGTCCCAGCGCGTCAAGGCGCTGGTCGAGATCTTCGGCCGGGAGACCCCGGTCGAGCTGAGCTTCAGCCAGATCCAGAAGGTCTGAGGCTCAGCCGGGCCCCGTGCCCGGCACCACAGAGGTGGCAGAGGGCCGACCCGGCCCTCGTCATGACCACGAGGAAGAAAGAGAAAAGCATGCCTGCCAAGAAGAAGATCGCTGCGCTGGTCAAGGTGCAGCTCAACGCCGGCGCCGCGACCCCCGCGCCGCCCGTCGGTACGGCGCTGGGTCCCCACGGCGTCAACATCATGGAGTTCTGCAAGGCCTACAACGCCCAGACCGAGGCCATGCGTGGCCAGGTCGTCCCGGTCGAGATCACCATCTTCGAGGACCGGTCCTTCACCTTCGTCACGAAGACCCCGCCGGCCGCCGAGCTGATCAAGAAGGCCGCCGGCCTGCAGCGCGGCTCGGGCGTGCCCCACAAGGAGAAGGTCGGCAAGCTGACCAAGGACCAGGTCCGCGAGATCGCCACGACCAAGCTGCCGGACCTCAACGCCAACGACATCGATGCCGCGATGAAGATCGTGGAGGGCACGGCCCGCTCGATGGGCGTCACGACCGAGTGACCCCGGGGGCCCACCGGCCCCCTCGCGCCGAACGGCGCAGACCCCGTGGCAGGGCCGCGCTGGCCCGCCGACCACACCTGGATGAGCACACGAGAGAAGAGCCAGACATGCAGCGCAGCAAGACCTACCGCGCGGCCGCGGAGCAGTTCGACAAGGACGAGCTCTACGCGCCGATGGCGGCCATCGGGATCGCCAAGACCTCGAGCAAGAAGAAGTTCGACGAGACCGTCGACGTCGTGATGCGCCTCGGGGTCGACCCCCGCAAGGCCGACCAGATGGTCCGCGGCACCGTCAACCTCCCGCACGGGACCGGCAAGACGGCGCGCGTGCTCGTCTTCGCCGCCGGCGACAAGGCCGAGGCCGCGCTCGCGGCCGGCGCCGACGAGGTCGGCAGCGACGAGCTCATCGACCGGGTGAGCAAGGGCTACCTCGACTTCGACGCCGTGGTGGCCACGCCCGACATGATGGGCAAGGTCGGTCGACTCGGCCGCGTCCTCGGGCCCCGCGGCCTCATGCCGAACCCGAAGACCGGGACGGTCACCCCCGACCCGGCCAAGGCCGTCACCGACATCAAGGGCGGCAAGATCGAGTTCCGGGTCGACCGCCACGCCAACCTGCACTTCATCATCGGCAAGGCGTCGTTCTCCGAGGCCCAGCTCGCGGAGAACTACGCCGCGGCCCTCGAGGAGGTGCTGCGCCTGAAGCCGGCCAGCTCCAAGGGCCGGTACCTGAAGAAGGTCACCGTCTCCACGACGATGGGCCCCGGCGTCCAGGTCGACCCGAACCGGACCCGCAACGTCGCCGGCGAGGACGACGCCCCCCAGGGCTGAACCCAAGCCCCACCCGCCGAGATGGCGGCCGTCGTCAGCCGAGATGGCGGTCGCCGTCAACCGAGGTGGCGGCCGTCGCTGGTCGAGGTGGCCGCGGCGTGTCAGCGGGGACGCTCGACGAGACGCCGTAGCGACCCCTGCGCGACCGCCAGTCCCAGCGACGCGGCGGCCGCGCCGCTCCACAGCAGGGTGGGGGAGACGGCCAGCGCGGTGGTGGCCGCGAGCGGAGCCACTGCGCCCGCGACGCCCCAGCCGATGCCGTACGCCGCGAGGTAGCGCGCGCGCTGCGCGGCCGGTGCGAGGCCGGCGACGACGGCGTAGGGGTGGCTGAGCAGCAACAGGTCGCCCACGCTCCACACCACCGCAGCCAGGAGGATGGCCGGCAGCGTCGTGGCGAAGGCGAGCAGGGCGAGGCCGGCCGCCAGCACGAGGTAGCCGGCCCGCATGGCGGCGAAGGGAGGCGGGGCTGCGCGGCGGCGCAGCACCTGCTGCCCCAGGACGATCACCCCCGCCGAGAGGGCCATCGCCCAGCCGGCGTCCGCGGCGGGAAGCCCGCGCGCGGCGAAGGTGAGGGGGAGGGCGACCAGCAGTGCGGTGTACAGGGCGGCGAAGGCCGTCCCGGAGCCGAGCATGCCCAGCAGGCGTGGGTCGCGCCACGGCCCGCCCTCCCGGAGCATCGCCACCCCGGTGGCACGGCGGTCGCAACGCTCGGTGCCGGGCAGTGCGACGACGACCGCGCTCGCGCAGGCCAGGCAGCTCACCGCGTCGGCGAGCAGGAGCAGCCGCAGGTCCACGCCGCCGAGCACCACGGCCAGGACGCCGGAGACCACGCCGGCCGCGGCCAGCGCGGCCGCGAGGAGACCGAAGGCGTGGGTCCGCTCGCCCTCGGCGACGAGGTCGCTCAGCATGGCCTGGCTGGGTGGCTCGTACAGCTCGAAGCACAGGCCGAGCGCGGTCGAGGCCAGAGCGGCGGAAGCCAGGCCCGGGGAGCCGATGATCGCCAGCTGGGCGAGCGCGCAGCCGACCAGGCCGGCGACCATGGTGCGGCGCCGGCCGAACCGGTCGGCGAGAGCCCCGCCGGCCAGCCGGGACGGGATCGTGGCCAGTCCGAAGAGCGACAGGACGAGGCCGGCCTGGCCCACGCTCGCACCGTGCACCTCGACGAGGACCACTGCCAGGAAGGGGAGCGTGAACGCGCCGAGCCGGTTGGCCGCTCGTGCGGTGACCAGCACCCGGACCGCTCGGCGTGCGGTCTGATGCTCGCCGTCCTGATCGTCGCCGCCCACGGGATCGTGACTGTCGTACACTGATTCAGTAGTCATGGGCACCCAACCTAGACATCAGGAGCGTGACTGGTCAAATGAGGTTCGATAGTCATGTCGTTCGCCTTCTCGAGGCCTCTGTGGCACTGGTCAACTCCCTCACCTCCGGCTCGGCCGGTGGCGCCGACGTCGTCGCCCCGACCGGCCCGCGCCTTGTCGAGGCCGTCCGCTCGTCCCTGGCCGCGGACGACTACGACCCGCGGGTGGGGACCGAGCAGGCCGGCGCCTTCGTGGGACTCGCCGCATCGCTGCGGACGGTCGTCGAGGCGGTCGACGACGACGACCTCGACCGCGCGGCCGGCCTGGTCAACGCGCTGCTCGACGAGACCGGGGTGCGCCCGCGGCTGGACCGCACGCGGACGGGGTGGGACCTGCACTTCCACGGACCGGACGACGGGCTGGTGAACGGATGGCGGGCCGGCTGCGCGGCCGGGCTCGCGATCGCGCTCGGCAGCGACCTCGCCGGCCGCCTCGGCGTCTGTGCGGCCCCCGCGTGCGACCGGGTCTACCTCGACTCCTCCCGCAACGCCGGGCGGCGGTTCTGCTCGTCCCGCTGCCAGAGCCGGGTCAAGGCCGCGGCGCACCGGGCGCGGACGTGAGCGCCACCTGGACGCGCGACGAGCGCCACCTGAACGCGCGACGAGCGCCATCTCGGCGGGCCCGGGGGGCCGATTTGGCGGGGGGAGGCGGGCGCGCGTACAGTCACGCCCCGTAACCAGAGACCGTCGGTCGTCCTGTCGCACCAGTGACAGGGCCGAAGGATCCGCAGCCGCGGACGTCCAGCGCAGGTGACCCAGCTCGAACCCGTGGCCCCTGGCCGCGGGCTCTGCGCCCCGGGCCCTGTGCTCGGGGCGTTCGTCGTCTCCGGGCCCGCGAGCAGCCGCCGGTCGACCACCGGAAGGAGACCCATGGCGCGGCCAGAGAAGCAGGCAGCCGTCTCGGAGATCGTCGAGTCGTTCAACGAGTCCGCGGGTGCTGTGCTGACCGACTACCGCGGGCTCACCGTCAAGCAGCTGCAGGACCTGCGGCGGGCACTGGGTGAGAACGCCTCGTACGCCGTGGTCAAGAACACGCTGACCAGGATCGCCGCTGCCGAGGCCGGGATGACCGGGTTCGACGAGCTGTTGATCGGCCCCACCGCGATCGCGTTCATCAACGGTGACGTGGTCGAGGCGGCCAAGGGTCTGCGGGACTTCGCCAAGGCGAACCCCGCCCTGATCATCAAGGGCGGGTACCTCGACGGCGCCGCGCTCGACGCAGCAGAGGTGGCCAAGCTGGCCGACCTCGAGTCGCGCGAGGTGCTGCTCGGCAAGATGGCGGGGGCGATGCTCGCCTCGCTCACCAACGCCGCCGCCCTGTTCCAGGCCCCGCTCAGCCAGGCCGCCCGCGTCGCGGGTGCCCTGCAGGCGAAGGCCGAGCAGGACCCCTCGATCCTCGCTGGTGGTGCCGGCACCCCGGCCGCCGCCGAGGAGACCCCCGCCGAGGAGACCCCCGCCGAGGAGACCCCCGCCGAGACCGACGCCGCCCCCGAGGCGACCGAGGCCGCTGACGAGGGCGGGACCGCCGAGGCCTGAGCGGTCCGGCACACCACCGAGGCACACCACCGACGAAGCAACCCCCGGCCCTGGTCGACCGACCCGGGTCACCGACTGGAAGGAACCGCCACCATGGCGAAGCTCAGCACCGACGAGCTGCTCGACGCGTTCAAGGAGATGACGCTGATCGAGCTCTCCGAGTTCGTGAAGCAGTTCGAGGACACCTTCGGCGTGACCGCCGCCGCTCCGGTGGCCGTCGCCGCCGCCCCCGCCGCTGGTGGAGGTGCCGGTGAGGAGGCCGTCGAGCAGGACGAGTTCGACGTCGTCCTCGAGGCTGCCGGCGAGAAGAAGATCAACGTCATCAAGGAGGTGCGCGCCCTGACCTCCCTGGGTCTCAAGGAGGCCAAGGAGCTCGTCGAGGCCGCCCCCAAGGCCGTCCTGGAGAAGGTCACCAAGGAGGCCGCTCAGAAGGCCAAGGAGCAGCTCGAGGGTGCCGGCGCGTCCGTCACCGTCAAGTGACGCACCGCTGACCCTGCTCCACCGCAGCACCAGCCGCATCCCGACGGGGGCGGGCACCGACCAGGTGCCCGCCCCCGTCGGCGTCTGCTGGAGAGCGTCCGGCGCCCGCCCGGTGGGCCCCGGTGGAGCACCGAAAGCGACCGTGTGGTCCGCGAATGCCCTACCGACGGGTAGGTTGCGTGGTGGGAGTCACAGCCAGGCGTCGTGACGCTCTTGTTCCCGCAGGTCGAAGCCGAGTGGTGCCCCTCGGGGCACGAGTCGGTCACGACGGGCTACGAAAGCGTGACGTGGGTCGAATGTGCGCGTAACCTCGCCGCGGTACCGGCCGTTGTACAGCCGGTGGCGATGTGGGCGCATCGTGCCGTGAGGCCATGGGGTCACCAGGACGAGGGAGTCGCACGCATGGGTGTCGAGATCAAGATCGAGCACTTGTCGAAGAGCTTCGGCAAGCAGCTCATCTGGGGCGACGTGACCCTCACCGTGCCCGCGGGCGAGATCTGCGTGATGCTCGGGCCCTCGGGCACGGGCAAGTCGGTGCTGCTGAAGACCCTGATCGGTCTGCTCAAGCCCGACCGGGGCTCGGTGATCATCGAGGGCACCGACATCGCGACCTGTCCGGAGAAGGAGCTCTACGAGATCCGCAAGCTCTTCGGGGTCCTCTTCCAGGACGGCGCCATGTTCGGCTCGATGAACCTCTACGACAACATCGCCTTCCCCCTGCGCGAGCACACCAAGAAGTCCGAGTCCCAGGTGCGCGAGGTCGTCATGGAGAAGCTCGACCTGGTCGGCCTCCTCGGTACCGAGGACAAGCTGCCCGGCGAGATCTCCGGCGGGATGCGCAAGCGTGCCGGTCTGGCCCGCGCGCTCGTGCTCGACCCCGAGATCGTGCTCTTCGACGAGCCCGACTCCGGCCTGGACCCGGTGCGCACCTCGTTCCTGAACCAGCTCATCGTCGACCTCAACGCCCAGATCGACGCCACGTTCCTCATCGTCACCCACGACATCAACACCGCTCGCACGGTGCCCGACAACATCGGCCTGCTCTACCACAAGCACCTGGCCATGTTCGGTCCGCGCGAGATGCTGCTCTCCTCCGAGGAGCCGGTCGTGCGGCAGTTCCTCAACGCCCAGAAGATCGGCCCGATCGGCATGTCGGAGGAGAAGGACGCCGACGAGCTCGAGGCCGAGGAGGGTCAGGAGCTGCCGCCCCTGCCGCCTATCCCGCTGCAGATCGAGCCCTCCAACGGCGTGCCGCGCCGCTCGCAGCGCGAGCCTGGCGCGTGGTGCAAGGACAACGGCGTCGAGCCCCCTCCGGGGTCGTTCGAGGCCGACATGAACATGACCACCGGAGCCTGATCGGTGGCCTCCTCGACCGCTTCCCGCGTGCTCGCGCCCATCGGCGCCGCAGGGACGCTCTTCGCCTTCGCGCTCGACGTCGGTCGCAACCTGTTCAAGCGTCCCTTCCAGACCCGGGAGTTCTTCCAGCAGGCCTGGTTCGTCGCCTCGGTGACGATCGTGCCGACGGCGCTGGTGGCCATCCCGTTCGGCGCAGTCATCGCGCTGCAGGTCGGCGGTCTGATCCGTCAGTTCGGGGCGCAGTCCTTCACCGGCTCGGCCTCGGTGCTGGCGGTGGTCCAGCAGGCGGCACCGATCGCCACCGCGCTGCTCATCGCCGGCGCGGGCGGGTCGGCGATCGCCGCGGACCTCGGCGCGCGCAAGATCCGTGAAGAGCTCGACGCCATGATGGTGCTCGGGCATCGACCCCATCCAGCGCCTCGTCGTGCCGCGGGTCCTGGGCTGCATGCTCGTGGCGGTCTTCCTCAACGGCATGGTCAGCGTCGTCGGCGTGGCCGGTGGGTACGTCTTCAACGTGCTGCTCCAGGGCGGGACGCCCGGGGCCTACATCGCCAGCTTCACCGCGCTCGCGCAGCTGCCCGACCTCTACGTCGGCATGGTCAAGGCGCTGATCTTCGGCCTGATCGCGGCGATCGTGGCCGCCTACAAGGGCGTCAACGCCGGAGGTGGGCCCAAGGGCGTGGGTGATGCCGTGAACGAGTCGGTGGTCATCACCTTCGTGCTCCTGTTCATCGTGAACTTCGTGATCAGCGCCATCTACCTCCAAGTCATCCCACCGAAGACGGGCTAGCGGCGTGGCGAGCATCAAGAGCGTCTACCAGCGGCCCCTGTCGTCGCTGGACACCATGGGGGAGCAGCTCTCCTTCTACATCCGCGCGAGCATGGCCGCGCCGAAGTCGGTGACCCGCTACCCCAAGGAGATCCTGCGGATCCTGGCCGAGGTCACCCTCGGCTCGGGCGCCCTGGCCGTCATCGGCGGGACCGTCGGGGTGATCCTGGCCCTGACCTTCTTCACCGGCGCCCAGGTCGGGCTGTCCGGCTACGCCGCGCTCGACCAGATCGGGACGGCGCCCTTCGCGGGGTTCGTCTCGGCCTACTTCAACACCCGCGAGATCGCTCCGCTGGTGGCCGGCATCGCCCTGGCCGCCACCGTCGGCTGCGGCTTCACCGCCCAGCTGGGCGCGATGCGCATCTCGGAGGAGGTGGACGCTCTCGAGGTGATGGCGATCCCCTCGATGCCGTTCCTCGTGGCGACCCGGATCGTGGGCGGGCTGATCGCGATCATCCCCCTCTACGTCGTGGGGCTGCTGTCCTCCTACTTCGCCACCCGACTGACGGTGACCCAGTTCTACGGGCAGAGCGCGGGGACCTACGACCACTACTTCAACCAGTTCCTCCCGCCCGGCGACGTGCTGTGGTCCTTCGGCAAGGTCCTCGTCTTCTCCGTCGTGGTGATCCTCATCCACTGCTACCACGGCTACACCGCCGGCGGCGGCCCCGCCGGGGTGGGCGTGGCCGTGGGCCGCGCCGTGCGCACCAGCATCGTGGCCATCAACGTCATCGACCTGTTCTTGTCGATGGCCATCTGGGGCACCACCACGACCGTGCGACTGGCGGGGTGAGCAGATGAAGATCCTGGCCATGCACAAGGCCCTCGGGGTGGTGTTCCTCGCCATGCTGGTCGGCGGCGTCTACCTGACCTACGGCATCTTCAGCAAGTCGTTCGTGACCTACGAGGAGGTCAAGCCTCGAGACCTCCAAGGCGGGCCTCCAGCTGCCGGTCCGCGCGGACGTCAAGATCCGCGGCGTGATCGTGGGCGAGGTCCTCGACTTCCAGGCCCAGGCCGACGGTGCGGAGGTCACGCTGGGGCTGTACCCCGAGGACCTCGACATCATCCCCGAGAACGTCACCGCCGCGATCCTGCCCAAGACGCTCTTCGGCGAGAAGTACGTCTCGCTCGTCGTGCCCGACCAGCCGTCCTCGAAGGCGATCAGCTCCGACGACACCGTCGAGCAGACGGCCGTCTCCACCGAGGTCGAGCGGGTCCTCAACGACCTCTACCCGCTGCTGCGCACCGTCCAGCCCGGCGAGCTCAACATGACCCTGAACGCGATCTCCACCGCCCTCGAGGGTCGGGGTGACCGGTTGGGCGAGAACCTCGAGATCATCGACGGCTACCTGACCAAGCTCAACCCCGAGATCCCGCTGCTGATCGACGACCTGCGGCTGACCGCCCGCACCTCCGACATCTACGCCGACGTGCTGCCCGAGATCGGCACGATCCTCGACAACACCGTCACCACGACGGGCACCCTGGAGGGCCGCGAGGCCAAGCTGCAGGCGCTGTTCACCGACGTGGCCGGCTTCGCCGACAGCACCCGCACCTTCCTCGACGACAACGGCGACGAGCTCGTCCGTCTCGCCGACCTCAGCGTCCGACAGCTCGACGTGCTGGCCAAGTACTCGCCCGAGTTCCCCTGCCTGCTGCGTGGGATCGTCAACGCCGGCAAGGGCCAGGCGGAGGCCTTCCGCGGGTTCACCCTGCACATCGTGCTGGAGACGCTGCCCAACCAGCCGCGCGCCTACACGCCGGAGGACCGACCTCGCCTCGGCGACGACCGCGGCCCGTCCTGTACGCAGCTGCCCGGCTCGGCCGGCAGCCAGGCGGACCCCTTCAGCAACATCCCGAACTTCAACGACGGGGTCGACGAGCCGACCGGCAAGGGCACCTCGCGCGTGGCGCCCCGCTACGTGCTCAGCGACCGGGCCGGCTACGCCGGGAGCCGTGAGGAGACCGACGTGCTCAAGGGGCTGCTCGCGCCCGGCATGGGCGTGCAGGCCGACGAGGTCCCCGACCTCGGTCCCCTCCTGGTGGCACCGCTGGCCCGCGGGGCGGAGGTGGGGCTGCGATGAAGCTCTTCGACGCCAAGACGGCCAAGGACTTCACCCGGCTGATGATCTTCGTGGTCGTCACCACCCTGGCCACCGGACTCCTGGTCATCCTCATCGGCAACATCTCCTTCGGCGACCGCGAGGAGTACCGGGCCGAGTTCTCCGACGCCACCGGCGTGAACGTCGGCGACGACGTGCGCGTCGCCGGGGTCAAGGTCGGCTCGGTCAAGAGCGTGGAGGTCGTCGACCGCGACAAGGCGCTGCTGACCTTCGACGTGTCGACCGAGGTGCCGATGACCGGGCGCACCTTCGCGACCTTGAAGTACCGCAACCTGGTCGGCCAGCGCTACATGGCGATCACCGAGGGCATCGGCAGCCAGGAGAAGATGGCTCCGGGGGACACGATCCCCGTCGAGCGGACCTCGCCCGCGTTGGACCTCACCGTGCTGTTCAACGGCTTCAAGCCGCTCTTCCAGGCGCTCTCGCCCGACGACGTCAACCAGCTGTCCTCGGAGATCGTCCAGGTCTTCCAGGGCGAGGGCGGCACCGTCGAGAGCCTGCTGGGCCACACCGCCTCGGTGACCAACACCCTCGCGGACCGCGACCAGGTGATCGGCCAGCTGCTGACCAACCTCGACTACGTCCTCGACCACGTCGCCGACCGCGACCGCCAGCTCAGCGACCTGATCATCAGCTTCCGCAACCTCGTGGGCGGGCTCAAGGACGACCGCCAGGCCATCCTCGGCTCGCTCGACGACATCTCCGAGCTCTCGAACGAGACCGCAGGCCTGGTCCAGGGCGTCCGCCCGCCCCTGGTCGAGGACATCAAGCAGCTGCGCCGGCTGGGGGGCAACATCAACCGCAACAAGGCCGAGCTGGACCGGGCGCTGCAGGTGCTGCCGGTCAAGCTGACCAAGATCGGCCGGACGGCGACCTACGGGTCGTTCTTCAACTTCTACCTGTGCCAGTTCCAGGGCAACGTCAAGCTGCCGAAGGTCCCGGTCGTGGGCGACGTGGCCGACGTACCCGACCACCTGACCCTCGACTACGACGTGAACGCCGAACGGTGTGATCTCGGATGAGCAAGCCCTTCCGCGAGCGCAACCCCGTCATCATCGGGGCGATCAGCCTCACCGTGCTGACCGCCCTGCTGCTGGCCGGGTTCCGCGCGCAGGACCTCCCGATCATCGGCGGGGGTGAGACCTACTACGCGACCTTCTCCGAGGCCGGCGGCCTCGAGCCCCAGGACGAGGTCCGCATCGCCGGCGTCCGCGTGGGTCAGGTGACCGACGTGGCCCTCGAGGACGGCAAGGTGAAGGCCACCTTCAAGGTCAAGACCGACTCCGCCTTCGGCAAGGACACCGGCGCCTCGATCCGGGTCAAGACGCTGCTCGGCGACGTCTTCCTGGCCCTGGAGCCGGCCGGTGAGGGTCAGCTGCCCACGGAGGCCGAGATCCCGGTCGAGCGCACCAGCTCGCCCTACGACGTGGTCGAGGCCTTCGAGGGCCTCGCCGACACCTCCCAGCGCATCGACACCGACCGGCTCGCGAAGTCGTTGACGACGCTGGCCGACCTGACCCGCAACGCCCCGGACGAGTTCCGCTCGGCCCTGACCGGGGTCTCGCGGCTCTCGGAGACCATCGCCTCGCGCGACGACCAGATCCGCTCGCTGCTGACCAACCTCGAGCGGGTCTCGACCGTGCTCGACGACCGCGACCAGGACATCGTGACCCTGATGGAGGACGCCGACGTCCTGTTCCGGGCGCTCGTGGCGCGGCGGGAGCAGATCCACAACGTCCTGCTGGCCACCTCCACCCTCTCCCAGGAGCTCACCGTGCTGGTCGAGCAGAGTCGCGCCGACCTCAAGCCGGCCCTCCAGCAGGTCGACGGCGTCCTGCAGGTGCTGAACAAGAACGAGGACAACCTCGACAACAGCCTGCGGCTGATGGCGCCCTTCTACCGGGTCTTCGCCAACACCCTCGGCAACGGTCCCTGGTTCGACACCTACATCCAGAACATCCCGCCCGGTCCCGGACCTCTCGGGCCAGCCGGACGTGCCGCTGACGGGGGTCACGCGATGACGACCCTGAGCAAGTACATCGGGCCCGTCATCGTGCTCGCCCTGGTCGTGGCCGCCGCCTTCACCGTGCTCGGCGAGGACGATCAGAAGACGATCACGGCCTACTTCCCGCGGGCCATCTCGGTCTACGAGGGCAGCGACGTGCGGGTGCTCGGCGTTCCCGTCGGCACGGTCGACACCGTGGAGCCCAAGGGGACCCGGGTCAAGGTGGAGATCAGCTACGACGAGACCGTCGCGCTGCCGGCCGACGCGAAGGCCGTCATCGTGGCGCCCTCGATCGTCGGGGACCGCTTCGTGCAGATCACCCCGGCCTACACCGGGGGGGACAAGCTCGCCGACGGGGCCGAGATCGACATCGACCAGACCTCGGTGCCCCTCGAGCTCGACCAGATCTACTCCAGCATCAACGACCTCACCGTGGCCGTCGGCCCCGACGGGGCCAACAGCAAGGGTGCCCTGACGGACCTGCTCGAGGTGACGGCCGACAACTTCCGCGGGCAGGGGGAGACCTTCAACCAGACGATCACCGACTTCGCCACGCTGACCAAGACCCTCGACGACAGCAAGGAGGAGCTCTTCGGCTCCACCGCCGAGCTGGAGAAGTTCATCAACACCCTGGCCAACAACGACCAGACCGTGCGCGACTTCAACTCCTCGCTGGCCTCGGTCTCCACCGTGCTCGCCGGTGAGCGCCAGGAGCTCGCAGGGGCGCTGAAGAACCTCGCCACCGCGCTGACCACCGTCGGCGACTTCGTGCGCACCAACCGCGAGATCCTCACCAAGGACGTCGCCGGGCTGAACCGGGTCGCCAACGTCCTGGTCAAGCGGCGCGCCTCGATCGACGAGATCCTCAACGACGCCCCGGTGGCGCTGAACAACCTGGCGCTGACCTACAACCCGCAGGCCGGCACGCTCGACACCAAGAGCAACCTGGGCGAGAACATCGAGCAGATCACCGGCAACCCCACCGACTTCCTGTGCGGCATCGTCAACACCAACGACCCGAGCGGCGACACGTGCGACCTCATCCAGGGGCTGCCCCTGCCCCGGACCAGCCCCTTCGGACCCGGCACGGGCACCTCCTACGGAGAGCCGTTCGACCCGAGCCTCGGCGGCCTCGTGGCGGTGCGGCGATGAGACTCCTCCGCGCGGTGGCCTTGACCCTGGCCGGCTCCCTGCTCCTCTCCGGCTGCGAGTTCAGCGTCTACCAGCTGCCGCTGCCCGGCGGCGCCGACGTCGGCGACGACCCGATCTCGGTGACCGTCAAGTTCAGCGACGTGCTCGACCTGGTGCCCAAGAGCACCGTGAAGGTCAACGACGTCGACGTGGGCAGGGTGACCGACGTGCGCCTCGACGGGTTCGCCGCCGAGCTCGACATCGAGATGCGCGGCGACACCGACCTGCCCGACAACGCCGTCGCCGAGATCCGCCAGACCAGCCTGCTCGGCGAGAAGTTCGTGCAGCTCGAGCCGCCGACCGAGGGGGCCAGCACCGACCCGCTCCAGGACGGGGACGTCATCCCCCTGGCGCGCTCGAGCCGCAACCCCGAGGTCGAGGAGGTGCTCGGTGCGCTGAGCCTGATCCTCAACGGCGGCGGGGTCGCCCAGCTCAAGACGATCACGGTCGAGCTGAACAAGGCACTCGAGGGCCGTGAGAGCAACGTGCGTTCCGTGCTGACCCAGATCGACGACTTCACCGGTCAGCTCGACGAGAACAAGGCACAGATCGTCGACGCCATCGAGTCCCTCAACCGGCTCGCGCTCGAGGTCCGCCAGCAGCAGCCGAGCATCGACGGTGCTCTCGAGCAGCTGCCGAGCGCGCTGGACTCCCTGAACCGTCAGCGCGACGACCTCAAGACGATGCTCGGGTCCCTGGACCAGCTGGGCAACGTCGCGGTCGGGGTCATCCGCCGCTCCAAGGCCGACACCATCCGGACCTTCCAGCAGCTGCGCCCGGTGCTGACCCAGCTGGCCAACTCCGGCGACTCCTTCGTCGACGCGTTCAACGTGTTCCTCACCTACCCCTTCGTCGACGAGACCGTCGGGCGAGACCCCCAGGTGGCGCGCAACCTGCACATGGGCGACTTCGTGAACCTCTCGGTGCGCCTCGACGTCGACCTCAGCGACCTCGGGCTGCCCACGCCCTCGCTGCCCACGGTCGGGCTGCCGACCGGCCTTCCCACCGACCTCCCGTCGCTCCCGACCGAGATCCCGACCGAGGTCCCCAACGTCTGCAAGACGCTGGCCGACCTGCCGCCGGGGCCGATCGTGATCGGCGACCTGCAGGACCAGCTGTCGACCTTCTGCAAGAAGGCGCGCAAGAAGATCAACAAGTGCATCAACCGCCCCTCGGTGAAGAACTGCAAGGGCCTGCCGGACGCGCTGGTGCAGGGCGTCTGTGACGTCGAGACCCTTCCCCTGCTCTGTGGCACCGGCGGCGGCGGTGGCGGTGGCGGTCTGCCGAACCTGCCCGGCGGCGGTGGCGGCGGTGGCGGCGGTCTGCCGAACCTGCCCGGAGGACTCGGCGGCGGCGGCGGCGGAGGCGGCGGCGGAGGAGGCGGCGGTCTCGGTGGCGGCCTCGGCGGTGGCGGTGGCGGTGGTGGCGGCGTGCTGCGCAACCGCGCCGGCTTCGGCGAGGCTGCGCCCCCGGCGGCGGGGCGGACCACGTTCGGCCAGGTCGTGGAGGCCTACGACCCCGGTCTGGCCACGCTCCTCATCCCGGGAATGGTGACCCAGTGATCACACGTCGGACCAAGATCCAGCTGGTGGTCTTCGCGATCATCACCCTGGTCGGAGTCTCCTTCGTCGGTGCCCGCTACGCCCGGCTCGACCGGGTCTTCTACGACGACACCTACACCGTGGTCACCCACCTCTCGGTCTCCGGCGGCATCTTCGAGGACGCCGAGGTGACCTACCGCGGCGTGGGCATCGGCAAGGTCGCCACCCTCGAGCTGACCAAGGAGGGCGTCGACGCCTCCCTCGACATCGAGAAGACCTACGACGACATCCCGGCCGACACCCTGGCCGTCGTCGGCAACCGGTCCGCGGTGGGGGAGCAGTACGTCGAGCTCCAGCCGCAGAGCGACGACGGCCCGGTGCTCGAGGAGGGCTCGCAGATCGCGCTGGCCGACACCGAGACCCCGCTGCCGACCGAGGAGCTGCTGGCCAACCTGTCCACCACGGTCAGCTCGATCGACCGGCCCTCGCTGCGCACCACGGTCCTCGAGCTCGGCAAGGGGTTCGCCGGCACCGGCGACGACCTCGCGACCATCATCGACTCCGGCAACTCCTTCCTGACCACCGCCGAGGCCAACTTCGCCACCACCCAGGCCCTGCTGCGCGACGGCAACACCGTGCTGACGACCCAGGTCGACTCCGAGAGCGCGATCCGCACCTTCGCCGACCAGCTGTCCACCTTCAGCACGACCCTGGCCAACCTCCGACGGCGACCTGCGCACCGTCATCGACGAGGGGTCCCCGACGGCCAGCGAGCTGCGCCGGCTGATCGAGGACAACCGGGTCGAGCTCGGCCAGCTCGTCAACCGGTTGGTGACCACCGGCGAGGTCGTCACCCGACACCTCGACGGCGTCTCGCAGCTGCTGGTCCTCTACCCCTACGTGGTCCAGGGCGGGCTGACCGTGGTGGCCAAGACGCCCGAGACGGGCCTCATGGACGCCCACTTCGGGCTCATCCTGACCGAGGCGAACATCTGCCGGAACGGCTACCAGGGGGGCGGCGAGCGACCTCCCCAGGATCGCAAGGACCTGCCCATGCAGACGGACGCACGGTGCGCCGAACCGGCGGCGCTCAGCAACGCCCGCGGGGCCCAGAACATCCCCCGCGCCGCACCCTCCTACCGTTCACCGGTGGTGGCCTCCTACGACCCCGAGACCCGCGAGGTCACCTGGGGAGCCAAGCAGGCCGAGGCGTTGTCCCAGACCGGTAGCGTGGCGCCGAGCTCGCTCGGAAAGGACACCTGGAAGTGGCTGTTCCTCCAACCCCTGACCGCCGGTCAGGAGTGAGTGCCAGCCCCGATCCTGTCGCCGCGGACCGGACGGGAGACCCACGCTCGCGGGTCGTCGTCCTGGGGGTGCTGGTGCTGGTGGTCGTGGTCTGCCTGGGCCTGCTGGGGTGGCTCTACGTCTCGCGCACCGAGGCGAGCCAGGGAACGGTCGGGGCCCGGGTCGCTGCGTTGCTGCAGGGCGGTGACCCGGTGCAGGACGACCGCGACGAGGTCATGTCCCAGGCCGGGCAGTTCATGCTCCGCGTCAACACCTACGGTCCCGACCTGCTCGACGACGCCGGTCAGATGCCCGAGTACCGCGCCGGCGTCGAGGAGGTGATCACCCCCACCTTCAAGGCCTCCTTCGACCAGGGGGTGACCGCCGCGGAGCAGACGGTCGCCCAGGCCGGCCTGGCGCGCAGCGCGGAGGTCTTCTCCACCGGCGTCGGCTCCCTCGACGGTGACTCCGCCCGGGTCCTGGTCGCCGGGTCCTTCGTCAACTCCTACCCCGATCCGCGGGGCAAGGACGAGACCGCCCGGATCAAGGACGAGCCGGCACCGTTCCGGGTCGAGGTCGCCCTCGTGCGCACCGGGGGACAGTGGCTGGTCGACGACTTCGTGCCGGTGACCGGCGCCCCGACCCAGACCCCGGGCTCGTCGCCCTCCGGTCTGCCGACGCCCCGGCCCGGTGGGCAGGGGCCCCAGCGCTCCGGAGGTCGGCGGTGAGCCCCACCTGGTACGACGTGCTCGGGGTGGACCGCACGGCCACCCCGGAGGAGATCCGCGCGGCCTGGCGCGCGGCCATCGCCGAGCTCGATCCCTCCGACCCGCGCTTCCGCGCTCAGAACGAGGCCGCGGAGGTGCTCCTGGACCCGCACCGGCGAGCGGCCTACGACGCCGAGCTGCCGACGCCCGAGCAGCCGGCCCTCCCTCCGGCCCCTCCCGAGCCCCCACCCGAGCCCGGCGAGGCGCCCGAGCGGGCAACCGCCGAGAAGGAGGCACCCGCCGCGGTCCCCCCTCGGGCGGGTCCCCGGGTGCGGACCTGGGTGATCCTGGTCGCCGCGGCCGTCGCGGCGGTGCTGGTCGTGCTCACCGCCGTCGTGTGGTCGCGTCCCCACGTCGATCCCGCCGCCGTGTCGGACGCCCAGACCGCCGCCGAGCAGGCGATCGTCCCGGTGCTCTCCTACGACTACCGTCACCTCGAGGAGGACGCGGACACCGCGCGGGGCTACCTCACCTCCAGCTACGCCGACGACTACGACCAGCTGTTCGCGGTCATCGAGCAGAACGCGGCACGGGTCAAGCCCGTCGTCACCGCCGAGGTGATCGCCTCGGCCGTCGTGCGCACGGGCGCCGACCAGGTCGACGTGCTGCTCTTCGTCAACCGCCCCACCACCAACGCCGGGACCAAGGCGCCGGTCGTCTCCCGCGACCAGGTGACGGTCTCCATGGTCGAGCAGGACGGGGAGTGGCTGATCAACCGGTTGACCACCACCCCGCCGCCGGCCTGATCGCAGGCCCGCACCGCGACGCGCGCGGGTGATTGTGGGCGAAGTGCTTGACCTCGCCCCGGGCACGGAGCATCATCAGGGCACGCTCGTCGTGTGGCGCAAGCTGTTGTTGTGGTGCGCCCCCGAGTCGTGTACGGTGATCCATTGCGCCTGCCCTCATATGCTCCCCGCTCTGCCCGGTGACGGTGAAGTGGTCGGTCGGCGCCGCTCACGACGATCATGTCGAAGGACACCTCTTGGCCGCGCGCAGCTCTTCTGGACACCCCCGCCGCATCTCGTTCGCAAAGATCGATGAACCACTCGAGCTCCCCCAGCTCCTCGCCCTGCAGACCGACAGCTTCGACTGGCTGATCGGCAACGAGGCGTGGGACGCCCGGGTCGAGCAGCGTCTCTCCAACGGCGAGGACTCCTCGCGCAAGTCGGGACTCCAGGAGATCTTCGAGGAGATCTCGCCGATCGAGGACTTCTCCGAGACGATGTCGCTCTCGTTCGAGAAGCCGGTCTTCTACGACCCGAAGTACAGCGTGGACGAGTGCAAGGAGAAGGACTTCACCTACTCCGCCCCCCTCTACGTCTCCGCCGAGTTCACCAACAACGACACCGGCGAGATCAAGGGCCAGACGGTCTTCATGGGTGACTTCCCCCTGATGACCGACAAGGGCACCTTCGTCATCAACGGCACCGAGCGGGTCGTGGTGTCCCAGCTCGTGCGCTCGCCCGGCGTGTACTTCGAGCGCTCGGCCGACAAGACCTCCGACAAGGACATCTACCAGTCCCGGCTGATCCCCTCGCGCGGCGCCTGGCTGGAGTTCGAGATCGACAAGCGCGACCTCGTCGGCGTGCGCCTGGACCGCAAGCGCAAGCAGAACGTGACGGTGCTGCTCAAGGCCCTCCAGGCCGTGGCCGAGGACACCGGCGAGGCCTACGACTACGACGCCGTGATGGCCGAGCTGCGCCAGTTCGAGTCGATCCAGCTGACCGAGGAGAAGGACCACACCCAGGGTCCCGACGACGCCCTCCTCGACATCTACCGCAAGCTGCGTCCGGGCGAGCCGCCCACGCGCGAGGCGGCGCTGACGCTGGTGAAGAACTACTACTTCAACCCCAAGCGCTACGACCTGGCCAAGGTCGGCCGCTACAAGATCAACAAGAAGCTCGGCCTGACCGAGGCCTTCGACCAGCAGACGCTGACGATCAGCGACATCGTGAACACGATCCGCTACATCGTCTCGCTGCACGACGGGCGCACCGACGTCACCTCGCCCCAGGGCACCCTCGAGATCGCCTCCGACGACATCGACCACTTCGGCAACCGCCGGATGCGCACCGTCGGCGAGCTGATCCAGAACCAGCTGCGCACGGGCCTGGCCCGCATGGAGCGCGTCGTGCGCGAGCGGATGACGACCCAGGACGTCGAGGCCATCACGCCGCAGTCGCTGATCAACATCCGCCCCGTGGTGGCGGCGCTGAAGGAGTTCTTCGGCACCTCCCAGCTGAGCCAGTTCATGGACCAGACGAACCCCATCGCCGGGCTCACGCACAAGCGTCGCCTCTCCGCGCTCGGCCCCGGTGGCCTCTCGCGCGACCGCGCCGGCATGGAGGTGCGCGACGTCCACCACAGCCACTACGGCCGGATGTGCCCGATCGAGACCCCTGAGGGCCCCAACATCGGCCTGATCGGATCGCTGGCCTCCTTCGGGCGGATCAACCCCTTCGGGTTCGTCGAGACGCCCTACCGCAAGGTGGTCGAGGGTCAGGTCACCGACCAGATCGACTACCTCACCGCCGACGACGAGGACCACTTCGTCATCGCCCAGGCCAACGCCGGCATCGACGAGACCGGTCGCTTCACCGGTGAGCGGGTCCTGGTCCGTCAGCGTGACGGCGAGGTCTCCGAGCTGCTCGCCGACGAGGTCGACTACATGGACGTCTCGCCCCGCCAGATGGTCTCGGTCGCGACCGCGCTGATCCCCTTCCTGGAGCACGACGACGCCAACCGCGCGCTCATGGGCGCCAACATGCAGCGCCAGGCGGTGCCGCTCATCCGCAGCGACTCGCCGCTGGTCGGCACCGGCGTGGAGTACCGCGCCGCGGTCGACGCCGGCGACGTGGTCACCGCGACCCACGCCGGCGTGGTCAACGAGGTCTCCGCCGACGTCATCTCCACGATGAACGACGACGGCACCTACACCTCCTACAAGATGGCCAAGTTCCGCCGCTCGAACCAGGGCACCTGCATCAACCAGCGCCCGCTGGTCGCCGAGGGCGACCGGGTCGAGGTCGGGACCCCCGTCGCGGACGGGCCGTGCACCGACGACGCCGAGATGGCGCTGGGCACCAACCTGCTCGTGGCGTTCATGCCCTGGCAGGGTCACAACTACGAGGACGCGATCATCCTCTCCCAGCGCCTGGTGCAGGAGGACGTCCTCACCTCGATCCACATCGAGGAGCACGAGGTCGACGCCCGCGACACCAAGCTGGGCCCCGAGGAGATCACCCGCGACATCCCGAACGTCTCCGAGGAGGGCCTGGCCGACCTCGACGAGCGCGGCATCATCCGCATCGGGGCCGAGGTCACCACCGGCGACATCCTCGTCGGCAAGGTCACGCCCAAGGGCGAGACCGAGCTCACCCCCGAGGAGCGCCTGCTGCGCGCGATCTTCGGCGAGAAGGCGCGCGAGGTGCGCGACACCTCGATGAAGGTGCCCCACGGCGAGTCCGGCACGATCATCGGCGTCCGGGTCTTCGACCGCGAGGACGGCGACGAGCTGCCGCCGGGCGTCAACCAGCTGGTGCGCGTCTACGTCGCACAGAAGCGCAAGATCTCGGTCGGCGACAAGCTCGCCGGGCGCCACGGCAACAAGGGCGTCATCGCCAAGATCCTGCCGATCGAGGACATGCCCTTCATGGAGGACGGCACGGCGGTCGACGTCGTGCTCAACCCCCTGGGCGTGCCGCGACGGATGAACGTCGGGCAGATCCTCGAGCTGCACCTGGGCTGGCTGGCCAAGCAGGGCTGGGACCTCAACCTCTCCGGCGACCCCCAGGACGCTGCCTGGAAGCAGCGCCTGATGTCGATCGACCTCGAGACGGCCCCGGCCGACTCCAAGGTCGCCACCCCGGTCTTCGACGGGGCGCGCGAGGACGAGATCACCGGGCTGCTCGGCTCGACGACCCTGAACCGCGACGGTGTGCGGATGATCGACTCGACCGGCAAGGCGAACCTCTTCGACGGGCGCTCCGGCGAGCCGTTCGCGGACCCGGTGGCGGTGGGCTACATGTACATCCTCAAGCTCCACCACCTCGTCGACGACAAGATCCACGCCCGCAGCACCGGCCCGTACTCGATGATCACCCAGCAGCCGCTGGGCGGGAAGGCCCAGTTCGGCGGCCAGCGCTTCGGCGAGATGGAGGTCTGGGCCATGGAGGCCTACGGCGCCGCCTACGCCCTCCAGGAGCTGCTGACGATCAAGTCCGACGACGTCCCCGGACGGGTCAAGGTCTACGAGGCGATCGTCAAGGGCGAGAACATCCCCGACTCCGGGATCCCCGAGTCGTTCAAGGTGCTCGTCAAGGAGATGCAGTCGCTGTGCCTGAACGTCGAGGTGCTCTCCCAGGACGGCTCGGCCATCGAGATGCGGGACGCGGAGGAAGACGTCTTCCGCGCCGCCGAGGAGCTCGGCATCGACCTGTCGCGCCGCGAGCCCAACTCGGTCGAAGAGGTGTGAGACCCGGGTCCGCGGCCACGGCCGCGGACCCAGGTGCTCCCACTCCACAACGTTTGATTCCAGTAACTATGAAGGGTTGCAGCCATCGTGCTCGACGTGAACTTCTTCGACCAGCTCCAGATCGGCCTGGCCACCGCCGAGGACATCCGCGGCTGGAGCCACGGCGAGGTCAAGAAGCCGGAGACCATCAACTACCGCACGCTCAAGCCCGAGCGTGACGGCCTCTTCTGCGAGAAGATCTTCGGCCCGACCCGTGACTGGGAGTGCTACTGCGGCAAGTACAAGCGCGTGCGCTTCAAGGGCATCATCTGCGAGCGCTGCGGCGTCGAGGTGACCCGCTCCAAGGTGCGCCGGGAGCGGATGGGCCACATCGAGCTCGCCGCGCCGGTGACCCACATCTGGTACTTCAAGGGGGTGCCGAGCCGGCTGGGCTACCTGCTCGACCTGGCGCCGAAGGACCTCGAGAAGGTCATCTACTTCGCGGCCTACATGATCACCTCGGTCGACGAGGACGCCCGCCACCGCGACCTGACCACCCTCGAGGGCAAGGTCGGGCTCGAGCGCGAGCGCCTCGAGAAGCGCCGCGACGGCATGGTCGACGAGCGCGCCAAGAAGCTCGAGGAGGACCTCGCCGCCCTGGAGGCCGAGGGCGCCAAGGCCGACCAGCGCCGCAAGGTCAAGGACGGCGCCGAGCGTGAGATGGCGCAGCTGCGCAAGCGCTCCGAGAACGAGATCGCGCGTCTCGACGAGGTGTGGAGCACCTTCAAGACCCTCAAGGTCCAGGACCTGATGGGCGACGAGATGCTCTACCGCGAGATGAAGAACTGGTTCGGCAAGTACTTCGAGGGCTTCATGGGCGCCACGGCGATCCAGAAGCGGCTCCAGGGCTTCGACATCGAGGCGGAGGTGGAGTCGCTGCGCGACACCATCGCCAACGGCAAGGGCCAGCGCAAGGTCCGCGCCCTCAAGCGGCTCAAGGTCGTCGACGCCTTCCGCAAGACCGGCAACAAGCCCGAGGGCATGGTCCTCGACGCGGTCCCGGTGATCCCGCCGGACCTGCGCCCGATGGTCCAGCTCGACGGTGGCCGCTTCGCGACCTCCGACCTCAACGACCTGTACCGGCGCGTGATCAACCGCAACAACCGGCTCAAGCGGCTGCTCGACCTCGGCGCTCCCGAGATCATCGTCAACAACGAGAAGCGGATGCTCCAGGAGGCCGTGGACTCGCTCTTCGACAACGGTCGCCGTGGTCGTCCCGTCACCGGCCCGGGCAACCGGCCGCTGAAGTCGCTCTCCGACATGCTCAAGGGCAAGCAGGGGCGCTTCCGCCAGAACCTGCTCGGCAAGCGCGTGGACTACTCGGGTCGCTCGGTCATCGTCTCGGGCCCCCAGCTCAAGCTGCACCAGTGCGGCCTGCCCAAGCAGATGGCCCTGGAGCTGTTCAAGCCCTTCGTGATGAAGCGGCTCGTGGACCTCTCCCACGCCCAGAACATCAAGTCCGCCAAGCGGATGGTCGAGCGTGCGCGCCCGGTCGTGTGGGACGTGCTGGAGGAGGTCATCACCGAGCACCCGGTGCTGCTGAACCGGGCGCCCACGCTGCACCGTCTCGGCATCCAGGCCTTCGAGCCCCAGCTGATCGAGGGCAAGGCCATCCAGATCCACCCGCTGGTCTGCACGGCCTTCAACGCCGACTTCGACGGCGACCAGATGGCCGTCCACCTGCCGTTGTCGGCCGAGGCGCAGGCCGAGGCCCGCATCCTGATGCTCTCGACGAACAACATCCTCAAGCCCTCGGACGGCCGTCCGGTGACCATGCCCACCCAGGACATGATCATCGGCCTGTTCTTCCTCACCACCGACCGGGACGGCCAGCCGGGTGAGGGCCGGGCCTTCAGCACGCCGGCGGAGGCCGTGATGGCCTACGACGCGGGGGAGATCTCGCTGCAGAGCGTGGTCAAGATCCGCTTCGACGACATCGTGCCGCCGCTCGAGCTCGGCGCCGACCCCGAGGAGGGTCTCGCGATCACCCTCGAGACCACGCTGGGTCGCGCCCTGTTCAACGACACCCTGCCGGCCAACTACCCCTTCGTGAACTACGAGGTCGGCAAGAAGGCTCTCGGCGCGATCGTCAACGACCTCGCCGAGCGGTACACCAAGGTCGAGGTCGCCGCCTCGCTGGACGCCCTCAAGGAGGCCGGCTTCACCTGGGCGACCCGCTCGGGGGTGACGGTGTCCATCGACGACGTCACCCAGCCGGCCGACAAGGCCGAGATCCTCGAGTCCTTCGAGGCCGACGCCGCCAAGGTGCAGAAGCAGTACGAGCGCGGCCTGGTCACCGACGACGAGCGCCGTCAGGAGCTCATCGAGATCTGGACCGAGGCCTCGCGCAAGGTCGGCGAGGCGATGGAGAACGCCTACGACAAGACCAACCCGATCTACATGATGATCGACTCGGGCGCCTCGGGGAACATGAACCAGATCCGTCAGGTCGGCGCCATGCGCGGCCTGGTGGCCAACCCCAAGGGCGAGATCATCCCGCGGCCGATCAAGGCGAACTTCCGCGAGGGTCTCTCGGTGCTGGAGTACTTCATCTCCACCCACGGTGCCCGCAAGGGCATGGCCGACACCGCGCTGCGCACGGCCGACTCGGGCTACCTGACCCGCCGTCTGGTCGACGTCTCGCAGGACGTCATCATCCGTGAGGACGACTGCGGCACCGAGCGCGGTCTGCCCAAGCGGATCGGCGAGCGGCTCGCGGACGGCTCCGTGGTCAAGCACGAGAACGCCGAGACCGCGGCGTACGCCCGGGCAGCGGCCACCGAGGTCACCCACCCCGAGACCGGCGAGACCCTCGTCGGCCCGGGCGACGACCTCGGCGACGTCAAGATCGGCGAGCTCGTGGCGGCCGGCATCGAGGAGGTCAAGGTCCGCTCCGTGCTGACCTGCGACGCCAAGACCGGGACCTGCGCCAAGTGCTACGGCCGGTCGCTGGCCACCGGCAAGCTCGTCGACATCGGCGAGGCGGTCGGCATCATCGCCGCCCAGTCGATCGGCGAGCCCGGCACGCAGCTGACCATGCGGACCTTCCACACCGGTGGCGTCGCCTCGGCCGAGGACATCACGCAGGGCCTGCCCCGCGTGGTCGAGCTCTTCGAGGCCCGTTCGCCCAAGGGTCGCTCCCCGATCTCCGAGGCCGCCGGCCGCGTGGAGATCGAGGAGACCGACCGCTCGCGCAAGGTGCTCATCACCCCCGACGACGGGTCGGAGGTCCAGGAGTACCCCGTCTCGAAGCGCTCTCGGCTGCTGGTCGCCGACGGCGAGCACATCGAGGTCGGGCAGATGCTCATCCTCGGGACCCCGGACCCGCAGGACATGCTGCGGATCCTCGGCGTGCGCCGTGCCCAGGAGCACCTCGTCCACGAGGTGCAGCAGGTCTACCGCAGCCAGGGCGTCTCGATCCACGACAAGCACATCGAGATCATCGTGCGCCAGATGCTGCGCCGGGTGACGGTCATCGAGTCGGGGGAGACGAACCTGCTGCCCTCCGACCTCGTCGACCGGGTGCGCTTCGAGGAGGAGAACCGTCGCGTCGTCTCCGAGGGCGGCAAGCCGGCCTCGGGTCGTCCGGTGCTGATGGGGATCACGAAGGCCTCGCTGGCCACCGAGTCCTGGCTCTCGGCCGCCTCCTTCCAGGAGACGACCCGCGTGCTGACCGACGCAGCCATCCACGGCCGGTCGGACTCCCTGCGGGGTCTGAAGGAGAACGTGATCATCGGCAAGCTGATCCCGGCCGGTACCGGTCTGGAGCGGTACCGCAACGTCCGGGTCGAGCCGACCGAGGAGGCGCGCGCCGCGGCCTACTCGGTGACCGGCTACGACAACTACGACTACGAGTTCGGGGCAGCGGGCGGTCAGGCCGTCGCGCTGGACGACTTCGACTTCGGGTCGTACCAGAACTGATCGGCACCTCGCGCTGATCCACGCACGTCCCCGGCCCGCCAGGCTCGACCTGGCGGGCCGATGACGTCGTAGGCTGGACCACCTCAAGTTCGTGCCTCGAGGTGGCGACACTCCTCGTGGACGGCGCCCAGGGGGGCGTCGCCGCCCGACCCCTTCCGAAGGGTGTGCCATGTCAACACCTGCGCGCCGCGCCGTGCTGCCCGCGCTCGCCAAGCGCTGGCTGGACTGGCGGGGCCGTCTCTTCGACCACGGCCTCGCCGTGGTCGCCGTCGTGATCGTGGTCGCCCTGGTCGCGCTGGTCGCGCAACCCTGGGGCTACGGCGCTCTCGGCACGACGGTCTTCCCGGGGGTGCCGTGGTGGCCCCTCCTGGTGCTCACCGTCCCGGCGACCGCGTGGTCGTCGGCCCGCTCGATCTCGCTGGCCCGGTTCGGCGGGGCCGTGATGGTCGCCGTCGACGCGGGCGTGCTCGCCTTCGTGCTCTGGCTCGGGCTCGGCGCCCGGCTGGGTGACCTGTGCGGCGCCGGTTCCAGGTGCACGACCGCAGACGGCACCGAGGCGCTGCTCGGCATCGGCTCGCTGACCCTCCTGGCCTGGCTGGTCGGCGTCGTCGTCGCCGAGCTGCGCCAACCGCGCAAGCATCTCGACGTCCATGTCTTCAACATCTCCCTGGGCGCCATCGGCGGCGCGGCGTTCCTCGCCGTGACCTACGCCGCGCGCTGGGACCTCCCGGTCGCCGACCTGCGCGAGCTGTCCCTGGGCTCGATCGGACCGCGGGACCTGCTCGCGGTGGTCGGGGCGGCCGTCGTCTACACCGGCCTGGACCTGATGCTGACCGCTGTCTCGGTGGCCTGGAGCGAGCGGGTGCGGGTGCGCGACGTGGTGCACGACGTCAACGCCCTGCTGGCCTCGGCCACGGCCGTCGGCGTGCTGTGCTGCGCGGTCTTCGCCGCGCTGCTGACCCTGCACAACCCGTGGTCGCTGGTGCTGCTCCTGCCCGTGCTGTGGGCTCTCCTGCACGCTGCGAGCGTCGGGGCCCTGGCCTCGAGCGAGCAGGAGCGCAGCAAGGCGATCTACTCGGCCGCCGAGGCCTGTCAGCGCGCCGAGGCGGCCGAGGACATCCTCGAGGCCGTCGTCGCGGCGGCCGGTCGGTCGTTGCACGCCAAGGTGGTGCTCGCCGATCCCGCCGGGGAGGGCAACCTGAGCGTCGAGATCCGTCGTGGCGCCACCCCGATGCGGCTGACGGCGCGCCGGCGCAGCAGCGGTCGGGTCTTCAGCCCCCAGGACTCCGACGCGCTGGCCACCCTGGCCGCGCTCGCGAGCCAGGCGCTCGCCCGGGTCGACAGCACCGAGAAGATCCGCCGTACCGCCGAGCAGGACGCGCTCACCGGGCTCTCCACCCGCCGGGTGCTGCTCGAGGAGGCGGAGGCCGCGACGACCCGTGGCGACGAGGGGCCGGTCTCGCTGATCTTCTGCGACGTCGACGACTTCAAGACCATCAACGACACCTACGGCCACGGCGCCGGCGACGCCGTCCTGGTCGAGGTCGCGCGCCGGCTGCGGGCGCAGGTGCGTCCCGACGACGTCGTCGCGCGCCTCGGCGGTGACGAGTTCGCGGTCCTGCTCCCGCAGGCCAGCGCCGAGGCGACCGAGGAGGTCTGCGAGCGCCTGCTCGAGGCCCTGGCGGTGCCGCACCGCGTGTCGGGCCGTCTGCTCGCCGTCGGTCTCAGCGTCGGACGCGCGACCTGGCTGCCCGGCGTCCGGGCCCAGAGCGCCGCCGACGCCACCGACTGGCTGCTCGACGAGGCCGACCGCGGCATGTACGAGCACAAGCGCCGTCACCACGGCGACCTCGTCTGAGCCGAGCTGGTGGGTGGCGGGCCCCTGCGGGTGAGCGCTGAGCGCGGGGGAGGCCCTGAGACAATGGAGAACGTGAACCTCCCCGCGAAGACCGACGTGCTGGTCGTCGGCGCCGGCCCGGCCGGCTCGGCCGCGGCCGCCTGGGCCGCGAGGGGCGGCGCCGAGGTCGTCCTGGCCGACGCGGCGGTCTTCCCGCGGGACAAGACCTGCGGCGACGGCCTGACCCCCCGCGCGGTCCACGAGCTCGCCCGGCTCGGGCTCGAGGACTGGCTGCGGGCTCGCGCGACGAACAAGGGACTGCGCGCCCACGGCTTCGGCCAGACGCTGCACCTGCCGTGGCCGGGCGGCAACCTGCCGGACTGGGGCAGCGCCGTGCCGCGCACCGAGCTCGACGACCATCTCCGTACGACCGCGCTGAAGGCCGGGGCCCGAGGGGTCGACGGGGTCCGGGCCGTCGACGTGCGCCGCGACGGCGACCGGGTCAGCCATGTCGTCTTCCGCCGGGGTGGCGAGACCACCGAGGTCGCCTGCCGGCACCTCGTCGTGGCCGACGGGGTCCGCTCACCGCTGGGCCGGGTCCTCGGGCGGACGTGGCACCGCGAGACCGTCTACGGCGTGGCCGGACGCGCCTACCTGCCCTCCACGGCGGCCGACGACCCCTGGATCAGCTCGCACCTCGAGCTCCGCGGGACCGAGGGCGAGATCCTCTCCGGCTACGGCTGGATCTTCCCGCTCGGGGCCGGCAGCGGCGAGGTCAACATCGGCGTCGGCACCCTGGCCACGGCCAAGCGTCCGGCCGACATCGCGATCAAGCCCCTCCTGGCCTTCTACGCCGACCAGCGCCGCGAGGCCTTCGGCCTGACCGGCGAGCTGCGCGCCCCCACCTCGGCGCTGCTGCCGATGGGCGGCGCCGTCTCCCACGTCGCCGGCGCCAACTGGGCGTTGATCGGCGACGCCGCGGGCTGTGTGAACCCCCTCAACGGCGAGGGCATCGACTACGGCCTCGAGACCGGTCGGCTGATCGCCGAGATGATCGCCGACCTGACCGCGGGGGCGACCGGGGACTCGCCGGACGGCGGCCTGGCCACGGCCTGGCCGGCGACCCTGCGCGAGCACTACGGGGAGGCCTTCTCGATCGCCCGCCGCCTGGCCGGCCTGGTCACCGTGCCGCGGCTGCTGCCGGCCCTGGGACCGGTCGGGATGCGTTCGGAGATGATGATGACGCTGGCCCTGCGCTGGATGGGGAACCTGGTCACCGACGAGGACCGCGACCGCGCCGCCCGGGTGTGGCGCTGGGCCGGGCGCCGCTCGCTGGCGCACGACCACCGGCCACCGTTCTCGTGAGCCGCCGACCGGAGCCGGTCTACGCCGCCACCATCGGGCTCGGCCGGGTGCTGTTGCGCGCCCTCGACCTGACCGTGCGCACCCACGGGCTCGCGCACCTGCCCGAGCGCGGGCCGGTGGTCCTCGCCGCGAACCACGTCTCGTTCCCGGACTTCGTGTTCGTGGGCGCTGCCGTGCGCCCCAGCGGCCGGCGGGTGCGGTTCATGTGCCGCCACGACATCTGGCAGGCCCACCCGCTGCTGGCTCGCGCGATGGAGGCGATGCGCCACGTGCCGGTCGACCGGCGGGCCCCAGCCTCGGCCTACCTCACCGCCCGCGCGCTGCTGGACGACGACCAGCCCGTGTGCGTCTTCCCCGAGGCCGGCATCTCGGCCGCCTACGCCGTGCGGGCCCTGATGCCCGGAGCCGTCGCGCTGGCCCGCGCGAGCG
Organism: uncultured Actinomycetota bacterium; assembly: GCA_963822495.1. GTDB lineage: Bacteria > Actinomycetota > Actinomycetes > Propionibacteriales > Nocardioidaceae > Nocardioides. The sequence goes on along the minus strand of CAWGHQ010000008.1, from coordinate 46,618 downwards.
GGGCGCCGCTGGTGCCCGTCAGCGTGTGGGGCAGCCAGCGGCTGTGGCCCCAGAAGCGCTCCGCGGACGCCGCGTTCCCGCGGCCCAGCCTGGCCCGTCACCGCCTGGTCGACGTCCGGCTCCACCCGCCGATGACGATCGCGCCGGACGCCGACCTCGCCGAGACCACCCGGGCCCTCGGCCACCGCCTGCACGACGGGCTCGAGACCCTCCAGCGGCTGCCCGAGCACCAGCCGCGGCCGGGGGAGTGGGCGCCCTGGCACCCCGCGCACCTCGGCGGGGACGGCCTCGAGAGGGAGGAGTCGTTCCTCCTCGACGCGATGCCGTCGTGGGCCGTCCCGCCCACCTGGGGACCCGGCACGGCGCAGTGGCACGCGGAGCCACGGGAGCCCGTGGGGCCCGTGTCATGAGCCCCCGCGAGCAGCGCCTGCGCCTGGGTGCCTACGCCGTCGTCGTCCGCGACGAGCAGATCCTCCTCAGCCGCCTGGCTCGCGGGTCGTCGACCGCGAGCTGTGGACGCTGCCTGGCGGAGGCGTCGAGCACGCCGAGCACCCGCACGACGCCGCGGTGCGCGAGGTCTACGAGGAGACCGGTCTCGAGGTGAGCCTCGGGCCGACCGCGCGGGCCTACGACGTGCACCTCCCGCGGGCCCGCGGATGGGACGGCGCCGACGTCGACGCGCACGCGGTGCGCCTGGTCTACGAGGGGTGGGTCGACCGCGACGCCCCCGAGCCGCACGTGGTCGAGGTCGACGGGTCGACCGCCGACGCGGCCTGGCACCCCCTCGCCGCCGTCCTCGACGGCACCCTGCCGGTGGCCGACCTGGTCACCGAGGCCCTGCGCGACCACCGCCCGACCCGGCACCAGCGGCTGGCCGCCTACGCCGTGGTGCGGCGCCTCGACCCGGAGCCGGCGCTGCTGCTCACCCTGGTCTCGGAGCGGGGCCACCACGCCGGTTCGTGGACGCTGCCCGGCGGCGGCGTCGACCACGCCGAGCCGCCGCGGGAGGCCGTGCGCCGCGAGGTGCGCGAGGAGTGCGGGCTCGAGGTCGAGGTCGGCGCCGTGCTCGACGTCGACGACGTGCACCTGCGCGGCACCTCGCCCTCGGGGCGCGACGAGGACTTCCACGGGGTGCACCTGCTCTTCGCGGCCACGCTGCGCGACCCCGCCGCCGAGCCGCGGGTCGTCGAGGTCGACGGCACGACCGCCGCCGTGGCCTGGGTGTCCGAGCGTGAGATCGAGGCCGGCGGCCGACCCGTCCTCGACGTGGTGCGCGTCGCACGTCGGGCCCTCGGGCGCGACCCGGGGGATCGGTAGGGTCGGGGAGTGAGCGAGACCGTCTTCACCTACGCCGCCCCCGCCCTCAGCTTCGGCGCCGGTGCCTCCGCCGAGATCGGCCACGACCTCGTGGCGCGGGGAGTGCGCCGGGTGCTGCTGGTCACCGACCGGGGCGTCGCCGCGACCGGGCACCCGGCGCGGATCGCCGAGCAGGTCCGCGCGGCGGGAGCCGAGGTCGTCGTCTTCGACCGGGCCCGGGTGGAGCCGACCGACGCCTCCCTGGACGAGGCGATCGCCTTCGCCCGGGACGCGGCGCCCTTCGGGGCCATCGTGGCCGTCGGCGGGGGCTCGAGCATCGACACCGCCAAGGCGGTCAACCTGCTGACCACCAACCCCGGTGAGCTGATGGACTACGTCAACGCGCCGGTCGGCCGGGCCCAGGCGCCCACCGAGCCCCTGCTGCCCCTGGTGGCCGTGCCGACCACCACCGGCACCGGCAGCGAGAGCACCACCATCTGCGTCCTCGACGTGCTCTCGCTGCAGGTCAAGACCGGCATCTCCCACCCGGCGCTGCGGCCGAGCGCGGCGGTGGTCGACCCGCTGCTCAGCGCCAGCCAGCCCACGATGGTCACGGCCGCGTCCGGCATGGACGTCCTGTGCCACGCGCTGGAGAGCTACACCGCGCGCTGGTACGCCGACTTCGAGGCCAAGCGCCCCGGGCAACGGGTGCCCTACTGCGGCGCGAACCCGATCGCCGACCTGTGGTCGGAGAAAGCGATGAGCCTGCTCGCCGGGGCCTTCCGCACCGCCGTGCGCGACGGAGAGACCGAGACCGGCACCGAGACCGGCACCGGTCGGGGGGCGCGCGAGCAGATGGCGATGGCCGCCACCTTCGCCGGTCTCGGGTTCGGCAACGCCGGCGTCCACCTCCCGCACGCCTGCGCCTACCCGATCGCCGGGCGCGTGCGCGACTACCGCCCCGCGGACTACCCGGGCGACACGGCGATGATCCCGCACGGCATGGCCGTCTCGCTGACCGCGCCCGCGGCCTTCCGGTTCACCTTCGAGGCCGCGCCGGAGCGTCACCTGCGCGCCGCGCACCTGCTCGACCCGACGCTGTCGGCCGCGGACGACGGACCCGGCACCCTCCCCGGCGTGGTCGCGACGCTGATGCGCGACGTCGGCCTGCCCAGCGGCCTGGCCGAGGTCGGCTACGGCGAGGCGGACGTCGACCCGCTGGTCGAGGGCACCCTGGCCCAGCAGCGGCTGCTGGCCACGGCTCCGCGCGAGGCCACCCCGGAGGACCTGGCCGGCATCCTGCGCGGGTCGATGGAGCACTGGTGAGCGCACCGGTCCAGGCACCGGAGGTCGTCCACGACCTGGTCGGCGCCCTGCGGCGCCGGGGCGTGGCCGACGTCGACGACTCGGCGCTGACCCGCTCGCTCTACGCCGCCGACGCCTCGCTGTACCGCGTCGTCCCCCAGGTCGTGGCGCGCCCGCGGCACCCGGACGAGATCGACGCCGCCCTGGACGTCGCGCGCGAGCTGGGCGTGCCGCTGACCGTGCGCGGCGCCGGCACCTCGATCGCCGGCAACGCCGTCGGTCCGGGGATCGTCCTGGACACCGCACGGCACCTGACGCGGATCCTCGCCCTGGACCCCGAGGCGCGCACCGCGACGGTGCAGCCCGGGGTCGTCCACGCCAGGCTCCAGGCCCGGGCCCACGACCACGGACTGCGCTTCGGGCCCGACCCGTCCACGCACACCCGCTGCACCATCGGCGGCATGATCGGCAACAACGCCTGCGGCTCGCGCGCCCTCGGCTACGGCCGGACCTCCGACAACGTCGTCGGTCTCGACCTGCTGACCGGCACCGGCGAGCGGGTCCGGGTCAGCGGCGGCGCCCCCGGCGGCTCGCGGGTCGAGCGCGACCTCGCCGCGATCGCCGACGCCGAGCTGGCCCACCTCCGACGCACCTTCGGACGGTTCTCCCGCCAGGTCAGCGGCTACGCGCTCGAGCAGCTGCTGCCCGAGAACGGGCGCCGGCTGGACCGGCTGGTCACCGGCTCGGAGGGGACGCTCGCCCTGGTCCGCGAGGCCACGGTCTCCCTGGTCGTCGACCACCCCGAGCGGCTGCTGCTGGTGCTCGGCTATCCCTCCATGGCCGAGGCCGCCGACGCCGTGCCGGCGCTGCTGGCCACCGGGGCCGAGCGCGGCGCGGGCGTCGCCGCCGGCGACCCCGCCCGGATGGTCGCCTGCGAGGGCCTCGACTCCCGCATCGTCGACCTGGTCCGCACCCGGGCCGGCGGGGTCCCCGACCTGCCGGCCGGCGCCGGCTGGCTCTTCGCGGAGGTCGCCGGCGAGGGCGCCGCCGACCTGGTCGCGCGTCTGCGCGACGCGGCCGGAGCGATCGGCGACCGCCTGGTCACCGATCCCCGCGAGGCCGCCGCGCTGTGGCGGATCCGCGAGGACGGGGCCGGGCTGGCCGCCCGCAGCCTGTCCCGCCCGGCGCACTCGGGGTGGGAGGACGCCGCCGTGCCGCCCGAGCACCTCGGCGCCTGGTTGCGGGACTTCGACGCGTTGCTGGTCGAGCACGGGCTCGACGGCGTGCCCTACGGCCACTTCGGCGACGGCTGCGTGCACGTGCGCATCGACTTCACCTTCGACGACGGCGGGCGGTCCTTCCGCGACTTCCTCACCGCCAGCGCGACCGCGCTCGCGCGCTACGGCGGATCCCTCTCCGGCGAGCACGGCGACGGCCGGGCCCGCTCGGCGCTGCTGCCGCTGATGTACGACGCCCACACCATCGACCTGTTCGGTGCCGTCAAGCACGCCTGCGACCCCGACGGCCTGCTCAACCGCGGTGTCCTGGTCGACCCGCGACCGGCCGAGGCCGACCTGCGCCCGGCGCGACCGCGACGCCGGGTCGACGCCGGTCTGCGGCTGCTGCACGACGACGGCGACCTCGCTGCCGCCGCGCACCGCTGCACCGGCGTCGGCAAGTGCGTGGCCGCGTCGTCGTCGGGTGTCATGTGCCCGAGCTACCAGGCCACGCGCGAGGAGAAGGACAGCACCCGCGGACGCGCCCGGGTGCTCCAGGAGGCACTGGACGCCGGCCCCGGGGGACTGCTCAGGCGGCCTCGCCGACCCGGCCGTCCACGAGGCTCTCGACCTGTGCCTGTCCTGCAAGGGGTGCGCCTCGGACTGCCCCACCGGCGTCGACATGGCGACCTACAAGTCGGAGGTCCTCCACCAGACCTACGCCGGGCGCCGTCGCCCGCTGACCCACTACACCCTGGGCCGCCTGCCCACCTGGCTGCGGCTGGCCGGTCCCCTCGCGCCGGTGCTGAACGCAGCCGGTCGGTGGCGCCCGACGGCGCGCCTGGCCACCGCCGCGGCCGGCGTGGACCACCGCCGCTCGCTGCCGGCGATCGCGGCGCGCAGCCTGCGGCGCACGGCGGCCGCCCTGCCCGGACTCACCGGCGCCCCCGACGTGTGGGTCTGGGCGGACTCCTTCACCGACCACCTCTCGCCGCACACCGCCGAGGCCGCCATCGCCCTGCTCGGCGCGGCGGGCCTGCGGGCCGAGGTGATCCCCGAGCCGGCCTGCTGCGGGCTGACCTGGGTGACCACCGGCCAGCTCGACCAGGCCCGCCGCATCGTGGGCCGCACCGTGGCCACCCTGGCCGGCTACGTCGACGCGGGCGTCCCGGTCGTCGGCCTCGAGCCGTCCTGCCTGGCCACCCTGCGCTCGGACGTGGTCGAGCTGTGCGAGGACCCCGCCGCCGAGCGGGTCGCGGCCGGCGTGCAGACCCTGGCCGAGCTGCTCACGGACCTGGCCGAGCGGGGCGCGTGGACCCCGCCCGACCTCGAAGGCGTCGAGGTGCTGGTGCAGCCGCACTGCCACCACGCCTCGATCCTCGGCTTCGCCGCCGACCAGGCCCTGCTCGAGCGCGCCGGGGCCACCGTCACCGTGGTGCCCGGCTGCTGCGGCCTGGCCGGCAACTTCGGCATGGAGAAGGGCCACTACGAGACCTCCGTGGCGGTGGCCGAGACCCACCTGCTGCCGGCCGTGAGGTCTCGCGGCGACCAGGTCGTGCTGGCCGACGGCGTCTCCTGCCGGATCCAGCTCGACGACCTCGTCGACCTGCGGGCCCTGCACCTGGCCGAGCTGCTCGCCTTCGGCCGTCCCGAGCACCAGCGCGGCGGGCGACGGTGAACCCCCGGCACCGCCGGCTGGTGATCCCGCTGGCGCTCGCGGCCCTGCTGCTCGTCGTGATCGTCGCGGCGCTGCTGGGTGGGGGAGCCTGATGCCCGAGCCGCTCGTCGAGGCCCTGGGTCGGCTGCGCGACCTCGTGCTCGACCCCGACGCGCTGGTCCGGGCGGTCGTCTCCGGTCGGCAGAAGGGACGCCAGCCGCCGTGGCGCCGCGTCGAGCTGCGCTGGGTCGACCTGCGCGCCGGACTCCGGCTGCAGGTGACGGCCTACGACGAGGCGCAGGCCCACACCAGCAACCACGCGCCCGGCCCCGACGCCACCGCGGCGGTGGACGCGCTGAGCCTGGAGCCGTTCGGCAGCTGGTACGTCGAGACGACCACCCAGACCGTGCAGCTGCGGGTGACCAAGCGACTCCAGGCGCAGGTCCACCGCGAGGAGCGCGACGATGCCGTGATCCGCGACCACGACCGCGCCCATGACCGCGAGAAGGACCGGCTGCTCGCCGAGGACGACCCCGTCTTCCGGGCCGTCGGGCTGGCCGACGCCGACGGGCGGCTCAAGCCGAGCCGGCAGGCCAAGTACCGCCAGGTCGAGGAGTTCCTGCGCCTGCTCGACGCCTCGCTGAGCGAGGCACGGGCCGGGGGTCACCTGCGTCGGCCGAGTGCCGACGACCCCCTGCGGATCGCGGACCTCGGGTGCGGCAACGCCTACCTCACCTTCGCCGCGCAGCGCTTCCTGGCCACCAGGCGGGACCTGCCGGTCGTGGTCACCGGGGTCGACGTGCGCCCGCAGTCGCGCGAGCACAACAGCCGGATCGCCGCCGACCTCGGGGTCGAGGCCCGTTTCGTGGCCGGCACCATCGGGGAGGTCGTGCTCGACCCGGCTCCCGAGGTCGTGCTGGCGCTGCACGCCTGTGACACCGCCACCGACGACGCCCTGGCGCAGGCGGTGCGCTGGCGGGCGCCGCTCGTCCTGGCCGCCCCCTGCTGCCACCACGACATCGCCGCCCAGCTCAAGCGCCACCCCACGCCGGCCCCGTACGGCGCGCTCACCCGGCACGGCATCCTGCGCGAGCGCTTCGCCGACACCCTCACCGACGGGCTGCGGGCCTCGTTGCTGCGGGCCGAGGGCTACCGGGTCGACGTCGTGCAGTTCGTCGAGAGCCGGCACACCCCGCGCAACACGATGCTCCGGGCCGTGCGGACCGGTTCCGGTGCGGGCGAGGCCGCGCAGCGGGCCGAGTACGACGAGCTGGTCGCGGCCTGGGGCCTTCGCCCCCGCCTGGGGGAGCTGCTCGGCCGGGAGCGTGCTCCGTGACCCCGCTCGAGGACCGGTTCCTGGCCGTCGGCGTGGCCCTGCCCTTCCTGCTCGGGATCGGCTACGCGACGCTGGCCAACGGCGACCCGCCCCCGCGCGAGGTCGTGGTGAGGCTCACCGACCCCGCGATCGTCGAGTCCAGCGGGCTGGTCGCCCGGGACGGGCTGCTGGTGACCGCCAACGACTCCGGCGACGTGGGCCGCACCTTCGTCGTCGACGACCAGGGCCGCACGGTCGGGCACAGCACGTTCGGCGAGAGCACCGACGTCGAGGCGCTGGCCCCGATCGGCGAGGACGTGCTGGTCGGCGACATCGGCGACAACGCCGGGGCGCGGGACACCGTCAGCCTGCTGCGGGTGCCGGTAGCCCGCGACGAGACCTCGGTCGACCCGGCCACCGCCGTGCGACTGGTCTACCCCGACGGCCCGCAGGACGCGGAGACGCTCATGGTCGACCCCGTCTCGGGCGACGTGCTGGTGGCCGACAAGGTGCTCTTCGGCGCGGGCACCCTCTACCAGGTCCCGCCCACCGCCGTGCCCGACCGGGTCGGGGCCGCGGCGCCGACCAACCCGGTACGGCTGCGCGAGGTCGGCACGGTGCGCGGGCTGGCCACCGACGGCGCGTTCTTCCCCGACGGTCGTCACCTCGTGGTGCGCGACTACTCCGCTGCCACCGTCTACACCTACCCGGACCTCACCGAGGTCGGCACGGTGGACCTCCCGCGCCAGCCGCAGGGGGAGGGCATCGCCGTCGAGCAGGTCGACGGCGACTACCGCGTCCTGATCAGCAGCGAGGGCGTCGGCAGCGAGGTCCTCGAGGTGGCGCTGCCGCCCGCCCTCGCTCGCGCGGTCGCGCCCGAGGAGCCGGCCGCGACCGCCGCGCCCGCCGCTCCGGGCGAGCCGGGCGGTGGGTCGAGCCCCGGGGCGTCCGGGCCCGGCGCGGAGGCCCCGGTGCCCTTCGACCCGCAGCAGGCCGAGACCACCCGCCCGGTCCTGCCCTTCCTCGCCGGCGGCGTCCTGCTCACCGTCGTCCTGGTGGTGCTGCTGCGCTCCTTGCGCCCCCGCTGACGAAGTGGCGCCCGCCGCGCGCCGAGGTGGCGCCCGCCGCGCGTCGAGGTGGCGGGCGTCGCGCGTCGAGGTGGCGGGCGTCGCGCGTCGAGGTGGCGGGCGTCGCGCGTCGAGGTGGCGGGCGTCACCCCCGTCCTCACTCCCTCGGGTGGTACGTGGGCGGTGACGCCCTGACTAGGTTGACCCGGTCATGGCCCGCCTGCGTCGCACCTCGCCCGATCAGCCCGGCTGGACCCGTCGAAAGGTCGGCCGGGGCTTCACCTACCTCGACCAGCACGGTGAGCGCCTCGACCCGGTCGCCGTCGAGCGGGTCCGGGCACTGGTCATCCCGCCGGCCTGGCGTGAGGTCTGGGTGACGCCGTACGCCAACGGTCACCTGCAGGCCGTCGGCACCGACGACGCCGGCCGACGCCAGTACCTGTACCACCCGGACTGGCGGACCCGGCGCGACGCCGAGAAGTTCGACCGGATGCTCGAGTTCGGCAAGGCGCTGGTCAAGGCCCGCGAGCTGGTGCTCACCGACCTCGGGCGCGAGGGGATGCCGATGGAGCGGGCGTGCGCCGTCGCGGTGCGACTGCTCGACCTCGGCTACTTCCGGATCGGCAACGACGTCTACGCCGACGAGCACGGCAGCTTCGGACTGACCACCCTCGAGCGGCGCCACGTCTCGCGCCACCAGGACCTGCTCGTCTTCGCCTTCGTGGGCAAGTCCGGGGTCGAGCACACCATCGAGATCGACGACGCCATCGTGATCGAGGCCGTCGAGCTGATGCGACGGCGTCGCAGCAAGGACGACCCCTCGCTGCTGGCCTACCGGCACGGACGGACCTGGCGCTCGGTCCTGCCGGTGCTGGTCAACGACTACGTGCGCCAGAGCACCGGGCTGCAGGCCTCGGCCAAGGACTTCCGGACCTGGCACGCGACCGTCCTGGCCGCGGCCGCCCTGGCCGAGACCGAGGAGCCGGGCCACAGCCGGGCCTCGCGCAAGCGCGCGGTCTCCGGGGCGATGAAGGAGGTCTCCGGCTTCCTGGGCAACACGCCCACGCTGGCGCGGTCGTCCTACGTCGACCCGCGCGTCGTCGAGGCCTACGAGGACGGTCAGACGATCCGCGGCACCACCCGCCGCCGCTACGACACCCCCGACCAGCGGCAGGCGGCCTTGGAGCGGGCGACCCTGAAGCTGATCAAGCAGCGCGGCTGAGGTGCTCCGGTGAGCGGCTGGGACCCGCTGCCGCCGTCGCGGGTCGACCGGTGGCTGGTCGCGCACCGCTCCCGCATCGTGGGGTGGCTGGTCGCGGTGGCCCTCGCCGTCGCCCTGGTCGTCGCCTGGGTCGTCCTCATCGGTGACGGGCTGGCTCCCGTGTGGTGGCCGGTCGTGGCCTACCTGGTGGCCCAGGTAGGGGTGGTCGCCGTGGTGCTGCGCCGCGCGACGCTGCGGTGCGCCCCCCGCGAGCCCGGGCGTGCGCCGGGCGCCGCGTCGTAGGACAGGAGGCTCAGAGCCGCTCGACGACCCAGTCGACGCACCGGGTCAGGGCGGCGACGTCCTCGGGGTCGACCGCTGGAAACATCGCGATGCGCAGCTGGTTGCGTCCCAGGCTGCGGTAGGGCTCGGTGTCGACGACGCCGTTGGCCCGCAGGACCGCCGCGACCCGGGCGGCGTCCACGTCGTCGCTGAGATCGATGGTGCCCACCACCAGCGAGCGGTGCTCGGGCGCCACGAACGGGTCGGCGTAGGACGAGGCGTCGGCCCAGTCGTAGAGCGTCGCGGAGGAACGGCTGGTCCGCCCGACCGTCGCGGGGAGCCCGCCGAGGCCGTTCATCCAGTCCAGCTGCTCGGCCATCAGGAACAGCGTGGCCACACCGGGGGTGTTGTAGGTCTGGAGGCGGCGCGCGTTCTCGACCGCCGTGCCGAGGTCGAGGAAGGCCGGGACGTGGCGCTGGGTCGCGGCGATCGCGGCCACCCGCTCCAGCGCGGCCGGGGACATCAGCGCCACCCACAGGCCGCCGTCGGAGGCGAACCCCTTCTGGGGGGCGAAGTAGTACACGTCGCACTCGGCCAGGTCGACCGGCAGCCCCCCGGCGCCCGAGGTGGCATCGATCAGCACGAGGGCGTCCTCGGCGCCGGTCCCGAGCGGGCGGCGGACCGGGGCCATCGCGCCGGTCGAGGTCTCGTTGTGCGCCCAGGCGTAGGTGTCGACGCCGTCCTCGGCGACGGCGACCGAGACCGAGCCGGGCGGCGCCGCGATGATGCTCGGCGCACCCAGCCAGGGTGCGGCGGCAGCGGCGGCCGCGAACTTCGCGGTGAACTCGCCGTAGGTCAGGTGCTGGCTGCGCTCGAGAACCAGCGAGTAGGTCGCCACGTCCCAGAAGGCGGTCGAGCCCCCGTTGCCCATCACGACCTGCCAGCCCTCGGGCAGGTCGAAGAGCGAGGTGAGCCCCTCGACGACCCGGCCGACCAGGGAGCGCACGGGCGCCTGCCGGTGCGAGGTGCCCAGCAGCGAGGTCCCGGTGGCCGCGAGCGCCTGGACGTGGGAGACCTGGATCTTGGACGGCCCCGAGCCGAAGCGTCCGTCGGCCGGCAGCAGGTCGGAGGGGATCCTCGGTGCGTCGTCCACGGGTCCTAGTCTGGCACCGTGCGTCCCGTCACCGTCCGCCCCGTCCTGCGCCTGGTGAGGGCCGGCTACGCCGATCCCGACGCAGCGCTGCTCGTCGAGGAGGTCCAGGCCGAGTACGTCGCCCGCTACGGCGGCCGCGACGAGACGCCGTTGGACCCCCTCATGTTCGAGCCGCCCACCGGCACCTTCCTGGTCGGCTACCTCGGCGACGACCCCGTCGCCACCGGGGCGTGGCGCCGCCACGACGTCGTGTCGCTGGGCCTGGGCCGCACGGCGGAGGTCAAGCGCATGTACGTCGTGCCGCGGGCCCAGCGCCAGGGCCACGCGCGCACGATGCTGGCTGCCCTCGAGCGCAGCGCCGCCGGGCAGGGCGCCCAGGCGATGATCCTGGAGACGGGAACCCGCCAGCCCGAGGCGATCGCCCTCTACACCTCCAGCGGCTACCGCCGCGTGGCCGGCTTCGGCCACTACGCCGGCGAGCCGCTCTCGCGCTGCTACGCCAAGCCGCTGGCGCCGATCGCCTGACACCGGGGCCGCAGCGTGCCTACCCTCGCGGGGTGCCTCCCTCCTGGTCCCCTGCCCTGCCCGCACGGTCCCTGCCCACCCGAGCGCTGCCCACCCGAGCCCTGCCCACTCGAGCCCTGGGCGCGCTGACGCTGCTCCTCGGGCTCACCCTGGTCGCCGGACTGGGCCTCGCGCTGCCGGCCTCCGCCGCGCCGGTCGAGGACTACGCAGCCTACGAACCGGCCACCGGCTGCTCCCCGCACGCCAAGCCCGGCACCACCGCGCTGGGTCACTGGATGGTGCGCGAGTTCGGCGGCTCCTTCGGCGGCATCGCCCGCGCGTGCACCTCGAGCACCTCCGAGCACGAGGAGGGTCGCGCCTTCGACTGGACCCTCGACGCGCGGAGCGCGGCCGACCGGGAGCGCGCCGGTCGGTTCCTGCGCCGCGTCCTGGCCACCGACCGACGGGGCAACACCGACGCGCTGGCCCGGCGGATGGGCATCATGTACCTCATCTGGAACGACCACAGCCGGGCCTCCTACCGCCGCTTCGAGAAGGAGGCCTACCTCTCCTCGAGCTGCTCCTCGCGCCAGTCGTGCTCGCAGACGTTGCGTCACCGCGACCACCTGCACGTCTCGCTGTCCAAGGCCGGCGGCGCCGGCCGCACGAGCTGGTACGAGGGTCGGCTGCACTGAACCGCGCGCCCGGCCGAGCCGCGGCCGAGCCCGAGCCGGGCCCCGGCCCCGGCCCCGCGGACCACGTCCTCGACGCCGGCGCGGAGCGCTCGGCCGCGCGCAGGGCGTCCGCGGCGTGGTCACCCCCGCCGAGGAGGCCGCCCGCCGACCGGGCGCGCGCGGACCACGAGCACGTCCGCGGGGACCGGGGGCCGCACGCGGGGGCTACTCGCCCCAGGCGGCGTCCCAGCCGTCAATCTTGGAGGCCGGCCTCTCGCCCGGACCGACGTAGACCGCGGAGGGCCGGATCAGTCGTCCGGTGCGCTTCTGCTCCAGGATGTGGGCCGACCAGCCGCCGGTGCGCGCGCAGGTGAACATCGAGGTGAACATGGCCGGCGGGACCTCGGCGAAGTCGAGGACGATCGCGGCCCAGAACTCCACGTTGGTCTCGAGCACGCGGTCGGGACGGCGCTCGCGCAGCTCGGTCAGGGCTGCCTGCTCGAGCGCCTCGGCGACCTCGTAGCGGGGGGCGTCGAGCTCCTTGGCGGTGCGGCGCAGCACGCGCGCACGGGGGTCCTCGGCCCGGTAGACCCGGTGGCCGAAGCCCATCAGGCGCTCACCGTTGTCCAGGAGGTTCTTGACGTACCCGGCGGCGTCGCCGGACTTCTCGACAGCCTCGATCATGCCGAGCACCCGCGAGGGGGCACCGCCGTGCAGCGGGCCGCTCATCGCACCGATGGCGCCGGAGAACGCGGCGCCGACGTCGGCGCCGGTCGAGGTGATGACGCGGGCGGTGAAGGTGGAGGCGTTCATGCCGTGCTCGGCGGCGCTGGACCAGTAGGCGTCGATCGCCTTGACGTGGCGCGGGTCGGCCTCGCCCTTCCAGCGGATCAGGAACTTCTCCGCCAGCGTCGCACCCTGGTCGACCTCGGACTGCGGCACGACCGCGTTGGCCAGGCCACGCGCGGACTGGGCGGCGTAGGAGAGGACCATCACCGCGACGCGCGAGAGGTCGGCGCGGGCCTGCTCGTCGCTGATGTCGTAGGTCTGGCGGAAGCCGAAGGCCGGCGCGAGCATCGCGATCGCGGCCTGGACGTCGACGCGGACGTCGCCGGTGTGCACCGGGATGTTGTACGCCTCGGCCGGGGGGAGGCCGGGGTCGTAGGAGCCGTCGATGAGCAGGCCCCAGACCTTCTCGAACGGCACCCGGCCGACGATCTCCTCGATGTCGACGCCGCGGTAGCGCAACGCCGAGCCTTCCTTGTCGGGCTCCGCGATCTCGGTCTCGAAGGCGACCACGCCCTCGAGTCCGTGGTGTACCTCGGCCATGTCTGGCGACTCCTTCGTCGGGTGGACGTGCTCGTCGGCATTGTGCCCCACCCCCGGCCCGGGCGAGCCGCGGGTAGCCTCGCGCGCATGACGCGCGACCTGTCCTCGGCCCGGGAGGAGTACGCGCGGGGCGGCCTCGAGGAGGCCGACCTCCTGCCCGGGCCGGTGGCGATGTTCGAGCGGTGGTACGACCAGGCCCGCGACCAGGGAGTCCACGAGCCGAACGCCATGGTCCTCTCGACGGCGACGGCGCAGGGGCGGCCGTCGTCGCGGATCGTGCTCCTCAAGGGCGTCTCGGAGCGCGGCTTCGTCTTCTTCACCAACCTCGCCTCCCGCAAGGGCACCGAGCTGGCAGCCAACCCGTGGGCGGCGCTCCTGTTCCCCTGGCACGCCCTCGAGCGCCAGGTCCGCGTCGAGGGCCCGGTGGCGCCGCTGGACCGTGCCGAGGTCGAGGCCTACTTCGTCTCGCGTCCGCGGGGCTCCCGGGTGGGGGCCTGGGCCTCGCGACAGTCCTCGCCGGTCGCCGGACGCCAGGCGCTGCAGGCGGCCTACGCCGAGGCCGACGCCCGATTCGGCGAGGACGTCGACGTGCCCGACTTCTGGGGCGGCTTCGTGGTCCGTCCCGAGGTCGTCGAGCTGTGGCAGGGCCGGCCCAGCCGGATGCACGACCGCCTGGTCTACGAACGCGTCGGCGAGGAGTGGCGCGTCACCCGCCTGGCCCCGTAGCGGCGCGGGTCCCGGTCAGCTCCGGTCCGGTGCGCGCTGCGGTCGGTCCCGGGTGACGACCTCCGAGGGCAGCCCCCACTCGTTGCGCCCGAGGCGGGCCAGCGGCTGCAGCAGATGGAACTCGGGGTGGCCCTCGACCATGACCTCGTCGTCGACGTGGATGCCCACCACGCGACCGAGGATCAGCCACGAGTTGCCGAGCTCGAGTACCGAGTGCAGCACGCACTCCAGGGCGGCGGGCGACGCGGCCACCCGGGGCACCGAGACGGCCACCCCCGGCGCCATCTCGAGCCCGACGGCCTCGGCCTCGTCGACGTCGGCGTCGTAGGGGGCGCTGGTGTGGTTGATCTGGTCCAGCAGCGGCCGGTGAGCCAGGCTGATCGTCAGCTCGCCGGTCTCCTGGACGTTGCGCAGGGTGTCCTTCGCGCCGACCGAGGTCACCGAGACCAGGGGCGGGTCGACGCAGGCGACGGTGAAGAACGAGTGCGGCGCGAGGTTCCCGACGCCGTCGGCCGAGACCGTCGAGACCCACGCGATCGGACGCGGCACGATGATGCTGTTCAGCAGCGGGTACGTCGAGACGTCGGGGTCCGCGGGGTCGAGGTGCATCACCCCATGGTGCCCGCCCGCCGAGATGGCACTCGTTGCGGGTCGAGGTGGCGGGCCTGGTGCGGCGAGCGCCAGGTGAACGCGCGACGAGCGCCATCTCGGCGAGGCTGGTGTGACGGTTGTGAGTGAGTGCTCACTCAGTTAAGGTGGACGGCATGGCTCCCCGCGCTCGTCCGATGACGCCCGAGGACCGCCGCGAGGCGATCGTCGAGGCGGTCCTGCCCCTGGTCGCGACGACGGGCTCGCTGCCGAGCACCCGCGAGATCGCCGAGGCGGCCGGGGTGGCGCAGGGCACGATCTTCAGCGTCTTCGCCGACAAGCGCGAGCTCGGGCACGCGCTCGCCGAACGAGCGCTCAACCCGCCCGAGGACGGCGACGGGCTCGTCGCGCTGGCCCGCCGCGAGCCCGACCTGCGCGCCCGGGTCGAGGTCGTCACCGCGGTGCTGCAGCAGCGGATGCGCCTGATCACCACGGTGCTGATCGCGCTGCGCCAGCAGATGGTGCGCGACGCGGACCACGACCCCGACCCCGGCCGCCTCCCGGGCCGGGACGGAGCGCCGCAGCCATCGCCCCAGGGGCCCCCGGACTTCGTGGTGCGGGCCAACCGGGAGCTGCTCGAGCGGCTCACCGAGGTCTTCGCTCTCGACCACGACCGGTTGCGCGTCGACCCGGCCACGGCCGCGATGGTCCTGCGCAGCATCGTCTTCGGCTCCCAGCACCCCGGGATGACCGCCACCCCCGGCCTGAGCCCGGCCCAGATCGCCGACGTCGTCGTCGGTGGCGTCGGTGGTGACGGTGGTGGCATCGGCGATGCTGCCGCCCGCCGGGTCGCCGCCCCGCACACCCAGGAGGCCGCCCCGTGCTGATCCGCCTGCTGCGCACCCACCTGGCGCCGTACCGCTCCTGGCTGCTGGCCGTGGTCGGCCTCCAGGCCGCGGCGACGATCGCGATGCTCTACCTGCCGAGCCTGAACGCCGACATCATCGACCAGGGCGTCGCCCGCGGCGACACGGGCTACATCGTGCGGGTCGGTGCGGTGATGCTCGCCGTCTCGGTCGCGCAGATCGTCGGCTCGGTCGCGGCGGTGTGGTTCGGGGCGCGCACCGCGATGGGCTTCGGCCGAGACCTGCGCGGGGCCCTGTTCCACCGCGTCGGCACGTTCTCGGCGCGCGAGCTGACCGGCTTCGGTGCGCCGTCGCTGATCACCCGCACCACCAACGACGTCCAGCAGGTGCAGATGCTGGTGCTGATGGGCTGCACCATGGCGGTGACCGTGCCGATCATGATGGTCGGTGGCGTGGTGATGGCGATGCGCGAGGACATCGGCCTGTCGTGGCTGTTCGTGGTCACCGTGCCGGCCCTGCTGGTCTCCGTGGCCTTCGTGGTCTCGCGGATGGTGCCCAGCTTCCGGCTCGTGCAGGTGCGCATCGACGAGGTCAACCGCGTGCTGCGCGAGCAGATCACCGGCATCCGGGTGGTGCGCGCCTTCGTGCGCGAGCCTCACGAGACCGAGCGCTTCGCCCGGGCCAACGAGGACCTCACCGAGGTCGCCATCCGGGCCGGGCGCTGGATGGCCACGCTCTTCCCGCTGGTCATGCTGGTCGTCAACATCGGCAGCGTCGCGGTGATCTGGTTCGGCGGGATGCGCGTCGACAGCGGCGAGATCGGCGTCGGTGCGCTGACGGCGTTCCTGGCCTACCTCATGCAGATCCTGATGTCGGTGATGATGGGGACCTTCATGCTGATGATGGTCGCCCGGGCCACGGTGTGCGCCGACCGCGTCGCCGAGGTCCTCGACACCGAGAGCTCCGTGGTCCCCGACGCCGACCCCGTCCGGGCCCTCGAGCGGCCAGGCCACCTCGACCTGGAGGGCGTCGGCTTCACCTACCCCGGGGCCGACTCACCGGTCCTGGACGGCGTCGACCTCCTCGCCCGACCAGGACAGACCGTGGCCGTCATCGGCTCGACGGGCGCCGGCAAGACCACGCTGGTCGGCCTGGTGCCGCGACTGGTCGACGCCACCGCCGGGACGGTGCGCGTCGGCGGCGTCGACGTGCGCCGCCTCGACCCGGACGTCCTGTGGCGCAGCATCGGCCTGGTGCCCCAGCAGGCGTTCCTGTTCAGCGGCACCATCGCGACGAACCTGCGCCACGGCAACGCCGAGGCCACCGACGCCGAGCTGTGGGAGGCCCTCGAGGTCGCCCAGGCGCGCGACTTCGTCGAGGCCATGCCCGCCGGGCTCGACGCGCCCGTCGTCCAGGGAGGCACGAACGTCTCTGGAGGTCAGCGGCAGCGCCTCGCGATCGCGCGGGCGCTGGTGCACCGCCCCGACCTGTACCTCTTCGACGACGCCTTCTCGGCGCTCGACCTGGCCACCGACGCCCGGCTGCGCGCGGCCCTGCGTCCGCACGTGCGCGACGCGACGGTGCTGATCGTGGCGCAACGGGTCTCGACGATCCGCGACGCCGACCTGATCGTCGTCCTCGAGGACGGTCGGGTCGTCGGCAGCGGGACCCACGAGACGCTGCTGGCCGGCAACCCGACCTACCAGGAGATCGTCGCCTCGCAGATGACCGCGCAGGAGGCGGCATGAGCACGCCGGACAAAGCGATGCCGGGCAAGACGATGAAGGAGACCGAGCGGGTCCAGGGCGGGCCGGGCGGCCCCGGCCGCGGGCCGATGGGCGGCGGGATGGTCGGCCAGAAGGCACTGGCGCTCGGTCCGTCCACGCGTCGGATGGTGGCCCGGATGCGCCCCGAGCGCGCCAAGGCGCTCGCCGTGGTCGGCCTGGCGGTGCTCAGCGTCACGCTGATGGCGCTCGGACCGCGCCTGCTCGGTCGTGCCACCGACCTGGTCTTCGCCGGCTACCTCGGCCGCCGGGTCCCCAGCGGGACCACGCAGCGGGAGGCCGTCGCGAGCGCCGCCGACTCCGGCGACAGCGCCCTGGCAGGCGTGCTGTCCTCGGTCGACTTCGTGCCCGGCGAGGGCGTCGACCTCGGGGCGGTGGGGCAGGTCCTGCTGCTGGTCCTGGCCCTCTATGCGGCGGCCTCGCTGCTCGGCTGGCTCCAGGGCTACCTGCTCAACGACGTCGTCCAGTCGACCGTGCGGCGGATGCGCGCGGACGTCGAGGACAAGGTCCACCGGCTGCCGCTGCCCTACTTCGACCGGCAGCCGCGCGGCGAGCTGCTGAGCCGGGTCACCAACGACATCGACAACGTCAGCCAGACGCTGCAGCAGACGATGAGCCAGCTGCTCTCGTCGCTGCTCACCGTGATCGCGGTGCTCTCGATGATGCTGTGGATCTCGCCGCTGCTCGCGCTGATCGCCCTGGTCTCCGTGCCGGTCTCGATGTGGTTGGCCACCACGATCATGAAGCGCTCACAGCACCAGTTCATCGCCCAGTGGCGACGCACGGGCACCCTGAACGCGCACGTCGAGGAGACCTTCTCCGGCCACGCGCTGGTCTCGGTCTTCGGGCGCCGCGACGCCGTCGAGCAGAGCTTCGCCGAGCAGAACGAGGAGCTCTACCAGGCCTCCTTCAGCGCGCAGTTCGTCAGCGGCCTGATCATGCCGGTGATGATGTTCGTCGGGAACCTGAACTACGTCGTGATCGCCGTGGTCGGCGGCCTCCGGGTGGCCGGCGGCTCGCTGAGCATCGGCGACGTCCAGGCGTTCGTGCAGTACGCCCGCCAGTTCACCCAGCCCCTGACCACGGTCGCCTCGATGGTCAACCTGCTCCAGTCCGGTGTCGCCTCGGCCGAGCGGGTCTTCGAGCTGCTCGACGCCGACGAGCAGGTTCCCGACGACCCGGACGAGGTGTCCACGCCGCGGGTGGGTGGCGTGCGGCCCGACGCCCCGCGAGGAGCCGTGGCCTTCGAGCACGTCGGCTTCTCCTACGACGCCGAGCAGCCGCTGATCGAGGACCTCTCCCTGGTCGCCCGGCCAGGCCAGACGGTCGCGATCGTCGGCCCGACCGGTGCCGGCAAGACCACCCTGGTCAACCTGGTGATGCGCTTCTACGAGCTCGACGCCGGCCGGATCACCCTCGATGGCCAGGACGTCACCACGATGCCTCGCTCCGTGCTGCGCGGCGGGGTCGGCATGGTGCTCCAGGACACCTGGCTCTTCGCGGGCAGCATCCGCGAGAACATCGCCTACGGCAGGCTCGGCGCCACCGAGGCCGACATCCAGGAGGCCGCGCGGGCGACCTTCGTCGACCGGTTCGTGCACTCGCTGCCCGAGGGCTACGACACCCTGGTCGAGGAGGACGGCGGCAACCTATCGGCGGGCGAGCGGCAGCTGGTCACCATCGCTCGGGCGTTCCTGGCCGACCCCGCGCTGCTGATCCTCGACGAGGCCACGAGCTCGGTCGACACCCGTACCGAGCTGCTGCTCCAGCAGGCGATGACCGCGTTGCGGGCCGAGCGGACGTCCTTCGTGATCGCGCACCGGCTCAGCACCATCCGCGACGCCGACCTGATCCTGGTCATGGAGGCCGGCCGCATCGTCGAGCAGGGGAGCCACACCGAGCTGCTCGCGCTCGACGGCGCCTACGCCCGCCTGCACCAGGCCCAGTTCGCCGTCCCTGCCTGAGCCGACCCCGTCGAGATGGCGGTCCCTGCGGGTCGAGGTGGCGGGCGCCGCGGGTCCAAGTGGCCGGCGTCACGCGACAAGCGCCACCTCGGTTGACGCCGAGTGCCATCTCGGTTGACGACGAGCGCCATCTCGCGGGTCAGCCGGTGTTGCGCAGGCCGGCCGCGATGCCGTTGATGCTCAGCAGCAGACCGCGCTGGAGGTCCGGCGCCGGGTCGTCGCCACCGGCCTCGCGCACCCGGGCGAGCAGCGAGACCTGGAGGACGTGCAGCGGCGCGAGGTAGGCGTCGCGGATCTCGAGGGTGCGCCGCAGGGTCGGGGCCGCCTCGAGCAACGTCGTCTGGCCCGTCACCGCCAGCACCTCCGCGACGGTGCGCTCGTGCTCGGCACGGATCAGGTCGAAGAGGCCCGCGGACTCGGCGGGCACCAGCGAGCTGACGTAGTGGGCCGCGATCTGCAGGTCGGTCTTGGCCAGGGTCATCGCGACGTTCGACAAGAAGGTGCGGAAGAAGGCCCAGGAGCCGTACATCTCGCGCAGCGTCTCGGCGCGGCCGTCCTCGCGCGCCGCGGCCAACCCGCTGCCGACGCCGAACCACCCCGGCAGGATCATCCGCGACTGCGTCCACCCGAAGACCCACGGGATCGCACGCAGGTCGTCCAGGCCGCCCTCGCCGCCCGGACGCTTGGCCGGTCGCGATCCGATGTTCATCTTGCCGAGCTCGTCGACGGGTGTCGCCGCGACGAAGAAGGGCACCAGCCCCTCGTCCTGCACGAGCTCGCGGTAGGCGCGTTGGCCCGATCCGGCGACCAGGTCCATGGTGGCGTTCCAGCCGTCGAGCACGTCGGGCGGCAGCAGCGAGGTCCGGTGCAGCACGGAGGCCTCGAGCACGGCGGCCAACGCGGTCTCGAGGTTCTCCCTCCCCAGCTGCGGCAGCGTGTACTTGTCCGAGATGACCTCGCCCTGCTCGGTGATCTTGATCGGACCGTCGAGGCTGCCGTAGGGCTGCGACAGGATCGCCTCCCCGGTCGGCCCCCCGCCGCGCCCGACCGACCCGCCCCGACCGTGGAACAGTCGCAGGACGACGCCGTGCTCGCGCGCGACGTCGCGCAGCGCGCGCTGCGCGCGGTGGATCTGCCACTGCGACGCTGCGATGCCGGCGTCCTTGGAGGAGTCGGAGTAGCCGAGCATGATCTCCTGGACGTCGCCACGCGCCGCGACCACCCGCCGGTAGGCCGGGTCCTCCAGCAGCGCGGCCAGGAGCGGCCCGGCCAGCTCGAGCTCGGCCACGGTCTCGAAGAGCGGCGCGAAGCCGATCCGCGCGACCGCGGCCCGGTCGTCGCCGCCGAGGTCCACCAGCCCGGCCTCGCGGGCCAGCACCACCACGGCGAACAGGTCGTCGACGTCGTGGGTCATCGAGACGATGTAGGTCTCCACGACGTCGGGGCCGAAGGTGTCCAGCGCGGTCCGCAGGGTCTCGAAGAGCTCGAGCACCGGGCCGAGGGGGTCGGGGGCGTCCTGCTCGGTGCGCGCGTCGACGAGCGTGGCGGCGGGGCGGCGCCCCAGCAGCGGACGCCGGCTGGCCAGCTCGTCGGACAGGACGCGGATCCGCTCCTGACGGTCGAGGTCGGCGTAGGGCTTGTCGAGCTCGCCGACGCCGTCGACCAGCACCGCGAGCGCGTCGTGGTGCTTCTGGCTGTGCTCGCGCACGTCCATCGTGGCCAGGCCCATCCCCACGGCCGTCGCGGTGCGCAGCAGCCGCAGGACGCTGCCGCCCGCGCTGAGCCGGTCGCCGTCGGCCAGCATCGACTCGCGCACCAGTCGCAGGTCGGCCAGCAGCTCGGCGAGCGAGAGGTAGTCGCGGCCGGGCTCGTGCGCGGAGCCCCGCGCGAGCCGGTCCCGGGTGCGCAGCAGCCGTACCCGCACGAAGCTGAGCTTGAGCCGGTAGGGCTCCTCGGCGTTGAGCCGCTTGATCGAGGCGTAGGTGATCGGCAGTGCGGCCCGGTCCTGCTCGAGGCTCGCGGCCAGCGCCGGGGAGACCGTCACCACCCGCGTCGAGGAGGCCAGCTCGGCCAGCAGGTCCTCGACCCCCGCGACCAGCCGGCGCAGGCCGACGTCGTGCTGGAGACCGAGCACCTCGAGGGTCACCTGCGGCGTGACGTTGGGGTTGCCGTCGCGGTCACCGCCGGCCCAGGTTCCGAAGCGCAGCGGCCGCGCGCCGTCGGGCAGCACGACCCCGATCGAGTCCAGGGCGCGGTCGAGCTCCTCGAGCAGGTCGGGCACGACGTGGGTCGTCAGCGACTCCAGGTAGTACAGGGCGGTGCGCGCCTCGTCGGCCGGCTCGGGACGCTCGATCCGCAGCTCGTCGGTCTGCCAGAGCAGGTCGACCAGCTCGGCCAGTCGGCGCTCGCTGCGCGGCCGGTCGGCCGGTCGGCCGCGGGGGTCCTCGGCCGCGTAGATCTCGCTGGCGATCGTGCGCAGCAGCCCCAGCACCGAGCGACGGCTCGCCTCGGTGGGGTGGGCGGTGAAGACCGGGCGGTACTCCAGGCGCCCGAGCACCTCCTCGACCAGCGCCCGGTCGAGGGTGCCCTCGGCGAGCGCCTCGCCGATCCGGCCCGCGGTCGCGGCCAGCGGACCGGTCTCGCGCGCGGTCAGCTCCTGCCAGCGGTGCAGCTGCTCGGTGACGTTGACCAGCTGGAAGTAGGCGGTGAACGCCCGCGCCAGCGCGATCGCCGTGCGGTCGTCGGTGCCGGCCAGCAGGTCGCGCAGCGCGCCGTCGTCAGGGTCCCGGCTCAGGGAGCGGACCTGCTCGACCAGCGCGAGCAGCTCGGGACCCTCGTGGCGGGTCAGCGCCTCGCCGAGCAGGGTGCCGAGCTGCCGCACCGAGGAGCGCAGGGCGGCGTGCTGCTCGTCGGAGGCGACGGCGCCGGCGAACTGACCCACGTCGGGATCGCGGCGGTCGGCCTCGATCATCTGCTCGGTGCTGCGCTGCGGGGACGTCATGGGGCACATGATGGCGTCTCCTCGTGTCGGGGGTGTGTCACGTCCGGTGGTTAACCCCTTGAACGCCGCGGCGGGGCGTCCTACCGTGGTGGGACACGGGAGAGGAGGTGGTCCGAGGAATGCATTCTTCTAGGACGCGTGAGGTGGCTGCTCGCTAGCAGCCTGGCAACCAACGCCGTACCGGCCGCTCCCACGAGCGGTCGTGACCGGCACCGGCTGCTGGCGAATTCACAGCAGTCACCCGGCCCGCAGGTGCTTCGGACATGTTCGTCCTCCGGAGGCGGCGGCACCGGTCTTGCGAGACCGTCGTGCCCCACACCTGCGGGTCGTTCCATGTCCGGATCCATGTCCGGATCCGCCGCCGACCCGGCCCCGCAGGGCCTGTCGCGGCCGGAGGCGGCTCAGAGCCGGCGGACCAGGATGTGGTCGGCCGCCTCCAGGACGATCTCGGCGGTCTCGCCGCCGGAGCCCACGAGGACCCCTTCCGGTGTCGCGACGATCGTGACGGTCTTCTCGGGCAGGGCACCGACGCGGCGCAGGGCGCTCATCAGCTGCTCGTCCTTCTGCATCTCCTCCGAGATGCGCCGCACCAGCACCCGCGCCTCCGCGCTGCCCGCCGCACCCGAGAGCGGCACGAGGCCGCTGAGGTAGTCCTCGTCGGGGGTGGTCCGGCCGAGCTCGTCGAGCCCCGGGATCGGGTTGCCGTAGGGCGACTCGGTGGGGTTGTCGAGCAGGTCGAGCAGGCGTCGCTCCACCGTCTCCGACATCACGTGCTCCCACCGGCAGGCCTCCTCGTGGACGAGCTCCCACTCCAGCCCGATGACGTCGACGAGCAGACGCTCGGCGAGCCGGTGCTTTCGCATCACCCGGGTCGCCAGCAGGCGCCCGTCGGCGGTCAGCTCGAGGTGCCGGTCGCCCTCGACGGTGAGGAGGCCGTCCCGCTCCATGCGGGCGACGGTCTGCGAGACGGTCGGCCCGCTCTGGTGCAGCCGCTCGGCGATCCGGGCCCGCAGCGGCAGGATGCCCTCCTCGTCGAGCTCGTAGATCGTGCGCAGGTACATCTCAGTGGTGTCGATGAGGTCGCTCACCTGCCCATTGTGGCGCATCGCCGCGCGCTCGGCCGGGTGCCGGCCGGGGGTGCCCGTGGGGCTGCCTGCCGGGGTGCCTGCCGGGGTGCCTGCCGGGGCGCCTGCTGGGGTGGTGATCGCGGTCCGGTCGGGCTGGCACAGTAGGCAGCCATGAGTGCTGTCATGTGGTTCCGCCGCGACCTGCGCCTGGCCGACAACCCTGCCCTCCTCGAGGCCGCCTCGGCCGGCGACGTGCTCGCGCTGTTCGTCCTCGACCCCGCCCTGTGGGGTCCGGCGGGTCCCTCGCGCCGGGCCTACCTCGGGGCGTCCCTGCGGTCCCTCGACGCCTCGCTGCGAGGTCTGGGGGGAAGCCTCTCGGTCGTACGTGGCGACCCGGTGCGGCGCGTCGTCCTCGCGGCCAAGGAGGTCGGGGCCGACACCGTGCACGTCGCGGCCGACTACGGCCCCTACGGGCGTCGGCGGGACGAGGAGGTCGAGTCGGCCCTGGCCGACGCCGGCATCGAGCTGGTGCGGACCGGCTCGCCCTACGCCGTGGCGCCCGGGCGGATCGTCAACGGCTCGCAGCAGCCCTACCAGGTCTTCACCCCCTTCTCCCGGGCCTGGGCCGACCACGGCTGGCGGGACCCGGCCGGGGCGCCCGACGGGATCGCGTGGCTCGCGCTGGACGGCTCCGGTCAGGGCGGAGCGCTGAGCGACATCCCCGACCCGGCGCTGCCGAGCGGTCTCGAGCTTCCCGAGGCCGGCGAGGACGTGGCGCGGGGCACCTGGACGGACTTCCTCGACCGCGTCGAGGACTACGCAGCGGATCGCGACAAGCCCGGCGTCGAGGGCACCTCCCGGATGTCGCGTCACCTCAAGTACGGCGAGGTGCACCCGCGCACCCTGCTGGCCGACCTCGCCGGCCGGTCCGGCAAGGGCGTCTCGACCTACCGCACCGAGCTGGCCTGGCGGGAGTTCTACGCCGACGTGCTGCACCGACGCCCGGACTCGGCGCGCGAGTACTACAAGCCGCAGCTGGCGGCGATGCCCTACGACCCCCCCGGCGACCAGCTGGAGACCTGGAAGGAGGGTCGCACCGGGTTCCCGATCGTCGACGCCGGCATGCGCCAGCTGCGAGCCACCGGCTGGATGCACAACCGGTTGCGCATGATCGTGGCGAGCTTCCTGGTCAAGGACCTGCACGTGGAGTGGCAGCACGGCGCCGCCCACTTCCTGCACTGGCTGGTCGACGGCGACCTGTCCTCCAACAACCACGGCTGGCAGTGGACCGCGGGCAGCGGGACCGACGCCTCCCCGTACTTCCGGGTCTTCAACCCCACGACCCAGGGCCGCCGCTTCGACGCGGCCGGCGACTACGTCCGACGCTGGGTGGAGGAGCTCGCCGACCCCGAGCGGGTACCGGACCCCCACGACCCCGACCCCGACACCCGCGACCTCGTCGGCTATCCCGTCCCCGATGGTCGACCACCGTGCCGAGCGCCAGGAGGCGCTCGACCGCTACGAGCAGGTGAAGCAGTGACCAGACTCCGTGCCCGCCGCCCTCGTCGTCCCGGCGCGCTTCTGTGGTCCCCCCTCCTCCGGCAACGGCGGCTGGGTCGCCGGCTGCGCGGCGGCCTACGCCGTCACCTCGGGCGCCGACGGCCGGGACTGGCCCGCTGCCACCGTCTCGCTGCGCCGCCCGCCTCGCCTGGAGACCTCGCTGCCGCTGACCCGCACGGACGACGGTGTCGTCCGGGTCAGCGACGACGGCGTCGAGGTGCTGAGCGCGAGACCGGCCCCGGCCGACCCCGAGCCCGTCCCGCCGGTCCCGGTCGAGGCCGCCCGGGCCGCGCAGGCCGACTACGCCGGGCACCGCTCCCACCCGTTCCCGACGTGCTTCGTGTGCGGGACCGGACGCGCCGAGGGCGACGGGCTGCGCATCTTCCCCGGCCGGGTCGGTGACGACGACCGGGGCCGGGCTCGGGTGGCCGCGACCTGGACGCCGACCGCGAGCGTGGCCGAGGACTGGCACCAGTACGCCGGTGCCCCCCGCCGGGCGTCCTACCCGGTGACCTGGGCCGCGCTGGACTGCGCGGGCGCCTGGGCCGGGGACCTCGAGGACCGTCCGATGGTGCTCGGCACGATGACCGCACGGATCGCCGCCCTGCCCGAGGTCGGCGTGGAGCACGTCGTCGTCGGCGCCGACCGCGGTCAGGACGGTCGCAAGACCTTCACGGCCACCTCCCTCTACGCGCCGGACGGGACCCTGGTCGGCACGGCCGAGCACGTGTGGATCGCGGTCGACCCCGCTCTCTTCGCCTGATCGGCTCCCCCTTTGACAGACTGGTGGTCATGGAGTCCATGAGCGTTCCAGCCTCGACCGACACCGCCCGGACGAGCCCGTGGTGGGCGCACGCGGTGGTCTACCAGGTCTACGTCCGCTCGTTCGCCGACTCCGACGGCGACGGCGTGGGTGACCTGCCCGGCATCACGGCGCGGCTGCCCCACCTGCGCGACCTCGGCGTCGACGCCGTCTGGCTGACCCCGTTCTACGCCTCGCCGCAGCACGACCACGGCTACGACGTGGCCGACTACTACGACGTCGACCCGCTCTTCGGCTCGCTCGCGGACGCCGACGCCCTCCTGGCCCGCGCCCACGACCTCGGGCTCCGCGTCATCGTCGACCTCGTGCCCAACCACACCTCGGAGGACCACGCCTGGTTCCGCGCGGCGCTGGCGGCCGGCCCGGGCAGCCCCGAGCGTGCCCGCTACCTCTTCCGCGAGGGTCGCGGCACCGACGGCAGCGAGCCGCCGAACAACTGGCGCTCGGTCTTCGGCGGCGCCGCCTGGACCCGGGTCGAGGACCCGGGCTCGGGACGGGGCGGCGAGTGGTACCTCCACCTCTTCGACTCGACCCAGCCCGACCTCGACTGGCGCAACCCCGAGGTCGGCGACATGTTCGTCGAGGTCCTGCGCTTCTGGCTCGACCGCGGGGTCGACGGCTTCCGCGTCGACGTCGCGCACGGCCTGCTCAAGGAGGCCGGCCTGCGCGACCAGGTCGTGGCGCCGGGCGAGGAGCCCGACAGCGAGTCGCAGAACTCCGCGGGCACCTCGATGGTCGAGCGGACCCTGCGCGACGAGCCGATGTGGGACCAGCCGGAGGTCCACGACGTCTACCGCCGCTGGCACGACGTGCTCGCCGGCTACGACGGGGACCGGATGACGGTCGCCGAGGCGTGGACGCAGACCTCGGACTCGATGGCGGCCTTCGTGCGGCCCGACGAGATGAGCCAGGCCTTCAACTTCGCCTGGTTGCTCGCACCGTGGTCGGCGGCGGCCTTCGGCGACGTCGTCACCGGGTCGCTCGAGGCCGTCGGCAAGGTCGGGGCGCTGCCCACCTGGGTGCTCAGCAACCACGACGTCGTGCGCCACACCACCCGCTACGGCGGCGGCGAGACCGGCCTGCGCCGCGCCCGCGCGGCCACCCTGACCATGCTGGCCCTGCCGGGGTCGGCCTACCTCTACCAGGGCGAGGAGATCGGCCTCGAGCAGGTCGACGTCGCCCCCGAGCACCGCCAGGACCCGGCCTGGCTGCGTCAACGCGACCTCGGCACCGGCGAGGCCGGTCGCGACGGGTGCCGGGTGCCGCTGGCCTGGAGCGGCGAGGCGGCGCCGTTCGGCTTCGGGCCGGGTGACGGATCAGCCGTGGATCCCCCAGCCGGCCCACTGGACCTCGCTGACCGTGGAGGCGCAGCACGGCGACCCCGCCTCGACCCTCGAGTTCTACCGCGTCGCCCTCGCCGCTCGCCGCGAGCACGTCCAGGACCTGCCGGTCGACGTCGCCGTCACGGTGGTCGACGACGTCCTGCGCATCCAGCGCGGCGCGGTCACCGTCGTCCTCAACTGCGGCGAGTCGCCCGTCCCGCTGCCGGACGGCGAGGTGCTGGTCGCGAGCGGGCCGCTGGCCGACGCGGAGCTGCCGGGCGAGACGGCGGTCTGGCTGCGCGGCTGAGCGTCGGGCGGCCAGGACCTCGGGGAGCAGACGTGGTGCAGGCGCGGGTCGAGGTCGTCGACAGCGAGCGGCTCGACGACGCGTCGCGTGCGGCTCTGCTGACCCTGTGGGACCGGGCCTTCGGCGACCGCTTCAGCAACGACGACGCCGACCACGCCTTCGGCGGCGTGCACGTGCTGGCTCGTGCGGGGGAGCACGTGGTCGGACACGCCAGCGCGGTGGCGCGACGGATCAGGTTCGGGGACGAGCCGTGGCGGACGGTCGGGTACGTGGAGGCGGTGGCCACTGACCCCGCGCTGGGACGGCAGGGTGTGGGACGGCTGGTGATGGAGCGGCTCCACGAGGAGATCGGCGCACGGTGGCCGGTCGCACTGCTCTCGACTGGAAGGGCGACGGGCTTCTACGAGCGGCTCGGCTGGGAGCGGTGGCGCGGGCTGTCCTTCACCCGGACCTCCGCCGGGACGGTGCCCGACGGCGAGCACGGCGGCCTGATGATCCTGCGCGTGGACCCGGCCGTCGTCCCGGACCTGTCCGTCGGCGTCACCTGCGAGGACCGCACCGGCGACGCGTGGTGAGCCGCGAGCGACTCGGGCGGCGTGCTGGCCGCGGCACGGTCGCGCTGCGCCGGCACGTCGCAGCAGCTCGGCGCGCCCTGGCCTGCACGGTCGCGGGGCGCAACTTGTCAGGGAACTTTCGAGGTTGTCGTGGTTCGCGAACCACGACAACCCTGGGAATCCCCGGTCAGCCGGGGATTCCCACGACCCCGGCCCCGGAACCCCATCAGCGAGACGCCGGAAGTCACGCAGGCGCGGACTGGGTGATCGGGGCGTCCCGAGCGGCGCGGGCGCGGTCGACGGTGGTGTTGTAGCGGGCCATCTCGGCGGCGAACCCCTCGAGGTCGGTGTCGCTCCACTCGCCGAGCACCTCCTCGAACCAGCGGCGGCGCTGGTCGTCGACCTGCGTGAGGCGGCGGGCGCCCTCGTCGCTGACGCGCAGCTGGGTGGCGCGTCCGTCGTCGGGGTCGGGGGAGCGGTCGACCAGTCCGAGGTCGAGCAGGTGCTGGACGTGCCGGCTGACGGCGCCCTTGTCGATCTCGAGCACCTCGGCGATGGCCGACGCGCGCAGCGGGCCCTGCTCGGCGAGGTGGACGAACATCCAGTACGAGCCTGGCTGCAGGTCGGGATGGACCTCGCGGGATCGCTCGCTCACCACCCGCTTGAGCCGGCGGACCAGGACGCCGAGCTCGCGCTCGAGGCGGCGGGTGGACTCCGTCCGGTTGCTCACCGGTGGGCCCCCTCGACGCCGGCCTCGACCCGGGCCTCGGCCTCGGACCCAGCCTCGACGGCAGGCTGCTCGGGCGCCTCGTCGCTGTCCAGCGTGGTGCGCAGCGGCACCTCGCGGATGCCCAGGATGCACAGGAGGGCGACGACAGCGAACGGCACGGCGACCAGGAAGAGGTGCCCGGTGGCCTGCCCGAACGCCTGCTCGTAGAGGTCGCGCACCGGGGCCGGCAGGGTGGCCAGGTCCGGGATCGTGCCGCCGCCGCCCTGCGCCGTCGGGTCGATGCCGAGCCGGGCCAGACCGGAGGCCAACGAGCCGCTGACCTGGTGGCTGAGGAGGGCGCCCAGCGCCGAGACGCCGACCGCGCCGCCCATGCTGCGGAAGAACGCGACGGTCGCGCTCGCCGCGCCGAGGTCGGCCTGGCGGGTGTTGTTCTGCACCGCGAGCACGAGGTTCTGCATGGTGGCGCCGATCCCGAGGCCGACCAGGGCCATGTAGACGCCGACGATCCACAGCGACGTGGTGTCGTCGATCGTCGAGAGCAGCGCGAAGCCGATCACCACGAGGATCGCGCCGCCGACGAGGTAGCGCTTCCACAAACCGGTCCGGGTGATGATGCGGCCGATGAGGATGCTCGACACCAGCAGGCCCCCGACCATGGCGATCGACATGAGGCCGGCCTTGGTCGGCGACATCCCGCGCGAGAGCTGGAAGTACTGGCTGAGGTAGACCGTGGAGCCGAACATGGCCACGCCGATCATGGCCGAGGCGATGGTGGCCAGCACCGTGGTGCGGTCCCGGAAGAGGCGCAGCGGGATCACCGGCTCGGCGGCGACGCGCGCCTCGACGTAGATCGCGGCGGCGATGACGACGAGGCCGACCGCGACCAGCGCGCCGCTGAGGGGGGAGACCCACGTCGAGCTGCTTGCCGGCCAGGGACACCCACAGCAGCAGGATGCTCACCCCGCCGACGATGAGCGTGGCCCCGAGGTAGTCGATGGTGACCTCGCGCTTGACGACCGGCAGGTGCAGGCGGCGCTGGAGGACGACCAGGGCTGCGGCGGCGATCGGGATCGGGACGAAGAAGCACCCGCGCCAGCCCAGCGGGCTGTCGACGATGACGCCCCCGATGAGCGGGCCGCTGACGGTGGCCAGTGCGAAGACCGCGCCGATGTAGCCGGAGTAGCGACCGCGCTCACGCGGGCTGACCAGCGAGGCGATGACGACCTGCACCAGGGCCGTGAGCCCACCGACGCCGAGCCCCTGCACCGCGCGAGCGCCGATCAGCACGCCCATGGTCGGCGCGAACGCCGCGATCAGGGAGCCCGCGGTGAAGATCAGCAACGCGGACTGGACGAGGATCTTCTTCGAGTAGAGGTCGGCCAGCTTGCCCCACAGCGGCGTGGTCGCCGTCATGGTCAGCAGCGTCGCCACCACGACCCACGTGTAGCCGGTCTGGGTGCCCTCGAGGTCGGCCACGATCCGCGGCAGCGCGTTGGTCACCACCGTGCTGGACACCATGGCCACGAACATCGCCAGCAGCAGGCCGCTCATCGCCTCGAGCACCTCGCGGTGCGTCATGGGAGCGGCGGTCTCGACGACGGTGACGGCTTGGGCGCCAGCGGCGTCACCTGCCGCCGGGGTGCCGGAGGAGGGCGGATCGGCCAGCTGGGTCACGTCGTCTCGTCTCACATCGGTCCTGAAGGTTGACATCGACAACTGTATGGCAACTGGTTGATGACCGCAACCAATGAGAGCCAGGTCACGCAGGGTTCAGGCGAGCAGCGCGGCGAGGAACTCACTGCAGCCGACGTCGACCGCGTAGGTCGCGAGCTCGTCACCGCGGGTGGCGCCCCGGTTCGCGATCACCGTCGGGATGCCGGCCTTGGCCGCACGGCGCACGAAGCGCAGCCCGCTCATCACGGTCAGGCTCGATCCCACCACCAGCAGGGCACCGGTACTGGAGCCGGCTCCGGAACCGGTCAGGCCGTCCACCGCGGCGAAGCACGTCTGCACCCTCTGGGCCGGCACGTTCTCCCCGAAGAAGACGACGTCGGGCTTGAGCACGCCCCCGCAGGCCGAGCAGTCCGGGACCACGAAGCCGGCGGTGTCCTCGAGGTCGACGTCGCCGTCGGGGCGGGTGGCGGCGCCGCGTCGATCGTCGGCCCAGCCGGCGTTGAGGCGGTCCAGGTGGTCGTGCAGCGCGGCGCGCGAGGTGACCTCGCGACAGCCCAGGCAGACGACGTCCGCGATCCGGCCGTGCAGGGCGACCAGGCGCCGTGACCCGGCCCGCTCGTGGAGCCCGTCGACGTTCTGGGTGATCAGCAGGGTCGGGTCCAGCGCAGCGAGCGCCCGGTGCCCCGCGTTGGGCTCGGCGCCCTTCATCCGTCCCCAGCCGAGGTGGCTGCGCGCCCAGTAGCGTTGCTGCGCGTCTCGCCCGGCGACGAACTCCTGGTAGGTCATCGGGGTGCGCGCCGGGGCGCCCGGCCCGCGGTAGTCGGGGATCCCGGAGTCCGTGGAGAGCCCCGCGCCGCCCAGCACCACGAGCCGGCGTCCGCGCAGCAGGTCCAGGGCTCGCCGGAGGTCCGCGGGCCGCGAGGAACGGCCGCTGCCCGCGGCGGTGGTGCCCGCCGGCAGTCGCACCGTGGGGCTGGTCGTCACCGGGTCATCCGACTCAACGGGCGTAGCGCAGCGCTGCGCGGGCACGGGCCTTGTCCGCCTCGACCTCGCGGTCCTTGGGTGGGGCGGTGGTGACGAGCGCCTCGAGCAGGTGCGAGGTGGCGTGGGCGATCTCGGCCACGGCCCGGTCGAAGGCCGCCTGATTGGCCTGCGAGGGCTTCGAAGAGCCGCTCACCTTGCGCACGTACTGCAGGGCGGCGGCGGTGACCTCGTCGCCGGAGGCCGGCGGCGCGAAGTTGTGGAGGGGTCGGATGTTGCGGCACATGGCACCGAGTTTACGTCGGCGCCCAGCGCTTGGTGGTCTGTCGCCGACCTGCTGCTACAGGTCGAGGAAGCGCGCACCGTCGTCGGTGACCAGCACGACGCGGTCGTCGGGCAGCGGCACCAGGCGCACGTCGTCGACACCGCGGCCCCGGTCCACGGGCACCATCTCGTTGCTCAGCTGACCCTTGGCCACCCGCAGCACCGAGACCGACGCCACCGGGCTGCGGTAGCCGCGCACCACCACGGTCAGCACGGTGCGCCGGGCCGGCAGCCAGGTCAGCTGACGCGGGTCGGTCGACGCCCCGGCGCGCGACCCCGGGGCGTAACCGACGACGTCGAGGCGGCGGACGTCGCGCAGGTCGGTGACGTCGAAGAGCCCGGCCTGGGCGCCCCAGCGCCCCCGCGCCCCGACGAGCCCCTGGCCGATGCCGATCATCCGCATCGACCCCAACGGGTGGAGGTAGTCGGAGAACCCGGGCACCTCGAGCCGGCCGAGCTCCTCGGGCCTGGTGACGTCGGTGAGGTCGACGGCGTGGAGCGGGTCGACCTGGCGGAAGGTGACGAGCACGGCGAGGTCGTCGAACCAGCGCACGGACTGCAGCTGCTCGCGCCGCCCCAGGCCGTCGAGCCGGCCGACCTCCACCAGCTCGGCGTCCGCCCCCGACCCCTGCGCGCGCATGGTGACCACCGAGGTCGCCTCGGTTGTCTCCGACGTCGGCTCGAGGGCCAGGCGCAGCACCCCGTCGTGCTCGTCCAAGGACCAGCGGTCGCTCAGCCGCCCGTCGACCTCGCCGGCCCCGACGTAGGTCGCCCGGACGCCGCGCAGGGCGAAGTCGTAGACGTGCGTCGTCCCGTCGGCCGCTCCGTCGGAGACGGTCGGGGCACCGAAGGGGGTCGTGCACAGCTCGAGGCAGATCGGCCCTCCGAAGACCGCCGGGCCGCCGGTCGCCAGGTAGAGGTGGTCGGCCGACTCGTAGGTCAGCGGGGTGCGACCGGCCAGCGCGATCGACTCGGTGGCGGCCGGGTCGGCGGCGTCGAACCCGACGACGGTCGTGGTGTCGAGCCCGAGGTCGGCCTCGGGGAGGGCCACGTCGCCGCAGTCGAGGAACCCCTCCTCCTCCGCGGCGTCCACCCTGCGGGCAGGCAGCCAGTCCTCGACCGTCGACTCCCGCACCAGCTGCTCGTTGGCCGCGCGGGCGCTCTCGACGCCCAGGCTCGCGTCCGGACGCACGAAGTCCAGGCGCGGCAGCCCGGCGTCGAGCACGACGCGGACCGTGTCGCCGTGCTGGCGGACGCTGACGAGCCCGGTGTCGTAGTCGACGGTCGTGCTCACGGTGGGTGTCGTCGGGTCGGTGACGTCGACGCCGACCACCCGCGTGACGCGCGTGTCCGCGGCGAGACCCTCCTGGCCGAGGGCGCCGAGGACCACGACGGTGTCGCCGGCCAGCAGCAGCTCGGGAGAGCGGAGGTCGCCGAGGTCGAGGGTGGCGAGCTCGTCCACCGTCGCGCCGGAGACGTCGGCGGTGACCAGCTCGTCGCCGCGCACCCGGACCAGCAGCGATCCGTCGGTCTTGACGACGTCCGGTTCGTCGACCCCGGCCTCCTGGACGGTGGTGCCGGTCCCGCTGCTCGTGGCCCGGGTCGTCGACGCGGTCGTGCCGGCGGTCGGCGACGCGTCCTCGGCCACCGCGGCGCCCGGCGCGAACACCCGGCCTTCGGGGTACCGGGTGCCGGGGGTCTGCCACCCCCGCGGGCCGACGAGGGTGAGCGCCTCGTCGACGTAGTGCGTGCGCAGGGCCTCGCAGGAGTCCGGCCCTTGGAGCGCGCCGTGGAACGCGACGGGCGCCGGGGGCGGGACGAGGTCCCGCGTGAGGCTCGGCCGCGTCCGGTCCGGGGTGTCGGCCGGCCGGGCGACGACGGTGCCTGTCACGAAGGCTCCGGTCAGGCCCAGCGCGACGGCTGCGCCGAGCGCGGCACGACGCCCCGCGCGAGGGGTCCGGGGACGGTCGATTTCGCTCACGGCGTGCTCCTGCGGTCATGGGTCGGGGCCTGGCGCCCGGACCTGGTGTCCGGGTCAGGTCCATGGGACGCGGCCGGCACCCCTGGCGGTTCCCTCGTGTCGCGACCGGTACGGGCGGGTGCCACCATGAGGGCATGACGGACCCCGCTGCTGCGCGCCGCCTCGACCTCGTCCTCTTCGGCGCCACCGGCTTCACCGGCGGCCTGACGGCGGAGTACCTCGCCCGCAACGCCCCGACCGGTCTGCGCTGGGCCCTGGCCGGGCGCAACCCGGACAAGCTCGAGGCCGTCCGCCGCCGGCTCGTCGTGATCGAGCCCGCGCTGGCCGACCTCGAGCTGCTCCACGCCGACGTCACGGACCCGGCCTCGTTGGCCGACGTCGCCCGCGACGCCCAGGTCGTCATCACCACCGTCGGGCCCTACCGCCACTACGGCGAGCCCCTGGTCGCCGCGTGCGCCGAGGCCGGCACCGACTACGTCGACCTGACCGGCGAGCCGGAGTTCGTCGACCGGATGTACCTGGCGCACCACGAGACCGCCGTGCGCACCGGGGCGCGGATCGTGCACGCCTGCGGCTTCGACTCGGTGCCTCACGACCTCGGAGCGCTGCACGCCGTCCAGGAGCTCCAGGCCGCGGGCCCGGTCACGTTGCGCGGCGTCGTCCGGGCCGGCGGCATGTTCTCGGGGGGCACCTTCCACTCCGCGATGGACGCGATGTCGCGCTCGCGCCAGGCCTCACAGGCCCTCGCTGCCCGGCGCCGGGCGGAGCCGGAGGACGCCGCCCGCTCCTCACGCTCGGTGACCGGCAAGCCGCACCGCGACCCGGTCCTGGGCTGGTGGCTGCTGCCGATGCCGACGCTCGACCCGCACGTCGTCGCGCGCAGCGGCCAGGCCCTCGAGGCCTACGGACCCCGCTTCCGCTACTCCCACTTCGTCGGCACCAAGACGCTGCGCTACGCCGCCGGCGGAGCGGTCGGCGTCGCCGCGCTGGCTGTCTCGGCCCAGGTCAAGCCCCTGCGCAACCTGCTGCTGGGCCGCGTCAAGCAGGGCGAGGGACCGGACGAGGCGCGACGCGACAAGTCCTGGTTCACCGTCGACTTCGTCGGCGAGAGCGAAGGACGAACGATCCACACCCGCGTCCGAGGCGGCGACCCCGGCTACGGGGAGACGGCCAAGATGCTGGCCGAGTCGGCGCTGTGCCTGGCCCTCGACGACAACCCGACGACCGCCGGCTCGGTCACCACCGCGCAGGCCATGGGTGCGAACCTCATCGCCCGCCTGCAGGCCGCCGGCATCACCTTCGAGGTCGTCACCTGAGGGAGACCCGGGCGGTTCGCAGGTTCCTGCCCGTTCGGCGACGGGTCGCTGGTGCGAGGCGTGCAGGTGCGAGCGCCGATCACGCGCCGCCGATGCCCACATAGGTGATCCGCCAACCGTAGGCGCCCGGTGAGGGCTCGAGGATCGCGTAGTAGTCAGTGCGCGGCGCGGCGTCGAGGCTGATGTCGCAGTCTCTCGTGCCGAGGCCGTTCGCACGGCAGGTCCCGCCCGCGCCGCCCTCGCCGGAGGCGTATCCCACCAGCTGCTGCCACTCGCTCCGCCTGACGGCGTTCGGGTCGAGCAGCTGCGCGCGGTCATCGGCGACGACGCGAATGCCGGTGACGACCGGGCCGGCGCACGCTGGGGACGACCCGGATCTGCCGAGAGCGGACGCGGGTCAGAGCGGTCTCGTGGTGACGAGGTTGGTGCCGTGAACGGCCTCCTCACGGGCCGTCTCGACGAATCCGACCTTCGCCAGGACACGGCGAGAAGCGGTGTTCCACTCCCACACAGAGGCCCACAGCCGCTCGTGCCCGGAAGACCTCGCCCAGGCCAGCACCGCCCACGACGCCTCGGTCGCGTATCCCTGACCCCAGGACCGACGCAGGAGCTCGAAGGCGAGCTCCGGTCCGTGCACACCGTGCGCACCTTGGCCGCTGTCGACCAGTCCGCAGTAGCCGATGGTGTCGCCGACGACCTTCCGCTCCACCGCCAGCAACCGGACCGACGACGGCTCGTCGGCGCGGATCGCCTCCTCGAACTCCTCGACCGTGGGGTGTCCGTCCGCGTCGATGCGGCGGTGCGGTGGCACGCGTGGATCGCGTTCGATCCACATCTCCCGCTGGACGGAGGCCTCGTCCACCCGCCATGGCCTCAGGAGCAGGCGCTCGGTCTCGAGCACGACTGGTCACCCCCAGCCGCTCCGCCTGCCACAGCAACAACCTAGTCACGGGTGAATGCCTGCTCAAGGCCACAGAGCGCGTTGGTACGGGATCCCATCCGGTGACAGCGACGTTCTCGCCCACGGTCCGGTCGATGTGCTGGCCGCTCCCCGCTGGGCCGACCGCGGCCCGAGCTCAGCGCGGCCGGCGGCGTTGGCCGTCGCCGCCGTCTCCGCGGCGGATCTCGGCGGTCACGGCGGACCGGGTCGGGGTGCGCGCCTTCCCCCGGCCTGCGGTCGGGTCTTCACCGGCTGGCGCTGATCGCGGTCGGGTCGCTGCTCCCGGCGGTGGCCGCTCTGTGCCTCCTGACCGTGCTCGACCGCCGGCGTACGGGTGGCTCGGTCTGCCCTTGAGCTCGGGAGCCCGGCCGCCTGTTCAAGGTGCGGGCAGCGACCCCCGGCTGCGGCGGCTGCAGGCCATCCACCGCGGCGGCGAAGTCCGCGCGGGCGACCTGGCCACCGACGACGCATCCTCGAGCGGCTCGCGTCGCTGGGCCCGACGTTCAGCTGCGCAGCGCCAGGACGAGGTCCGAGCTGTGCTTCCACCCAGCGGTCTCGTAGCCGATGACCGTGATCCACGGCGTCAACGACAGCACGAAGAGGCACCAGCTCAGCTCGACGTCTGCCGATGCCATCAGGACCGGAGCCACGACGGTGACCGTGGAGAGGGCCAGGAGCCACAGGTGCAGGGAGTGCAGGTCTCGGGTGAGCAGCGAGTAGCCGACATGGAAGACCAAGGTGAAGGCGCCGACAGGCACCACGACCGATACCACCGAGCCGAGCAGCCCCAGCTCCGAATGGTGTTCGAGGAAGTAGGCGGCGACGTGGAGTCCTGCGCCGATGGCGACGATGCTGCCGAAGAGCAGCATGTGTCCGTAGCCGAAGCCGAAGGATCGGTCACGACGGGCGTGCAGGACTTCTCCGGTGGGCACCACGAAGTAGGCCCACCAGATGCCGAAGGTCAGGGACGTCCCAGAGAGGGCCAGGAGGGCAACGTCCCAGGTCAATCCCTCGGCGGACAGCGCGGACAGCGTCACCATGGTGCCGATCATCCCCTCGCCGAGGGTGATGATGACCATCAGGCCATAGCGTTCGGCGACGTGGTGGGCGTGCCACGGCGTGCCACCCTGACGGGTCTCGGCATACACCGGCCCGCCGGTCTCGACGAGGAACGGGATCACCATCAGCGCGAAGGTGGCGCCGACGGGTAGGTCGACGATCGCCAGCGCGCACCAGAGGACTTGGGCCGCCAGGATCGAGACGATGTAGGTCCGACAGGCCACACGATGTGCGGCGTCGGATCGGCTCGCTCGCCACCACTGGAACACCATGGCGATCCGCATGACGACGTAGCCCCACACCATCACGTCGTTGTCGAGATGGTCACCGTCGTGCACCGACTCGAACATCGGCTTGAGGCCCAGCGCAAAGACGAGGACACCGATCATCTGCAGCATCGTCGTCAGCCGATAGACCGCGTCGTCGGTGTCGTAGGCGGAGGCGAACCAGGAGAAGTTGATCCACGCCCAGGAGATCGCGAAGGTCGCGAAACAGAAGGCGACGACTCCGGCTACCACGTGATCCTGCGACAAGGCGTGCGCCAGCTCGTTGGCGGCGGTCCCGAAGGCAACGACGAAGGCGAGGTCGAACAGCAGCTCCAGCGGCGTCGCGGCCCGATGGTCCTCCTGGGGGTCCCTTCCCACCATCGGGAGGGTGCGGTGACGAGCGGCGAGCGCGGTCGTCGACAGGTGGTGAGTCGGTGGGGTCGCTTCCGGCATCCGCGGAGTCTAAGGAACTCGGCACGTCGATTCGGAGTGGTGCGTGGCCCAGTGCGATCGCCAGGCAGGCTCCGACGGCGCGCTGCTTGGGAAGCGTGAGGCTCCCCGGGTGGTGGTGCCCCAGGCAGGAGTCGAACCTGCGACCTTTCGCTTCCCAAAGGCGCATCTCACGGCACATCATCAGAGGTCGTTCTGTACTCAGATCTTGGCTGTGTGAGCGGGATTGGTCGCTATCGAGGGTCACCAGGCGTCATCTGGGATCGAGGCACTTCAGGTTCAAAGTGGGGAGCAAAGTGGGTCACGGACCGGCGTCAGAGATGAATCGCCAGGTCGGACTTGTCGCCCTCGAAATCTCGTCCGAGGTAGACCCGTGCGGTCATCGCGGGGTCGGAGTGCCCGAGCTGGTCGGCGATCCGGACGATCGGGACGTTGGCCTCGTGCAGCAGGGTGGCCACGGTGCGTCGGAAGGTGTGCGGTACCGCCCAACCGAAGCCGGCGGCGTCGAGGACCTCGCGGACAGCATGGTTGCTGTTGGACTGGTCCCACCGTTGCTCGCTGTTCCCGAGCAGAGCCGGTGCGGCGAAGATGAGTCCGTCGGCGCCGACCCGCGAGGCACGGGCGTTGAGCCGGGTCTGCAGCCAGTCGGGCAGGTTGACGACGCGGTCGGAGCTGCCGGACTTGGTGCCGCGGATCCGGCAGGCCCCGGTGGTCGGGTCATAGTCGCTCCAGCGCATTGATCTCGCCTCGTCGATACGGGCGCCGGTGCCTGCGAGGAACGCCACCAGTTCGGCGGTGGTCTCGCGTCGCCTGACCGATCGCGGGTCCAAGTTCGCCTGCCGGGCCCGTTCGTCGCCGCAGGCAACGACTTGGTCTCGTTCCTCGCGGGTAAACGCCCGGGTTCGATCCCGCAGGTCGACGTTCGGGTTCTGCGACTTCGTCGCGCGGACCTGACGCATCGCGTTGCTGGTCAGGACGCCGCTGTCGACGGCGAAGTTAAGGATGTTGGAGATCACGGACCGGGCGAGCTTGGATGCCCCGGTGCCGCGCCGGTCGGCCAGGGTCTGCAGGAAGATGCGGAGCCGCTGGGGGTCGTTGGCTTGCTCGAGAGTGAGACCGCGCATCGAGGAACTGTCGGCGTCCACATGCCGGTCGAAGCTGCTGGTGTAGTCAGCGATCGAGCGTGGCGCCAGGCCGGAGTCCGCGCGCGCCGCCTGGGCCAGCCAGACCCGACCGGCGTTGACGAACGGGGTGGTCCTCCTGATCGTCTGACCGCCTGCCCCTGGTTGCCGCAGTCGCTCGACCAGCCGGACTTCGCAGCCCTTGATCGCCGCGTGCTTGGTCCGGGCGACCGCCGAGACCTCGCGGCGTACCCCGTCCCAGCCTCGGAAGTAGACACGAGCACGGTGACGGTCGGCCCGGCGCGGGTTCGTTGCGGTGACCCAGCGCCCGGCATGGAGGACCTGAGGGGTCGTCTCGATCTCCCCGTGCTCACCCAGGCCGAGTGCCCGCCGGACCATCGATGCCTCCGTGTTCTGTGACGTTCCCAGGTCGCAAGTGTGCGTCGACGCACCGACAGGCGCCCCGTCCCTCCTCGATGCCTGTGGAGGAGTCAGCAGGGAGAGACGTAGTGGTCATTCTCGTAGGCGACGACATCGGTGAACCTGTAGGCGACGCGGCTGCCGATCTTGAGATAACCGATGCCTTCGCCGTGGTGGCGGAGGTTGGCAAGGTGGCCGGTGGTGACGCCCCAGCGGTCGGCAAGCTGGGCGGGGGTCAGCAGGTTGCGGTGTCCTGCCTCCTCCGCAAAGACATGTTCGGTCATGTCGCTTCCGTTCGGTCGGTCTCGGTGCGCCCGGAGGGGTGTTCGGCGGTCATGGCGGCGCGAAGGAATCGGCGGGCTTCGGCGACGGTGACGTAGAGCCTTCCGCAGCCGTTGAACCGTGCCCAGCGGGGTCCGATGCCGCGCTGGCGCCAGTCGCGGACGGTGCGTTGCGGGGTGTGGATGAGGTCGCAGAACTCCTCGAAGGTGAGAAGGGCGTTCTCGTGCCAGTCGTCGGGGATGTGGATCGGGTTCACGGTGGTTTCCTTGGTGGGTGGGTCGGTCCTGACGGGTCAGCGGTACGGGCCACGAGGACCCGGCGCCGGCGAGTGCGGGGCGCCGCGCTCCTCTGGCGGTCGCGGTCGCGATCGGGTGGTCGGCTGGTCGTAGTCCTCGGGTGGGTTGGCGCGGATGTGCGCGGCCTCGTTGCGCGCGGCATTGAGGTGCCGGTAGGTCTCCCTCAGGGGCTGGTCGAGCGCGTCGAGGTGCGCCCGTGCGGTGTCGACGGCGACGTCCGGGTCGGTGGTGGACGTCATTTCGTCCATCGACAGCTCCCAGGTGGACTGTGACCGGTCGAGCACGAGGGCGAGCCGTTGAGCCACCTGAGGCAGCGTGGCCACCGTGTTCGCGAGGTGAGCCAGAACGACGTCCACGTCGGCCGGCGTCGCGGCGGGGTTGCTGGCCAGCTGGTGGGCGAGACGGATGACGGCGTTGTCAGCATCGGCGGCGCTCTGCGCGAGTGTTGCTCCAGGCTCGTCGGTCGGGCTGTCGCCGTCTCGCTGGGTGGGGGTCATGAGGTGTCCTCTCCGGGTCGGCGCGTGGGGGCTCTCACCTGAGGCGGTGAGGGGGCTCCTGGCGATCACTGACGACGGACCTCTTCGGGTCCGGTTGGTCACCTAGGACGGCGGTGAGGTGTCCGGCGATCAATTGCGCGGCAGTTCGTCACCGCTCGGTAGTGGTCGTCATCTGCCAGGGCCGCGTGAGGGCCGGCTCGACGGGGTGAACGGGACCTCGACGGGACGGCGGGGTCGGTCCGGTCGGTCGGTGCGCTCGGACGGCATAAGACTCGGTCCGTAACGGTCGATCGCCTCGAGTGCGGCCTCCCGGGCGTGAGCGGGTCCGAGGTCGGCTCGGTCTCGGCCGAACGTGTCGACCCACTGGGCGCGGGCGTCGTCGACGGACTCGGCGACGAGGTGGGCGGTGTTGTGGTGGCGGCCGCGGGTCATGGCGACGTAGGCAGAGGCGGCGCCGGTGGTCTCGCTGAGGAGGAAGTGCGCGCGGTCGACGGTCTCACCCTGGGCGCCGTGGACGGTGGTGGCGTAGCAGAGCTCGACGTGGGCCTCGGCGTACGCCGCGTGGAGGGTACGGCGGCCGCGGCGGCCCTCGATGTCGAGGTGGCCGTGCTCCGTGATGCCGGTGACGGTCCACTGGTCGCGGTTGGCGACGTCGAGGTCGCGGTCGTTGCGGCGGGTGCTGACGCGGTCGCCGACGGCGATCCGGGCCCCGGAGCTGGTGGTGAGGTGATCGCCGGTCTCGACGGTGCCGGCGGTGACGCGCCGGTCGCGGACGGCTGCGTTGAGGTCGGCGACCTGCTCGCGGGTGTCGGCGACGACGAGGTCGCCCGGTGATGCAGCGGCGAGGTCGGTGACGGCAGCGAGGCGTTCGACGTCGGTGGGGTGGATGACGATTGCGCCGCGCTGGAGGAGGGCGTCGAAGACCTCGTCGGCCCGCTGGCCGGTGCGCATCTGGAGGGTGAGCTCGGCGTAGGCGGGGTCGGCGAACCGGTGCACGGCCTCGAGCGTCAGCCGGTCGTCCTCGGCCGCCCACCGGCTGGCGTGGTCGAGGACGCCGCCGCGCCCGACGGCAGGGAGCTGATGACGGTCGCCGACGAGCGCGACGCGGGCGCCGGCTTCGTCGGCGATCGTGAGGAGAGCGCGGGCGGTGTCCTGGTCGAGCATGCCGGCCTCGTCGACGAGCAGCAGGTCGCCCGGGATGAGGCGGGCGAGTCGGTCGGGTGCGGACCGCCCGGAGTCGTCGCGGGACCAGAAGCCGTCGTCGTCCCAGCGGAACCCGTGCTGGTGGGCCAGCCAGGCGGCCGAGAACGCCGACGTGGCGAGCTGGTCGGCGGCGACCTGTGCGGCCTTGAGGGTCGGGGTGACCACGACAAGGCGGTGCCGCATCTCGATGAGCTCACGCGCCGCGCGGAGCGTGGTGGTCTTGCCGGCGCCGGCGGCTCCCTCGACGACGGTGAGCCGAGCGGTGCCGGCCAGCGCGGCGGCGACCCGACGTTGGGTGTCGTCGAGCCGGATGCCGGCGACGACCTCTCCGACGGTGGCGGCTCGCCCGGGCCTCAGGCCACGTGCGGCGAGGCGGTCGACGAGGTCGGCCTCGACCTCGAGCACGGTGCGGGAGGTGAGCGCGCGAACATGCTCGGGTACGTCGGCGCGGTCGAGCAGCGGTCGGCAGGTGGCGACGGTCCGGGCGGTGAGGTCCTCGGCGAGCTCACGGCGTACGGCTGGATCGGTCACGACGTCGACCGAGGCGATGACGCGCTCGACCTCGCCGCGGACGTCGGCGGCGTTCCAGCTCGAGCGCCGGGCGCCGAGCCGGGAGACGACGACCTGGGTGACGGCGTCGCGGTTGATCCGTGCGATGGCCGCCGGGTGCAACGGGGCCGGCTTCGGCGGCGCGGCGAACCCGAGGTCGCGCAGCTCGTCGACCCACCGCGCCTCGAGCTGCTCGCCGCTCTGAGGGACGACCTTGTCGGGTCGGGCGTGGGCCCACGCGCGTCGGTCCCAGCTGCGGCGCAGCTGGGGCCCCGGCTGCTGGTCAGGGTGCTCGCGGCGCCACTGGGCTTCGTAGCGGTCGACGTTGCGTCCGATCTGTGCCGCGCGGGCGCTGAACGCGCCGGCGTACGGCGCGAGCTCGCGGACCTCGCCGCTGGCGGGGTCGAGCGTGTAGCCGTGGGCGGCGAGCGTCTTGCGCAGCTCGGGGTCGCACATGACAGCGGCGTGCCCGATGCCGTTGATGGCCTCGATGGAGTCGACGATGCCGACCGAGTGAAGTCCGCGCCACCGGCCACCGGCGAGCACGCGCGCGTTGAGCTGGAGGTGCAGGTGACGGTGCGGGTCGCCGGCGCGTGAGGTGTAGTGCCGCACGACCGCGGCCTCGACCTGGTCGACGGGCACCTGCACCTGGCGGCCACGCGGACCGATGCGGGTCGTGGCGTGCTCGGCGACCCAGCCGATGATCTCCTGGGCGGCGCGTTCCTGGGCGGAGTCGTAGGCGTCGGCGACGGCCGGGTGGAGCAACGCCGCGAGCGACCACGTCTTGGGTCCGTTGACCACGACCTCGACGAAGCGCAGCCCGTGCTCGCCGGTGCGCAGCCGCCCTTTCGGGCGACCGGTCTCGACGTCGTAGCCGGCGACCCACTGCTCGTAGCCGTCACCGTCGAGCGTGCCGGCGACGCGCACGGAACCGGCCCCGGCGACGTACCTGGTGGCGACGCCGGTGCCCTCGGCGAGGTAGTAGTCGTCGACGCGCGACCGGTCGGCCTCGACGTAGGTGCGCGCGGCTGCGGCTGAGCCGCGGTAGAACTTCACGCCGCCGTGCATCGCCACGTACCTCCCCTCGGGGCCTCGTCACTGCTCGTCAACTAGCGTCGAAATGACGCTCGGCCCGCCCCTGGGGGACGGGCCGAGCTGGTGGTTCTACCGAACTTCGTAGCATGCGTGCCGCTCAGTTTCGAAGGCTGATGAGCTGTTCGAGCGGGTGCAGTTCGCGGACTCGTCACTGGTCGTCAAGCGATCAACTCGCGCGCAAGGATCGCGAACAGAAGCCTGGTTCGCTGAAGCGTCTGGCTAGGCGATTGATCCGCCGGTGGTGGCTGGTCAAGCAACGGCGTCCGGGCGCTTCCCCGGGTAATCGCCGTCGATCGTGCTGATCCACTCGCGCACCTTCTCGGGCTCGCAACACTGCACGGGGGAACTGGCCCCGCATAGCCTCCCTGTCCCGGACGGTCCTCCGGACGGGTCTTCCGGAACGCGCGGCGCCCAGCACGGCCGTTGACCCGGGAGGGACCGCTTGGGGTTCGGCTACCGGGACGGTCAAAACCACCTTTCCGTGCAGCAGACCCCTACACGCTTCCGGGATAGACCTTCTGGCGCCGACAGGACAAGCCTTGTGATGCTCGAGGGGCTGCGGCACGATCAGAAGGGACCGCCCGCGCAGGCGGGCTGTACATCGCCTATTGGCACTGCGCTGGATGGGACCGGTGGAACCGATGGAGTCGCTTGTGACGGGGGCAACTGGCGCCGATCTGCTGCCTTACACAGTCCCATTGCTGGGTGTCGCTCTCGGCGCATACCTGGGTGCCCGCCTCCATACCCGACGAGAAACCGAGCACTGGCTGCGCGAGAAGCGTTGGATTCTCTATGAAGAGATCGTTGACTGGATTGGTAGCCACCTCGACCTATCGAACAACGCAGATACCCTCTGGAAGACGTTGCAGAGCGCTAGGCAGTACGAGCGCCGCCTACTGCTGCTGGGCGCGCACGATTGCCGAGAGCGTTTCTCCCTTTTGCAAGAAGCTGTAGACCTGCAGCTACAGCTCGAGGTCGCTCGACAAAGCAACCAACTGAAGGGGCTCGTCCTCGTGGGCGAGGCAGTGTTCACTCATCAGGCCGAGGTAAGAGCGAGCAGAGAGGCGTCGGGGCGCGCGGCAGATGCGGTGGTAGAGGCTCTAATTGACGACTTGCAGAGACCACGTCACGGGGGAGTTCCTTGGCGGTCGGGTTCAAGTTGACGGGTGCCCGCACTCCGATCGTTCCGGCACGCTCCTCGACCATCCCGGTAAGGAGAATCTGCTGGGTCACCTCGATGCAGCCACCCCACTCTCGACCCGTGACGGTCCGGGCGGGTCCGGCCCAGGTCCAAGGCTCCGTGGGTTCCCGCTCGCCGAAGCTGGTCAACGCGGCGGGATCGTTCCAGTCCACGCACGTGGTGGGTATCGTCAGTCAGCCCCGTTTGCCGGTCTCACTTTCGTTCATGGGGACCCGCGAATGTGGTCTTGGTAGCAGCGAGCATGGCTACCTTGCTCGCGAACTCACGACGAGCCGTGTTCAGAGGACCGACCACCGTGAGGTGGTCCTGGGCAGGTG
The DNA here is from genome assembly GCA_963822495.1 of uncultured Actinomycetota bacterium. Taxonomy (GTDB): domain Bacteria; phylum Actinomycetota; class Actinomycetes; order Propionibacteriales; family Nocardioidaceae; genus Nocardioides. Next base: position 2,354 of record CAWGHQ010000008.1, on the reverse strand, counting down.
TCATGGGCTCACCGGACCAAAGGAGCACTGCTGTGGCGGAGATGTTGGCCCTGACCTTCGTCGCCGTCCTGCTGGCGGCGGCCGGCCAGGCAATCACGGGTTTCGGCTTCGTGCTCGTGGCAGTTCCGCTGCTCACGTTGCTGACGGATCCCCGCACGGCCGTGGTCGCTTGCACGACGCTGGGTCTGCTGATCACCAGCCTCGGCTGGTTCGAGGACCGCGCGGCAGTCAACTGGCGTCCGATCGCTGGAATCATTGCCGGCGCTGTGGTGGGGATCCCACTGGGCCTGGTGGTCTTCGCGTCGCTGCCAGTGGAGACGCTGGGCCTCACCATCGGGGTCACGGTGCTCTTGTTCACCGCACTGTTGGCCATGCGGGTTCGGCTCCCGGGCGGACGACCGACGCAGGTCGTCGCCGGGACGGTCAGCGGCGTCATGTTGAGCACGACGGGCATGAACGGGCCACCGCTCGTGCTCGCTCTCCAGGCAGCAGGACTTCCCCCGACAGTGTTCCGCGCCACCCTGCAGCCCACGTTCACACTTCAATCAGTCGTCGTAGTAGGCGGGTTCGCCGCACTCGGTGAGTTCACCGCCACCAGCGTCACACTCGTCGCGGTCGGCGCTCCCGCGCTATGGCTGGGCTGGCGGCTGGGCGACCTCGTGTTCACCCGGCTCCCGCCCGAACGGGCGCGGATGCTGATCCTGGGGACCCTCGCCGTGAGCGGAACCCTCATCGTCATCAGCGCGCTCAGAGCGACTTGACGCGGTGGCGCGGGTTCGAGCTGTCGGACTGTCTGGCCTCGCTCAGGATCTCTTCGGGCGTGCGCGAGAGGAAGGGTTGTGCCGGTCCTTCCGGCTGTCGCTCGGCCCGCGGAGCGTGTTAGCGCGGGATCGGCTACTGGCACGCTCCGCGAGCCGATCGGTCACTGGCACGCTCCGCGAGCCGATCCCTTGCGGACGGGCCCCACCATGGGCTGGGGGGTCGCCGGTCCTTCTACGTACTCGGGGCCAGAGCAGCCGATGCACCTGGAGCGGCGGACCGAAAACAATGGCCCGCGTTTGCGTGGGGGGTGGCTCCTACAGATGGCAATGGCAGGGAGCGCGCTCCCTGCCACGTCCAAGGTATAGCGCGGATGGGGGCTTGCGGCAAGGCCCCCGTTATGGGTCACAGTTCTCGCCCGTGGACGCAGCTGAGGGGAAGTGTGGAGTGGTGATGGTTGAAGGACGTGAGCCGAAGCCGTTCGAGATCTACGAGTCGGGGGTGCTGTTGCACGGGACGAAAGCTGACCTCACGGTGGGCGACCTGTTGGTGCCCGGACGTCTCTCGAACTTCGGCGTGGGCCGAACGGCGAACCACGTCTACGTGACGGAGACCTTGGACGCCGCGACATGGGGTGCTGAACTGGCGGTCGGCCAGGGACGTAGTCGGATCTACATCGTCGAACCGCTCGGCGCTCTTGAGGACGATCCCAACGTGACGGACAAGAAGTTCGCGGGCAATCCGACTCTTTCCTACCGCACGAGAGAGCCCGTTAGAGTGGTTGGCGAGATTGCGAACTGGGTCGGGCATTCGGCCGACCGATTGCAGGCTATGCGAGACGGCCTTGCCGACCTCGAGCAGCGTGGCCTCGCGGTCATCTACGACTAGACGCTCTCCGTGGACCGCAACTGGATAGTCGCGCGGGACGCGCGCAGAGGGATCCCGCACCCGGGGTCTCTCCGCGAGCCGATCCGCGCCGAGTCGAGCTGTTGAGGTGAGATGGGCCGCCTACAGGAGCAGCCGGACCTCCTGCGGCCACCCGCATGCCTCGGCGATGCGGCCCGCCCACTGCCGAGCAGCGGTCTCATCAGCAACGTCGATGATCGTGAGTCCGCCCACCCGCTGCTCCCGCGGCGCGTAGGGGCCCTCGCCGAGGACGAGTGCGCCGCTGGTCGCATCTGCGTGGGCTGCCTGAGCGTCGTCCTCGACCAGCCCGCCGGCCGCGACGAAGGCCCCGGCTGCCTTGATGTCCTCGACAACGGCGTTCGCCAACGGCCCGCGGCTCTCGAACCACTCGTCCGAGTGGTCACCTACCCACTGTTGGTTGAAGAAGATGACATACCGAGACATGGAACGGGCTCCTCGTGGTTGGCGTAGGAGGACTGACCGGCGCAGGCAGCGGTTCTCATCGATGAGGGCCCTCTGCGCCGAGACCCGCGTTTTTTCTGCACCTGCACGTCCTTCTGACCGAAGGGCAGCGCCGAGGCGAGCCGATGACCCATCGGCTACTGGCACGCTCCGCGAGCCGATCCCTTACGGGACTCGCTCGGCCGCCTCGGTGGTCGGCCAAGGGCTGCCCGAGCGGTTCCGGCGGC
>CAWGHQ010000007.1:0-32105 GCA_963822495.1 uncultured Actinomycetota bacterium | reverse complement strand
GCTGGTCCAGCGGGGATCGACGACTTCTAGAGCGACCGCCCAACGCCCCGCACTCACGACGTCGAGAGCGGTGACACCTTTTCCCTCCAGCCTCGTGTCGGCCAGGAACGCAAACTCCGGCTCGGCCTTGGGATGGATGAGCCGCCGCAGGTCGAGGATTCCGCCGTCCACGCGCATGTACCCCCAAAGCGTGCCGAAATTGGGCTCGTCGATCCCCAGGGCTCGACGCATTGCCTCGGACGTCCAACCGAGCTTGTAACCCGTACGGAATTCGCCCCGCTCTGTACGCAGACCATCTCGCGCGGCCGCAATGCTCCACGCCTGTTCCTTCGTCAGCCCTGACAGTCGATTGGAAAGCCGCGGGATTGCGACACAGGTCCGTTCAGCCTGATCCAGTTCGAGCGCGGCGGCGCGGACCGGATCGTCCCGACTAGCTTCTGCATTCCCACGTTGCGACACGTCGATCATCTCCAATGCGTGGCCGTGCGCCATCCTACGATTACCGTCGCCTTCGGTCCGGCGCTGTGAGGACTTGGTAGCCCTGAACGATGGCCGGGCACGGTGCATCGCCGCGGGCACCCCATACGCGCGGTAGTCCCTCGGGCTGTGACCGAACTCGCGCTTGAAGACAGCGCTCAGCGCGAAGGGGCTGCCGCAGCCGACCCGGCGGACGATCGGAAGGCGTGGCGTCGGCCTTCAGGAGCATGCCGTCGCGAGGAGCGCAAACAGCGCGGGCAGTCGCCGAGATGCAGGTGGGATTTGAACCGTTGCCCTCTGGCTACGACGTCAAACCACAGCAAGTCCGATCACGGCTGGTCAACCGCGATCCCTCGTCCGCAAGGTGGTCGTCGCGGGCCGAGCAGTCAGGCGCTAAGTCTCCATGGCGTCGCTTGCGCCGAGGTTCTCCACAGGCGAGCCGGTTACCGGTGCACACCTTTAGTCACGAGGGCAAGCCTGTCCTCGTCACGACGAAGGAGCACATGATGAGCACGACCATCGACACCAACACCGAGGGCGGCATCCTCACCATCGACCAGGCAGCGACGTACCTGTCGATCCCGAAGGCGACGCTGTACACCTGGCGGACTCGGCGAGCGGGCTTCGGGCCGCGAGCCGTGAAGCTGGGCGGGTGCCTGCGCTACCGCCGCTCTGACCTGGACGCCTGGGTAGCCGAGCACGTGGAGACCTTCGACGACATCTCTGCCATGCCCGAGCAGCGAGCAACAGACGGAGTCTCGTTGTCCCGTGCCAGCCGGCCCCGCTGAAGGGGGTGGGCGACATGGGACGCGGACGCCCACCGACATCGCTGGGCACTTGGGGGACGATCCGAACAATGCAGGTTCGCGAGGGTGTCTACCGAGCGCACACTCGAATCCGGGACAAGGACGGCGTGACCCGAGAGGTCACCGCCACTGGAACTACCGCCGCGGCCGCAGAGCGGGCGCTACGCGAGAAGCTCGTCGACCGGGCAACCCCAACGCAGCAGGCGATCACCGCCGACACCACCATCGCGAAGCTTGCGGTGCTCTGGCTGCAGTATCTGCGCGACGAGGACCGGATCGAATCGACGACGATTAACGAGTACGAGCGTGTGCTCGACAAGGTGGTCATCCCTGAGCTGGGTGGCGTCCGGCTACGCGAGCTGACGACAAGTCGACTCGACCTGTTCCTCGTCCGGCTCAGGGCGACGAGTACGAGTCGTCAGCGGAAGACCAAGGTGGTGATGAGCGCGATGCTGGGGATGGCGGTCCGCCACGACGCGCTCGCCGTGAATCCGGTCCAGCAAACGTCACGCATCCATCGGGAGAAGTCCGAGACCCGGTCACTCACCCTTGAAGACCTGAACACGGTGCGCGAGGCGCTTCGCGCGTGGACGGCGAAGCAGCGGCCCGGACCCAAGGCGTCCAGCGACATGACCGACATCGTCGATCTGATGCTGGCAACTGGAGCGCGGATCGGCGAGATTCTTGCCCTGCGATGGGTCGACGTCGCACTCGATGCCGACCGTCCGAACCTCACCATCACCGGAACAGTCAAGACCGAGCCTGGAAAGGGCACCTATCGAAAGGCCAGCCCGAAGTCGGACTCGAGCGTGAGGACGGTCGTGCTGCCGGACTTCGCCATGGCAGTGCTCAGGCGCCGCCGGTCGGCAGGGCGAGAGAACCCGATCGACGCGGTGTTCCCGACCCGCAATGGCACCTGGCAGCAGGTCAACAACGTTGAGCGCCGTTGGCGGCAGATCCGCAAAGACACCGGCCTCGAGTGGGTCACTCCGCACACCTTCCGCAAGACGGTGGCGACCCTGATCTCGGAGCGGGTCAACGCCGAGACCGCCTCCCAACAGCTCGGCCACTCCTCCCCCGCCATCACCCGCGAGTTCTACATCTCCAAGCCGGAGATCGCGGCAGACGTCGCGCACGTACTCGAAGAGCTGGCCCGGACTGCGGACGACTGAGTCGATCACCGTCCACGAATACTTGCGGAATAAGTGCGGAATAGGATCCTCGGGTTCAAAACCAGAACTGCCTCTGATCTGCGTTTCCGCAGGTCAGAGGCGGTTTTTCGGTCGGGCTGACAGGATTTGAACCTGCGACCCCTTGACCCCCAGTCAAGTGCGCTACCAAGCTGCGCCACAGCCCGAAGCCTCGGTGACGACGTCTTCAAGGCGTGGGAACCTTATCGCAGGAGCGGGCTTTCGTCGTCAGGGGGTGCGAACCTGGAACGAGATGCACGCGGCCGGTCACACGCCGGCTAGAAGCCGGCCGTTCGTCTGACCCCCGCTCCGGCGATGGCGGTGGGTCTGACGTCACCCCGGCCTCACCGGAAGTCACGCGAGGACTGCCGGGCCTGGAGAGCCTGACCAGCACCCGGCACCACGGTGTCGAGCGCGACGACACGGTCGGCGATCAGGTTGATCACGCCCTCCCGGTTCTCCAGGATCCCGCGTACGACCACCGCGACCCGGTGGCGGGCAGCCTGGCGGTGGGCGCGCATCACCCCGATCGAGCAGACGACGTTGAGCATGCCGGACTCGTCCTCGAGGTTGAGGAAGGTGACCCCGCCGGCGGTGCCCGGGCGCTGGCGGTGGGTGATCAGGCCCCCGACGTGCACCCGGCGGCCCGACTCCATCCGGGCGAGGTCGCCGATGCCGGCGATGCCGGCGCGGGTGAGCTCGGCACGGAGGTGCTCGACGGGGTGCTTGTCGGGCGAGACACCGGTGGCCCACAGGTCGGCCAGGGTGATCTCCACCTCGCCCATGCCCGGCAGCGCCGGCGCGGCCGGGGCCGGGGTGGCGCCGGCCACGTGGTCGGCGCTCTCGGCGAAGCCGGCGCTCCAGAGCGCCTGTCGACGCTCGAGGCCGAAGGAGTCGAAGGCACCCGCGGTGGCAAGGGCCTCGAGCTGGGTGGGGGTCAGGGCTGCCCGGCGGGACAGGTCGACCATGTCGGTGAACGGAGCCTCCTCGCGGGCCGCGACGACCCGCTCGGCGACGTCCGCGCCGATGCCGCGCACGGAGTCCAGCCCGAGGCGGACCGAGAGCCGGCCGTCGCGGCGGTGGGTCAGGGTCGGGTCGGGGGCGTCGCCACGCCACTCCTGACGCGGGAAGGACGCCTGGAGGCACGCGTCGAGCCCGGTCGCGCCGCTGCCCCGCGCCGTGGTTGAGACCTCGAGCCCCGCCTGCACCGCCGAGGTGACCAGGTCGGGTCGCAGCACCTCGACGCCGTGGCGGCGGGCGTCGCCGACCAGCGACTGCGGCGAGTAGAAGCCCATCGGCTGGCTGCGCAGGAGTCCGGCCAGGAAGGCCGCCGGGTAGTGCAGCTTGAACCAGGACGAGGCGTAGACCAGCAGCGCGAAGCTGAGCGCGTGGGACTCCGCGAAGCCGAAGTTGGCGAAGGAGAGGATCTGGCCGTAGATCGCGTCGGCCCGCTCCCCGACCAGGCCGCGGCGCTGCATCCCGGAGAAGAGCTTCGCCTTGATGCTCTCGATGCGCTCCACCCCGCGCTTGGAGCCCATCGCGCGGCGCAGCAGGTCGGCGTCGTCGCGGGTGCAGTCCCCCAGGGCCACCGCCATCGCCATCAGCTGCTCCTGGAACAGCGGGACGCCCTTGGTGCGCTCGAGGACCGGCACCAGCTCGGGGTGGTCGTAGGTCACCGGCTCGCGACCGGTCGCCCGGCGGATGTAGGGGTGCACGGCGCCGCCCTGGATCGGGCCGGGCCGGATCAGCGCGATGTCGATGGCCAGGTCGTAGAACTCGCGCGGCCGCAGCCGGGGCAGCGTGCCGATCTGGGCCCGGCTCTCCACCTGGAAGACCCCGATGGAGTCGGCACGGCAGAGCATGTCGTAGACCGCGGGCTCCTCCTTGGGCATGGTGGCCAGCGTCCAAGCCTCGCCGAGGTGCTCGTGGGCCAGGCGCATCATGTGGTCGAGCGCGCCGAGCATGCCCAGCCCGAGCAGGTCGAACTTGACCAGCCCCATCGTCTCGCAGGCGTCCTTGTCCCACTGGAGCACCGTGCGGTCCTTCATCGAGGCCCGCTCGATCGGGCACACCTCACCGATCGGGCGCTCGGTGAGCACCATCCCCCCGGAGTGGATGCCGAGGTGGCGGGGGGCGCCGAGCAGCTCCTCGGCCAGGGCGACCACGGGCGCGGGGATCTGGTGGCCCTCCCCCGCAGTGAGGTCGGCGGCCTCGACCACGCTCGCCCAGCCGTCGATCTGCTTGGACCAGGCGTCCTGCTGACCCGTGGAGTGACCCAGCGCCTTCGCGGCGTCGCGGACCGCCATCCGCGGGCGGTAGGTGATGACATTGGCGACCTGGGCGGCGTTGTGCCGGCCGTAGGTCTCATAGACCCACTGGATGACCTCCTCGCGGCGGTCGGAGTCGAAGTCGACGTCGATGTCGGGCTCCTCGTCGCGGTGGCGGGAGATGAACCGCTCGAAGGGCAGCCGGAAGAAGACGGCGTCGACGGCCGTGATGCCCAGGGCGTAGCAGACCGCCGAGCTGGCCGCCGACCCACGGCCCTGGCACAGGATGCCTCGCGAGCGGGCGAAGTCGACGATGTCGTGGACGATGACGAAGTAGCCGGCGAAGTCCTTCTCCGCGATCACCCGCAGCTCGTGCTCGACCCGTTCCCGGGCCTCGTCGGCGTGCGGGGTGTGGGCGTAGCGCTCGGCGAAGCCCCGCTCGACCGCCGTCCGCAGCCACGAGTCGGGGGTGTGGCCCGGGGGGATGCGGTGCTTGGGCAGGCGCGGCGAGGCCGCGCGCAGGTCGAAGGCGAGCTCGTCGGCCAGGGCGACCGAGGTGGCCACGGCCTCCGGGTGGCGCACCATGGCCCGGGCGACCTCGTCGCCGTCGCGCAGGTGCGCCGAGCCGGACAGGTCGAGCCACCCGTCCATCTCGGCCAGGCTGCGCCTGGCCCGCACCGAGGCCATCGCCGCGGCCAGGCGCCGACCCTCCGGGGTCGCGTGGTGGACGTTGCCGGTGGCGACGACCGCCAGGCCGTGGTCCCGGGCCAGCGCCGCGAGCGCGTCGGCGGTCTCGTCGTCGCCCGGCCGGCCGGTCGCCGGCAGCTCGACGACGACGTGCTCGAGCCCGAAGCGCTGCGTCAGGTCGTCGAGGGCGTCCGCGGCCGCCCGGACTCCCCCGGTGGCCAGCGCCTGACGCACCGTGCCCTTGCGGCAGCCGGTCAGCACCACCCAGTGGCCGCGCCCGCGCTCGGCGAGGTCGTCGAGGTCGTGGACCGGGTGGCCCTTCGTCTCCCCCCGCAGGTGAGCCTCGGTCATCGCGGCCGCCAGCCGGTGGTAGCCCTCGACCCCGCGAGCCAGGAGGAGCAGGTGACTGCCGTGCGGGTCGGGCACCCCGTTCTGAGCGGCGTCGAGACCCAGCGACAGCTCGGCGCCGTAGACGGTGCGCAGGCCGTGCACCGCGGCCGCCTCGGCGAACAGCGGCGCCCCGTGGAACCCGTCGTGGTCGGTCAGCGCCAACGCGTGCAGCCCCCGGCGAACGGCCTCCTCGACCAGCTGCGTCGGCGAGCTGGCGCCGTCGAGGAAGCTGTAGTGGCTGTGGCAGTGCAGCTCGGCGTAGGGCGTGACCTGACGCGGTCGCGCGATCGGGGTGATGCTCGGCCGACCCTGCTTGCGCCGCGAGATCGGCGCGTCCTCCGCGCCGGGGCGCGCGGAGAGCCGCCGCTCCAGCTCCCGCCACGGGACGGCGGGGTTGTTCCAGCCCATCAGTCACCACCCATCAGTCGTAGGCCGCCTCAGCCAGCCAGCCCTCGGCCCCGCAGACCAGCAGCCACGCCCGCCCGTCGACCCCGACGACCTGGAACCGGGCGCACGGCCCGGAGCGGTCGTCGTCGGCGGCGCCGACCCACCAGGACTCGTCGACCGGCCACGGACCGGCCCAGGCCGAGACCGGCTGCCAGCCCGGTGCGCCAGGTGCCCCCGCACCCCCTGGAGCGGACAGCCGGAACCGGACCGGCTCGGCGCTCACCGCCCCCCGGTCGGTCACCGCGACGGTGTGCCCCCGCTCGTCGACCACCTCGGCGTCCAGGGGGTCGAGGAAGACCCGGGCCGGCGGTGGGCCGGGGACCCGCCCGGGCCAGGGGCGGTCCACGGGTCGCAGGCCCACGGCCCGCTCACCCCAGGCCACCGTGGCCTGCCGGGAGGCCGGGGACCGCCCGCCCTGGCGCACCGGACGCCGGACGGCGTCGAAGCCGATCATCGCCTGCACCCGCGCCACGCCGCGCTCGACCTGGTCGTCGACGCTGCCGCCCCACAGTCCCTCGGCGTGCGCGGACGCCGGCTCCACCGTCTCGGGCACGAACCGCACCCGCTCGACCGGGGCCGTCACCGCGCCGGCGTCGCGCACCGAGCGCAGGCCGCTCGACTCGGCGGCCTGCAGCTGCCAGTGCACCCGGTCGACGAGGTCGCGCGAGGAGAAGTGACGGGGGTGGAGCCAGGCCCGGGTCGAGGTGACCACGCCGTCCTGCTCGGCCTCCACCCGCACGGCCGTCGCCACCAGCTGACGCTCGGCCAGGGCGCCCACGAAGCGCTCGGCGGTGGTGCGCACGCTGAAGCAGATGGCCTCCACGGAGTCCAGCGGGGGCTCGAAGGCGACCTCGGCGGCCAGCTCGGGGGGCGGGGTGCGGGCCGCGACGAGCGAGCGGTCCTCGCCGCGCACCCGGGACCACACCTCGCCGCCGTACCGGCCGAAGCGGTGCGAGACGGAGTCGCCGGGCAGGTCGGCGAGGTCGCCGAGGGTGCTCAGCCCGAGCCGGCGCAGCAGGCTCACCGTCTCGCGGCCCTGCGGCCCGTCGCCGCTCAGGACGCCGACCGGCAGGCGTCGCAGGAACGCAGCCGAGCCACCCTCCTCGACGACGTGGCAGCCCTGCACCGGCGCGGCCCGGGCGGCCTGCTCGGCGGTCCAGAGGTCGTCGGCCACCCCGACCCGGCAGTCCCAGACGCCGAGCCCGACCAGGCACTCGGCCAGCACGGCGGCGGCGTGCTCCTCGCCGCCGAAGTAGCGTCCGGGAGCGCGCACGGCCAGCAACCCGGGGCGGATCGGGGAGACGCCCGGGCGCAGCGACTCGACCGCGGCGAGCACCGGCTCGAAGGTGCGCACGTCGCGGTCGGGGTTGGCCGGGAGCAGCACCAGCTCGGGGCAGCGCGCCTGGGCGTCGCGACGCCGCTGACCGCGTCGCACCGCCGAGGCCCGGGCCGGACCGTTGCAGACCTCGACGACCCCCGCCGCCAGCACGGCGGCCGGCACGGTCGTGGCCCGCTCGGCCTCGCTCAGCGCCGCGACCACCGGCCAGTCCGGGCACCACACGACCAGCACCCTCATCCGGAGAGCACCCGCACCGGAGCCGCCGCGCGTGGCTCGACCAGCTCGAGGGCCGACCGCTCACCGGGGAACCACACGTCGGCCCGCGTCGGTGGCGCGGTGCCGCGCCGCACGGTCAGGGTGGCCCGCCGCCTGCTCAACCGGCCGTGCCCGTGCTCGGGGCCGGCCCAGCGGGCCTGCTCCAGCCACAGCCGTGCCTCGCTGCGGGGCCACTCCCCCCAGACCACGAGCGCGGCCGAGCGGGTCCGCAGCCGCGCGTCGATCACCCCCGCCGAGCGGGCGTCGACCGTGAGCGGGGGCCGCAGCACCACGACGCGCAGCACGTCGACCAGCGCCGCGGTGACCTCGAGCCAGTGCTCGCCGGGCTCGGGCACCAGCACCGTACGGTCGAGGTCGAGCCCGAGGGCCACCGCAGCCTCGGCGCCGAAGTCGGGGCAGCCGGCGAACCCGACCCACTCCCCCGCCCGGGACGCCCCCGCGGCCAGGGCCAGGGCCAGGGAGGCGGAGTCGACGGCGTAGCTGCCGCCCGCGCGCAGTCCGACCAGCGAGGCGATCGCGTCGTGGGTCGGCACCGGTACCCGGGCGGGACCGCCCTCGAGCGCCGTGACCCGCTCGCGCAGCTGGTCGAGGACCGAGCGCGAGGGGTCGAGGACGACGGGTGCGGACACCCCCTGATGATCGAACAGATGTTCGAACCAGTCAAGCGGTGCAGGTCAGCGCCTGCGCTTCTCCCGGACCCGCTGCTGGAGGATGATCGGGGTCCCGACGAAGCCGAAGTCCTCGCGCAGCCTACGCTCCACGAACCGCTCGTAGCCGGCGTCCAGGCGACCGCTGGTGAAGAGCACGAACGTCGGCGGCGCCGAGCTGGCCTGGGTGGCGAAGAGGATCTTGGGCTGCTTGCCGCTGCGCACGGGGTGCGGGTGCTCGGCGACCAGGCGACCCAGGAAACCGTTCAGCGCACCGGTCGTCACCCGCGTCTCCCAGCCCTCGAGCGCCTTGTCCAGGGCCGGGACCAGCCGGTCGACGTGCCAGCCGGTGCGGGCGGTGACGTTGATCCGCGGCGCCCACTGCACCTGCACCAGGTCGCGCTCGATCTCGCGGGTCAGGAAGTAGCGGCGCTCCTCGTCGACGAGGTCCCACTTGTTGAAGGCGATCACCAGGGCGCGCCCGGCCTCGCGCACCGTCTGGAGGATCCGCAGGTCCTGCTCGGTCAGCGGCTGCCCGCCGTCGATGACCAGCACGGCCACCTCGGCCCGGTCGATGGCGGTGCTGGTGCGCAGGGAGGCGTAGTACTCGTGGCCCGAGGCCTCGCGGACCCGCTTGCGGATGCCGGCGGTGTCGATGAAGCGCCACGTGCGCCCGCCCAGCTCGACCATCTCGTCGACCGGGTCGACCGTGGTCCCGGCGACGTCGTCGACGACGACCCGCTCGGAGCCGGCCAGCTTGTTCAGCAGCGAGGACTTCCCGACGTTGGGCTTGCCGACGATGGCGATCCGGCGCGGGCCGCCGTAGCCGCGCTCGCGCTGGGGCGGCGGCTCCGGCAGGGCGGCGAGGATCGCGTCGAGCAGGTCGCCCGACCCGCGTCCGTGCAGCGCGGAGACCACGTGCGGCTCGCCGAGGCCGAGGTTCCACAGCCCGTGGGCCTCGTTCTCGGCGCGCTGGTCGTCGACCTTGTTGGCGGCCAGGACCACCGGCTTGCCCGAGGCGCGCAGCACCTTGACCACGGCCTCGTCTGCGTCGGTGATGCCCACGGTGGCGTCCACGACGAACATCACCGCGTCCGCCAGCCCGACCGCGATCTCGGCCTGGCCGGCGATGCGCTGGGCCAGGCCCCGTGCGTCGGGGTTCCAGCCGCCCGTGTCGACCAGCGTGAAGGAGCGACCGCTCCAGTCGGCGTCGTAGGAGACCCGGTCCCGGGTCACCCCGGGGACGTCCTCGACGACCGCCTCCCGGCGGCCCAGGATGCGGTTGACCAGGGTGGACTTGCCCACGTTGGGGCGTCCGACCACGGCCAGGATCGGCAGGGGCCCGTCGTCCGGGTCACTGTGCTTCGCTGTCTGCTGCCTCGATGTCCTCGCGGGGAGGCTCGCTCTCGCTCATGCCGTCTGCTCCGTCACTCCGCCGCCCGGCTCGGGTTCGTGCTTCCCGGCGGGCATCGGCCCGGGAAGGGTTCGGCCGGTGGCGGCCTGGGCGTCGTGGCCGGTCACGGGGTGCCCTGGGGGACCAGGCCGACCACGAGGTCGACCACCTCGGCCAGCGCGTAGGTCGTGGTGTCGAGGTGCACCGCGCCGTCGGCCTGCACGAGCGGGGCGCTCGCGCGGCCGGAGTCGATGCGGTCCCGCTCGCGCAGGACCTGCTCGGTGGCCGACAGGTCGCTGCCACCCTCCTCCGCGGCCCGGCGCGAGGCCCGGGCGGCCGGGTCGGCGGTCAGGTAGAGCTTGACGTCGGCCTGGGGCCAGACGACCGAGCCGATGTCGCGGCCCTCGACGACGATGCCGCCCTCGCCGATGATGGCGCGCTGCAGCGTGAGCAAGCGCTCCCGGACCTGGGCGACCGTGCTGACCGGCGACACCGCGGCGGTGACCTCGGGGGTGCGGACGGCCCGGGAGACGTCCTCGCCGTCGACCGCGATCGTCGGGGAGGCGGGGTCGGTGCCGGACTCGATGCGCGGCTCGTCGCAGCGTCGCGCCACCGCTGTGGCGTCGTGGACGTCGACGCCGGCCCGGAGCATCCACCACGTCATCGCGCGGAACTGGGCCCCGGTGTCGAGGTAGCGCAGACCGAGGCGGGCAGCGACCTCGCGGCAGGTGCTCGACTTGCCCGATCCGGACGTGCCGTCGACCGCCAGGACCAGGCTGGACGATGCGGGGCGGGGGGCGGTGCTCACGGGGGGCCAGCCTACCGGTGGGTCGCCCAGTTCCTCGCCTCCAGGGAGCCCAGCAGGTGCTCGGCGCGCGACTCCTCCACCACCAGCTCGACCAGGCCGACCGGCCGGCCGGGGTCGTGGTCGATGCGGACGTCCTCGATGTTGACGCCGCTCTCGCCGGCGTCGGCGAAGAGCCGGGCGAGCTCGCCGGGGTGGTCGGGCACCGAGACGTAGACCGTCCGGGTGGGGCGCGCGGGGCCGCCGTGCTTGCCGGGGATGGCCTCGGTGCCGCGCACGCCGCCCTCCAGCAGCGCCACCAGGGCCAGCCGGTCGGCGGCCCCGATCGCCCCGATCACCTGATCGAGGTCCTCGCGCACCTCGGCCAGCAGCGTCAGGACGGCGGTGGCGTTGGCGGTGACGATCTGGCCGTACAGCGCCGGGTCGCCGCCGGCGACCCGGGTCACGTCGCGGACGCCCTGACCGCTCAGCGCGAGGTGGTCGGGCGGTCCGCCGACGAGGCGCGCGGCGGCCAGGGAGGCCAGCAGGTGCGGCACGTGGGAGGTGCGCGCGACGGCCCGGTCGTGCTCCTGCGGCGTGAGCCGCACCGGGACGGCGCCGCAGGCCACGGCCAGGGCCTCCACCGCGGCCACGGCCGCGGGCTGGCTGGCCGGGTGGGCGGCGACTGCCCAGGGCCGGCCGTCGAAGAGGGCCGAGGTGGCCGCCAGCGGGCCGGAGCGCTCGCTGCCGGCCATCGGGTGGCTGCCGACGTAGCGGCCCAGGCCGGGGTGGTCGGCGACCGCGGCGAGCGGGGCGGACTTGATGCTGCCCACGTCGGTCACGACGGCGTCGGGGTGGGCCTCGAGGGCGGCCGCGATGCTCGCGCCGAGGTGGTCGGGCGGCACGGCCACCACCACGAGGGCCGGACGGTCGCCCGGCGCCAGGGCGCGTCCGGCGCCCAGGCCCGAGGCGGTCCGCACGTGCTGGGGCGCCACGTCGGAGAGCAGCACCTCGACGCCGGCGCGGCGGCAGGCGAGGCCGATGGAGGTGCCCAGCAGCCCCGTGCCGACGACCAGGACCGGCCCGACCAGCCGGGTCCCGTCAGGCATCGGGGACCGAGCGCACCCGGGTCAGGTCGCTGCGCAGCAGGGCCGCGCCGTGGAGGTAGCTGTGGGTGATCTCGGCGCGGGGCAGGTCGGTCTCGACGTGCGCCATCATCCGCACCACCCGCGGCATGGACCGATCGATCTCCAGCTCGCGGGCGCAGATCAGCGGCACGTCGCCGAAGCCGAGCCGCCGTGCGGCGTAGGCCGGGAACTCCGAGACGAGGTCGGAGGTGGCGGTGAAGATGACCGAGATGAAGTCGTCGACCTCGAGCCCGTTGGCCTCCATCGCATCGGTCACCATCTCGGCGACGCGCTCCAGCATGTGGTCGCGGTCGTCCCGCTCGAGCTGGGTCGCCCCCCGCACCGCCCTGACCGACACGTCCTGCTCCTCCGCTCGCCGTGCGCTGACCCGCACAGGCTAGCGAGCGGGCGACGCTGTGGGGCGGCCGGTCCCAGCCCTGCTCGGCCCCGGTCAGTCGTCGAGGGCGTCCAGAGCGGCCAGCGCCGACTCCCAGCGCTCGCGGCGCTCGGTGGCGTCCTGCTCCCACCAGGCGGTGCCGCGCTCCCCCAGCCCGTGCTTGGCCAGGCCGACCCGCTCGCGGGCCGCCGCCACGGCCGCGTCGTCGTCCCGCTTCTTCGCCGCGCCCACCCCGCCCCGGCCGCGCCCCAGGTGCGAGCGCAGGCGGGCGGCGACGTCGTCGGGCAGCGAGGGGTCCTGACGCCGCCAGCGTCGACCGTCGATGACGATCCAGCGCTCGTCCTCGGTCGTCTCGGGCGCCTCGGTCGGGTCAGCGTCTGCGACCTCCTCCGGCGGGCTCAGAGCTCTGCCCGGTCCAGGAGCACGCCGAGCTCGTCGAGGGTGAGCTCACGCAGCTCCCCCGGCCCGAGGCGACCCAGCGAGACCGGGCCGATCGTGGTGCGGGTCAGCTTCCGCACGGGGTGGCCCACGTGCTCGAGCAGCCGTCGCACGATCCGGTTGCGGCCCTCGTGGATGGTCAGCTCGACGATCGACTTGCCCTGGTGCTCACGGCGCGGGTCGCCGCCGACGACGCGCGCCGCCGAGACCGTCACCGGGCCGTCGTCGAGGGTGACGCCGGCCAGCAGCTCGCGCACGGTGCGGCGGTGGACCTCGCCCTCCACCTCGGCGACGTAGGTCTTGTCGACCTCGTGGGAGGGGTGGGCCATCCGCTGCGCGAAGTCGCCGTCGTTGGTCAGCAGCAGCAGGCCCGAGGTGTCGGTGTCGAGGCGCCCGACGTGGAAGAGTCGCTCGGGCCGGTCGGCGACGAGGTCGGTGATCGTGCGGCGGCCCTGGGGGTCCGACATGGTCGAGACGACCCCGGTGGGCTTGTTCAGCACGAGGTAGACGTGCGGCGAGATCGGCGGGAGCCGTTGGCCCGAGACCCGGATGACGGCGGTCGTGGGGTCGACCTTGGTGCCCAGCCGGGTGACGACCTCGCCGTCGACGACCACCTCACCGGCGAGCATCAGCTCCTCGCACTTGCGTCGCGAGGCCACCCCCGACATGGCCAGCAGCCTCTGCAGCCGGACCAGGCCGTCGTCGTCGGTGGCGATCTGGCTCACGGCTGGCCCTCCGGCAGGGCCGGCTGGGGCTCGATCGGCTGGGGCTCGACCGGCTGGGGCTCGACCGGCTGGGGCTCGACCTGCTGGGCCGAGGCGCCGGAGGGCCCGGCCAGCCCGGCGAGCTCGTCCTCCATGTCGGCGAGGTCGGGCAGGAACGGCGCGAGCTCGGGCAGGTCGTCGAGCCCGGTGACGCCGATGCGCTCCAGGAAGTAGCTGGTCGTGCGGAACAGGACCGCGCCGGACTCGCCGTCCGGTCCGGCCTCCTCGACCAGGCCGCGGGTGATGAGGGTGCGCATGACGCCGTCGACGTTGACGCCGCGCACCGCCGAGACCCGGGCCCGCGAGACCGGCTGGCTGTAGGCCACGACCGCGAGCGTCTCGAGCGCGGCCCTGGTCAGGCGCGCCTGCTGCCCCTCGAGGACGAAGCCCTCCACCACCGCTGCATAGGTGTCGCGGGTGTAGTAGCGCCAGCCACCGGCGACGTTGCGCAGCTCGAAGCCGCGTTCCTGCTCGTCGTACTCGCGCGCCAGGGCCGCCAGCGCGCGCACGACGTCGTCGACGCCGTGACCGACCGCGGCGGCCAGGACCTGCTCGTCGAGAGGCTGGTCGGCCACCATCAGCACCGCCTCCAGGCTGGGTCGCAGGGCTGCGACGGGCACGTCGAGCACCGGCTCGACAACGGGGGTGTGCTCACTCATGGGGGCCATCCTCCTCGGCCGGGTGCGTCCCGACCGCGACCGGGGCGGGCGCCGGCACGCCTTCGAACTCGTCGATCTCGAACCCGGCGGCCTCGTCGTCGGCGGCGGCGGTCCACCGAACGCTCAGCTCGCCGAGGGCCGCGGCCTGCTCGAAGGCCACGACGCCCTCGCGGAAGAGCTCGAGCAGGGACAGGAAGCGGGCCACCGTGGTGAGCGTGTCCGGGGAGTCCCCGCACAGGCTGCGGAAGGTCATCACGCCGGCGCGACGCAGACGGTCCGCGACGATCGCGGCCTGCTCGCGCACGCTGACGTTGGCCTGGTGGATGTGCTCCAGCGAGATCTCGACGACCGGCTTGGGCGCCAGCGCCCGGGCGGCGAGGGCGGCGAACTGGTCGAGGCCGATCCCGATGAGGACCTCGGGCAGCAGCGTCGCGTAGCGCTCCTCCAGGCTCACCGCGCGGGGGTGACGACGGGCCTCGCCGCTGAGCCGCTGCTCGAGCATGTCCGCGACCTGCTTGAAGGCCCGGTACTGCAGCAGCCGGGCGAAGAGCAGGTCGCGCGCCTCGAGCAGCGCGAGGTCCTCCTCGTCCTCGACGTCGCCCTGCGGCAGCAGCCGGGCGGCCTTGAGGTCGAGCAGCGTGGAGGCCACCAGCAGGAACGACGTCGTCTGTTCGAGGTCCCAGACCGGGCCGCCGGCCTTGACGTGGGCGATGAACTCGTCGGTGACCCGGGACAGGGAGACCTCGGTGATGTCGAGCCTGTGCTTGGAGATGAGGCTCAGCAGGAGGTCGAAGGGTCCCTCGAAGTTGTCGAGCCGGACCGCGAAGGCGGGTGCCGGCGTGGAGCGGTCCGGCTGCTGGCTCATCCCCCGCTCAGCCGGCCGACGAGCGCACTGTCGGCGCCCTCGGCGTCGTAGTCGGCCAGCACGATCGCCACCGCCTCGCGCACCAGGCGTCCGCGGTCCACGGCCAGGCCGTGGCGCGCGCGCAGCGTGAGGCGGGTCTGCTCGACCTCGATCAGCTCCTCGGCGGTGACGTAGACGGTCATCTTCTCGTCGTGTCGGACCCGTCCGCTGGGACGCCGTTGACCGGCCTCGGGAGCCGGCTCGGCGACGTGCTTGCCGCGGTCGTCGGTAGTGCTGCTGTGCCCGGCGTCGTGGCCGTCCCGCTCGTCAGCCGGGTCGGCCGGGTCGGCCGGGTCGGGGACGACACGGACGGCGGGCCTCAGCCGGCCGGCGCTCGCCGAGCCCTGCTCGGCGTCCTGGCCGTGCTCGGTGCGACGGAACAGGTCCTCGGCCGAGGGCAGGCTCACGCGCCTGGGCATCGGGCCAGCACCTCCTTGGCCAGCTGACGGTAGGCCTGGGCGCCGCCCGAGGAGCTGGCGTAGGCGGTGATCGGCTCGCCGGCGACGGTCGAGTCGGAGAACTTGACGGTGCGCCGGATGACCGTGTGGAAGACGGTGTCCCCCCACGCCTGGACGAGGCGCTCGAGGACCTCGCGGCCGTGCAGGGTGCGACCGTCGTACATCGTGCCGAGCACGCCGTCGATGGTGAGCTTGGGGTTGAGCCGCTCCTTGACCTTGTCGATGGTCGTCTTGAGCAGGGCCACGCCCCGCAGGGCGAAGTACTCGCACTCCAGGGGCACGATGACGCCGTCGGAGGCGGTCAGGGCGTTGACGGTGAGCAGTCCGAGCGAGGGCTGGCAGTCGATGAGGACGATGTCGTACTCCTCGAGCGCCGGGGCGAGCACCCGCTGGAGGGTCTGCTCGCGGCCGACCTCGTGGACCAGCTGCACCTCGGCGGCGGCGAGGTCGATGTTGGAGGGCAGCAGGTCCATGCCGGGCACCCCGGAGGGCACGACGACCTCGTCGAGGGCGACGTCGCTCTGCATGAGCAGGTTGTAGATGGTCAGGTCCATCTCGTGGGGGTTCAGGCCCAGGCCCACCGAGAGCGAGCCCTGCGGGTCGAAGTCGACCAGCAGCACCTTGCGACCGTGCTCGGCGAGGGACGCGCCGAGGTTGATCGTGGTGGTGGTCTTGCCGACCCCGCCCTTCTGGTTGCACATGGAGATCACCCGCGCCCGGGCGTTCTCGTCGACCGGGGGCGGCTCGGGCAGGTGGGGCATGGGGCGCCCCGTGGGGCCCAGCTCGGGCTCCGTCGTCGCCGCCTGCGGGGCGGAGCGTCGCTTGAAGGGCAGCGGCTCGGCGGGTGCGCCGGTGGTGGTGTCGGCGGTCGCGTCGGGGCTCGGCGGGGTGGGGGGACGCATCAGCGGAGGCATCGAGCCGGCCGCGGCCCCTGACTGCCACCCACCACCCGGGAAGGATCGTCCGTCGCTCATCTGCCGCACCCCTGTCGTGCTCGTCCGCCTGGTCCGTCGTCCCCGGCGGGGCCGACACCCTGAGCATAAAAGTCGACACGGCGACATTGCGCAGGCGCGCCGGTGATGGACGCTGTGGTGGACGCCGGGTTCAGTCCTCGGCGGCGAGGAGGTCGGCGTAGTCGGGGTGGTGCTCGATCCAGCTCGCCACGAACGGGCACTGGGCCACGACCTGCAGGCCGTCGCGGCGGACGTCGTCGAGGGCACCGCGCACCAGGGTGGAGCCGACGCCGCGACCCTCCCACCGGTCGTCGACCTCGGTATGGACGAAGACCAGCACGTCCCCCCGCCGCTCGTAGGTCGTCAGACCCGCCTGCTCGCTGCCGTCGAGGGCCACCCACCGGTGGTCGTCCGGCTGATGGCGGACGTCGATGTCGCTCATGTGAGGAACGTTACCCACCCGTTCGGGGGGAATCGTCGACCGGCCGGCATGCGTTCACCCACCGCAGCAACCCCAGCCCCCGAGGAAAGGCACCTTCCGTGTCGCGTGCGTTCGAGTCCGTCCAGGTCGGTCAGTGGACCCTCCCCCAGTCCTTCGTCATGGCTCCCCTGACCCGCAACCGCGCGGGCGAGGGCATGGTGCCGAGCGACCTCGCGGTCACCTACTACGGCCAGCGCGCCGGTGCCGGACTCATCATCAGCGAGGGCACCCAGCCGACCGCGGTCGGTCAGGGCTACCTGAACACCCCCGGCATCCACAGCGCCGAGCAGGTCGAGGGCTGGCGTCGCGTGGGCGAGGCCGTGCACGCCGGCGGCGGCCGGATCGTGGTCCAGCTGATGCACGCGGGCCGCATCGCCCACCCCGACAACAAGGCCGGCCTCGAGTCGATCGCCCCGAGCGCGCTGCAGGCGCCGGGCGAGATGGTCACCGCCGAGGGTCGCTTCGAGCACGTCGTGCCTCGTGCGCTCGAGACCGACGAGATCCCCGACGTCATCGAGGGCTTTGTCACCGCTGCCCGCAACGCCGTCGCGGCCGGGCTGGACGGGGTCGAGGTCCACGCCGCCAACGGCTACCTCCTCCACCAGTTCCTGGCGCCGAGCGCCAACCAGCGCACGGACGCCTACGGCGGCTCCCCCGAGGCCCGCGCCCGCCTCACCGTCGAGGTGACCCGCGCCGTCGCGGAGGCCATCGGCGCCGACAAGGTCGGCATCCGGATCTCGCCGTCCCACAACATCCAGGGGTGCCTGGAGGAGGACGAGCACGAGACGCGCGTGGCCTACGAGACCCTCGTCGAGGGCATCGCCGACCTCGGGCTGGCCTACCTCTCCATCCTGGGCGACCCGGCCGGCGACCTCGTCACCGACCTGCGCAAGACCTTCGGCGGACCGACCGTCCTCAACTCCGGCTTCGCGAGCGTCACCCAGCTCTCCGACGTCGAGGAGATCCTCGAGGCCGGTCACGGCGACCTCGTCGCCGTCGGCCGCGAGTACCTCGCCAACCCCGACCTCGCCGAGCGCTGGCGGACCGGCGCGGCCCTCAACGAGCCCGACCCCGACACCTTCTACGGTGGCGGCGCCGAGGGCTACACCGACTACCCCTTCCTCGCCGACGCCTGACCGACCCCGACCCGGGGGTCGAGGTGGGGAGGACGCGCTAGCGCGTGACGTCTGATACGAAGGCTTACTGGCCCTGAGACTAGGGATGACTCAAGTGGCGCCTGTGTCGGCTCTCCCGCATCACCGCGCGGCTCGGGTGTGGTCGCTGGGTTGCTCGAGGCCTGGTGACCGGTCCGCGGACGCCTCACCCGGTCTCGAGACCGCCGTGGCGCCTGCAGCGCCGTGAAGTTCTGCACCGATCCGAGCGCTTCTGCGGTGATGCAGCGGTGCAGAAGCGGCAGTTTCACCGGTGAACCGGTGAAACTGCGGATGCCGCCCGGACGCGGCGGCCCAGCGCCGGCTGCGGGGTTTCGAGGCGCTCGCTGCGCTCGCTCGTCAACCACCGTCGGGGCTGAGCTTGCTTCTCGATCACCCGACAGTCCCTCGAGAGTCAGAGGCGGCGCAGGGCAGTGGTGGCGAGGACGAGCTCGCCGAGGTCGTCGGTGGCGTCGAGGTCCGCTGTGGCCTCGATCACCCAGTCGTGGTCGCCGAGGGGGTCGTGGAGGGTCTGGGTGACCCGCCACAACCGGGCGGTGGTCTCCGGCGGCGCGCCGACCGGCTCGCCGACGTCCTCGACGACGCGCAGCAGGTCCGGGCCGCGGGCGTCCGCGTCCCGCAGCACCTGGCCGTGCTCGGCGAAGTAGGCCTCGAGACCCTCGTCCCACCGCGATCGGGTCATGACGACCTCACGCGGTGGGTCGAGGCGGTCGGCCGCGGCCCGCTCGAGGCGCATCAGCGCGTCGAGGTCGTCGCGGCCCACGGCCTCCACCCGGCTCCACAGGGCGTTGCGCACCATGACCTCGAAGGCCCGACCCTGCTGCGATAGCGGCCGCGGCGGGCGCGTACCGGACCCGTCGGTGACCGTGCGCGCGAGGGCGTCCGGGTCGGTCATCGCCTCCCACTCGTCGAGCAGGGAGGAGTCCGTCTGGCGCACGGTCTCCCCGAGCCACTCCTCGAGCTCCTCCAGCTGCGGCGTGCGGTGCGCCTCGGGCACCGTCTGGCGCAGGAAGCGGTAGGCGTCGGTGAGGTACCGCAGCACCAGCCCCTCCGAGCGCGCGAGCTGGTAGCGGCTCACGAAGTCG
Organism: uncultured Actinomycetota bacterium; assembly: GCA_963822495.1. Classification (GTDB taxonomy): domain Bacteria; phylum Actinomycetota; class Actinomycetes; order Propionibacteriales; family Nocardioidaceae; genus Nocardioides. Next base: position 12,964 of record CAWGHQ010000007.1, on the reverse strand, counting down.
GTGAAGCTCATCCCCTGCTCGTACATGTCGCGCACCACCGAGCAGGGTTCCAGCGCGTCCTCCCGCAGCCACGGGTGCGACTCGCGGTAGATCTCGTAGGTGGCCTCGAGCAGCTCGGCGAGCGGTCGCGGCCAGGTGACCGCGTCCAGCAGCGCCATCCGCTCGTCGTACTCGAGCCCGTCGGCCTTCATCTCGGCCACAGCCTCGCCGCGCGCCACGTTCTGCTGGGCGAAGAGGACCTGACGCGGCGTCTCCAGGACGGCCTCGGCGACGGAGAGGATGTCGAGGGTGTACTGCTCGCTCTCGGGGTCGAGCACGTCGAAGGCGGCCAGGGCGAAGTGCGCCAGCGGCTGGTTGAGTGCGAAGTCGGCGGGGAGGTCGACGGTCAGCACGTAGCGGCGTCCGAACTCGTCGGGCGCGTCGAGCCGGGTCATCGTGCCCGAGGCCAGCAGGCTGCGCGCCAGCCGCAGCGCCCGCCGCGCCAGGCGAAGGCGGGAGCGGGCGTCCTCGTGGTTGTCGGTGAGCAGCCGGCGCAGCACCGGGAACGCGTCCTCCTCCCGAGCCAGGACGTTGACCAGCACCGCGTTGTCGACCTTCATCCGCGACACCAGCGTCTCGGGGACCCCGGCGACGAGCTTCTCGAAGGTCTGCTCGGTCCACACCACGGTCCCGTCGGGCGGCTTGCGCAGCTGCGGCTTGCTCTTGCGCTTGGCCTGCTTCTCGACGCTCATCGCCGCGTTCTTGGCGGCCGACTTGGCCTTGGCCTTCTCGTTCTCGATGACGTGCTCGGGGGCCTGGACCACGACCGAGCCGGCGCTGTCGAAGCCGGCCCGTCCGGCGCGTCCGGCGATCTGCAGGAACTCGCGGGTGCGCAGCGTGCGCTGGCGACGGCCGTCGTACTTGGCCAGGCCGGTGAACAGCACCGTCCGGATCGGGACGTTGATGCCGACCCCGAGGGTGTCGGTGCCGCAGATGACGGTGAGCAGCCCGGCCTGGGCCAGCTGCTCGACCAGGCGGCGGTACCGCGGCAGCATGCCGGCGTGGTGGACCCCCACCCCCTTGCGCAGCAGCTTGGAGAGCACCTTGCCGAAGCCGGCACCGAAGCGGAACCCGGCCAGCCGCTCCGCGCGCTGCTCGGCACGCGCCGCGGCCTCCTCGGAGCGGTTGGTCAACCACGGCGCGGTGACCAGCGAGGTCGCCTGCTCCACGGCCGCGGCCTGGGTGAAGTGGACGACGTAGACCGGCGCCTGGTGGGTCGCGACGAGCTCCTCCAGGGTCTCCGCGAGCGGGGTGAGGGCCCAGGTGAACGTCAGCGGGACGGGTCGCTCGGCGTCGGCGACGACGGCCGTGGGCCGACCGCTGCGCCGCTCGAGGTCGGCGGCGAGGCCGGTCACGTCGCCCAGCGTGGCCGACATCAGCAGCACCTGGGCGGCCGGCAGCTCGAGCAGCGGCACCTGCCAGGCCCACCCCCGGTCGGGCTCGGCGTAGAAGTGGAACTCGTCCATCACGACCAGGCCGACGTCGGCACCGGACCCCTCCCGCAGCGCGATGTTGGCCAGCACCTCCGCGGTGCAGCAGATCACCGGGGCATCGGCGTTCACGGCGGCGTCGCCGGTCAGCAGGCCGACGTCGTCGGCGCCGAAGATCGCGCACAGCTCGAAGAACTTCTCGCTGACCAGGGCCTTGATCGGGGCGGTGTAGAAGCCGACCTTGCCCTCGGCGAGCGCCGCCATCAGCGCTCCCACGGCCACCAGCGACTTGCCGGACCCCGTCGGGGTGGCCAGCACGACGTTGCTGCCGGAGAGCAGCTCGATGAGCGCCTCCTCCTGGTGGGGGTAGAGCTCGAGGCCGCGCCCGGCGGCCCAGTCGACGACCTGCGCGTAGACGGCGTCGGCGTCGCTCACCCGCGCGCCCGCGGGTGGGCGGTGGCGAAGACCTCGCGCAGATTGTCCACCGTGACCAGGGTGTAGACCTGCGTGGTGGTCACCGAGGCGTGGCCGAGCAGCTCCTGGACGACCCGGACGTCGGCCCCGCCGTCGAGCAGGTGGGTGGCGAAGGAGTGGCGCAAGGTGTGCGGCGAGACGTCGCGGGTGACCCCGGCGCGCTCCCCGGCCGAGACCAGCACCGTCCACGCCGACTGGCGCGAGAGGCGTCCGCCTCGCGAGTTCAGGAACAGCGCCGGCGTCGCCACGAGTGCCGCCGACCAGCGCCGGACGGCCGCGGACCAGGTAGGCCGAGACCGCCTCCCGGGCGTAGGCGCCCACCGGCACCATCCGCTCCTTGCCGCCCTTGCCGCGCAGCAGGACCGCGCCCTGGCCCGGCGCGGCGTCGAGCACGTCGTGCACGTCGTCGACGTCGAGCCCGACCGCCTCCGAGATCCGGGCGCCCGTGCCGTAGAGCACCTCGAGCAGCGCCCGGTCGCGCAGGGCGCGGGGGGTGCCGTCAGCGCCGGCCGCCTCCAGGATCGCCTCGACGTCCGAGAGCGGCAGCGCCTTGGGCAGCCGCCGGGCCGGCGTCGGCGGCTTGACGGCGGCGGCCGGGTCGGAGGTCGCCAACCCGTCGCGCACCGCGAACTTGTGGAAGCCCCGCACCGCGACGACGGTGCGCGCGGCGGAGGCCGCCCCGAGCGGGGGGTGGTCGGCGTCGCCCTCGCGCAGGCTCACCAGGAACGCCGTCACCGTCTCCTCCCGCACCGCGTCGAGGTCCTCGACGCCGCAGGCGTCGAGGTGCGCGAGGTAGCGCCTCAGGTCGCGACGGTAGGAGGACAGCGTGTTGGCCGCCAGGCCCTTCTCGACCCCGAGGTGGTCCAGGTAGGTCCGCACCGCACGCGGCAGCGGGGCAGCACCGGCGGTGGCCGTGGTCACGACCCCTCAGGCAAGGGCGTCGTCGAGGGCGACGCTCGGAAGGCCGACCGCCTCGCCGACGGGACCGTTGGTCAGGTCGCCGGCGTAGGTGTTCAGGCCCAGGGCCAGGCTGTGGTCGTCGCGCAGCGCCTGCCGCCAGCCCTTGCGCGCCAGCGCCACGACGTAGGGCAGCGTGGCGTTGGTCAGGGCGTAGGTGGAGGTCCGCGGCACGGCGCCGGGCATGTTGGCCACGCAGTAGAAGACCGAGTCGTGCACCATGAACGTCGGGTCGGCGTGGGTGGTGGCCCGGGTGTCCTCGAAGCAGCCGCCCTGGTCGACGGCGATGTCGACGAGCACCGAGCCCGGCTTCATCTGCGAGACCAGCTCGTTGCTGACCAGCGTCGGCGCCTTGGCGCCCGGGATGAGCACGGCCCCGACCACCAGGTCGGCCTCCTGGACCTGCTGCTGGATCGTCAGCGCGGACGAGGCGAGGCCGTGGACCCGGTTGCCGTAGCGCCAGAACGACATCCGCAGCTTGTCGAGGTCGGTGTCGAGCAGCGTGACGTCGGCGCCCATGCCGAGGGCGATGTTGGCGGCGTTCTGCCCCGAGACGCCGGCGCCGATGACGACGACCTTCGCGTTGGCCACCCCGCCCACGCCGCCCATCAGGACCCCGCGTCCACCCTGGGCCTTGAGCATCGCGTGCGCGCCGACCTGCGGCGCCAGGCAGCCGGCGACCTCCGACATCGGGTAGAGCAGGGGCAGCCCGCCCGAGGGCAGCTGGACGGTCTCGTAGGCGATGCCGGTGACCTTGCGGTTCACCAGCTCCTCGGTCAGCGCCTGGTCGGCAGCCAGGTGCAGGAAGGTGAACAGCGTCAGGTCCTCCCGCAGCCGGTGGTACTCCTCCGCGACCGGCTCCTTGACCTTCAGCACGGTCTCGGCGCCGCCCCACACCTCGTCGGCGTCGGCGACGATCCGCGCGCCGGCGGCGACGTACTCCTCGTCGCTGATCGAGGACCCGAGCCCAGCGCCCTGCTGGACGACGACCTCGTGACCGTGGGTGGCGAGCTCGTGCACGCCGATGGGGGTGATGGCCACGCGGTACTCGTGGTTCTTGACCTCCGTGGGGACGCCGACCTTCATCCTTCGATCCTCCCTGATCGAGCGCGCGGACGGGGGTCCGTCCGCGACGTCGGTCACCCAGCGATGACCGAGGCGGACACTACTCCGATCCGCCGACCACCCCCGCGAGGCCCCGGGCGTGCGCGGCGAGGACCGCCACCACGAGCGGTCCGTCACCGACCCGCCCGTCGAGGACCGCCGTGAGCAGGTCGGCGAAGGGGACCCAGCCCACCTCCATCTCGGCCTCCTCGTGCAGCGGCTCGAAGTCGCCGCGCCCGACGTCGGTGATGCCACGGGCCAGGAAGTGGTGCATCACCTCCTCGGAGATGCCCGGCGAGGACCAGGTGGTCGTCAGCCGGGTCCAGCTGGTGGCCTCCAGGCCGGCCTCCTCGCGCAGCTCGCGGCGGGCGACCTGCTCGGGGGTCTCGTCCACGTCGCCGTCGATGAGCCCGGCCGGCAGCTCGACGAACCGGCGGCCGGCGGCGTGGCGGTACTGCCACAGGCACAGGACCCGCTCGGCGTCGTCCACCGCGAGGATGATGACGGCGCCCGGGTGCTCGAGGACCAGGCGGCGGAAGGGCTCCTCCTCGGGGTGGCCCGGACGACTGATGCGGTCCTCGCGCAGCGCCATCACCCAGTAGTCGCGGTGCAGGTCGCGGGTCGACTCCACCGGCCACTGCGCCGGCCGGTCCTCCAGCGGCGTGCCGTCCGGCTCACCCACCGCTCGGCACCCGGTCCTTCTCGGCGTCGCCGCGCAGGCCCGACTCGTCGATCGGGAAGCGCAGCTCGCGCTGCCGCTCGATCGCGGCGCCGACCAGCCCCACGAAGAGCGGGTGCGGGCGCGTCGGACGCGAGCGCAGCTCGGGGTGGGCCTGCGTGGCGACGTAGTAGGGGTGCACGTCGTGGGGCAGCTCGACGAACTCGACGAGGCCGAGGTCGGGGTTGACCCCCGAGAACACCAGACCGGCCTCCTCGAGCTGGTCGCGGTAGTCGTTGTTGACCTCGTAGCGGTGGCGGTGGCGCTCCTCGACGCGGCCTACGCCGTAGGCGCCGCGCACCACCGAGCCGGCCTGCAGCTCGGCCGGGTAGAGGCCCAGCCGCATGGTGCCGCCGAGGTCGCCGCGCCCCTCGACGTAGGACTTCTGCTGCTCCATGGTCGCGATCACCGGCTCGGGGCAGTCGGGGTCGAACTCGGTCGACGCGGCCTTCTCCAGCCCGGCCACCGAACGGGCGTACTCGATGACCATGCACTGCAGGCCCAGGCACAGGCCCAGGGTGGGGATGCCGTGGGTGCGGGCGTAGTGCAGCGCCCCGACCTTGCCCTCGATGCCGCGGATCCCGAAGCCGCCCGGCACGCAGATGCCGTCGACGTCCTGGAGGTGCCGGGCCGCGCCGGCGGCGGTCTCGCAGTCGTCGGAGGGCACCCAGCGCAGCTGGACCTTGGCCTCGTGGGCGAACCCTCCGGCCCGCAGCGCCTCGGCGACGGAGAGGTAGGCGTCGGGCAGGTCGACGTACTTGCCGACGAGCGCGATCGTCACCTCCTCCTTGGGGTGGTGGACGCGCCGCAGCAGGTCGTCCCACAGCGTCCAGTCGACGTCGCGGAAGGGCAGGTCGAGCCGGCGTACGAGGTAGGCGTCGAGCCCCTCTCGGTGCAGGACCTTGGGGATGTCGTAGATCGACGGGGCGTCCGCGGCGCACACGACGGCGTCCTGGTCGACGTCGCACATCAGCGAGATCTTGTTCTTGATCGACTCGGGGATCTCGCGGTCGGCGCGGCAGACCACGGCGTCCGGCTGGATGCCGACCTGGCGCAGCGCGGCCACCGAGTGCTGGGTCGGCTTGGTCTTCAGCTCACCCGACGGCCCGATGAACGGCACCAGCGAGACGTGCAGGAAGAAGCAGTTCTCGCGGCCGATGTCGTGGCGCACCTGGCGCGCGGCCTCGAGGAACGGCAGCGACTCGATGTCGCCGACCGTGCCCCCGATCTCGGTGATCACCACGTCCACGGGCTCCGCGGGCCGCTCGCCCTCGGGGGCGTGGCCGCCCATCGCGAGGATCCGTTCCTTGATCTCGTTGGTGATGTGCGGGATCACCTGGACGGTGTCGCCGAGGTAGTCGCCGCGGCGCTCCTTGGCGATGACGCTGGAGTAGACCTGGCCCGTGGTCACGTTCGCGATCTGGCCGAGGTCGGTGTCGAGGAACCGCTCGTAGTGACCGATGTCGAGGTCGGTCTCGGCCCCGTCGTTGGTCACGAACACCTCGCCGTGCTGGAACGGGTTCATCGTCCCGGGATCGACGTTGAGGTACGGGTCGAGCTTCTGCATCGTCACCCGCAGGCCGCGCGAGCGCAGCAGCCGACCGAGGCTGGAGGCGGTGAGCCCCTTGCCGAGCGAGGACGCGACCCCGCCGGTGACGAACACGTGCTTGGTGGGTTCCGCTCCGTGGACCTTCACGGGATTCGACCCTATCCCAGGTGCGCCACGAGTCCACCAGCGCCGCGCGGTCCTGCCTCAGCCGGCGAGCGCGCGCGAGGGTCCGGCGACCTCCAGCAGCTCGCGGGCGTGGGCCATCGCGGTCGCGGAGTCGGCCAGCCCGGCCAGCATCCGCGAGAGCTCGCGCTCGCGGCCGGACTCGTCGAGCAGGGTCAGCCCCGAGCTGGTGACGGTGCCGTCGCTGGACTTCTCGACCACCACGTGCCGGTCGGCGTACGCCGCGACCTGGGGCAGGTGGGTCACGACCAGGACCTGCGCCGAGCGGGCCAGCATCGCCAGCCGGCGTCCGATCTCGACGGCCGCTGCTCCCCCCACACCGGCGTCGACCTCGTCGAAGACGAAGGTCGGGACGGGACTGGTGCCGGCCAGGGCGACCTCGAGGGCCAGCATGACGCGGGACAGCTCGCCGCCGGAGGCGCCCTTGTTCAGCGGCCGGGCCTCCGAGCCGGTGTTGGCGCCCAGGAGCAGCTCGACGTCGTCGACGCCGTGCGGTCCGGCGCGCAGGAACCGGTCACCGACCGGCAGTCCCGCCGCGTCCTCGGGAGCGACCTCGGTCTGGCTCAGGCGCACCACCACTCGCGCGTGGGGCATCGCCAGCTGGGTCAGCTCCTCGGTCACGATGCGCTCCAGGCGCGTCGCCGCCTCCGAGCGAGCCGCCGACAGCGCACTGGCGCCGGCGCCGAGCCGGGCGCGCAGGACGTCGCGGTCGGTGCGTAGGGACTCGATGCGCTCGTCGGTGCCGTCGAGCTCGAGCAGCCTGCGCGAGGCCTCCTCGGCCCAGTCCAGCACCTCCTCGGTCGAGGCGCCGTACTTGCGCGTGAGCATGGTCAACGCGGCGCGCCGCTCCGAGACGGCCGCCAGACGGGCGGGGTCGGTGTCGATCCGGCTGGCGTAGGAGGCGACGTCGGCGGCCACGTCGGAGAGCAGGTAGGTGACCTCCCCGAGGCGGTCGGCCAGCTCGCCGGCCTCGGCGTCGTGGTCGCGGACGCCGTCGAGCAGGCCCCGGGCGGCCGACGTGGTCGCGAGGGCGTCCGGCCCCCCGGCCTCGCTGGAGAGCGCCTCGCGGGCGTGCTCGGCGGCCGCCCGGAGGGTGTCGGCGTACCCCAGGCGGGACTCCTCGGCCGCCAGCACCGTCTCCTCGCCCGGCTCGGGCGAGACCGCCTCGACCTCGCCGAGCCCGAACCGCAGCAGGTCGGCCTCCCGGGCCCGCTCGCGGGCCGAGGCGACGGTGCGGGCCAGCTCGTGCTCGAGCGCCGCCAGCTCGGCCCAGCCCGCGGCGTGCTCGCGGGCCAGGCGGTGGACCTCCGGGCCGGCGAAGCGGTCGAGCGCCTCCCGCTGGGTGCGGGTCTGGAGCAGGCGGTGCTGGTCGGACTGGCCGTGCACGGCCACGAGAGGCTCGGCCAGGGCGGCGAGCACCGCGACCGGCACGGTGGCGCCGCCGACGAAGGCTCGCGAGCGGCCCTCGACGGAGACGTTGCGGGCCAGGACCACGCGGTCGTCCTCCACCTCGCCACCGGCGTCGTCGACTGCTGCCGCGAAGCTCGATCGCGCGGGGGCGTGGACGACGCCCTCGACGCGGGCCTGGCGGGCCCCCGAGCGGACGGCGCCGGTGTCGGCCCGTCCGCCGAGCAGCAGGCCGAGTGCCGTGACGACCATCGTCTTGCCGGCCCCGGTCTCGCCGGTGAGCACGGTCAGACCAGGGCCCAACGGCAGGCTGGAGGACTCGATGACGCCGAGCGAGGTGATCCGGATCTCCTCGATCACGCCGGGCCGTCCTGCGGCACCGCGTCGTCGAGGCGGGCGCCACGCCGCTCGGCGGCCCCGCGCCAGCCCTGCACCGGCAGGTCGAACTTGGCGACCAGCCGGTCGGTGAACGGTGAGTCGGTCAGGCGCACGAGCCGCATCGGCACCGCGCCGCGCCGGACCTCGATCCGGGCGCCCGGCGGGAGGTCGACGGCCCGCCGGCCGTCGCACCACAGCACCCCTGCGCCCTCGGTCCGGGCGAGCACCTCGACGGCCAGCACGCTGCTGGGCGCCACCACCAGGGGCCGGGCGAACAGCGCGTGGGCGCTGATCGGCACCATGAGCAGGGCCTCGACCCCCGGCCAGACGACCGGGCCGCCGGCGCTGAAGTTGTAGGCGGTGGAGCCCGTCGGGGTCGCACACACGACGCCGTCGCACCCCCAGCGCGAGAGCGGGCGTCCGTCGACCTCGACGACCACCTCCAGCATCCGTTGGCGGGCGGCCTTCTCGACGCTGGCCTCGTTGACCGCGAAGCTGGTGGTGACGAGCTCGCCGCCGCGGTAGACGCAGACGTCGAGGGTGAGACGGTCCTCGGTGGTGTAGTCGCGCGCGACGATGGCCTTGATGGTGGAGGCGACGTCGTCGGGCTCGGCCTCGGCGAGGAAGCCGACGTGGCCCAGGTTCACCCCGAGGATGGGCGTGCCGTGGGGCCGGGTCACCTCCGCCGCGCGCAGGATCGTGCCGTCGCCGCCGATCACCAGCGTCAGCTCGCAGTCGCGGCTGGCGTCGTGGGCCGCGTCGGCCAGCTCGACGCCGGGTGGTCCGGCCGCGGCGGCGTCGATGCCCAGCTCGGCTGCCTCCTCGCGCAGCAGACGCACGACCAGGCCGTGCTCGATGAGGGTGGTCACGGACTCGCAGGCGACCTGACGGGCGGCGGGCCGCCCGGTGTGGGCGAGCACGAGGACCCGGCGGGCGGCGTCGCCGGCGGCCGATGGCGCGCGGGTCGTGCCGATCTCGCTCACTGCTCCACTCTCTCACCCGGCGGCGACACCACCGGGGCGACCCGCGCACCGGCGGAGGCCACCACCTCACCCACCGCGTCGCCGTCGAGGGTGGGACCGCCCTGGTGCAGCCACACGAAGAACTCCACGTTGCCGGCGGGGCCCGGCAGCGGGCTCGTCGCCACCCCCCGCGTGGCCCACCCCCGGGCGCCGGCCAGGGAGCTGACCGACCGCACCGTCTCGGCGCGCAATGCAGGGTCACGGACCACGCCTCCCTTGCCGACCCGGTCCTTGCCGACCTCGAACTGCGGCTTGACCATCAGGACGAGGTCTCCGGTCGCCTCGACGCAGCCGAGCAGGGCGTCGAGCACGAGCTGGAGCGAGATGAAGGAGAGGTCGCCGACCACGAGGTCCACCGGCCCGCCTAGCAGGTCCGGTCCGAGGTCGCGGATGTTGGTGCGATCGTGCACGACGACGCGGTCGTCGGACTGCAGGCTCCAGGCCAGCTGGCCGTACCCGACGTCGACGGCGAGCACCTGGGCCGCGCCGGCGCGCAGCAGCACGTCGGTGAAGCCGCCGGTCGAGGCGCCGGCGTCGAGCACCCGGCGACCGGTCACCTCCAGCCCCTCGGGTCCGAACACGGCCAGCGCGCCGGCCAGCTTGTGACCGCCTCGCGAGACGTAGTCGGGCTTGTCGTCGTCGACGCGGACCACGACGGCAGCGTCGGTGGTCACCCCGGTCGCGGCCTTGCGGGCGACCATCCCGGCCACCGTCACCCGGCCGTCGGCGACCAGCTCGGCGGCGTGCTCGCGCGAGCGCGCGAGGCCGCGACGGACGAGCTCTGCGTCCAGGCGCAGACGACGGGGCGGCACGGGGCCTAGGAGGCGGTGGTGACCGGGAGGTCGACGTCCAGGGCCCGCCGCAACCGGTCCTGCGCCCGTTCGAGGGCACCGACCTGCTCACCGAGCGGCCCGTCGAGCGTCGGCGCCAGCTCGGCGAGGGCGTCGTCGACCGGCGCCACGCCGGTGGTCGGGGGCGGACCCGTCTGATCGCTCATGCCCGCAGGCTACCGGCGCTCACCCGCCCGGTGGCGGCGGCGCGTCGAGCCCGTCGCTGCCGGCGGGGCGGCCGTGCTCGTCGAGATGGCTCCACGCCGCGCAGGCCAGCGCCTGCCACCAGTGCGTGGCGCTCCCCTGGCCGGTGACGGCGAGCCGTCCGTCCTCGACGGTGGCGGTCCAGCCGCCGGCCGACCACTGACCCGCACCGTCGCGCTGCGGGGGCTCGTGCGCCTCGCTGAGCCCCGCGAGGTCGGCGGCGAGGAACGTGGGGCGAGAGCCCTCGGGCACCTCGACGAGCTCGGAGACCCCCGTGACACCGGTCATCACCAGCAGGGTGTCGACGCCGGCGTTGATCCCGCCCTCGATGTCGGTGTCGACCCGGTCGCCCACCATCAGGGGACGCTGTCCACCGACGCGGGTGATCGTCTCGGCCAGCAGCGGGCGCTCCGGCTTGCCGGCGACGACGGGGTCACGGCCGCCGAAGCGGCGGAGCATCTCGACGAGCACGCCGTGCCCGGGCGCCGCGCCGTAGGGGGTCGGGATGGTCAGGTCGGTGTTCGAGGCGACCCAGGGGAGCCCGTCGCGCACCAGGACCGCGGCGCGCATCACGTGTCGCCAGGCGATGTCGGGGCCGTACCCGGTGACGAGGGCGGCAACCTCGGGCACCGCGCCGTCCGGGACCTCGACGCCTTCGAGCCCGGCCTCCCGCACCGCCTGCCACAGGCCGGCGGCACCGAGCACCAGCACCCGCGCCCCCTCGCCGTGCCGCTCGCGCAGCACGCCGGCGGCGGCTTGGGCGGAGGTGACGACGTCCTCGGTGGCGGCCTCCACCCCGAGGTCGCGCAGGTGCTCGGCGACCGCCTCGGGCGGGCGCGAGGCGTTGTTGGTGACGAAGGCGCAGCGCGTGCCGGCCGCGCGGACCCGGGCGAGGTGGTCGGCCGCCCCGGGCACGGCGTCCGGGCCGACGTAGACGACGCCGTCCAGGTCGAGCATCACCAGGTCGTAGCACGTCTCCAGCGGACCGTCGCTGCGAGCGAGCACGGGGCCTCCTCGGGTTCGGGTCGTGACGCACCGGCACCCTACGATGCGGGGGTGCCCGACGAACCCCCGGCGGCCGCGGAGCGCGTGCCGGCGGCCCTGGCCGGGCCGCTGCTGTTCTCGCCCTTCCGCGCCCGTCGCCTGGAGCCTCACCTGGTCGGCGGCACCCCCGGTGCGGCCGGTCGGGCCCTCGCCCACGCCGGCTACGCCAGCGCCCTGCTCCCAGACCCCTGTGCGGCGCTGCACGTGCACGAGTACCACGACGGTGACCGGGTCGTGCGCGGCGTGGTCGGCCTCCTGGCGCTGGAGGGTCGCCAGGTGGATGCGCAGGAGGCCGCCACCGCCACCCTGCTGCCGCACGAGGCGGTCGGTGTGGCACGGGTCGAGCGGCTGGCCGCCCACCTGCTCGCGCTCGAGCTCGACCCGGCTCCCTTGCTGCTCCTCACCGGGCCTGCGGCGGCGTCGACCGGTCAGAGCCTGACCGACCTGCTGGACCACGCGGTCACCACCACGACAGGGCGAGACCTCTCCGACGCGCGAGGACGACGCCACCGGCTGTGGGCCGTCACCGACGACGCCGCGGTGCGTGCGCTGCGCGCCGCCGTGCGCAACTCCCGACTGCTCCTGGCCGACGGCCACCACCGCTACGCCGCGCACCTGGCGCTCGCCGCCCGTCGGCCACCCGCCGGTGACGGTCAGGTGCTGGCCATGGTGGTGGACGCAGGGCACGCGGCGCCCGAGCTCTCCCCGATCCACCGGGTGGTCCGGGGCACGTCGCTGACCGCCCTGGAGGAGGCGTTGCGGAGCCGGGGGCACCGCGTCGCACCCGCGAGCGACCCCGCACCACCACACCTCACCGAGCAGATCGTCCTGGCCGATGCCCGGGCCGCGAGCGTCGTCACGCTCGAGGGCCGGGTCGAGACGGCCGTCGAGGAGGTCCACCGTGCTCTCTCGCAGCTGCCGGCGGCCACCTGGCGCCACCACCACCGCGCCGACGCCGCTGTGCGGCTGGCCCGGCAGGGTGAGGGGGTCGCGGTGCTGCTCCCGGCTCTCACCCTGGACCAGGTGTGGGACGCGGTCGGCGCCGGCCGGGTGCTCCCGGCCAAGGCGACCTCCTTCGAGCCGAAGCCGCCTCTCGGGGTACTGCTCAGGAGGTGGCACGACGGATGACGCGCGCTCGCCCGACCTCGACCTCCACGCGGGAGGCCTTCTGACCGGCCGGCCCGTAGAAGCGGCGCCGCAGGCTGCCCTCGACCTCGACGAGGTCGCCGGCGCGCCAGCGGGAGACCGAACGCTGCACGCGAGCGGTCCAGGCCGCGCAGTCGACGGTGTCCACCACGCGGCGCGTTGACTGGGTGGGAGGGTGCCGGCTCACCACCACGCGGGCCGTCCACAGCGGGTCGCCGCTGGGCAGCGAGCGCAGCTCGGGCTCCGCCGAGACCCGACCGACCAGCAGCACCCGGTTGACGTGGTGATTCTCCGGATCGAGCGCCGTACGTGTCATCGCGACACCTCCGCCAGGAGCGTTCCAGGTCAGCAGCCCCTCGGCGGGCGCCCACTGCCGTGGTGTGGACGCAGCAGTGCGGCGGGCGGCAGTGGACGGTTCGTGGCGCACCGACCGTCGTCGTATAGCACGAAGGGCCACCCGCAATGGGTGGCCCTTCGGC